>CALUUN010000003.1 GCA_944323995.1 Candidatus Gastranaerophilales bacterium | reverse complement strand
CCCCCCCCCATTTAGGCTGAAATCCACTATTCATCATGCTTTTAGCCCCTTTCGTTGTTCTTGTGTCGCTCTACACTTTTAATATAGCATTTTTTTTAAATTTTGGCAAGTGCTTTTTTTTGATATTTTTTGATTGGTATTGTTATATTAAAAGTGTCGTCGGATTAGCAAATCCGACCTGCTATGCTGCTTTAGCGTCTTGACAACTTTAAAAACATCACACCTTAACTCCGGGGAGCAAAGGAATGTCAGCAGACTTTTTTCACGGCGCGGTCAAGAATTCCGAGGCAGTATGAAATAACTATTCCGTAATTTGTTATAGGTATTTGTTTTTCGTTTGCAATCAAAATCCGCGACAAAACTTCCCGCCTGTTTGTCATACAGGCACCGCAGTGCACTATAAGGTTATATTTTGAAATATCCGGAAAATCATGACCTGCATAGTTTTCAATTATCAAATTTTTTCCTGTTTTTTGCCGCAAAAGGTTAGGGATTTTAACCCTGCCGATGTCGTCCTCTATTGCGTGATGCGTACAGCTTTCAAGTATCAAAACCCTGTCGCCGTCTTTCAAATTCTCAATTGCGTTTGCGCCTTTTATAAACTCTTTCAAATCGCCTTTCAACCTTGCAAAAAGTATAGAAAACGAAGTCAGGGGAATATTTTCCGGAACGATTTCCGCAACTTTTTTAAATGCTTGAGAATCGGTTATAACAAGCGCCGGCGGAGTTTTAAGGTTTTCAAGCGCGTCTTTTAATCCTGTTTCCTTAACAACATAAGTCATGCAATTACTGTCAAGAAGATCTCTTATTGTCTGAACCTGCGGCAGTATAAGCCGGCCTTTCGGCGCTTCTTTATCAATCGGAACAACAAGAATTACCGTGTCTTTTCCAGATACAAGATCTCCCGCAATCTTGGGAGTGTTTACAAAATCTTCCGGCAAAAGTTTTACCAGCGCCTCTTTGAATTTGAATACAATCTCTTTGTCCTGCAAAACCGATGTGTACAAAACATTTTTATATCCTTCAAGTTTTATTTCTTTTAAATCGGATTTGTTTACGACAATAAGGTAAGGAATGTTTAGCCCCTCAAACTTTTTTATCAAATCTTTTTCATAGTCTTTCAGCCCTTCATAATCACAAACAATAACCCCGATGTCTGCACGGTTAATTATTTTCATTGTTTTTTCAATACGTTTTTCGCCAAGCGCCGTCTTGTCGTCAAGTCCTGCCGTATCCAAAAAAGTTACTGGCCCGACAGGCAATAGTTCCATCGACTTTTCAACCGTATCGGTCGTGGTTCCCGCTGTATCCGATACTATGGAAACACTCTGCGCGGCAATCTTATTCAGCAGCGAAGATTTGCCCGTGTTCGTCCTGCCGAAAATTCCTATGTGGAGCCTCATTGATTTTAATGTTTTCATAAAACCCTCTTATACTAAAAAAGCCGGCATCGCCGGCTCTTTTGGAAAATTAACCTCTGATTTTGAGTTTTTTAATCAAATCTCTGTATTCATCAAGATTTTGATTTTTAACATAAGCAAGTAATCTTTTTCTCTTACCTACCATCATCAAAAGACCTCTTTTTGTCGCAAAATCTTTTTGATTGGTTTTTAAATGTTCGGTAAGTTCAGCGATTTTTTTGCTCATCATCGCGATTTGAACAGCTGCAGAACCTGTGTCTTTTTCGTTTGCGCCGTATTTTTTCACGATTTCTTTTTTGTTTTTCAAGTTAATTGACATGTTTGTTTCCTTTATTGTTGAGTGACATATTGGCGTAAGCACTCTACAAAAGAAATTTTAATATATCAAGAAAAAATTGCAATACGTTAACCGAAGATATATTAATAAAATTTAAGTATCTATGAGTGTTTTGTCGGCAACCATTCCGTTAAAGAAGGCAAATTCTGAGGCTTTGGACGCATTTACCATTTTTTCTCCGAGGATGCTTCTTGTTGATTCAGCAGATCTGGCATTACTGTCTGCTGTCAAATATTTATTATAAAATGTTTCGTATTCTTTTTCGGTAATATCTTTGCTCCCGCTTTTGAAGGCAGTTTTTGCTTTATCATAATTGCTGAGGGCCACTGATCTTTCTGCCGAAGCAGCATCTTCAAATACCAATGCTTTCCAATATAATTCTTGAGCCTTACCTTTTGCTTCATCAGCTTGTTTGGATGCAGACCAGATACTGTTTCTGATACGATCAGCCAAATTGAAGGCTTGAAATTCGGCATGCTCTTTTGCAAACGTCATCAAAGAAGTGTTGCTCAAAGAATTTACATACTCCAAAAGATACTTTTCGTATGTACCGTATTTTGTCAATAATTCCGGTGTGCTGTTAAATTCAGTTTGCTTTACAAATCCGACTGGCATAACAATCCCTCTTTTTTTATACTCTTATATATATAAAATATATATTCCCGAAAAAATTGCTTTTTATGTAAAGTTTTATTACGCGACACGGATAACAATTTTTATGCTAAAATGGAACCATGATAGACAGATATTCACGCGAAGAAATGAAAAACATCTGGACTTTAGAAAGCAAGTTCGGCTATTACTTAAAGGTTGAAATTGCGGTATGCGAGGCATACGCGGAACTCGGCGAAATTCCGAAAGAGGATGTTTTGATAATAAAACAGCGCGCTAAATTTGACGTAAAGAGAATCGACGAAATTGAGCGCGAGGTAAGACACGACGTAATCGCGTTTTTGACAAACGTAAACGAAAGTCTGGGCGATTTGGGAAGATATATGCACGTCGGCCTGACAAGTTCCGACGTTATAGACACGGCTTTTGCGCTGCAAATTCAAGACAGCGGAAAAATTATTCTTGAAGATTTGAATAAAACAATCAATTCGGTAAAAAATTTGGCACGAAAACATAAAGACACAATCTGTATAGGCCGCTCTCACGGTGTTCATGCGGAAATTATGACTTTCGGAGCTAAACTTTGCAACTGGATTGACATCCTTGAACGCCAGAAAAATAACTTTGAACACGCGCTTGAACAAATCCGCACGGGACAAATTTCAGGCCCTGTCGGAACTTACAGCAACATATCGCCTGAAGTTGAACAGATTACCTGCAAGCATCTGGGACTAAAACCCGCAAGAGTTTCAACCCAGATTATAGCAAGAGATTATCACGCATACTTTATGCAGTCTTTAGCCCTTATTGCAAGCGTAATTGAACAGTTTGCAACCGAGATAAGACATCTTCAAAGAACGGAAGTTCTGGAAGTCGAAGAAGGTTTCGGCAAAGGTCAGAAGGGGTCGTCTGCAATGCCTCACAAAAAAAATCCGGTACTGTCAGAAAATTTGTGCGGGCTTGCAAGAGTTGTAAGGTCTAATTCAATTGCCGCGCTGGAAAATATTCCGCTCTGGCACGAACGGGATATTTCTCACAGTTCCGCAGAACGTATAATTTTCCCTGACAGTCTGACTCTGGTTGATTTTATGCTGAACAGATTTAATGAAATAGTTGAAAATCTTGTGGTGCATAAAGACAATATGCTTAAAAATACGGAAAAATTCGGCGGAATTGTATTCTCGCAAAAAGTTCTTCTGTCTTTGATTGCAAAAGGTTTGAGCCGCGAAGAGGCTTATACAATCGTGCAACGAAACGCGCTTGACGCATTCAACAACCACGGGAATTTCAAACAAAATCTTTTGAACGACAAAGATGTCACAAAATTGCTTTCAATTGAAGAACTGGACGCAATTTTTGACAAAAAAGAATTTTTGCAGAATATCGACAAAATTTATGAAAGAATTTTGTAAAAAAGTTGCCCTGAAATTCATCGCAGGCTAAAATTATTATTAAGAGGACAGTATGACAAAATTGAATATAACGGTATGTATGGGAAGTTCGTGCTTTGCACGCGGAAATCAGGAAAATCTTGCTTTTCTGGAAGATTATATAAAAGAACACGGAATTGAGGCCAGTATAGAACTTGAAGGCACCCGCTGCGAAAATAAATGCGCCTCGGGCCCGAATATCTATGTAAACGGCATAGAATATAACAATGTCGATATCGACAAATTAAAAGAAATTTTGGAACAAAACGTTTAATACATCCTTAGGAGAAAACATGGACAAACAAAATCCGGTATATACACTGGTAAACGAATGCCACGATTGCTACAAATGTGTACGCGAATGCCATGTCAAAGCAATTAAAATTGAAGACGGGCACGCCTCTGTTATCCCTGACAAATGCATTGCCTGCGGTGCCTGCGTAAAAGCATGTCCTGCCGGTGCAAAAAGAGTCCGGGGTGATGTGGATAAAATAAGAAAACTTTTATTATCCAAAAAAGATGTTTATGTATCTCTGGCACCTTCCTGGAGCGGAGTTTTCGAAATGCCGGCAGAGAAAATGATTTCAATTTTAAAACGTCTTGGATTTAAAGAAGTTTCCGAAACCGCACTCGGCGCGGAAGAAGTTTCAATAAAAACCGCCGAAATGCTTAACAATGCCGAAAAAGGTTTGTTCATCTCAAGTGCTTGTCCGGTTATCGTTGATTTTATAAGACACTATCATCCGGAATTTACAAACAACATAACTCCTATCGGCTCACCTGCAATGACTCATGCAAAGCTCTTAAGAGAAAAATTCGGTGAAGATATTACAATCGTCTTTATAGGCCCCTGTATAGGAAAGAAAAATGAAGCAGACCATGGCGGACTCATTGATGTTGCAATAACTTTTGAAGAACTAAAAAGATGGATTGCGGACGACATCGGAGATATTTCAAATATTGCAACGGATACAAAATGCCATTTTGTTCCGCACAGCGCGCATGAAGGTTCTTTGTATCCGATAGACGGCGGAATGAATGAAACAATAAAAAGAATCGGCATAAAAGAAAATATTCAGCTTATAGATATATGCGGGCTCAGTAATTTTGAAAAAGCACTGGCAAACCTCAAACCTGACAAAATTGACAGAGTAATTTTTGTTGAAGGTTTATCCTGCGAAGGCGGATGTGTTGCCGGCCCTTGTATTTCGACAGAAAAAGCCGGCATAAGCGTGGTTTCGGATGTTTTGTCGAACGTAAAACACAGACTTGTAATTCCCAAAAAACCGTCTGTTGTTGTTGATGTAGATTACACTTCCTCACAGGTTAAGAGAAAAACTTATCCGATGGAAGATATTTTGCAGGCATTAAAAAGGATAGGCAAACACTCGGTGGATGATGAACTTAACTGCGGAGGATGCGGTTATCCGACCTGTCGGGATATGGCTGTTGCACTTTTAAACGGCGATGCGGAAACCTCAATGTGCGTGTCTTATATGAGAAAAATTGCCGTCAGAAAAGCTGCCGCAATGTTTCGCTGCATGCCTGCAGCCGTTGTTATGGTTGACAACAATATGAATATTCTGGAAGCAAATGACAGTTTTATGAAAATGTTTACTGGCGAAATGTACGAAATCTTCAAAGCCCGTCCGGACGGAATGACAGGTGCCGCAATTGACAGAATAGTTGATTTTTCGGATATTTTCAAAACAATTTTGAAAACCGGAAAAGATCTCCATAAAGAACGTTATCCGGTCAAAAACAGATTATACGATATAAGCGCATTTACAATTGAAGAAAACGAAATTGTCGGCGCGATTATAACAGACGTAACTCAGACCGAAACAAACCGCGAAAAAATTTCGCAAAAAGCTCATGAAGTTATTTCAAAAAATATTTCAATCGTTCAGGAAATCGCATGCCTGCTGGGTGAACACATGGTTGAAACCGAAACACTTTTAAGCTCAATTGCCAACGACTACGACGACAAAGATAATGAAGCGGAGGAATAGGTGTTCATTGACATAGATTGCAGTCAAATGAAAAAATATAACCAGAACGCTTACGGGGATTATTTTGTATCAAAAAGATACCCTGATGAAGCCCGCCTCATTGCGGTGTTATCAGACGGACTGGGCAGCGGAATAAAAGCAAATATTCTCTCCTGCATGACCGCAACCATGCTCTTAAGGTTTATTGAAGAACAACAGATTTCCATACGCAAAGCAGCGGAAATCATTATGAATTCACTTCCGGTCTGCAAAGTCCGCCACATAAGCTATTCAACCTTTTCTGCAATAGATGTAAACGACGACGGACATGCCAGAATTGTTGAAGAAGGCAATCCGGAATTTATATGGCTCAGAAATAACGAAGTTATGCAGCCCGACTATGAAATCATTCAATCAAAAACTTTCAAAAACCGCAAAATGAAAATTTACAGAATAGATTTAAAACTGGGCGACAGACTTGTATTTTGCTCTGACGGAGTAACACAGGCAGGACTTGGCGGAGGCAGGTTAAAGCTCGGGCTTCGCCGTGACGGGCTCATTGTACTTTTGAAAGACAAAATTCAGGAACACCCCGATATTTCAAGTTCCGAACTTTCTCAATATCTTGTAAATCAGGCAAGAAATATTGAAACCGACAGAAACCCTAAAGACGATATATCAGCCTGTGTTTTATATTTCAGGGAACCTCGCCAATCGCTTGTATTTACCGGCCCGCCTTATCATCAGTCAAAAGATGCGGAATATGCGAGAATGTTCGATAATTTTAAGGGCAAAAAAGCGGTCTGCGGAGGTACAACCGCAAACTTAATATCAAGAGAACTTAACAAACCTATAACAATGGATGCGACAATAAGTATCGGCAAATTGCCTTCATGTTCTTATATGGACGGTATTGACCTTGTGACCGAAGGAGTTTTGACGCTTACAAAAACTCTTGAATATCTTGAAGCCGGCACAACAGATATTGACAACGCGGCAGGAAAGCTGGTAAACTTTTTATTGGATAGCGATTGCATAAATTTTATGGTAGGTGCAAAACTGAATCAGGCGCATTATGATCCGTCGCTGCCGGTTGAAATAGAAATTCGCAAAAACATAATCAAAAAGATTTCTGATGTACTTCAGAACAAATATTTCAAAAAAGTCAGCATACAATATATGTAATAGAGAGGATAAAAGTATGGACAAAAAAGTCAGTGTAAAAGTATGTTTGGGAACAACATGTTTTGTAATGGGATCAGCAAATTTGCAGGAATTAATAGAACTGGTTCCGAAAAAATACGGTGACAGAGTAGAAGTATCAGGCGTTCCGTGTCTGGGTTTGTGCTCAATTGACTGGGAATTTTCAAAAGCACCGTATGTAAAAGTTGATGACGATGTAATCAAAGAAGCAACCGTTGAAAAAGTTTTAGCGGCAATTGAAAACAAATTAAAGTAAAGGAATAAAAATGAGTATGAATAGTACCCCGAAACAAACTTCACACCTAAAGCGTGAAATACTTGTACGTCTTATAAAAGCATATTTAAGCGACGATTTTGCGGAAAATACGCGCTTAATTCCTTATGCAATGCGTCCGAAAGGAAGCGAAGTACCGTACAGATGCTGTATCCATAAAGAACGCGCAATACTCCGTGACAGAGCGGTGGCGGGATTGGGAATGTCGATTGAAGAAGCTGACGACAGCGAACTTCTTTCAACGCTTGCCGAAAAATCTCTTGAGCGTGAAGAGCCGGAAAAAAATCCTCTTACGGTTTTGACAACGGCCTGCAAAGGATGTGTTCCGTCAAGAATTTACGTAACCGACCTTTGCCAGGGCTGTGTTGCCAGACCCTGCGTAAACACTTGCAAATTCGGCGCAATAAGCATTCAAAACGGCAAATCGGTTATTGATCCCGAAAAATGCAAAAACTGCGGAATGTGCGTTCAGGTTTGTCCGTATCAGGCAATCACAAAGATTATTGTACCGTGCGAAAACGCCTGCCCCGTAGGCGCTATTGCAAAAGGTGAGGACGGTCATGCAAAGATTGATTTTGACAAATGCATTTCATGCGGAAAATGTGTTGCGGCATGTCCTTTCGGAGCGGTTCATGAAAAAAGCCAGATTATCGACATTTTAAAGAACGTAAAATCAAAGAAAAAAGTTATAGCAATGGTTGCACCGGCAATAATGGGGCAATTACCCTGCAAACCGGCACAATTGAAAGACGCCATAATGAAACTCGGATTTTATGATGTTTATGAAGTAGCTCAAGGTGCCGATGTTACAACAAAAACAGAAGCAAAAGAGTTTGAAGAACGGCTTGAAGCGGGTGCGGAATTTATGACCACGTCTTGCTGCGCCGGATATAACGAACTTGTTGAAAAACATATTCCGGAGATGAAACCTTTCAGATCTGACACAAAAACTCCGCTTTACTATACCGCGGAAATCGTGAAAAAAGAACATCCGGATGCTGTTACGGTATTTTTCAGCCCGTGTAACGCAAAACGTAAAGAAGCCATGCAAAACCCGAATGTTGATTTTGTATTGAATTATGAAGAACTCGGAGCATGGTTTGTTGCACTCGGGGTTCAGGTCTCCGAATGCGGAGAGGTTGAATTTAAGACGGAAGCCTCTGCAGAAGCAAGAAATTACGCGGTAACAGGCGGCGTTGCAAAGGCGGTTCAAACTCTGCTGCCCGAACATATACCGGCATATCCCGTTGTTATTAACGGTCTGGATAAACAATCCATCCGTGATTTGAAAAAATATGCCAAAAACGGTGTGTGCGAGCTCGGCAACCTGATTGAAGTTATGGCGTGCCCCGGAGGATGCCTCGGCGGAAACGGAACAGTCAATGCTTACAAACAGGCGCTAAAACAGTTAACAGGTTATGTAAACGAAAGTAAACACCTTGTTAATGAAGAAAAACTCGAACAACATTAAAAGTATTTAAAATTTTTAAAGTTTATTCAAAAAAAGCGCCCCATCAGGGGCGCTTTTCATGTCCGGTAGCCGGGGGCTATCCCTTGTTTGTGGAACTGCATCAGTTTTGCCAAATGCCATTCCTTTGCTTTTATCTCCTCTATATTGTTTTTTATCACCTCTAATTCAGCAAGAAGTGTATCAAGACTTTTGTGCTGTCTTATATAGACCTCCTGTTTTTTGGGTTCCGCTTCGCCGATACAGGGCAAAAAGCAGTTCTCTTCAAACAAATCATCAAAATTTTCCATACACATAACTCCCTTATTCAACGAGCCTACATCTCTTTTTGCACGGTAAATGATTTGAACAAATCAGTCAAATCGAATTTGCCGAACTTGAATGCATAAGGTTTTTCAGCATATTCGCTGTCCGTAATCTTATGCAAATCCTGCATCTGCTGATAATCCAAAGAATTAAAGTCAAAACTTGTCATCTCGGCAAAGTCAACCATTAAATCTTCTTCGCTCATAATTCTCTTTTCGTCCATAATACACTTCTCCTTAAAGATCTCTTACATAAACTTTATCGGTTTATATAAAATCTTTCTTTAAGGATTTTGTGTATATCGTTACATATTTTTACAAAATTAATAAATCTTGCCGTTTTTGGCATAAACGATTATATCGAGGAGAATTCTGTCCAGAGCCTCAATATCATTTTGAACCTCTTTTGGCTGGCGTGCCTTCCATTCGGCAAGCTCTTTTCTGAACGTATCGCCGTCAACCAGACAATCGCCCGTTCCGACAAACGGAGCATATTTGTCCGAAAATTCTTTGATAAAATCAGCGTATGTTGAAACAATGAAATCGGAAGCGGTTAATGCGTTCCTTGTTATAACCATAACATCGGCACTAACTCTGTTTCTTAAATCATCAGTCATAATCCTTGAATAATCTTTGCCGTCAAACCTGTTTGCAAGAGAAATTTTACCTGTGTAAAACCCTTGTCCCATTACTTTTACCATATTTTCCGCCATTGAAGTTACGTTGTCCAGATCGCCGGTAATCCCCCATGAACCGTCCATGTCGTAAAAATATTTTTCAGCTGAATGTCCGCCGTAACTGCATACGATATCTGAAAACGCTTTTTCAAACGAGAATTTAGTGTTTGAATCAATTTTCGGATACATTGCACCGCCGTAGTAACTTCTGGGATCAAGAGTTATAAAGTTGACCGTATCCGGTATGTGCCAAGGTTTGCCGTGATTTTTGAATAAATTATTCATAACCTGCAGGGTTACTGCATGACCGCATTCGTGCCTTGCAACGATCTCTTTTTCATGAGGCATGTCATTTGCTGCCGCCGGTCTGCCGGTTGTTAAACGCAAATAACTTTCGGTCATATCGGCTTTTGTTATCTCTTTGTGGTTTCTTTCCTGCGCAATGGATTCGGCCTTTTTGATGAAACTTTTTAATTCAATGAACGAAAAACCTCTTAAGGTTTTTGAAATATCTTTAAGAAGTGATTCCTGCTCTTCCTTGCTGCCGGCTACTTTTATACGGTTCTTTTTCAAAATATATTTTAAGATTTCAAACCGTTCTTCTTTATTAAATGCCGGTGAAGAAATTTCTATATTGTCGTTGAATTTAAAAGACTTCATCGCGGCTTCGCCTATAAAATCAGGATTTGAAACAGAACCCATGACAACAATATTCAGACCTTTTTTCTGGGCATTTTCCATTTCTCTTATCAATTGAGCCATGGCTTTCTGGTGATATTCGGAAACCATTTCACCCACCGAAAAATATTCAAAGTTTTCTATGAATAACATTGCGGCTTTGTGCGGATTAGCCTCAGCCTGTGTGGATGCAAGCGAGAATATCTTTTTAATTGACGCCTCAGGCGACATTACAAGCCCGCCGAACAGGTCAACATCTTTTGTCCCGAAATCCAGCGTGTTAATTGCAACAAACGGTATATTTGCCTCGCCTGCAATGGCTTCTGCCGTATGACGGCGGCCGCCGCCTGCCATTCCGTCCTGACTGTACAGAATAAAACCTTTTGTGCCTGTTTTTTTATTCTTAATCTGTCTTACTAGAGATTCGGCTTCTTTTTTGGTGTTTGATTTGCCGATTATATCTTTCAGGCGTTTTCCGGTATCAAATACTATCTCAACAGAACTGTCGTTATTTGTCTGTTTAAACAGATAATCTGCTTCTTTAATGTAATCATCAACATCTTTGACGGTTATTTCTTTTTTATCTATGTAACAGCTTGAAATCTTTTTCATCAGGTTGAAAGTTTTATCAGGCAAAATCCCATCAATCTGCGAAGAGGTATTTACTATTTTTTCAAGCGCTTTTTTGGAAATATTTTTAGCTGATTTGTCTAAAAATCCTTTGTCATCAATGAATGCATTCAACACGTCGCCTGAATTAAGCACCGGAATCGTTATTTCACCGAAATCCTTAAATGCGTTCGCTATTATTGCATTCTGCAAATATGACAGATAATTGTCTTTGGCATCAAATACAACCAGCCGGAGATTTTTCGGAGTGTTTTTTATAAAATTAATATATTCTTCCGGCATCATAAATTTTGCAACCTGTCCGTCAGATTCAATTATGGCGTTTCTTGCAAGGTTAAACTGTGAAAAAATTACAATATGATTTTTGTCTTTGTCTTTTACAAGTTCCCGAAGTTTCAAAATTAGCGGCGCCATTTCAACATTCTTGTTGAATTCAATGATTTCGGTATTTTCAGGATTCAGCTTCTGACCGGAATTTTGGAAGGCTTTTAAAAGCGCCGGCATAAAATAGTTCGGATTAACCTTTTCGTTGTCATAAGTAATGAACATGTTTGTTCCGAGATTGAGGTTTTTCATGACGGTTTCCGCTTTTTTGTCATAATTCGGGAAATACATACGCTCATCATCTTTGTGATTTTCAAGCATCAAAACGTCATTTACCTTCATTCTGAAGTTGTTGGTAAAATTTTTGTATTCCGGAATAACAGAGTTGAACGCACCGTTATAAATATCAAAACCGTTTACGATGGTTTCTTCTCTCATCTGGGATTCTCTGGAATTTTCCACGTCGTTGTAGAAAAGTTCGGAAACTTTTATTCTCTGTCTGGATTTTTCAGGCCGTTTGGGAAGTTTTGAAAGAATTGAATCGACCGTTTGCTTTTCATTCAAAAGAATTTCTCTGAAAGCCGCACGGTACTTAGGGTTTTCAAACAAATCTTTTGAGAATAAACTTGTAAAATAAGAAGGCCCTTCACCGTCTGACGGGATATACAAATCAGCTTTGCCGCTGTTTAACTTATCAATATAGTCGATAGTGTCACCGAATGCCGTTGACATAAAGTGATATTGAGTAACCTGTTTATGATTATATTTTTTTGCAAGATTAGTAGCTTTTGAGATAATATTTACAGCAGCGTTATCAAACTGCTGGTATTCTTCATAAGACGCCGGAACATCTTTTTGGCCTATTTTGCCGGTAAACGGTACGTAATAAAAAGCTCCGGAATTATATGGAGCAGGCTTTTGTTCGCCTGAGTCGGGTTTTGGCTGTGCAGGTTGTGTGTGATATTTAAAAGCGCGCGGCTCTGAAAATTGTATCTTCGTAATCAAAATTTTATACTCCTTTTGTGCATATAAGACATGAACAAAAAAGAATTTGCGGGTTTCAAAACAATAAGTTTACAAAGTTTAATCAATTCCTGTCGCAGGCATTTTTTTGACCTTTAAACGCATTAAGCCCTAAATATTTTGCGGCAGAGCCAAGTTCCTGTTCAATTCTTATAAGTCTGTTATACTTTGCGACTCTTTCAGATCTTGAGAGCGAACCTGTTTTTATCTGACCGCTATTAACAGCCACCGATAAATCTGCAATAAAAGTGCTTTCTGTTTCACCTGAACGGTGTGAGATTATCACACCGTAGCCGGATAATTGAGCAAGCCGAATTGTTTCAAGAGTTTCGGAAAGTGTACCTATCTGATTAGGTTTAATTAATATTGCGTTTGCAATACATTTTTTAATTCCGTTGGCAAACCTTTTCGGATTTGTAACAAACAAATCATCACCAACAAGCTGACATCTGCCGCCGAGCTTTTCAGTCAGAAGTTTCCAGCCCTCAATGTCTTCTTGAGCCATACCGTCTTCTATTGAAATTATCGGATATTTTTCTGTCCAGTCAGCAAAAATTTCAACCATTTCTTCTGCTGTACGTGATTTGTTTTCAAACTTGTATTTCCCATTGTTATAAAACTCCGAGGATGCCGCATCAAGACAGATTTTGACATCATCTGTTGAATAATTTGCGCGGGAAACAGCTTCAAGAATAAGTTCTACTGCTTCTGAATTTGATTTTAACTGCGGAGCAAAGCCTCCTTCGTCACCGACTGAAGTTGTGAGGTTTTTGTTGCGTAAAATTTCTTTTAATTTATAAAAAATTTCAACTCCGATTTGCAGTGAATGCTCAAAGTTTTCAGCTCCTGCAGGCGCAATCATAAATTCCTGAAAATCAAGGTTATTGTCGGCATGAACGCCGCCGTTTAATATATTCATCATAGGAACAGGCAACGTTACGGCATTAACTCCGCCCAAATACCTGTAAAGCGGCATTTGATAACTTGCGGCAGCAGCCTGTGCCGCAGCAAGCGAAACCCCTAAAATTGCATTCGCCCCGAGGTTGAATTTATTATCGGAATTGTCAAGTTGTGTTATTATGCTGTCTATTGTGTTCTGACAAAGAGCATTTTTTCCTGTAAGCTCTGGTGCTATTTTTTTGTTAACGTTTTGAACGGCTTTCAGTACACCTTTGCCATCAAACTTAGATTTGTCACCGTCGCGGAGTTCCAGAGCTTCGTATAAGCCTTTTGAGGCTCCGGAAGGCACTGACGCAATTCCTTTGACACCAAAAGGCAGTTCAACCGTAACCTCCACCGTCGGGTTTCCCCGTGAATCCAAAATCTGCCGTGCTGTTATATTTTCAATTATTGATGCCATAATCTCAATATCACATAATTCAATATGATCTGCAATTAATCCGTTGAATAATCTTCCAGGTTGCAAACCGCTTTTTTAAAAAGCTGATTATATTAATCAATAAAATTAAAAAGCGGGTTTTGAAAAACCCGCTTTTGTTTATTTGATATTGCTTAACTTCATCTTGGTCGGTTCTTTTATGACAGCTGAGTGAGAGTTGTTATAAGCTCTTGTGCCGCCTTTGCCGAATGCCCATCTGAAGCCGAAGCCGAGTGATACACCGTTTCTGCCGCCGTTTCTCATCATTACCTGTCCGAAACCGGTAAATCTGTCACCCCAGCGTTTTTGCAGACCCAAACCGTATTCAAAGTAAGGTCTTACAGACAAATCAGGTATTGAAGTATTTGCAGCAAGGAAATCTGTTTTGTCCATTATGTTCCATACCATTCTCAAGTTGATATACGGCTGCCATCCGTTTTTCAGGTTACCGATGAATTTAACACCGGGTGCAATGTTAATTGCATTCAACGGATCGGATTTCATTCTTACGCCTGCAGCATTTGTATAATCAAATGTATTAACGAATGTATAAGACATTAAGTAGTTAGGCTGAATAATGAATTTGCCTTTTGCAAGTTCCCAGTTGTAACCGGTTTTTGAAGCGACACCGGCCATTAACATCGGGAAGTCTTCGTTGCCGTACATTGTACTTGCGTCAACTACGCTTGCGCCTGCGTTAGCGGTCAAGGCTGTGAAGAAGTTGCCTTTATAAACAATACCTGTCAAACCTAAAGTACCGCCGTTTTGATAGAGGCTGTTGCCGGTAAATGCCTGATGAGAACCGTTATAGCCGGCATATACACTGAATTGAGCTTCTGCACCGTTTTTGAATTCGTACATTTCGCTGTCAGCACCGAAGAAGGTTCCGTACATAACGTTAGAAACTCTCGGGCCGCCGTTCAAACCAACGTTTTCAAATGTTGCATAAGGTCTTACCCAGCCTGCAGAATCTTTTTCAGGAAGATATGTCGGTGAATAAACCATCGGCGTTGTTGAATTGCCTGCAGCTGCGTAGCTGTTTTTCATTCTTTGCGCTTTGCGTTCTTCCTGAGTCATAAGCATTTTCATATCAAGGTTCATGAACGCTTGATCGTATGAATTCAATTGAACAAGGTAGCCGCCTAATTGTGCTGCAACAGGGCTTACAAGAACTGACGGGTTGAAATCTCTCCAGCCGTTGCCTCTTGCGCCGTATGTTACTATGCCGTTTTCATCTATTGATCCTTTTAACCATCTGATAGGTGACAAAGTATCCATTGCAACAAAATCTTCGTCGATTCTGGCATTATTTTTGTCAATACCGGTTGCATCAAAAATATTAAATGAGAAATTATCTTTTGTAGAATTTGTATTTGTCGGGTTTACGCCTTCAATAACAATTTTGCCGTCCTGACCGTAATTAATAGCACCGAAACGATCCGCGGTTCCTGATGCGATATCAGCATCAACTCCCAATGAAACTTCACCGTTAACTGTGAATAAACCGTCTTCAAAATTGTCAAGCCGGTTATTAATTGTAAGCAATTCGGTACCATCGTTCAAGGTAATTGTATTGTTGTTGCCTGAAACCTGCGAACCGTTGTTCAACCATAATGTAGACATATCATTAACAGTTATATCCGCATTTTTGATATAAGACTGCA
This sequence comes from Candidatus Gastranaerophilales bacterium, assembly GCA_944323995.1. GTDB lineage: Bacteria > Cyanobacteriota > Vampirovibrionia > Gastranaerophilales > Gastranaerophilaceae > SIG32. The sequence goes on along the minus strand of CALUUN010000003.1, from coordinate 165,444 downwards.
AATTCAATGTACCGGTCCCGTTTACATTCATATTATATTTATTAGCACCGGAAACACCGCCGGAGATAACAACGGATTTGTCATCGCCAATGCTCATATTGAGTTCTTTTCCTGCATCACCGGCCATATAAATATCACCGCCGTCAGCAGCACTGTTGCCGGAGAATATAACATCTTTTTGGTCAGCTGCAATTGTTAAATTCTCTGTTGCATAAATTGCACCACCCTGTTGACCTGCAGAGTTATTTGCAAATGTAGCGTCAGTCAGAGTTACGTCTGACATTGTATAAAGAGCACCGCCGGTTTTGGCTGCGGAGTTATTTACAAATGTAGCACCGCTTCCGACATTGGCCGCTATCGCATCTTTTAGGTAAACAGCACCGCCTTCGTTTGCAGAGTTATTTTCAAAATATGAATTTGAACCCAGTGTGAAGTTTGCATTACCACCTTCATCGTTTTCAACAAATATAGCACCGCCAACCGCAACTTCATCGGTACCTGTATTAGTTAATGAATTATTTCTGAAAATAGCGTTGTCGCCAATAGTTGTTGACGAACTTTCTCCTGCTCTGGAACCGCCGTAAACAGCAGCACCGCCCCATGCGGCAGAGTTGTTTTCAAAAGTGATATTATCGCCTAGAGTTAAGTTACCCAGATTTTGGACAGCACCGCCTGCGGCTTCAACGGCTTTGTTACCTGAAAAATATGCATTGTTGCCGATAGTCATAGTTGCGCCGGTGTAGTTATAAACACCGCCGCCGTTTTTCTGTGCCGTATTATTTGTAAAACTTAAATTTTCACCCAGATTAGCGGTTGCGCCTGTTTCGTTGAAAAAACCGCCGCCATATTGTGCTGTGTTGTTATCAAAATCACTGTTATCTACGGCAAGCGTACCTTTGTTGTAAACGGCACCGCCGTTTTGACCGGCTGTGTTATTCGTAAAAGTTGATCCGGTAATTGTGCTGTGGTTTCCTGCATTATCATCCGTAAATTTTGAGAAAATAGCACCGCCCTGTAAGGTTGCCGAGTTACCGTCAAAAGTGGTATTGCTTATGTTAAAATAATGCGTTGTACCGATTCCGGCATCAGTTGTACCGATTGCACCGCCTCTGTTGGAAGTGTTGCCTGTAAATTCGGAATTGTTCAGAGTTAATTGACCCCAGCCGCCTAAATAAATAGCGCCGCCGCCGTCGGTAGAATCTGCAGGATTATGTCCGCCCGCATTGTTACCTATAAATTTTGTGTTATTGATTTCAGCTTCTGAATAAAGTCCGATAGCACCGCCTGAATATACGGTTGCTTCGTTACTTTCAAACAAGGAGTTGTTGATGACGAGTTTCGGCCCTGAATCAGGTGTTCCGCCGTAAGGAGTTCTTGTTGAAATCGCACCGCCGTCCCAACCTGCTGTATTTGCTTTGAATGTACCGTTATCTATATTCACAGTACCATTTGCAACGTACATAACACCGCCGTATCCGGAACCGGTTGCCTGATTGTTTTCAAATACTGTGTTTGAAATAGCAACATTTAACGGACTTCTTTCCGTACTTGTTGCATTTGAATCCGTAAACCAGTATGCGCCTCCCATACCTTCGGTTGAATTGCCTGATATTGTCTTCTCAGTTATACTGTATGAGTTACCCGAGACAGCAGCATCAACATAATCAACACGCGCAGCAAACGCCGGTGATGACATAACCAGCGCTGACAAACATAAAGCTGTTGTCAATAAATCTCTTTTTCTCATCCTTGACTCCTATGTAATTTGATTTGATATGTTATGCAATATATTATATTAAATTAAAATTTTTTTGTCAACTAATTAAAATTAAAATATCAGCCTTTCGGGCGGTTTTTTAGCATTAAATACTAAATATTAAACTGTTTAGTATAATTATTTATCTCTTGCAGTTAAAGTAGAATATAGATAAAGAGGTAATTATGGGTTCTGAAATTTGCAAAGAATTCGGAAATAATGTAAAAAGACTAAGAAAAGCAGCCGGATACAGTCAGGAAAGTTTTGCCGAAATGATTGATATAGGTACTACTTCCTTGAGTTTGATAGAAACAGGCAAAGGTTTTGTGACGGCAAAGACTCTTTCCAGAATAGCGGATGTACTTGATGTTGACGTATCACGTCTTTTTGTTTGCATAAAAGATAAGAATACCGAAGATTTTTACAATAATATTCTTTCTAAAGTTGCAAAATTCAAAAACAATAAACAAAAACTTTTACTTCTCGATGCGTTTTTAAACGCTCTTTAAAAAGTTTTCCTTTAGGTATTTAATCTTAATTTTTTTAATATTTATAAAATACCCCGCAGCAACAATGATTGATGCGGAAATCCACGCAATCGGGCCGGCATAGAAAATTCCGTAGTAACCGAACTTCACGGCAAGATATACTGCCGCAAACGATCGCACCATAAGTTCCGCAAAAGAAGAAGTGAGCGGAATGAGGGTTCTTCCCATACCTTGAAGAGCGTTTCTGAAAATAAAAATCTGGCCCAAAAAGAAATAAAACAGAGTGCTTATCCACAAATATTCATGGGCAATATTTATAACTTCTGTCTTTTCTTGTCCGATAAAAATTCCGACGATATCGCTTCCCCACAGCCGCATTACAAAAGCCATGGCAATACTCAAGACAAGATTTATTACTGAAGATTTTATAACGCCGTGCCTTATTCTGTTGATATTCTTAGCTCCGAAATTCTGCGCTACAAAAACCGAAATCGCAACCCCGAAAGAAACCATAGGCATTGTTGCAATCTGTTCTATTCTCAAAGCCGCGGTCATTGCCGCAATAATATTTGCCCCGAAAGAATTGCACACGCTCTGGATTATAAGCATGCCAATCCCGAGCACCGAAAACTGCACCGCCATCGGCAAACCCACATTCAAATGCTCTTTTATAAACTCAATATCTTCCGCACGGTTTTCTTTTTTAAAAATCCAATCCGATTTTTTCAAATGCAAAATCGGAAAGCGTTTTTTTACATACAAAAGACACAAAACCACCGAAAAAGCCTGCGACAAAACAACCGCCACGGCAGAGCCGGGGACTCCCAGATGAAACTCCAGAATAAAAATAAGAGCAAGTATAACGTTTAAAACAGATGCAAAAATCAAAAAATACAAAGGTGTTTTGCTGTCGCCAAGCGCACGGATTATACTCGCAAGCAGGTTATAAAAATTTGCCGTAAAAAGTCCGAAAACACAAATCTGAATATACCAGTATGCATCGTCAAAAATTTCAGCGGGAACATTCATCATAAAAAGCACCGGCTTCATAAATATCATAAATATTATTGAAAAGAAAACAGTAAAAACCGTACTCAACAGGGTTGAAACAGCGGCCGAACGTCTTACGCCGCAAACATCTCCCGCACCGAATTTTTGCCCCGTTATTACCGCAAAACCGTTAGTCATGCCGTTTACCGCAAACAAAATAAGAAAAAATAACGGCGCAACCGCACCCACGGACGCAAGAGCACCCACGCCCAGAGTTCTGCCGACAATTATTATGTCCGCAAGATTATAAAGCTGTTGAAAAATGTTTCCTATCAAAAGCGGCACCGAAAACAAAAGTATAAGTTTTAACGGAGCGCCTTTTGTCAAGTCTTTTATCATATTAAAACTTATTGTTCACAAATGCTGAAAAAAATTATATAACTAAATACTTGAAAATTCAAATCCTTTGTGTAAGAATAGAATTTGTCAATTATCCCGAAAAATTTTTGACGGGATTTATGGCTGGGTAGCTCAGTTGGTGAGAGCGCACGGCTCATACCCGTGAGGTCGAGAGTTCGAATCTCTCCCCAGCTATTAAAAAAGAGGATCTGTTTTTGATCCTCTTTTTTATTATATTTAAAAACCTGCCCGCTGATTGATTACGTTTTCAGGGGAACGGTTAATTTAAACACTTGTTGAAATTGATGGGGCAATTGAGATAAAATGTCTTACCAGATCGGCATCCCACTGGGTTCCGGCGCCCATTTTCAGAATTTCGCATGCTTTTTCAACCGTCATGCCTTTACGGTAAGGTCTGTCGCTGATGAGGGCATGGTAGGCGTCGGCAACCGACACAATTCTTGCTGCAAGCGGTATCTGGTCGCCTTTTAATTTATCCGGATAACCCGAACCGTCAATGCGTTCGTGGTGATATTTTACGATAGGTATTAAATCTCTGAGGGCTTCGTTCGGCTCAAGCACTTTTTCCGCACCTATTGTCGGGTGCTGTTTCATAATCTCCCATTCGTCATCAAGAAGTTTGTCCGGTTTTTTCAGCACGCTCTCAGGAATCCCGATTTTGCCGACATCGTGCAAAAGCGCGCCGAGTTTGATTCTCTCAACTTCTTCTTCCGGAAGGTTAATTGCACGCGCAAGCGCTTCCGAATATCTTGAAACAGAGGCGGAATGGTCTTTTGTGTACGGGTCTTTGGCATCAATTGCGCCCGCAAGCGAGGTGGCCATTTCCATAAGGTGGTTTTGGGAATGTATTTGTTCGTTATTGAATTTATGCAGAAGCTCATCTTCAAAGTTTATACCGATTTGGGCATGACGTTTTGCAAGAATCTCGGCAAACGAATTCAGCGCAACATCATCCCAGAAGTTGTAATCCGATGAGCTTATAATCGCGGACATGCCTTCTTTATAACCTTTTGCCTGCGAAATATACATGGCCTGTTCCGCAAGAATCAAAAGTTTTTCCTGATCTTTTGTACATTCGGGATATGTTGAAATACCGACCGATACCTTGACCGGCCCCACATCATCCACAAAACAGCAAGAAAGGCAATACGTAATATATTCCGCCAGATATTTTGCCTCCGCAGTATCAGTATTGGGCATTATAATCGCAATCTCATCACCGCCGTAACGGCCCGCACTGTCTGACGGTCTTATGTTCTGTTTAACCTTTTCCGCAACCAGTTTTATAACCTCGTCACCCTTTGCGTGCCCGAGTTCTCTGTTGATTTTGGAAATGTTATTTACATCCAGCATAACTATTGAAAGCGAAGTTTTGCTTTCTTCCGCTTTTTGAATTTCGGAGGATAGAATTTCCTGAAATCCTCTGTGGTTATACAGTGAAGTCAGCGTATCCGTATTGGCAAATTTGTTCGTTCTGGTCAAAAGTTCTGCGTTATGCATGTACATTGCAAGGTAATTTGCAAAAAGCTGCAGGATATGAACGTTCAAATCAAAACTTTCTTTGCCGAGAATTATGACGCCTATACACTGGTCTACCGAAATCATCGGGACTATAAAGGCCGATGAATTGTACATATACGGAATGTTTAAAAATTTTATATCATCTTTTGCAACCTGTGAAGATGTTTTAAACGCCTCAATTATCGGGTTTGAATTGTCCGACATAAAGATTTTTGATGAATAAGTTTCGCCGCGCTTTGTGTATAATCTGAGGTTAATGCATTTTGATTTTTCATGGAAAAGTCCGAACGCCATAAAATTGCAGTCCATCTTTTCGTTGAATGTATGGTTAAGCGCCATAAACAAATCGTTTATGCCGGCAGAATTTTTAAAGTCATTTTCAATCTGCTGCAAAAGATCCGCATAATCCACAAACCTGTGCTTTGTTTGAACGGGTGCATTTATTCCGCCGCCGAACAATCTGTTGTTTGTTCTGTAACTGTTAAAGTTATTTATCTTTGCAACTATATTGTTTGTTTTTTCCAGAATCGGATTGGAATATTTTTCGGAAACCACAGGCTGCTGTTCCTGTGATTTTTTCTCGGGAAAAGGCATTGCAATATTGCCGGAAATCGGATTAGACACCTTTCCCGCAATAGGATTTGATGACTTTCTGACAGTCTGCTTTGTTTTTTCCGTTTTATTTTTTTCCAAAACCGAGGTCCACCTACTTGTATATCATGCTAAACCCCGTAATGAGTTTTTTTTGACATAATTCATTACAAATTTAACATTACTTAAAATAATTCTACACTATTTTCCATTATATGCAATACGTTATTTAGATGGAAATCTGCTTTCAGATATAACACCAAGATTATTTTTGCACCACAATAAATTATAAAAGTTTTACAAAAATTAAGAATTATTCTTAAATTCCGGATATATCGGTTAATTTTTGCCCGTAGAGCCAAAGCCGCCCGCACCTCGCAGCGTTTCGGTCAATTCGGTAACGACTTCAATCTGTGCCTGTTCCACGCGGGCAATAATCATTTGCGCAATCCTTTCCTGCGGCTGAATTGAATAAGTTTCGTTTGAAAGATTAACCACAGGAACGCAAACCTCGCCTCTGTAATCTTCATCAATTGTACCAACGCAGTTGATTAACGTTATACCGTGTTTTATTGATAAGCCCGAACGCGGTCTTATCTGAGCTTCATAGCCGTGTTCCAGTTCTATTTTCAAACCGGTCGGAACAAGCGCTCTTTCAAGCGGTTTTAAGACTACCGGCGCTTCTATCGCAGCGCACAAATCCATGCCCGCCGCACCTTCGGTCTGGTATGCCGGAATGTTTTTGTTATGCGGTAATCTCTCTATTTTTAATACTGTCATAAATTCTCCTTATAATAGCCGCTGAAATACGTAAAAAGGAATATGCGGCTTTGCCGCATATTCCTTTTTTAAAATTATCCGATAACAGGCGCGGTAAAAGTTCTTGCCTCAAGGTCTTTATCAAGCAACAACAGTGCGTGTTTGTCATCACCTATCAATTCAAGTTTTGCAAGAACCGAACCGACCGTGTTTTCTTCTTCTACCTGTTCTTTTAAATACCAGTCCAAAAATGAAAGCGCGGCACGGTCTTTTTCTTCTTCCGCCACATCCATCAATGCATTAATGCGTGAAGTTACAAACTGTTCATGTTCAAGAACATGTCTGAAAACATCAACCGGCGACTTCCACTCTGTCTGCGGTTTGTCAATCGCCATAAGCTCAACTCTGCCGCCTCTTTCGTGTACGTAATTGTACATACCCATTGCATGCGCATGCTCTTCCTGAACCTGTACGGTCATCCAGTTTGTGAATCCGGTAAGATTTAATCTCTCAAAATATGCCTGCATTGCCAAATACAGGTATTCAGAGAAAAATTCTTTGTTAATTTGATCGTTAAAAGCCTTTTCCATTTTTTCAGTAATCATAATTCACTCCTTTTGCCCCCAGTCTATCACATAAAAATAAATTTAAAAGCGCATGCAAAAAACAAGGGCCTGCATCCGGCCGCCCGAATATATTTTTTTACAATTTTATTTTTTATCTGTGCGTTTGTTCGGACTCTTTGTAATAATAAGTTTGTCGCCTTCAACGGTATATTCTGCAAGATCTGTTTCAGGATCAATTTTTAACAATTTTAATATGGTAGAATTTACAAACAATGCCCAGCCGCTGCCGGAACGAAAAAATCTAACGTCCATTATTCACTCTTATGTTAACTGTTACATTAACTTAATAATAAAACTTGTTTTTATATTTTCATACTATTATATTTACTATGATATTTACTTGTATTTATCTACACCACTTGACAAACAAAAAAAAATTTGTTATTATAAGTTTTGAGGAATTATTATGAAAGAAACACTTGAAAAATGGCTATTTATGTTCGGTGAAATCACCGAGTTGCAGGACTGCATGTCCGATGTACTGGAAAATTGTATGTTCAAAGGTGAAAAACCTTATTACGCGTTAACACTTTTGAACAACATAAAAGAAAAAACGTCCAAATTGTATGAAGAAATTGACGACGTAAGCATTAGAATGGAAGATGAGTAAAAACTTATTGAAGTTCTGCGTTTTTCTTTTATAATTGAAAATATGAAATACAGACAAAACGTCAGAAACTTTTGTATTATAGCACACATTGACCACGGCAAATCAACGCTGGCCGACCGTTTGCTTGAACATACCGGCACGGTCGCTGAGCGTGACATGCAGGATCAGCTTCTTGATTCAATGGATATAGAACGCGAACGCGGAATTACAATCAAACTCAATGCCGCAAGAATGAACTATAAAGCTAAAGACGGCAAAAATTACATTCTGAATTTGATTGACACACCGGGGCATGTGGATTTTTCATACGAAGTTTCACGTTCACTGGCTGCCTGCGAAGGTGCGCTTTTGATTGTTGATGCAACCCAGGGGGTTGAGGCACAGACACTTGCAAACGTATATCTGGCAATTGAGCAGAATCTTGAAATTATACCGGTAATTAATAAAATAGATCTTCCCTCAGCCGATGTCGAAAGGGTAAAACAGGAAATCGAAGAAGTTCTCGGAATCGACGCCTCTATGGCAATTCCGGTAAGTGCAAAAGCCGGAATCGGGATTGAAGATGTTCTTGAAGCCGTTGTTGATTTTATACCGCCGCCTGAAGACACATCAGACAAACCTTTGCGCGCACTTGTTTTTGACAGTGCTTATGACCAGTATCTCGGAACTCTGTGCTTTTTCAAAATTATTGACGGAAAAATGAAGCTCGGTGAAAAAGTTAAATTTATGGCTTCCGGCAAAGAATACGAAATTGTGGAACTTGGATATCTTACACCCAACAGAGTTCAGGTGGATGAACTCGTTTGCGGAGATGTAGGATATTTTGCGGGTTCAATAAAAGAGTTGACAAGATTTGTGGGCGATACAATCACAAGCATTGAAGCTCCGGCAAAAGAACCTTTACCGGGATATAAAGAAGCTCTGCCAATGGTGTTTTCCGGAATGTATCCGGTTGATAATGATGATTACCACAACTTGAAAGAAGCTCTGGAAAAATTAAAACTGAACGACAGCAGCATAACTTTTGAACCCGAAACCTCAAGCGCTCTCGGATTTGGATTCCGCTGCGGATTTTTAGGGATGCTGCACATGGAAATCGCGCAGGAAAGACTTGAACGCGAATATAATCTTTCGCTTGTAACGACCGCTCCGTCAGTTGTTTACCATGTTTATAAAACAAACGGCGAAATGGTCGAGATAGACAACCCCGCAAACCTTCCGGCGCCGCAATACAGAGATTATATTGAAGAACCTTATGTCAAAGTTCAGATTATTACTCCGAATGATTACGTCGGGACATTGATGGAACTTTCCCAATCCAAACGCGGAATATTTGTCAATATGTCTTATCTTGATAAAGTCAGGGCAAGTCTGGAATACGAAATTCCTTTGAGCGAAGTTATCACCGATTTTTATGATCAGCTAAAATCCCGCTCCAAAGGTTACGCAAGCATGGATTACGAATTTAAGGATTACAAACGCTCAAAACTTGTTAAACTTGATGTAATGCTCGCAGGCGAAGTCGTTGACGCGCTTTCGGTTATATGTCATGAGGACAACGCGTTTTATATCGGCCAGAAATTGACTGCAAAATTAAAAGAAATAATCCCCCGCCAGCTCTTTGAAGTTCCGGTTCAGGCAGCTGTCGGAGGAAGGGTTATAGCAAGGACAAATATAAAAGCTATGCGCAAAAATGTTCTTGATAAATGCTACGGCGGCGATATTTCGCGTAAACGCAAACTTCTGGAAAAACAAAAGAAAGGTAAAAAACGTATGAAATCCATCGGCCGTGTTGAAGTGCCGCAGGAAGCGTTTATGGCTGTGCTAAGCCTTGATGATGAATAGATACCCCCCTTGCCTGCGCAAACAGTGCAAGTTCAATTCTGTTCTTACACATTAATTTTTTTAAAATTGAGCTTATGTGGGCTTTCACCGTATGATGCGTAATCCCCAAAACTTCCGCTATCTGCTTGTTTGTTAAACTCTGCATCACATAGTATATTACCTCAGTTTCGCGCTCGGTCAGTTCTTCGATAAATTCAGCCATGATACCTCCTTAACAATATTTTTTTTATAATATTCAAACCTAACCCAGCAATCTATTAGCCACATGTCCAATCCCTGTCGGATTTCCGGCTAAATCCTTATATACTGATATTTTGCAAACAGGCGCATTGTTAACAAATGTAACAATATGTAAAAAATATATACTCTTTACGCAATTTTTAAATACGGAAATACTTTTTAAAAGTATCAGGTGAAAATCTTGAAATAGGAAAAAATATTATTAAGAGAATGTGAGTAAAAAGGAGAAACCGATTATGGTATCAATCAACGGAAACGGAAATGTCAACAACAATTTGTTTGTGAACAACGGATTACAGCCGCAGCATGTAAAAGGGAATGAAAACATTGAGGTCAAAATTGCCGACAACAAAGCCATCGGTGAATTCGGCGACAAACTTCTGAATCAGGTAATGCCGGGATTTGTGCGGACATCAAAAATTCCTGAAACAGACAGAAAAGATTTAACCGAAATGTTTGCAATGGCAGGAGTCAAAAATCCTAAAATGCCGACGGCAGCACAATATGCAAGTATTTCAAATTCGGTGGGAACCGTAGAAACAGGTTTGGATAAATTAAACACAACCAAATCTCTTGCGTGATTTGTTCAACTCACCGGAATTCGGTGCATTGAATGATATATTCAACATTGCATAAGACTTATAAACCACATTTACTCACAAATATGACCGGCAAAAACCGGTCTTTTTTTTGCAAATAAACGTTAAAAAAGCGGCTACCGGACGGCCGCTTTTTATTTTTCCCCTATTTCCACAAACTTTTTATTTTATTGATTATATCTTTTATCCAATTTTTCAAATCAAAGTCATCATTTTCGGGCAAATCAATTTTCCCGCTCATGGTGAAAGTATCAAATTCGGGTTTTTGGGCGAAGATATTAATTTCTTCATGTTTTTCTTCATGTTCTTTTCTGCCCTGGCTCATATAGCCCAAGTTTCCTGCGCCGCCGTCGTTCTGCATATTCGCTGCGGCTTTGATAACCGGCTTTGAACTCAAAACGTTTACATCGAAACTCATTGCTTTGTCCCCTTGGTTTTTCCCTTATATATATAAAGTATTTTTCATGAAGAAATGTTACAATTTTAGCAAAATTGTAACAAAAAATTTACAATAGGTTTCAAGATTCAAACTTAAACACAACCTGAGTTTTGAACCCGGTTTCAAACAAATCTTTTTTTCTTATGGCATAAGTTATATCGGGGCGATAATCACGATTTGCCGGAGTGAGGTAAATTTCAGTTATATTATGCTCGCAATCGTAGTATACACGCAATTTTTTTATCAGGTTAACATGCGCTCTGTCAAGGCCGTCGGCAATACGGAGGATACCGCCGAGGCGTTTTACGGTTTTTCTTTCTTTTTTATCAAATTTGTTATAGATTTCGTGTTCTTTTTTATCCGGAAGGCTGCCCCTGTGGTATCTGCAAATACACGAAATTATTTCCTTTTCACGCTGTGAAAAATCTTCAAGCCCGTATTCAAGAACCATTTTCTGACTGTGTTTGTTGTGGCTTTTTGAATCAATGTAGTAGCCAATATCATGCAAAAGCGCAGCATTTTCCAAAAATTTGCGCTGCTTATTGGAAAGTTCTTTCAAGGTGTCATTCACTCCGTCAAATATCATCATAGCGAGCTTTCTCACTTCATCAGGATGTGAAGAACCGTTTGAAAATTTATCCAGCATTTCACGGGCAGTCATTTCCATATAATATAATTTTAGCAAAAAAATAGTCCGGCAGCAATTTTTATGATATAATCTGCTTGATATGGAAGACAGACGCGAAAATTCTTGGGGAGATAATTTTGATTTTCCGCCTTCGGTTTTGGACGAAATCCAGAAAAACATTGAGGATATTATTCTGAATTTTGATATTCCGGAAGGCAACAAACTTGATGTAATCAAAAAAATCAACTTTATGTATTCACAAACCCGATATATGTCGGTAACCGATCCTCTGACCGGTTTATATAACCGCCGGCATTTTGAGGATAATCTTGAGCGCGAATTTTTGCGGGCTGTACGATATGACAACAATTTAAGTTTTGCAATTATTGATGTTGACTTTTTCAAAAAAGTTAATGACACATACGGACACAGCTGCGGCGATTATGTTTTAAAAGAAGTTGCATATTTGATTTTGCAGACATTCAGAAAAACAGACATGGTTTTCAGATACGGAGGAGAGGAGTTTGCCGTAATCATTACCGAAACTCCGATTGAAAAAGCGGTTATTCCGCTTGAAAGACTCAGAAAATCAATCAGCGAATATCCTTTTTCTTATAACGGAACAAAAATCAAGATAACAGTAAGCATCGGGGTTTCGGAGGTTAATAAACAAACCGAATCGGTTCACCAACTGTTTGAAAACGCGGACAAAGCGCTTTATAAAGCAAAAGAAAACGGCAGAAACCAAATCAGTCTTCTTTAAACATATTCTGGAACATAACGCAGGCCGCAAGTGCATGCTGGACAGTATCCATTCTGACAAGAGAGGCTGCTTTCGGCACTCCGATTTCTTTCCAGTCGGCTGAGCTTGGAAAACCGCCTTTCAAAGGGCCCTTTTGGATTTGCACAAGACGGAGGAATTTTATACCCGTATCAATGGATTTCATAATCCGCATTCTTAAAATATCATCATCGACGCAGTTGTATGTGGCGATTAACCCCTCAACAATACAGGAAATATTCAAGGGTTTGATATTATCAATCAAGGCGCCGTAGTATTGTTCATCTTTGTTGACTATTTGTTTCGGGATAACCTGTTCCGCCATTTTAATAAGATGGCTTTTCAATAAAACAATTTCGTCATCGGTTAACCCGTTGTCTTTTGTTTTGAAAAGTTTTTCGGTTGCAAGCATGGCGCTGTAATCAAACTGGACTTCTTTTCTGTTTTTACGCATATTTGCAAGAAAAATCAGACCTTTTTTTGCGGCGTCAAGCCATTTTTTCTTAGGATTAAATTCATAAAGATACAAAAGTCCCAAAGGCGCATCGCCCGTATAATTCAGGTTGTAATTTTCACCGATGCCGCCGTTTTCTATATCATAAAAATTGTAGAACTGGCCGTTTTTCATCTGCATGAAAAGCAAAAACTGCCCCATGCCTTCAAAGACTTCGTCCGGAATAATATTTTCGGATCTCAAATCCGAAAATGCAACAAGCGCCATTGCTGTCGCGGAAAGTTTTGCTTTTTCGCATTTGAGGTTTTCTTCTTCGGGATCGGACACTACTGCATATCTGCCAAACCCGAGCGGTTTGACATATCTGTCAACAAAATATTTCGCGGATGTTCTGCGTCTTTGTGAAAGCCCGTCTATTTTAAGCTCTTTTTCGCATAAATAAAGCGAATAAAGCATTCTTGCATGATTTGCTGTATTGTAAACGGTTTTGTTTACATGGTATTTATCTTTAATATTTCTTATATAAATAAATCTTCCGTTATCCAGCATGTTTTCATTCACATAAGCCAGAGCATAAATAATTGAATTGTGGATTTTGGAAAGATTGTTTTGCAATCCGGTGAATTTTTTGGCGTCTTTTGCGATTATCCATGCAAAAAGCGCCGCGCCTCCCAGCACCGCCAGCAAATATAAATATCGCAAAGAAAATTCCATACCGCAATTGTAACAAATTAAGTCTTAAAAATCAATTCACTTTTTTAATGCGTCGACAATCTTGTGAAGTCCGGTTGCATGCGAAGATTTTACAAATACGTTATCATTATTCTTAATGAATTTTGAAAATTCGGGTAAAAGTTTCGCTATATTTTCAAAATAATAACATTCAAAATCGTCTTTCAAAATGTCGTAAACATTAAGCATTTCGCTTCCGCAAAAAATAAGTCTTGAAGGGTTTGCCGCGCGAATGGTTTTTATCAAAGAAAAATGATATTCTTTTGATTTGTCGCCGCCTTCGGTCATATCTCCGAGAAACATTACTTTGTTATCTTTATAAATCTTTCCGAAAGCCTCAATGGTTGCGGGCATTGAAAGCGGATTTGCGTTAAAAGATTCGTCCACAAGAGTTATATTTTTACCTTCAAAAGTCAAATTCAAAGTTTCACCGCGGCCTTTCAGACATTTGAAATTTTGAAGTTTCTTTAAAGCCTCGTCAACCGGCAGATTCAAAACCATTGCAACCGCCGCTGCCTGAGCCATATCATATAACAGATGTTCCGGAACAAATTCAAATTCATAAATTTCTCCTCTAACATCAAGCCCCGAACCTTTTTCTGTTGTAAAAATCCGGATATCGACACCTTGATTACGGCCGGTCGTAATTATTTGAAGCTGTTTTTCTTTTGCTGCCTGCTCAAAAATTTCATAGCATTCGGTATCGCGATTTAAGATTGCAAAAGAATTCGGACGCATAGTCGCGAAAATTTTGCTTTTAGCTTTTGCCATACCTTCAAGCGTCTGGCCTTCTTTCAAGTGTACGGCGGCAATATTTGTAACAACAGCAATATCAGGAATTGTCACATAACCGTGTCCGATAGAAGATTCAATTACCCAGTATTTTTTATCAATATCAAAAGTTGTCATATTCCAGCAAATTGCAACAAGGGTATTTGCAAGGTTAAGATTGGATTCGGCGCCGTATTGTTCAAGCACATCGTAAATCATTCTTGTTGTGGTTGATTTGCCGGCACTGCCCGTGAGGGTTATGACTTTTCCTTTGTAAAATCTTCTTATGTAACGCCCGAGGTTGAATATTGCCTTTGTAAAATCTTCAACCTCAATAATCGGAAGATTAAGGTCTTTAAAGTGTTCATGGCCGGTGCACATTACGGCGGAAATCCTGTCAATAAAGGGAAGTATATTTTGCTTAACCGCTCCTTTTGTTTCGCCGGGGCATCTTACAAAAACTATATCACCCTGATTGATTGAGTCATGCCAGATACGGACACCGGATGCAGACCAGTTTTCCGGAAAATTATAAAAACTGCAGTTTACAAGTGCGTTTTGTATTTTTTCTTTATTCCAAAAATTCATAAAACAATTATACTTTATTTTGAAAACTTATGCAAGAAAAAAAGAGCCCGAAGGCTCTTTTATGCTGTTTTTTTATGTTTAGCTTTTTCTTCTTCAATTTTTTCGGCGACTTTTTCTTTAATTTCTCCGGCCTTATTTTTGATATTTTCTTTTGCGATATGAGCTTTTACCTTAGCTTCATCAACGCCGCGTTTGACATCTTCTTTGATATCATGAGCTTTCTCTTTTACTTTTTCTGCGGCATTTTCCGCTTTTTCTTTCATTGTTTTTTTATTTTCTTCCTGCATAACAATCATCTCCTTTCTTCACGTATTATAAGCCTTTTTACAAAACAAATGATTGACGGAAAGGGTAATCTTTGTGTTATACTCAAATGGGGAGAAAGTATATGAAAGCATTAATATGGCATAAAAACGGTACGACCGAAATTGTTGAAAAAGAAATTCCGGAAATAAAGGATGAAAGGGACGCAATTGTAAAAGTTCAGCTTTCGTCAATTTGCACAAGCGATTTGCATATAATTCACGGTGCCGTGCCGCGGGCAATACCTGAAACTGTTCTGGGGCATGAATTTGTCGGAGAAATTGTCAAAACAGGCAGCGCAGTCAAAAACTTAAAATCGGGCGACAGAGTCGCAGCTAACTGTGAAACCTTTTGCGGAGAATGTTTTTTCTGCAAAAAAGGTTTTATAAACAACTGTGAAAAGGGCGGCTGGGAACTCGGATGCAGAATTGACGGCTGTCAGGCTGAATACGTAAGGGTGCCGTTTGCCGATACAGGTCTTACAAAACTGCCGGAAAATGTTTCTTATGAAAACGCGCTTTTTATCGGAGATATTTTATCAAGCGGATATTTCGGTGCTGAAATGTGCGAAATCCAAAAAGGCGATACAATTGCCGTAATAGGTGCGGGGCCTGTGGGCTTGTGCGCAATGATGTGCGCAAAATATTCAGGCGCAAATTGCGTCATTGCAATTGATGTTGACGATTCAAGACTTGAAATTGCAAAAAAAGAAAATCTTGCGGATTACTTTATCAACCCTGATAAAACTGATGTTGAAAAAGAGGTCAAAAACCTTACGCACAACCGCGGCGCAGACGGAGTTATTGAATGCGCCGGCGGCAAAAATACGTTTGAAATGAGCTGGAAAATTGCCCGGCCGAACGCAATTGTCGGCGTTGTTGCAATGTATGAAGAAAACCAAATTCTGCCTCTGCCTGAAATGTACGGGAAAAATTTGACGTTTAAAACAGGCGGTGTTGATGCAATTCATTGCAAAAAACTTGTCGATTTAATCAGTGAAGGCAAAATTTCGACAGATTTTTTAATTACGCATAAAGTTTCGCTTGAAAATATTCAAAAGGGTTATGAAATATTTCAGGACAAAAACTGTCTGAAAGTCGCAGTAACACCGTGTGAGGGCTGATTGTGACAGGGGTTGTTTCAGCACTTATTTTGAGAATTTTTTCAAATCCGTTTTCGAATGTTTTGCAAAAACATCTGACACAGACCGGCTGCAGACCTTTTTGCGTAAACTTTTTTACCTATGCCGGTTTGAGTTTGTTTTGTCTTTTATTTTTGGGCGGAATTAATTTTTTCAAACTTTCACCGGTTGTATGGAGCTCTGCCGTATTGGGCGGAATTTTCGGAGCGCTCGGCAACGGTTTTTTGATAAAAGCGCTTGAAAGGGGCGACCTTTCGCTTTTAGGCCCGATAAATTCTTACAAATCGGTTGCGGCAATGTTTTTCGGAATAATTTTTCTGAAAGAAATTCCGACTTTAGCGGGAATTTTGGGAATAATTCTTGTTATTTACGGAAGTTATTTTATTTTTGATACACAGAAAGAAGGTTTTTCGTTTGCGATTTTAAAACGGCGTGATATACAATACAGAATTCTGGCGCTTATTTTTACGGCAATTGAAGCTGTTTTTATAAAAAATGTTATTTTGCATTCGAGTATTATTGTTTCGTTTGTTTTCTGGTGCTGGTTCGGAGCGCTGTTTTCCGGAATTTTGCTTATTGCGGACGAAAAGAAGCTCACCGTTTGCAAAACAAATTTTAAAGAATTAATACTGCTTATGATTACAACCGGCGTAATGCAGTTGAGCACAAATTACGTTTTTAACAATATGAACGTAAGCTATGCTCTTGCACTGTTTCAGCTGTCAACAATTTTGAGCGTTGTTTTCGGATGGAAATTTTTTGACGAAAAGCATATTAAAAAGAAATTTTTCGGCTCTTTTATAATGCTTATCGGTGCAGTTATGCTGATTTTGATGAAATAATTAATAAGAAACAAACTGAAAAGCCAGCCCGCTCAGAACACTTGATATAAGCAAAAGCAGAATGATGAATATTGAATCTTTGAATTTCGGGTTTTTCCTCAAAAGTACCAGAAGTCCAAGCCCCGCATTTGAACACAACCCTGCAATTGCGGCACCGAAAGTTATTGTCCCTTTGATTAAAAGCATTGTCAGAGCAATTGACACCGCACAGTTCGGAATAAGACCGATAACGCCTGTTATTGCGGGTTCAAGAATTTTAAATTTTAAATCCGGATTACTCAAAAAGTTTATTATTGCCGCATCCTTTATAAAAAAGTTTAAAATCAGAGTTATTACAAGCACAAATGTAAACACGTTCAAAGTATGCATTACGGGGTGCAGCCAGAGATTTATTTTGTTTTCGGTCAAAATGTCATGTTTGCAGCAGCCTTCTTCAATTACATCTTCTTTTGCGTCTTTATCAATTTGAGATTTGAATATTAAATCAATCAAATATCCGGCAGCAATTGCTATAACCAGTTTTACGCCGATAACCGGCCAGATAAGATGAGCTTTTTCAGGATATGAAAGCAAAACCGGAATTGCTTCATCCGAGGTCGCAAGATAAATCGCAATTAATGTTCCGCGGGTTATGAGTTTGTTTGTATAAAGCGAACTTGCAATAATTGAAAAACCGCACTGCGGAATTATCGCCGCAAAACTTCCGATTAGAGGCCCCGTTTTTTCTGAACCTTTCATGAAACGGTTCACTTTGTGCGCAAAATAATATTCAAAAAGTTCTATAAACACAAAAACAATAAACAGAAAAGGCAGTGTGTGAATACTGTCAATCAATGCATCACACACCCATTCCGGAAATCCGGTATTTTCTATAAAACCGTCAATTCCGCCGAATAAAAACTTGTTCGCTCCCTCAATAATTTCATAAAAATCAGTTATCATAACATACTTATCTTAATACGAAATTTCAATCTTATCAAATTATTAAAAATAACCATGTCGGTAATGGTATCCGGCAGAACTTTGATTAATTCTGTAAATATGAAAAAATTACTTGCAATCCTTCTTATAATGTCAACCGGTATGGCTGTTTTTTCTCAAGACATGCCGGAAGAAGTTCAACGCTATGAACACATGTTTTTTGAAAAAGGCGCCGAAAACAATACCGTTGCAATTACAAACCTTCACAACATAATCTGCAAGGGCAACGCTTTTCAAATTGCTTTTAACTGTGATTTCAAATCCGAATGCGCCAAAGCCGGCGAAAGAGTAAACTTTGATGTTCCGCAGGCAATTTACACCCGCGAAGGAACTCTCTTAATTCCGGCCTGCTCCAAAGTTGTCGGAACAATTATAAGAATTGAAAAACAGAGAATTCCGAACAAAAACGCAAGAGTTTATATAAATTTTGAATGTTTGATATTTCCTGACGGCACGGCAATATCAATGTCAGCCCGCCCCTGCACAAAAGACGGTTCTTTAAAAGAAGGCCCGTGGCATACGGCAGGCAAACTCTTTGCCTACACACTAGGACTCGGTATAGTCGGTGCCGGCGCAGGTACAGGGTTCGCTTTTATCCCGAATCCCGCAAAACTCGGAGTAGGCTACGCAATAGGTATTCCCGTCGGCACAACGGTCGGGCTTATTACAGGCTTGATTACTCCCGGATTGAAATACCACGCAAAAGCAGGCGAGAATATCACAATTATACTGTGTGAAAACCTCTGTCTTTCAAAACAGCCCGAATGCAGCTGTAATCAGTAAAAAAACGGCCAAAGCCGTTTTTTAAATTTTGATGAGTAAAAATTTGCTGTCTTTTAGCGCCACAACTTTGTGTTCCTTATCCTTTTTAAACATAAGGATTTCACCTTTATCAACTTCAAATTTTTCCGCATCAAAATGAAGTTCAATTTTGCCGTCGATTACATAAACGGCGGAATCGCAAACCGATGTATGTGTGTCAATAATTTCTTCTTTTTTCAGAGCAATTATCGCAAGCAGACTGTCGTCTTTTGTCATAAGAACATTTTTGTCAAATTTCTTTTCATCTAAATCTACAAGATCTTTGGCTTTTAATACATTAAAAAACATGTCGTCCTCCTTTTTTTACAATTTAAACAATTTTTTAATGTAATTCATCAGACGAAACGATAATTTATTACCTCAAAAATCTTAGAACTTTTCTTTAAGTTTTGTCAAAAACAGCTGTGCGGCAGGCGAAAATACCTGATTCTTTTTCCATACAATATCAAGTCCGGATTCAAGTTTCGGGCTTAGCGGTCTGAAACAAAGACTGCTCTGTTCCGATGTATTGGCCAATTTATCCAAAGATACCGCATATCCAATTCCTGCATCAACCATTATTGCCGCATTATAGAGAAGATTATAGGTCGCGGCGATATTCAAATTATTAAACTCTTTTCCGAACCAATCAAGAAATCCGCTTTCTTTTGAATACTTTTTTGACATCTGCCGTGATGCGATAATCGGCACATTCAGTAAATCTTTCAGAGTAATAACCTTTTTTGCGGCAAGCGGACTGTCCTTGCGCATAATTACACCCCAGACGTCTTTTTTAGGAAGTGTAAGATAATCGTATTTTGAAAGGTCAATCGGTTGAATTAAAACACCGAAATCAAGCAATCCTTTGTCAAGTTTTTCGGTTACATCTTCGGCATTTCCGCTGTATATGTGGAATTTTATCTCGGGATATTCATTTTGAAGTTCTTTCATTACAGCTGCAATATACTTCATTGAGTCGGTTTCTCCGCAGCCGATATAAATATCCCCTTTAATAACCTCATTTGTTGATGCAAATTCGGCACATGTTTTTTCAACCAGATCAATTATTTCTTCAGCACGTTTTTTAAAAATCAGACCTTCCGGCGTCAGGCTGACCCTGTATTTCCCGCGGACAAAAAGTTTCTGTCCGAGTTCCTGCTCCAGATTCTGCATCTGGCGGGTTAAGGTTGGCTGGGTAAGATAAAGTGAGTCCGCAGCCTTTGTTATACTGCCTTCTTTTGCAATTGCAAGAAAATATTTCAAAACCCTTATTTCCATAAGATTATTATAATGTTTTTCAAATATACTTGTCAAGCATATTTAACCATACAATATAAGTATTTGCTATTTTTTAAATATGATAGATAATGATTATAGAAACCTGCAACAACAAAATGAATATGTCCGGACAAATATCTGGAAAATATTTCTTGGCGGGCTATACTGTAAGTATGTATACATTAACCAGAAAAAAACTTTATATTTTGTGTAACCTGAGCCTGATTACGGCGGCGTTTATATCCGGCCTGTCATTTGTTGCGCAAAAAATCGGAATGAATTTTGTCGGGCCTTTTACGTTCAATACCTTAAGGTGTTTTTTAGGATTTTTCAGCCTGATTCCGCTGATTTTTTTGTTCGGCAAATCCGGTAAAATCAACCTGAGAAGTTTTAACAGTGAACTTTTTAAGGGCGGCTTTTTTTCAGGACTTATACTTTTTATTGCTTTTTCAATAAACCAGTATTGCATGATATACGCCGATGCCGGTAAAGCCGGATTCATTACCTCGTTATACATAATTTTTGTACCGGTTATCGCGGTATTTTTGAAGCACAAATTAACGGTTAACGTATCATTAAGCATAGTTATTGCGCTTTGCGGACTTTATATGCTTTGCGCAAAAGATACCGCGCTTTTAGGGCTGTGGGATTTACTTTTGCTTTTAAGCGCGTTTTTCTTTGCAATGCATATTATAACCGTAAGCCATTATTCTAAAAAAACCGATGCCGTAAAACTTTCGTGCATGCAGTTTTTAACAGCCGGAATATTATCACTGCCTTTAATGTTTATTTTTGAAACCCCGCAGGCTTCGGAAATTCTTGCGGGCTGGAAACCTATATTATTTATAGGCGTAATAGTAACCGCAGGCGCATATACATTCCAGATTTTCGGTCACAAGGCCACAAATCCGGTGCTTGCAACTTTAATACTAAGCAGTGAAGCTGTTTTTGCCGTATTAGGCGGAATTTTTATACTCGGAGAATCTCTGTCAACAAGAGAAATTTTCGGATGTCTTGTGATGATTTTCGCAATAATACTGTCACAAATTCATATAAAAAATAAAAAGATATTAAAGGAGACTGTCAATGAATAAATTTGTTTCAGACCAAATTTTTGACGAAGAACGATCTTTGTACAATTTAAAAGATACAGAAGTTACAAACTGCACTTTCGCAGGCCCTGCAGACGGAGAATCCGTATTAAAAGAAGGCCGCAATTATACAGTAAAAGACTGCTCTTTTTCACTAAGATATCCGATGTGGCATGCAAAAGGATTTTCACTTATTTCATCAAAAATGGATGAAAAAACCCGTGCGCCTTTATGGTATTGTCAGAACGGATTAATAAAGGATAGCAAAATAACCGGCATAAAATGTCTGAGAGAATGCGAAAAAATAAATATTGCCGATTGCAATATACACTCGGATGAATTCGGCTGGAAGTGTTCCGGCATACATATCACAAACACTTTGATTGAATCCGTGTATTTTTTGTTCGAGTCAAAAAATATTGAGATAGAAAATCTTGAATTCACAGGAAAATATTCTTTCCAGTACGTTGAAAACCTGCATATAAAAAATTCAAAACTTGATACAAAAGACGCTTTCTGGCACGGCAAAAACATAACAGTGGAAAATTCAACGGTAAAAGGCGAATACCTCGGCTGGTTTTCCGAAAACCTTACATTCATCAATTGCAAAATAACCGGCACGCAGCCTTTATGTTACTGTAAAAATCTTAAACTCATAAACTGCACAATGGAAAATACGGATTTGTCGTTTGAGTATTCTGACGTTGAAGCGGATATAAAAGGAAATATCGTATCTGTCAAAAACCCGAAATCAGGAACTATAACGGCAGACAGTGTCGGTGAAATAATTACGGAAGATGCGGTCATGGATTGCACGGGAAAAGTTGTTATACGCAGTTCAGTACAAACTCAGGTGTAATAATGAAAAAATAAATTGGCTCCGACTCGTATGGGAAAATTAGTAATCTCGCATTTTGTCAAGAGCCGGAAATACTTCCGGCTAAATTTTGAAAATTGAAAGTTTGCATAAAGTAAATTATTCATTGTAAAAATAGTAAACTATAATAAAATTATGTTATAATATAGGAAAAGCTATTTTCTTAAAATAAGGATAATTTATAATGAAGGAATATAAAGCAGGAACTTATATTTTGCATAAAGGCTACAAGCCATTTAATCCGTCATTTATCAATGATGATATTGATTGGAATCTTGATGAACTTGCACAGCTATTACAAGATGCAAGTCTTTGGCTTGGGAAACTCAATTCTTATGCTGATTTAATTCCTAATATTGAATTCTTTATTAAGATGTATGCAACAAAAGAAGCAACGAATTCAAATCGAATTGAAGGCACAAGAACAACTTTTGAAGACGCCATTACACCGGTTGAACAAATTCGACCGGAATTACGGGATGATTGGCATGAAGTTCAAAACTACATTCAAGCCATTAATTATTCAATAAATAGATTAAAAGAATTGCCAATTTCAATAAGATTAATCAGAGAGGCTCACAAAATCCTGTTGCAAGGTGTTCGCGGTGAACATAAAACACCCGGTGAAATTCGTAAAACACAAAACTGGATTGGTGGTTCATCTTTAAATGATGCGTTCTTTATTCCGCCTGAGCCTAATATGCTGTCTGATTTATTAACAGATATTGAAAAGTTTTTGCATAATGAAAATTTGCAGGTGCCGGAAATAATTAAAGCAGGAATTGTACATTATCAATTTGAAACAATTCACCCATTCTTAGATGGTAACGGTAGAACAGGACGCCTATTAATAATCCTGTATTTAATTAGCACAGGATTGTTAAACAAACCGGTACTTTACATCTCGGATTTCTTTGAACGCAATCGAATATCTTATTATGACTCGCTTTCAATGGTAAAACAAACTGATAACATGACACAATGGCTTAAATTCTTCTTGAACGGAGTTATTGAAACTTCAAAGAATAGTATAAAAACATTTGATGAAATAATTGAACTTAAAAAAGATGCAGAAAATAAACTAACTAAAATAGGTAAAAAAGCGACAAATGGACAAAGGCTGCTGGAATTATTGTATTCACAGCCAAAAGTTAATTCTAAACTTGTGAGTCAGAAATTAAAAGTAACTCCGGCAACAGCTAACGGTATTCTTAAAGCATTTGTCGGAATTGGAATCCTTGAAGAAAAAACCGGTTACAATCGTAACCGATTCTATATATTTGAAGATTATATTAAAATCTTCAGATAAGTTATTTGTTTTTCTTTTTTTAAAGGAAATCCGCTTGAACGCAAATGGCGTTCTCATCGATATCCATAACAAATAAGACAGGATGGGAATAACCCATCCTGTCTTATTTACCCTGGATGCGATTAATCGGATTATTGGCAATTCGAAAGTCTGGTACTCAACTCCAAAATTGCAAAGCAATTTTATCGTTTCGCAGACTTTCTCATTAGGACGTGCTGGGTTCGCTGTGCTCACACGGCGCACTTGCCAAAATCCTCCGAACGCACAAACGCATTTAAATCTATACCAAAATAAATAATAATAGGACAAGAATAAATCCTGTCCTATTATTATTTACCCTGGATGCGATTCGAACGCATGACCTACCGCTTAGAAGGCGGTTGCTCTATCCAGCTGAGCTACCAGGGCTTATCCGCATAACCCAATATTAGCACGAAAATATTTTCTTGCAACTGCTTTTTTATAAAAACGTTTGTATAACAGTTTTTTTTAAGTTATAATCTTTCTGAAACAACTTAAAAGGATGGAAGATTATGCTAACCGGAAACCAAATAAGACAATTATATTTAGACTATTTTAAAGATAAACACGCGCACACAATTGTAGAAAGCTCAAGCCTTGTGCCGGATAATCCGACCGTGTTATTAACAACGGCCGGCATGCTGCAATTTTTACCGATATTTTTAGGGATTGTTAAATCACCTTACAATCCGCCAAGAGCCGCTTCCTGTCAAAAATGTGCACGCGCCGGCGGCAAAGATTCAGACATTGAAAATGTAGGACGCACACCGCGCCACCACACTTTCTTTGAAATGCTCGGGAATTTCTCTTTCGGCGATTATTATAAAAAAGAAATTATCCCCTGGGCATGGGAATTTGTAACCGAAGTCCTGAAACTCGACAAAGACAGACTCTGGATTACTATTTTTGAAACCGATGACGAAGCCTATGACATCTGGCGCAGCGTCGGAGTTCCCGCCGAAAGAATTAAACGTAAAGGCAAAAAAGATAACTTCTGGGGCCCTCCGGGTGCCTCAGGCTCATGCGGCCCGTGTTCCGAAATTCACTATGATTTAGGCGAACAATACAAATGCAATAACCCCGAAGGCTGCGGTATAGATACCTGCGAATGCGACAGGTGGGTCGAAATATGGAACCTTGTGTTTACCGAATTATATCAAGATGAAGAAGGCAACCAGTCACCCCTCGACAGCAAAAACGTCGATACCGGCATGGGACTTGAACGTATTACAATGGTTTGTCAGGGCGTTGCCTCAACTTTTGAAACAGATCTTTTAAAGCCGATTATGGATGAAGTTTCAAAAATGTCCGGCATTCCTTACAAAAAATCAGAAAAAACTGATATTTCGCTCCGCATTATCACAGACCACGCAAGATGCGTAACCTTTTTGATTTCCGACGGCGTAATCCCCGGAAACGAAGGCAGGAGCTACGTTTTGAGAATGATTCTGCGCCGTGCGCTCCGTCACGGTAAAATGCTCGGACTTGAACTGCCGTTTTTATACAAACTCGTCGATGTTGTTGTCGAAAATTACGGCGAAGCATACCCGGATCTGGTTAAAAATAAAGCCAAAATTATGGATACCATTAAAAAAGAAGAAGAAAGATTTGCCAGAACTCTTGACCGCGGCTATAAACTCCTTGATGAATTTATTTCCGCCAAAAAAGATATTGACGGCGAAAATGCTTTCAAACTCTATGACACTTTCGGTTTCCCGTTTGAACTTACAAAAGAAATTGCACAGGAAAACGGTCTGAAAGTTGATGAAGAAGGTTTTAAAGCCGCAATGCAGGAACAAAAAGACCGCGCAAAAGCCGCAACCCAAAAAATCAGCGTTACCGGTGATATTAAATATGCCAAAATTGAAGAAAAAGTGGGCGCTACAGATTTTGTCGGCTATGAACAAAACGAATGCACCGCAAAAGTACTTGATACGGTCGAAGGCGACGGCTATGTCGATATTATTCTTGACAGAACCCCGTTTTACGCTGAATGCGGCGGCCAAACAGGCGACAGCGGTTATATTGAGAACGAAAATCTTAAAGCCGAAGTTTTGACAACTTTTAAAGTTAATAAACTTTTTGTGCACCGCGCAAAAGTAATAAACGGTGAAATAACAATCGGTGAAACAGTCGATGCTAAAATTGACGTACCGCGCCGTGAAGAAATAAGACTTCACCACACATCCGCACACCTTTTGCAGGCAGCCTTAATCAAGGTTCTCGGTGATGAAGTTCATCAGGCAGGTTCGCAGGTTGAAGAAAACCGCATGCGCTTTGACTTTACCTTCTCACGCGCAATGACTCCTGAGGAAATTTTTAAGGTCGAAGAAATCCTGAACAACTGGGTCGCAAAAGGGTTGAAGGTTTCAACCGAAGTTATGGATATTGAAAAAGCTAAACTAACCGGCGCAACCGCACTCTTCGGCGAAAAATACGACGACGAGGTAAGAGTTGTTTCAATAGGCAACGAAACATGTATTTCAAAAGAATTTTGTGCAGGAACACATGCAAGAAATACACGCGATCTGCGTCTTGTAAAAATAGTTACCGAAGGCGCAATTTCAGCCGGCACAAGACGTATCGAACTTGTTGTATCCCGTGCGGCATTTGAATTTATGAATGCCAAAGTCAAAGAAATGGACAAACTTTCTTTGATGTTTAAAACGCATTATGACGAAATCATTGACCGCGTTGAAAAACTTCTTGAAGAAAATAAAGAGCTTCAAAAAGAACTTGCAAAATCAAAAGAAGAAAATGCAAGAAACAAATTTTCGACATTTATTTCACGCGCACAGGATATCGCAGGCGGCAAATTGTTTGTTTCCAAAATTGAGGATTTTGATTCCGATGCAATTAAAGCAGGTATTGAAGTTCTTGCAAACAAACTCGGTGAAAGTGTTATTGTCCTTGCAAATTCAAGAATGGTAACCGCAAAAGTTTCCGACGGTTTTGTAAAAGAGGGTATAAACGCAGGCAAAATTGTCGGAGAAATTGCAAGAGCCACCGGAGCAAACGGAGGCGGACGCCCCAATTTTGCTCAAGGCGGAGTCAAAGACGCGTCAAAACTTGATGAAGTTCTGGCAAAAGTGCAAGATGAAATCCGTTCAATAAACTTTGTAAAATAAAATTATGAAAAAAATAAGCATAATCGGTTCAACAGGATCTATAGGAACTCAGGCGCTGGAAGTTATTGAAAAACTTCGGGATAAGTTTGAAATAATAGCGCTTGCAGGCGGTCATAATAAAGAACTTTTAGAGGCACAGGCTAAAAAATTCAATCCGCGCTATTCCGTTCTTGGCGAACAGGGGCTTGAAAAAATTTGTTCGGATAAAGAAAACGACATAATTCTTGTTGCCTGTTCCGGCAAAATAGGGTTACGCCCCACGCTCACAGCGATAAAAAACGGTATTAATATAGCTCTTGCAAACAAAGAAACCCTTGTTATGGCAGGGGATATTGTAATGAGCGAAGCAAAAAAACGCGGGGTTAAAATAATTCCGGTTGACAGCGAACACTGCGCAATTCATCAGTGTATAAAAGATATTGCACAGGTGGATAAACTGATAATCACAGCTTCAGGCGGCCCTTTTTTACACAAATCAATCGCCGAAATGAAAAACGCAACAGTTAAAGAAGCTCTTGCACACCCCAAATGGAATATGGGCAAAAAAATTACCGTAGACAGCGCAACTTTAATGAACAAAGGGCTTGAAATCATTGAAGCGCATCATCTTTTCGGATTTGATTATGACGACATAGAAGTAGTTGTTCACCCGCAAAGCATTGTACATTCCGCAATTGAATACAAAGACGGAAGCGTAATCGCGCAGCTGGGACTGCCGAGTATGCACATTCCGATACAATATGCAATATCTTATCCTGAAAGATTTGAGGGCATAAAATCAAAAAGTTTCAGTTTTGCGGAAATCGCACGGCTTGATTTTGAAAAACCTGATTTTGAAAAATTCCCTTCGGTAAAACTTGCCTATAAAGCCGGCAGAACGGGCGGAACAATGACAACATGCCTGAACGCCGCAAACGAAGAGGCTGTTTTTGCATTCCTCGACGGCAAGATTAAATTATACAACATATACGAAATTGTTGAAAAAATGATGTCGGAACACAAAGTTATCCAAAATCCGACAATTGACGAGATTTTTGAAACGGATGAACAAATCCGCCTCCTGACAAGGGAACACATAAAAACTATTGCTCAAAAACAGCCGTAACAATTTTGTGCAGCATTCTTATCTGATTACTGGACGCTGTTGCAATCAGGCTGTTAATATCATCCACGAGTTTTTTATCATCATCAACATGTTCTAAAGTAAAAAGTTCCGCGGGTTTAATTTTCAAGACCTCAATAATTTTTTCCAGATGCTCAATTTTGGGAAAATGCCTGCCCGAAACCATGCGGCTGATACTTTGGGGCTCAATATTCAACAATTCTGCAAGTTCGCATTGTTTCATATTTTTTTTTGTAAGGATTTCAGTAACCCTCCGCCCCAGTAATTTTTTTAAATCAGTCATGTATATCCCCTTGTAATCATGTTATAACAAGTGTTTTGCAAATAAATATAGCACCGTGTTGATTTTTACTTAAAATATGTTATACTGCTACATGTTGGAATTAATTTAAAAAACATAACACTACATATGAACAGATTTTTTTTAAAATTTCTGGATAATTTTATATACAATTATCTGGCAAAAAATGTTGATAAAATGCCGATGCGTTTTGTCAAATTCATCGGGAGCTACTACACAGACGCCAGAATAAGAAAACTTTATCTGAAGCGTCTGGGACTTGAAAT
Organism: Candidatus Gastranaerophilales bacterium; assembly: GCA_944323995.1. Lineage (GTDB taxonomy): Bacteria > Cyanobacteriota > Vampirovibrionia > Gastranaerophilales > Gastranaerophilaceae > SIG32. The sequence goes on along the minus strand of CALUUN010000003.1, from coordinate 137,144 downwards.
GGGGGACGGCACTTTTGCCAATCCGGAGCTGAATGTTATAACCGACCATCCCGAAAGAATTTCCGTAAAAGTAGGGCGCAACGTATCAATCGCCCGCGGCGTGACATTTATTGCGGACAGCAGCCCGAACAATTCCGAATTATTATGCTCAAACGAATTTGTAAAAAACAAACTGATTAAACAATCTTTCATAAACGTTGAAGATGACGTATGGATTGGGGCAAACGTAACCGTATTGCCGGGTGTTACGCTTAAAAAAGGTTCCGTAATAGGTTCAGGCGCCGTAGTTACAAAAGATACCGAAGAATTCGGGGTATATGCGGGTATTCCGGCCAAACTCCTTTACAATATTAAAGATAAATAGCCATCTACAATATATCCAGCGGGTCGACGTCAATGGTAAGTTTTATATCTTTCGGCATGGTAATTTTGTTTAAAAAACTTGAAATAAATCTGTGGCCTTTTTCATCCATTTTGTTTTTTATAAGAATTTGAAAACGATACTGCCCGTTGATGCGTTCAATAACGCAATTTGTAGGGCCGAGGACTTCAATTCTTTCGGATATACCGTATTTTTCAATCATGGCAGAAAGTCTGAGGGCAATTTCCTGTGCGGATTTTTCAGCGCGGAAATTATTTTCGGAGGACAAAACGAGCCTTACGATTTTGCTGAACGGCGGATAATCAAACTCTTCGCGGGCAATAATTTCTTTTGCGTAGAACTCGTTGTAATTTTGTGATTTGGCACTTTCAAGCGCGTAATATTCGGGGTTGTAGGTTTGGAAAAACACTTTTCCCGCGAAATCACCGCGTCCGGCGCGGCCTGCGACCTGTGTCAAAAGTTGAAACCCCCGCTCCGACGCTCTAAAATCCGGAAGGTTAAAACTTGCATCTGCGGAAATAACACCGACAAGGGTAACGTTTGGGTTATCAAGCCCTTTTGCAATCATCTGTGTTCCGACCAGAATATCTATATCACCTTTTTGGAATCGTTCCAAAAGCCTTACATGCTCGCCTTTTCTTACCAGAATATCGCTGTCAATCCGTTCGACGGATTTATCAGGGTAGAGTTCTTTTATGTACTGTTCAATTTTTTGAGTACCTGTTCCGCTGTTTTTCAAAGCATTTGAACCGCACTGCGGGCAGGTATCCGGAAAACTTTCCGTATGGTTGCAATAGTGGCATTTTAATCTCCTGTCTTTTGCATGCCAGATCATCGGAATGGCGCAGTTAGGACATTCAATAACATGCCCGCATGCCTGACACTGGGTAAATGTTGAAAATCCGCGGCGGTTAATCAATAAAATTACCTGCTGATTATTTTCAAGCGTTTCGTTAATTGCTGTTTGCAGTGGTTTTGAAATAACGTTTCTGTAAGCTGCACGGCCGTATTCCTGCATGTTTATAACATAAACCGGCGGAACTTTAGCATCGTTATAGCGTTTTTTAAGTTCAAAAAGATTTCCGGAATTAACGGCTCTGTAGTACACTGAAATATCCGGAGTTGCAGAACCTAACAAAAGCGGGCAGTTATGAAATTCTGCAAGTTTTTGCGCAACGACTTTTGCATCATATCTGGGAGCGGGGCTTGTTTGTTTGTAGGCGCTTTCATGTTCTTCATCAATAATTATCAGCCCGATATTTTGCAGAGGTGCAAAAACAGCTGAGCGGGCGCCTGCAAGGATTTTAATTTCGTCTTTATAGAGTTTTTGCCAGACGTCGTAGCGTTCACCGTCAGATATACTGCTGTGCCAGATAGCGACGTCTTTTGTACCGAATTTTTTTGCAAGACGTTTGGTCAACTGTGATGCGAGCGCGATTTCCGGAGCCAGAAAAAGAACATTTTTGCCGGATTTGATTGTATCGTCGATAAGTTTGAAATAAACTTCCGTTTTGCCGCTTGCCGTAACCCCGTGCAGAAGAATTGTTTTATTACCCCTTTTATCAGAACAAACAGCTAAATCAGGGGTAATTTTATTTTTAATTCCCTCATAAACTTTTTGCTGATCGGGCGAGAGTTCAAACAGGGGTTCTTTATCTGTTATTTTTAAGATATCGAGCGGGTTTCTGTAAAGTTCTTCGTTTATCAATTTAACACAGCCGGCCTGTTCAAGTTTTTTAACTGTGGCGCGGGTTGTTTTGGCCAGTTTTTCAAATACGGCAAGCGGCATTTTGCCGGAGGTTTTCAAAAGTTCAAGAACCTCGAGCTGTCTTTTTGTTGCACCGTCGAATTTTACAAACTCAATTGACTGTTCGGTTTTTGAGGCTTTTTCGATTAATTTCAAAGGAATAGCCGCGTTCAAAACGGTTACGAGATCGCAGCAGTAATAATTTGCGACCCATTCAAGGAGCTTGAGATAATCAATTGAAAACAGCGGTTTTTCATCAAGGATTTTGTTTATTTTTTTAACCTTAAAATCACCGGGCAGATAATCCGAAAACCCGACACAAAAAGCGTTGATAAGCCCCTGTCTGCCGAAAGGCACCAGAATTGCCTGACCGATTTTAATTATATTTTTCATTTCGTCAGGAATAAGGTAGCTGAAAGTTTTTACGCCCAGCCCCTTTATATTAACCAGTGCCAGAGCATATTTGCACATGCTTTATTCTTCCATAAATTCTTGTTTTGCTTCCTGAATTGCTTCTTCGAGAATATCAAGCTGTTCGGGCGTAAAGGTAACGCCTTTTTTGGTCGGAAGCCAAGTTGCACCGCCGTCGGTTGTGTAATGTATTCTCATATTGAGATAACTTTTGCCTTTGTATTCGCTTATTGAAATTTGCAGCTGTTCAGTTTCGCTTCTTTCAATTGTTGCTAAAATTTTTGCGTCTGCCATAACTTTTCTCCCCTTTGACTGATAACTTAATTATCATACCATAAATTTTTTGTTTTTGATAAAATTAAATTACAAAAGGAGAAGAAATTATGATAAAAGTTGCAGTATGCGGAGCAATGGGAAAAATGGGGAAAGAGGTTGTAAACACAATACTTGAAACTCCTGAAACCGAGCTTGCGGCAAAAATTGACACAGCGTCGGATGAAATGTACCACACCATAGAAGCTGCCCGAAAGGATTGCGATATTGACCTTGTAATCGACTTTACGCAGCCTGAATCAATTTTTGAAAACGCAAAATACTGCCTTACTCATAAAATAAAAATGGTAATCGGCACAACAGGGTTAACCGATGAACAGATTTCGGAACTTAAAAAGCTGTCAGAGTCAAACAACACCGGTTGTTTTATCGCACCGAATTTTTCAACAGGCGCAGTTTTGATGATGAAATGTGCCGAACTTTGCGCAAGATATTTTGACAATGCGGAAATTATTGAACTTCACCACAACCGTAAAAAAGACGCTCCGTCAGGCACGGCAATAAAAACCGCGCTGATGATGTCAAAAGCAAAAGAGAGTTTCACCGCCGGTAACTGCCCCGAAACAGAAACAATTCAAGGCTCGCGCGGCGGAAGTTCATATTCCGATATCCATATACATTCAGTGAGAATGCCTGGGTTTATGGCATCACAGGAAGTTATTTTCGGCTCTATGGGGCAGACTCTTACCATCAGACACGATTCCTCCGACCGAAAATGCTACATGCCGGGGGTTATGCTTGCCGTGAAACATCTTGCCGAAAAAAACGACTTTGTTTACGGATTGGATAATATTCTTTAAACCGGTTGCGTCAGCACATTTAACACGCACAATATCATTTTTTACAAGAAGTAACAAAACTCATCCGGGTTGCCAAGAATAAAAACTTCTGGTATAATTTTTTCATGGAAGAGAAAACGGAGGAAAAACAAATGGCCAAAAACGCAGACTACATCACCTCCTTGAGTGGGGGGGGGGGGCTGTAAATCAGCTTCACGCGCTGAACACAGCAGTTTAATAACCCCAAAAGTTAAATCAGCTTTCACTTTAGCAGAAGTGCTGATAACATTAGCCATTATTGGAATAGTTGCAGCACTGACAATTCCGACATTAATTCAGAATTATCAGACAAAAGCATGGAACACTGCATCACAGGTATTCCAGAGAAAACTCGGTGAAGCATTAAGGGTAATGAATGTTCAAGGAACCTTAGCAGGTTATACAACAACAGAAGCGTTTGTTGATGAATTGTCTAAGCATATTAAGATAACAAGAATATGCGAAAACGATGATATCACAACATGCTTTGCAGATACCGTAACCTGGGGTGATGAAGAAGTTGATATGTCTAAAGTTAAAAAAGCTAAAAACTTCGGACAGGAAGATTGGGATACAAACACAGTGGCCGTACAATTTGCAAACGGTGTAAACGGCGTAATAGCATACAACCCAAGTTGTACACAGAACCAGTTCAGTAATGATGTAATAACAATAGGAGAAACCGGAATAGGTACAACCTGTCTTGCAATATTATATGATGTAGACGGATTCAAGAACCCTAATACCCAGCAAAAAGATTTAAGAGGCTTAAACGTAATAAGTTTAGGCAGCAACTGTGCAATAGAACTAAGTGACGGAACATGTTTCACTGCGCCATTCATACCAACACCACATGTATGGAATGGTTGTGATACAAACGGAACAACAAGCGACCCTGATGACTTAGCATTTATGAGCGAGCACAATATTCAATACTGCATGACATCAAGCGATGGAACAAATGATTACTGGGCCGGTGCAGTAAAAGCATGTAAAGATATGGGATCAAGTTTGCCTAGTCAGGAACAGTTAGACCAATTAGCGAGAGACTTGTATCCCGGCGCTACAATAAACACAGACTTTACAACAAGCTACGCCACAAGAGATAACGACCTGGCAGTATCAATGGGATTCATCTCCTCTCCCAGCTCAGCGTTTTGGGTGTGGTCGAGTGAGGAGTACGGCAAGACCAGCGCGTACCGCCACAACTTCTACTCCACGAGCACGAGACGGGACTTCACCAACCGCAGCTACAGCCGCAATCAGGCGGTGTGCTTAGGTGATTAAATTTGTATATTTTTCTAATATAGTTAATGGGCGGTATTTGTGACATTCCACAAGTGCCGCTTTTTAACAATAGCACAGCCTCTCCCCTTGTGGGAGGGAGTTTCAGGCATATCAGTACCGCAGCAATGCGATTACTACATCGTTTTGCGCTTATCGGATAATGACATATTATAGCGCGGAGCAAATCCAATACACGACTTAACGACCTTAAATAACACCGTGATATTTTTATGTTATAATTATTCCAAACAAAAGGAAGGCAAGCATGAAAAAACCGAACATAGCAATTTTAGGGGCAACAGGAGTTGTCGGAAGAGAGATTTTAAAGATAATGGACGAGCTTAAGGTTGAATACAATCAACTTAAACTTTTGTCCAGCGCAAAAAGTGCCGGCAGCGAACTGGAATTTCAGGGCAAAAAATATATTGTTGAAGAAGCAAAACCCGAAAGTTTTGACGGTGTAAATATTGTAATTGCATCGGCCGGCGGTTCAACTTCCAAAAAATTTGCACCCGAAATCGTAAAACGCGGCGGCGTGCTTATTGACAATTCATCAGCTTTCAGAATGGAACCTGATGTTCCGCTCGTTATTGCTTATGTTAACGACGAAGATTTGAAAAAGCACAAAGGAATTATCGCAAACCCGAATTGTTCAACTTCGCAATTGATGCTTGTTCTGAAACCTTTGCATGAAAAAGCTAAGATAAAAAGACTTATTGTATCAACTTATCAATCGGTATCGGGCGCCGGACTTGCCGCTATAAACGAGCTTACGGCAGATACAAAAGCAAACCTCGCAGGCGAAAAGTTTGAAAACGTATGTTTTAAAAAACCCATATCGTTCAATGTAATCCCGCAGATAGATGTATTCTGCGAAAACGGTTACACAAAAGAAGAAATGAAAGTTACTAACGAAACTAAAAAAATTCTCCACCTTGACCCTGCAACACCGATTTCCTGCACGGCGGTCAGAGTTCCGGTTTACCGAGGACACAGCGAGGCCGTGGATATTGAGTTTGAAAATGAAATTACACCCGATGAAGTCAGAGAAATTCTCAAAAATACCTTCGGTGTCAAAGTAATCGACAATCCCGACAATTACGAATATCCGACAACCCGCGACGCCGCAAACGTTGACCCCGTGTTTGTCGGACGTATAAGAAAAAATATTGCTTTTGAAAACGGTATAAGCCTCTGGTGCGTCGGTGACAACTTGAGAATAGGCGCGGCGCTTAATACGGTCAGAATTTGTAAAAAGATTACCGAAATGGGATTGTACTAGCAAAAATTTTTACCCCCGTGTTTTAAAAAATAAAAAAGGAAGTATTGCTATGCCGAAAATAGGAAATCTTATCAGTAAATTACAAATAGACGGAAAAACCTTTAAAAACCCCGAATGGTGGTCAACCAAACATAAACTTAAATGTAATGTGCGCGACAACGAGGAATTTGTCACAAGAGTTGATTTGAAAAAATCTTATCAGGTTAATTCCGAAACAGAAATGCCTTCCGATTTATTGATAAGCGAAATGCGCGCCGCTCTGGATTCACCAAGGTTCAGCGAATTTGCGCCGTGGAACCCCGTGTTCAGAAAATCAAATCCGATTATTACTTTGAGAAAAGAAAAAGTCGTTAAACCGGATGTAAATGAAATTGCGGAATCTGTTGAATCCGGCGCCCAAAAATTGGATATTAATGCATAAAATCCCTTATCCGGCAGTTTTGCCGCTGCCGTTTTTGAATTTATATCCCTTTATTGTTTATTACTTTTTGTAAAAACAGCGCGACTTTTGCGGTTTTTTCTGCTAAAATATAAAGGGGTATCTTATGGGACAGGTTTTAAGAAGAGAAAATATAGCTGAATTTGTCAGAAACCTTCAAAAGAGCGGAAAAACCGTTGTTGCCACAAACGGCTGCTTTGATATTCTCCATGTCGGACATGTAAGGTATCTGCAAAAAACAAAATCTTTTGCGGATTATTCAATTGTTCTTTTGAATTCCGACAAATCCGTACGCTTAATCAAAGGCGAAGGCCGCCCGATTAACAACGAAAACGACAGGGCTGAAATTTTATGCGCATTGAGCTGCGTTGATTATGTGGTATTATTCGACGAAGCAAGCCCGCGGGATCTTCTCGACGAAATTAAACCCGATGTTTATACAAAAGGCGCTGATTATTCGCTCGAAACCCTGCCCGAAGCCGATATCATGAAAAAAAACGGAACCAGAGTCGAATTTATTGAATTTGTTCCCGGTAAATCAACTACGAATACAATAAGCAAAATTAATAATAAGGAGTAAATTATGAAGACTTTTTCGGTAGAAGAAATCACACAAATTGTAGGCGGAATGCTTACCAAAGCACAGGATGCGGCAATTACTCATATTGCACCTCCGCTTTTGTCGGACGAAAATACTCTGGCACTCGCTCTCGGAGAAGATGAAATCGCAAACCTTGCAAAATCAAAAGCAAAAGCCGCGCTTGTACCTTTAGGAGTTCAAATAGACGGACTTACAACAATTGAAGTCGAAAGACCAAGACTTGCAATGATGAAATTGCTCAATCTTTTCTATGTGCCGCCTTCGGTGAACAAAGATGTTCATCCGACAGCAGTGGTTGATCCTTCCGCAAAATTAGGACAAAACGTCTGCATCGGCCCTAACGTCGTTGTGAGTGCAAATGCCGAAATCGGCGACAACTCAAAAATCCTCGCAAATTCTTATATCGGAAGCGGTGTGAAAATCGGCTCAAACTGCTTTTTCCACCCCGGTGTGAATATCGGTGACAGAGTTAAAATCGGAAATGACGTTATCCTTCATCACGGAGTTTCCTTAGGCGCTGACGGTTTCAGCTTCGTAACCGAAAACCCCGACAACATTGAACAGGCAAGAAAAGAAGGCGAAATCAAAGAAGGTTCGCAGCAAAAACACGTTATCTTCAAAATCCCATCTATCGGTGCCGTTGAAATCGGAAATAATGTTGAAATCGGTGCAAATTCAACAATCGACCGCGGAACTATTGAAAATACGGTTATCGGTGATGACACCAAAATTGACGATCAGGTAATGATTGGTCATAACTGCAAAATCGGAAAAGGCTGTCTGATTATTTCACAGGTAGGTATTGCAGGAAGCTGCGTAATCGGCGACAGGGTCGTAATCGCAGGTCAGGCAGGTCTTGCCGACCATATTCAAATCGGCTCCGATACCATTATTGCCGCAAAAGCCGGCGTTACAAAATCTTTCCCCGAACGTTCAATTATAGTCGGTATCCCCGCCGTTCCGAGAAAAGAGTTTATCAAACAGTTGAAAACTATGAAAGACGCGCAGGAAATTATTGCCAAGTTCAGAAAATACGAACCTATGCTCAATGCGTTTGAAGAGGCACACAACGAATAATGGGAACAATTAAAAAACAAATTGAAATAACCGGAAACGGCTTGATGAAAAATAAGCCCTGCAAGGTAACTTTTTTCCCTTCTAATGAAGGCAAGATAAGATATTTTGTAAAAGGCGAAGAGGCCTTCACGGCAGATATTGACAATTTAATCTCGACAGATCACTGTGTAACTCTCGGGAATAAAAAATCCAGAGTGATGCTTGAAGAACATTTGTCGGCCGCAATGGCGTTTTGCGGAATAGATTCCGTCGATATTTGTATGGATGAAAGCGAAGTTCCCGCTCTTGACGGAAGCGCAAAACAGTGGGTCGAACTTTTTAAACAGGCGGGAATTGAAAAATCAAAACCCGAATATTATACTGTTTCGGAACCTGTTTATTACCTCAACGGCAAAACCAGCATGGTAATCCTTCCGGATAAAGAACTTTTCATCTCTTATGCCGTAAATTATAATCACCCTGACCTGACAAGACGCTGGGTGAATTTTAATCCCAAAAATCCCGAAGAAATTATAGAAGCAAGAACTTTCGGCTTTTATAAAGATTTGAAAAAATTTCAGATGCTCGGGTTTGCAAAAGGGGTTACGGCGGAAAACACGGTCGGCCTGATTGATGAAGGTTATACAACCGCTTTGCGCTCTGAAAATGAACCAATAAAACATAAAATTCTTGACGTAATCGGAGATTTGTATCTCACCGGAGTTAATCCGCTGAATTTGAGAGCACAGATTTTGGTAAAAGAAGCAGGCCACGCAGTCCATTTAAAAGTGGCAAAAATATTGAAAGACAAGTTAATCAAACTATAAGGAGAAAATTATGACAGAAGAAGTATTAAGTTTTGACATTATGCAAATTATGGAGATGCTTCCGCACAGATATCCGTTTTTGCTTGTTGACAGAATCACCGAATGTGTTCCGGGCAAATACGCCAAAGGATACAAAAATATGACAATGAACGAAGGATTTTTTCAGGGACATTTTCCGAATAACCCGATTATGCCCGGCGTTTTGCAATTGGAAGCCCTTGCACAGTGCTCGGCTCCGATTCTTTTAAAAATGCCGGAATTTAACGGCAAACTCGCACTTTATGCCGGTGTTGAAAATGCTCGTTTCAAAAATATAGTCAGACCGGGAGATAAATTCGAAATGGAAATTGAACTTTTGAAAATAAAAGGCCCTGTCTGCAAAGCCCACGGTATCGGCAGAGTCGACGGCAAAGTCGCTGTTGAAGCCGATATGACTTTTGCTTTGAAATAGTTTTAAAGGCTTCCTTTTGGAAGTCTTTATTTTTGTAGTAAAATATAAGTGTGTAGCTAAAAAAGAAGGAAGAAATTTATGAAAACACTTTCACCATTACAAATCGAAAGATTAAAATACCGGCCGAAACTTCCTGCTTGCCTTGCATTGGGTATTAACAGCCTTGAATTAATTGAAGGCGACAAAACCCAATCCGTAAGAGACCAGGAACAAATCCAAAATTTATTCAAAAATACATACGGAAAACCGGTTGTAACATTTAAAAATTCAATATCAATGACAACATCCGAACAGAAAAACGTCGGCGTAATTTTATCCGGCGGACAGGCTCCCGGCGGACATAACGTAATCGCAGGGCTTTATGATGCCTTAAAACAGGCAAATTCCTCCAACAAATTGTACGGATTTTTAGGCGGCCCGTCAGGAATTATCGACGGTAAATATATTGAATTTACCGACGAATTTATGGACGGATACAGAAATACCGGCGGCTTTGACATTATAGGTTCCGGCAGAACAAAACTTGAAACCGAAGAACAATTCCAGAAATCTCTGGAAGTTTGCAAAAAGTTGAATATCTCTGCTGTCGTAATCATCGGCGGTGATGATTCAAACACAAACGCAGCTCTTCTGGCTGAATGGTTTGTACAAAATAACGCCGGCATTCAGGTAATAGGCTGCCCGAAAACAATTGACGGCGACTTGAAAAACGACCAGATTGAAATTTCGTTCGGTTTTGATACCGCAACAAAAACTTATGCGGAACTTATCGGAAACATCCAGCGCGATGCAAATTCCGCAAAAAAATACTGGCACTTTATTAAAATTATGGGCAGAAGCGCATCTCATGTGGCTCTTGAAGCTGCATTGCAAACTCAGCCCAATATCACTTTGATTTCTGAAGAAGTTGAAGAAAAGAAAATGTCGCTTGAACAAATTGTTAACTACATGACAGACATTATCGTAAAACGTGCCGATATGGGTAAAAACTTCGGTATCGCAATTATTCCGGAAGGCTTGATTGAATTTATACCCGAAATGAAATCAATGATCGCAAACCTTAACGATATAATGGCTGAATTGGAAAGCGATCCGAACTTTGTTAATGCAACAACATTGAGAGAAAAATTCGACATTGTTGAAAACAGACTTGAACCTGCAAACGCAAAAGTTTACAATTCACTTCCTGTTTTAATCAAAGGCCAGCTTTTAGCAGACCGCGACCCGCACGGCAATGTTCAGGTATCAAAAATTGAAACCGAAAAATTGCTTATCGAAATGATTCAGACAAGACTTGACGAATTGAAATCTCAAGGCGAATATATCGGCAAATTCTCACCGCAGTCGCATTTCTTCGGCTATGAAGGAAGATGCGCATTCCCGTCAAATTTTGACGCCGATTACTGCTATTCATTAGGTTTCAATGCGTTTGCATTGATTAACTTCGGTCTTACGGGCTATCTGTCATCCGTAAGAAATCTGACAGAACCTGCTGACAAATGGATTGCAGGCGGCATACCTTTGACAATGATGATGAATATGGAAAAACGCCACGGCGAAATGAAACCGGTTATTCAAAAAGCACTTGTTAAACTTGACGGCCCTGTATTCAAAGAACTTGAAGATAACAGAGAAGACTGGGCAATGAATGACAGATACCTTTTCCCCGGTGCGGTTCAATACTTCGGCCCGTCATGTGTGTGCGATGTTACAACCTGCACTTTACAGCTGGAAAGGGCAAAGTCGCTGGTTAATGCATAACAAAAAGAGGCTTCGGCCTCTTTTTTTATGCGGGTTTTTTTAATGTTTTTTTGATGATATAATAACTCCGGTATGACAACGATACAGGATATTATAAAAATTTTAACTGACGCCGGCATTGAACCTGAAGAGGCAAATGTTGAGGTTAAAATGCTTATAGAACATTTTGCGGGATTCGGGGTTAAAGATATAATACTCGGCAAAAAACTTGACGGAGAAAAACTTGAACTTGTAAAAGAAAAAGCCGAAATTCGGGCAAAAACCCGCCGTCCGGTTCAGCATATTATCGGGTTTGCGGATTTTATGGGCGAGAAATTTATCGTGAATGAAAATGTGCTTATCCCGCGGGATGAAACCGAAATTCTAACAAGGCATGCCATTGATATTATAAAGAAAAACAACTTTAAAACAGCACTGGATGTCGGTACGGGCTCGGGATGTATTGCCTGTATGACAGCAAAATACACCGATTGCCGGATAATCGGGCTGGATATATCAACTGAAGCCTTGAATACGGCGCTTGATAATGCCTCGCGTTTAAATTTATACAACAAAGCTATTTTCAGAAAATCCGATATCTTTTCAAATGTAAAACCGGATGAAACTTTTGACATAATTATTTCAAATCCGCCGTATATTCCGCCTTTTGAAAAAGACAAAATTCAGATTGAAGTTAAATTCGACCCTGAAGAAGCACTTTTTACAAAAGATGAAAAAGGGCTGGAATTTTATGAAAAAATAACAAAAGATGCGCCGAAAATCTTGAATAAAGGCGGATATCTTCTTTTTGAACTCGGTATGGGACAATCAAATGAAGTGAAAAAGATTATGGAAACTTACGGATTTTCGGATATTGAAATTATCAAAGATCTTGCGGGAATTGACCGTGTTATTTCGGCAAGGATTTAAACGCAGTCTTTGTAATAAATTTCGTCGGGTGCTTCTGTCGGGATTTCAAACCCGAAAATGTTCTTCTGATTAATTGAACTTTCCGCAATAATTTTTCCGTGATGTTTCTCAATAATCTTTCTTGCAAAATAAAGCCCTATGCCCGTTCCGATTTTATCGTATTTCTGGGTGCGGTATGTGTGGAATTTAAAAATCTTCTCCATTTTTTCAGGCATTATATATCCGCTGCGGCTTTCAAACTTTACCTTAACCGTATTATCGGTCTGTTCAAGATGTATTTTCAGAATTGAATTTTTGAAAGCCATATTGAGTGAATTCAAAAGCATTGTGTGTATAACCCTTGTTAATCTTATCATATCGCCTGCAATTACCGGCGTTTTAATTTCGGGCAGGATAACTATTTTTATATTATTTTCTTTTAAAAAGCTGTCAACCTTTTTAATCGTATCTTCAATAACCTGCATTATATTGAATTCGCTGTAATGTAATCCCGGATCTTCTATATCCACTTTGTAAGTTGAGATTAAGGTTGCAACCATCGCATACATATAATTGCACGAATCAAGCGTAAGCTGAAGCATTTCGGCTTGTTCGGTATTCAGATTTCCGAAACCGCCGTCCAGCATCATCTGCAATACCCTTATCTGAGCAATTATCGGAGTTTTAAGATCATGCGTTAATATTTCAAGAAAACCTTTTTTTAAATCATATAATTCCCGGCTGTCCGTTATTTCGCTGCAAAAGTTTGCACAATTAATTTGTGTATCTTTATACATAAATCCGCCTTTCTGAAAGTATAATTATTTTATCCTGCATCAGGATAAAACAAAATTGCCCGATTGGATATAAATCTTCTTGAAAAATGTTTTTTAAACATGGTATTATTTAAGAATGGAAATATTCTACATTGATACAAATGAATTTGTGCTTCCGGCGGATATTTTAAAATCTTACGGCGACAGAAAGTTTTTATCCGAAGAAAAAGAAAAACAGCACTGCTTCGGAAGATATCTTGTCAAAACCGCCGCAAAAGATTTTTATCAAATAAACGACCCCTCAATTGAAATCATAAATAAAAAACCCCGCTTTAAAAATTCCAAACTGCATTTCAGTATCTCGCACACGGAAAACATAGTTCTTGCAGCCTTTGACAAAAACCCTGTCGGCGCGGATATTGAAATTATGAAAGACCGAAATTTTAAAGAACTGTTCAAAAGATACAATTTTAAAGGCGACGGTATTTCAAAAGAATTATTCTATTCTTTCTGGACGGAATACGAGGCCGGCATTAAACTTCAAGGTTCTCCCAAAACAAAGATTACAATTCCGTTCAAAGATAATTTCATGCTCTCAATCGCAGGAAATTTTGACACCGATTACCGGATATTTGAACTTACGCCTCAGGGTTTTAACTGTATCTGAAATCTATTTTGTAAGTAAGTTTGTGTTTGCGGCAGTATTTTATTATCTTGTGTCTTAAAAAGAACCAGTATTGAGGATCTTTTTTGATGTATATATCGGTGTATTTTTTGTCAAGTTCCGGATAATACAAATAAATATAGTTCAAAACATTCAATTTGTAGGGCTGTCTTAAATTTAAGTTTTCAAACCAGTATTCATCCACATAATCTCTTGTTTTTTCGACAATTTCTTCAAAATCCGTTATATAAGGGAATATCGGAGAAATCGAAAGTATTGTGTAAATTCCTTTTTTATGAAGTTCTTTAAGCGCCTTCAATCTTTTTTCAATCGGAGTTGTTTTGGGTTCTGTCTGCCTTACAAAAATTTCATCAAAAGAGTTAACTGACATACAAACCCGCGCGTTCATTTCTTTTAAAATTTTTATATCTCTTAATACCAGATCGGAACGCGTGCAGACCGTCAGATTACAGCCGATTTCGCGCAATCTTTCAAGAATTTGTTTTGTATTTTCGTATTTTTCTTCCACCGGATTGTAAGGGTCGGTAATCGTACTCATCAGCATATTTCTGCCGACAACCGTCCTTTTTGTCCTGACAACCCCGTCCCAGCGTTTTACGTCAACAAAATCACCCCAGAGTTCGTTCTGGTGATTTGTAAAATTTTGAATAAAACAAGCATGACAGTATATGCATCCGCTCGCGCAGCCCGTATAAGGATTAATTACATAACTGTACCCCCTGAATGAGGTTTTTGAAAAAATATTCTTTGTTTTTACCTGTTTTATCTTTACCATATTAATTTTATTATAAACTAACAACCTCAATTTTGTCTATAGTGTATTATAATTATCATATATTTAAGCACAAAATTTATTCCAATCGCAAATTATAAACCTGTTAGCCTTAATTATAAGTTATAAACAATATTAATTTTCATAACCATCCGGATGATTTTTATGCCACCTCCAGGCAGATTCAATAATTGTTTCAAGGTCTGTATATATTGGCTGCCATTTAAGGACGGTTTTTGCTTTTTCACTTGAAGCGATAAGTTTTGCCGGATCACCGGCGCGACGCGGGCAGATAACGGCAGGTATTGAATGATTTGTAACTTTTCTTGATATGTCGATAACCTGTTTTACACTGAAACCTGTACCGTTGCCGAGGTTAAAAATATTATTTTGGCTGCCTTTTTTGAGGTATTCAATAGCAAGAATATGTGCATTTGCAAGATCGGTAACATGGATATAATCACGTATACAAGTGCCGTCGGGTGTATCATAATCGTCACCGAAAATTTTAATTTCCGGTCTTTTGTTATTCGGAACCTGCAAGATTAGCGGGATAAGGTGGGTTTCGGGGTTGTGCGCTTCGCCTATATTTCCGCTTTTGTGCGCGCCGCAAGCATTGAAATATCTTAAAGAAACATATTTTATACCGTGTGCTTGAGCAACCCATTTAAACAGTTTTTCCATGGCAAGTTTTGTTTCACCATAGGTATTGGAAGGTTCTGTTTTATCGGTTTCCAAAATCGGAATATTTTCCGGTTCACCGTATGTTGCAGCGGTTGAAGAAAAAACTATTTTGCCGATTTTATTTTCAACCATGGATTTGAGAAGCACCATTGTGCCGTAAAGGTTGTTGTCGTAGTATTTTAAAGGATCAACCATACTTTCTCCGACAAGCGAATTTGCGGCAAAATGAATTACCGCCTCCGGTTTTTCTTTTTGAAAAAGACTGTCCAGAAATTCTTTATCTCTGATATCACCTTTATAAAACTTTGCTTTCGGGTGAACAGCTTTCATATAACCGGTTTGGAGGTTATCTGCAATGATTACCTCTTCGCCCTTATCAATGAGTTCATAAACCGTATGCGAGCCTATATATCCTGCTCCGCCCAATACTAATACTGACATAATTATTCCTCTTTTCTTAATTATCCGGCATTGATAATCAATCTTTTAACTTTATCGACAAAAGATATTTTACGATTTCCTTTTTTAACCGAAACCACGGTAAAGGGTTCAGGCTGAGGCGCTCTTGCATACTTAATATCAGCCGGCCCGAAAAGCATTACATAAGAAACCTTATGCGTTTGCGGGATTTCAAGCTGTCTGCAAAGTTCCGGGAAAAACCGCAGCACGCCGTATGCAATTCCGCACCAGCAAGTTGCGACACCGAGGCTTTGAGCATAAAGTTCAAAATAACTCAACGCAATAACCGGATCAATATCCTTGCACGGCGCATCAACCGGTGAGGATACAACAACCATGTGCGGTGCACCGCGGAATACTATATCATAACCCTTTAACAGGGCTTTTTTATATCGTCCGAATTTTTTCGCAACACCGTTCGACAAAGGATTTGAAAGAATTTTTACAAGTTTTTTATTTGTATAATCTCTGAATTCATTCATCACTTCAATATCATCAATAAATGAAAAATGAAGCCTGTGATTGTTTACGCCTGTCGGAACCCAGTTGAGCATATCTTTGAGTTTTGCCATAATTTCAGGGTCAAGGTTTTCTTTTTTGTAATGTCTGTAACTTCTTCTGGTTTTTATCAAATTCAAAATTTCATCAGGATTATGCTCTTTTACAGGTTCTGAATCTTCGGGAGATTTTCCGAAAATCGAAAGAGCACCCATAGGACATACACTGAGGCAGTGCTGGCATTTCATACAACGGTTTTCTCCGCCCTGTGCAACTCGGGGAATTTTATTCTCATCAAATTCCAATGCTCCTGTCATACAATCTTTTATACAAAGCCCGCAGTGAATACATTTATCTGTGTCTATTTTAAGATTCATTTCCGTCATATAAAACTCCTTTTTTTAAATTATAAAATCACATCAAAAAAATTGCAAGACTAATTTTCTCTGCGGCTTTTGATATTAACTTTTAAAGCAAAGGCATAAGGGATTAATATAAACGCAAGCAGTGCAAAGAGTTCAAAGACATCAACAAACGCCATCAATCTTGACTGTTCAACCAGATTTTTGTAAAAATAGGCATTTGCTTTATGCTGTGCCGCAAATTGAGATGTCGAGGACATAAACGTATGAACCATCGCAGAAAATTTCTGCTGAAAAACAAGGTTAAAATTTGACAAATGTCTTACAAGATAAACCTGATGCATCTGTGAATGCCTTGCCACAAGAGTTGATGACATTGAAATTACAAACGCGGTTGCAACACATTTACACAAACTGTGCAGGCTCGCACCGTTTGACAGTTCGGATTTGGGCAGAGTTCCCAGAACAAGCGACGACACAGGTATAAATACAAGGATTACACCGATTCCCATAATTATGTTCGGTATTGCAACATAGGCAAACGATACGCTTAAATTAAGATTCATAAACATAATTGTTGAAAGTCCGAGAAAGAAAAATCCCGACGAAATTAAAAACCGGTTATCAACAACATTCATAAGCGGGCCTATAATAAGAAGCATTATTACGCACGAAATTACACGCGGCGCAAGTGAAAAACCGCTGAGCATAGCAGTATATCCCATCATATTCTGCAAAAACTGCGGCAGCAGTAAAATTGTTACGTAAATAATTACGTTTACCGATGAACCCAAAAGCGTTCCGATAAAAAAGTTTTTATCCTTAAATATTCTCAAATTTATCAAAGCATGCTTGCATTCCAGTTCCCAGACAATAAAAAACGCCATTGCGCACGCTGAAATTCCCGCAAGCCATGAAATCCACGCACAGTCAAACCAGTTGTACTGCTGGCCTTTATCAAGCACAACCTGCATTGTTAAAAGCCATATAACAAGCGAAATCATGCCCGGAAAATCAATTTTTTCAATTTTTTTGCGGAATTCCAATTCCGGAATATTACAGTGTACAAGCATAACGGAAATTATCCCGACCGGAATATTTATGTAATAAATCCACTGCCAGGCGGAATTGTCCACAATATAACCGCCGAAAGACGGCCCCAGAATTGAAAATACCATAACCGCAAGCCCGAACAATGACATTGCAAGCCCCCTTTTTTCAAACGGAAAACTCTCAAGCAAAATTGCCTGCGATATAGGCATCATCGGCCCCCCGCCAATCCCCTGTATCAATCTCCCCAGAACAAGATAGTTAAGGTTCGGTGCGGTTGCGCATATAACCGAGCCGACCGTAAATATTGAAATAAAAACCTTCAAAAAGTTTTTTCTTCCCATAAGGTTTTCAAGCCATCCGGTCATAAGAATCAAACACGCATTTGCTATCATGTATGATGTTATAACCCAGTTCGCTTCATCAATCGTTGAACCGAAATACCCTGCAATATGCGGGATTGCAACGTTCGTGGCAGAAGTAGCAAGCATTGCAAATGCCGTCGGTATGAGTATTGATATTGATATAAGCCAGAGAGGCGGTTTTTTAGCCGTTATAGTTTCACCTGCCATTATTTAACTTTTACCTCCGGAACAACCGACATGCCGGGAACTATATTGTAATCTGAAATATCCTCGGTAAATACAATTTTCACAGGAACTCTCTGAACAATTTTTACATAACTTCCGACTGCATTTTCAGGCGGGAATAAACTGGCTTTTGCACCTGTGGCTCTTTGAATGCTGTCCACTTTACCCTGAAATTTTTTGCCGCGGAATGTATCTATTTTTATCTCTACCGGCTGGCCGGGTTTCATATCGGCAAGCTGGGTTTCTTTAAAGTTTGCAACAATCCACATTTTTTCCGGAACTATCGCAAACATCGGCTGGGCAACCTGAACATAATTTCCCTGCTCAACCGAACGGTTTGTTATAAGTCCGTCTTGCGGAGCATAAATTTTTGTGTAAGAAAGATTGAGTTCATCTTGTTCAACCTCCGCTTCCAGTCTTTTTATTGAAGCTGAAATCTCGTCAAATTTTGCTTTTGCGGATTTGCTGTTTGATTGTGCGGATGTCAGTTTATTAAGACTTGAATCATAGTCCTGTTTGGATGATATACCTTTTTCAAACATCTTTGAATATCTGTCATAATCATTCTGTGCAAATTCTAAATCGGAAAGGCTCTTTGTAACCTGATTTTCGCTGCTGACAAGCGCGGCTTTTGCTTCATCAAGTTTTGCTTTTGCCTGATTGAGTTTTACTTCGTAATCTTTCGGGTCGATTTCAAGCAGTAAATCGCCTTTTTTCACAAACTGATTGTCATCTATTAATAAATTCAAAACAGGGCCTTCCACCCTCGGAGCTATAGACACTATATGGCCTTCAATAAAAGCATCGTCTGTTGACTGATAAAAAATTGAGTGTATCGTAAAATAAATTCCGAATAACAAAAATATTATTGCGGTTACTGAAGGTACAATAACTCTTTTTTTCATATATTCGGGGCGTGTATCAACTTTTAATTCTTCGGCATTTGTTCCGTGATGATCAATATTTTCCATTTATATTTCTCCTCTTTAAATCTGCAGTTTTACTTTACCTTTCATATTTTCGAGCATTTTTTCCAGAATTTGTAAAAAGCCTTCAAGTTCCTCTTTTGAAATCCCTTCTGTTATGGTTTTTCTTATATCAACTATAACGGGGTGGATTATTTCTCTTAATTTTCTGCCTTTTTCCGTAACGACAATTTTATAAATTTGTCTGCCGTTTGAATCGTTTACTCTTTTTACAAGCTCTTTTTCTTCAAGAATATTTATAATTCTGCTTACATTCGGTCTGTCTTTATACGTAAGTTCGGAAATTTGTCTTTGATAAAGTTCGCCGTGTTCAACCAGCAAAGACAGTATCAAATACTGTTCCGAAGTGATTTCAAACCCTTTTTCCGCAAAAGTCTGCAAAGCTAAACCGCGGGATAACACTCCCGTTGCTACCAGCATTGCTCCGACTCTTTTTCTTAAGGGGTTGTATTTCATAATTTACTTTTTATTTTTTTTGTATTAATATATCTTGTGTTATAATTATAACACAAGAAAAAATATTGGAAGAGAAATATGAAGAAATTTTTAATTATACTTTTAACCCTTACTGTTGTTGTGCTGCCGGCCTGTGCAAAACAGAGCAAAAAAGATATTCGGCACGAACAAAACAAAATACACTACCTTAATATTTCATGGTGGGAAAAATATAAAGATCCGGTTTTAACCGAAAATATTAAAAAACTTTACGAAGTCAATTACGATTTAAAAAATGCCGATTTAAAAGTTAAAGAAAACGAAAAAATGGTAAAAATTCAATTTGCCGACGAATTGCCGGCACTTACATTTGACGGCTCACTTGGGAGAGTATTCAGATCTTCAAACCAGCAATTCGGCGCAATGCAGATTCCGAGTTACGCGCAGTACAACTATCAGCTGCCGCTTACAATGAGCTACGAAATTGACATCTGGGGTGAAAACAGACTGAAAACAAAAAGCGCCGAACAGCAGCTTGCAATAATTGAACAGGCTGAAAGAGCCGCGTATATAGCACTAACTTCCGATTTCACGGCGGATTATTTTAATCTTATCAAAACAGATAAATTTTTGCAGCTTCAGGAAGAATTAATTAAATTACAGGAAGAAATCGCCCGAAAAACAGCAGAAAAACACGACGCCGGCTTATGTACGATTAATGAAGTTCTGGCCGAACAGAAATTTTTAACTCTTTTAAAAGAAGAAAAAAATAATCTTGAAGCAAAGCAGGACGTTTTAATGAACGGTTTAAGGGTTTATCTTTCAATGAAAGAAGAAATCCCCTCAAGAGCAAAATACGAAGATTTAACTTTGTTGAGCGGAATTCCGCTTGAATATGATACAACGGTTATAGAGAACCGGCCTGATTACATACAGGAAGAAGCAAACATCAAACGCATCGGGTTTGATGTAAGAATTGCAAGAAAAGAACTTTTGCCGAAATTTATAATATTCGGCCAGATAGGATTGAATGCATATCATCTTGATACGCTTTTCAACAGTTATTCGCAGTTGTTTAACGCGGGGATTCTGCCGTCATTTGACTTATTTGCCGGCGGACGCAAAATGGCCTTGTTAAAATTGAGAAAATATCAGTACGAAGAAGCTCTTAACAGTTATCAAAAAACAATTCTTCAAGCAATAAGAGAAATAAATAACGGGCTTTCGGAATACAAAATTGCGATGAAAAATTATGACCAAAGTACAGAACGTCTGAAAATGCAAAATCAGATATTCAGCCTTATGCAGGACAAAAAAGAAATCGGTGCGGCATCTGATATAGATGTTTTGTACGGCAAGGAAGCACTTTTGTTAATTGAAAAAGAGCAGATTTCAAACAAAATTAACTGCCTGATTTCTACCATTTCGCTGTACAAATCGGTCGGCGGCGTTGATTTGTATTCAATAAACACCTCAAAAGAAAACATCTAGCGTAATATTTATTCTGTGCTATTATATAGTTAGGAAAGGAGCTATGCTATGTACAGTGTTTATACCGAAAAAAATCATTCAAGTTTGACTAAAACTCTGATAGGAGAATTTAAAGATTACGACGAAGCAATGGATTGCGCCGAAAATGCGGTTGAAGGCAAACCGGAATTAAGATATATTGTTGAAGAAACAGACGGACATTTTAACAGCTACGGCGAACTTGTAACAACAATTGTTGCCGAAAGCTAAGGTGTGTTTTAAGTATGAAAAAGATTTTATTTTTAATAACGGCTCTTATATTCACTTCTTGCAGTATTTTTGCTGTAGATGATTCGGTTATTATACGCGAACAAAAAATCCAGACCAGAATTAATGATGTCGGATTCAAAATTTTAAACGCAAACAAAATTGATAAACGAATTATTTTTGTATACGGCAAAGAAGAGAAAAAATCACTTTTAAAATCGGCTGATGAACTAACCAAACGCCAGATTGTACTGTATGAAGATGATATACAATATATTTCAAACGAGGATGAACTTGCAGGGTTTCTTGCACGCGGGATATCAATGGCCTTAAAATCATACGGCGGAATCTGGAACGGCGGTTTGAGCGCAATTCAGGTAAAAGCGGCTCCGAAGATTTATGAAATTGTTGCGGATAAAAGAGCGGTTGACTTTATGGTAAACGCAGGATATAACCCGATAGGACTTATCACTTATATCAACAAAGCATTTCCGCAAAAGCGTTTTGACAGATTTTCAAGCACAAATCTGACATCAAAAAGGCTTGCAATAATTTATGAATATATTTACACAAAATACCCGTATTATCTTGCAAATAACAAATATCTTGAAACTGACAGCTACCAGAATTTTCTTTTAAATTCAACAAATAACAGAAAACTTCTGGAGGAAAAAATCAAAAACAACCTGAAAGGGGATTTGGATTATGAATAAGCTGATTTTAACCCTGCTTATTCTTTTTGCGCTGCCTCTATGTTCAAGTGCGGAACTCATTACGGATGATTTTGCGGATTCAACGCTTAAAAATCTTATTCTTGAAAAGCCGGAAAGTTGTCTGAACTACGATTTTACAAATACCGAAAGACTCACCATAAAACTTCTTTCGCTGGATGAAATAAAGTCGGAAACAAAGGTTTATGAAGGTATGCCGTTAAACTTCCGTGTCGAAACAAGCGTATATTATAACGGCGCCCTTGTTATTCCGAAAGGCACCGTTGTTCCTGCCCGCGTGGAAACAATTATACGCAGCGGGATGAACGGGATTCCGGCAAGCATAATAATCGGCGGCTTTAAGTTTGATAATATTGCAAAAATCCAGATTTCCGATTACCACGAAATAGTTGGCGAGGACAGAAGTTTGTGGGTTTTCCCTCTAAAATGGCTTTTGACACCCCTGCCGCCGACAGGCACACTCACTAACTTCATAAAAGGCGGTCACGCAAAACTCCGGAAAAACGGTATTATAGAAATCTACTATTATCCGAATATTTTAAAACAAGTGCCGGACGATACCGACGTAATTTAAATGTAACAGATTAGCTAAAGATTTTACAAATCAGCCGTTTTTATAATAGAATTGTAATAAGGGATATATAAAAATGAAAAAAATAATTTCCGCAAAAGAAGCTGTTAATATGATAAAAGACGGATCAACCGTTATGATCGGAGGATTTTTGAGTTGCGGTACACCGGATACACTCATTGATGAAATGATTCGTCAGAATGTTTCAAATTTAACAATGATATGCAACGATACATCAACTCCGGGAAAAGACAGAGGCAAATTAATTGAAAACAAACTTGTGAAAAAAGTAATAGCCTCGCATATCGGTACAAACCCCGAAACCGGCCGCCAGATGCATGACGGTGAAATTGAGGTTGAACTTGTTCCGATGGGAACCTTGATAGAAAAAATAAGAGCAAAAGGTTCGGGACTCGGGGGAGTTTTGACACCCACCGGCGTCGGCACGATTATTGAAGAAAGCAAAGAAACAATGGAAGTCGATGGGAAAAAATATATTTTTGAAAAACCGTTAGGCGCTGATTTTGCATTAATTTACGGAACAAAGGTTGATAAATACGGCAATGTTTGTTTCCACGGAACAACAAGAAACCACAACACAATAATGGCCACCGCAGCCGAA
The DNA here is from genome assembly GCA_944323995.1 of Candidatus Gastranaerophilales bacterium. Classification (GTDB taxonomy): domain Bacteria; phylum Cyanobacteriota; class Vampirovibrionia; order Gastranaerophilales; family Gastranaerophilaceae; genus SIG32. The sequence goes on along the minus strand of CALUUN010000003.1, from coordinate 113,903 downwards.
ACGGTAATTGTTCAGGCAGATGAAATCGTTGACTGTCTTGACCCGAACGATGTTGTTATTCCGGGGCTGTTTGTGGATTATGTTGTGTGCAGGGAGGGTTAAATGGTTACGGCGTTTGAAGAATTGAGTAAAGATAAAGTTCGCGAAATTGTTGCAAAAAGAGCGGCAAAAGAATTTAAAGACGGTGATGTCGTAACTTTAGGCATCGGACTTCCGACTGCTGTTGCGGATTACGTACCTGATGGTATAAATGTAACTTTTCAGTCCGAAAACGGGCTTTTAGGCGTCGGCAAAAGCCGGAAAGGCGATAATATTGACGAAAAAATTATAAACGCCGGCGGAGGATATGTAGAAGCAAAAATCGGGTCAAGTTTTTATGATTCGCAGATGGCATTTACAATGATGCGCGGCGGACATATTGATGCAACCGTTCTCGGCGCTTTGCAGGTAGATGAAGAAGGAAGCCTTGCAAGCTGGCTTATTCCGGGGAAATTTGTTCCCGGTATGGGCGGTTCTATGGATCTGGTTGTAGGCGCTAAAAAAGTTATTGTTGCAATGGAACATACTTCAAAAGGCCAGATTAAGATTGTAAAAAAATGCAACCTCCCTTTGACCGCATATAAAGAAGTTAACCTGATTATAACCGAACGCTGCGTGTTTAAAGTCACACCTGACGGGCTTATGCTTATTGAAATTAACCCGATGTTTACGGTTGATGATATAAAATCATCGGTTACGGCGGATTTTATCATCAGTGATAATTTGAAATATATGGAGATTTAGCCGCTTGTTTATCGAAAACTAAACAGCAGATTAATTCAACTTGTCTGTTTAAAAAATAATAATAGTTTTATGAGAAATTGTAAAAATATTATTATTGCGGTTTTGCTTATCTCTTTCAATTATGCGGCATACGCCGACGATATTGAAATTGCGACATTCAACCAGCTGGTTACGTCACAACCGCAAAACGGTGATACCTTAATATTTACAAATGACTTAAACTCAACTTCTTCAATAGATAATTATTTTATCGGACTTGATATAACTTTCAGGGGTAATAATTATTATATCAACGGAAACAATAACTTCGGCGGTTTTATTGTAAGCCGTGACAACTCATTTGATTTTGTGGGTGTGCGTAACTGTCAGGGGCAGGTTTATAACAATTCCAAATTCGCGGGTTCAATTTTTAATTTCGGCGGGCATTCCGAAATAAATCAATCTTTTTTTGAAAACAACTTTGTAAATTCAGCAGGGTATAATTTTGCTGTTGCAGGCGCCGTCTATAACCTTAACGGCGGAACAATGGAGATAAATTCAGCACTTTTCACAGACAATTACGCATACGGTGCCGGAACTTACGGCGGTGCGGTCGCAAACGGTTACGAAAACGGCCTGACCGCTTATATGAATATTAACAACAGTATTTTCAAAAATAATTACTCTTACGGAACCGCATTTGCAGAAGGCGGAGCATTATACAACAAAGGTAATATTGATATAAAAAATACACTCTTTCAGGATAATTATCTCGGAACAACTGACGGCTACACTTTGTACGGCGGAGCGTTGTTTAACACGGGTGATATGACTCTCGAAAACTCAATTTTGGACGGGAATTACATAAACAGTGATTATATAACGTTCTCTTACGGAGGAGCCGTTTATAATGACAATAACCTGACGATTAAAAATTCTCTGTTAAGCGAAAACCATACAGAATCCGGCTATCAAGCATTTGGCGGAGCACTTTATAATACCGGAACCGCAACAATTGAAAATTCACTTTTTGAAAAAAATTATACAAAAGCGGATTCCGGCGCGGAAAGTGAAGGCGGCGCAATTTACAATAATAATACTTTAATAATCCAAAATTCAACCTTCAAAGATAATTCCGCAAGCAGCGGCAAAAATGATATTTACAACACCGCCTCCGGAACGGTTGAATTTAATTCAAACGGTACAACAAATATCTTGAGCGGCATAAAAGGCAGCGGGAACATTTATAAAAATGACGGCGGGATACTCAACCTCGGAGGGGAAAATGACGGCTACACCGGTAATTTTACCTTCAACGGCGGCACGGTTAACCTGTTAAAAGACAGCACTTATTTCAATGCTGCAAATACAAATTTCGCAAACAATGTCAATTTTAAAATGCAAAACGGACAAATAAACAATATAGATTTCGGAAATATGAACATCTCGGGCAGGTCAAACATTCTTGCGGACGTTGATTTTAATACAAATACAATGGACAGAATCAATGCTTCAAATTTAAGCGGAAACGGTTCTTTATTTGTTTCAAACCTTGCGTTTTCCGGAACACCGGAAGGACAGTATATAACAATTCCGTTTGCAAATTCAATTCTGAAAGATTACGTCGGATATAACCCCGAAACAATACATACACCAATTTACGACTACTATTCAAGCTATGACAAATCTGACGGAAACTTTGATTTTACAAGGCGCGGATTTAACAGCGCAATTTATGCACCTGCGGTTGCAGCACAGCTTGCGGGATATCTAACCCAGATTGACACATATAAAAATGTTTTTTCAAACCTTGATATGGTAATGATAAATCCGCCGGATTTAAAAGAAAGTCTGAAATACCGGAACAAATTTGCCCTGTCCGGACAAAATCCCGCATATTCACCTCTTTTAATGCCGGAAGAACGCACCGGAGTGTGGTTCAAACCTTACACAACATTTGAAAATGTTCCGCTGAAAAACGGCCCGCGTGTTTCAAACGTGATGTACGGAAGTTTAATAGGTGTTGAAAGCGGTTTGAACAAATTAAAAAGAGAACTTTATAATATTTCGGGCGGATATGTATCATACAACGGTTCCCACCAGAGTTATGACGGGAACGGAATTTACAACAACGGCGGGCTTTTAGGGGCTTATACCGTTTTTTATAAAGGAAAATTCTTTTCTGCATGGACAGCAAATATAGGGGCAAATGTTTCGCAAGCCTCGACAAACACCGGCAGCGACGATTTTGCAATGCTTAATACGGGTATTGCCCAGAAAACCGGCTATAACTTTGAAACTTGCAAAAGAAGATTAATAATCCAGCCCGCGCTTCTGGCATCATATTCTTTTGTTAATACATTTAATTATACAAATTCCGCAAACGTTCATATAAACACAGAGCCGCTGCACGCTTTGCACATTGAGCCTCAGATAAAATTAATCGGGAATTTTAAAAACTATATTCAGCCCTACATTGCAGTATCAATGGTCTGGAATTTAATAGACCATGCAAGATTTCAGGCAAATGAGATATATCTTCCGGATTTGTCGGTCAAACCTTTTGTGCAGTACGGCGCCGGAATACAAAAACGCTGGGGTGACAGGGTTACCGGATTTTTTGAAGGTATGATAAGAAACGGCGGCAGAAACGGTATTGCTCTGATGTTCGGGTTAAGAATAAGTATTTAAACCCTCTTGCTAAAACCTTTTGATTTTAGTAAAATAAAATAAAAAGCGGGGTTTTATGTCAGAAAAAAGAATTTTGATAGTGGATGACGATGATGAAATAAGAGAACTGCTGGAATTTGACGTTGCTCAAAGCGGTTATTTTGTTGATACGGCAAAGGACGGGCTTGAAGGGCTTAATAAAGCTCTCAACAATACTTACGACCTTATTTTGCTTGACGTAATGATGCCGAAAATGAACGGTTTTGACGTCTGCAAAAATATTCGTCAGGCAAAACTTGCCATTCCTATTTTAATGCTTACGGCAAAAGGCACAATTGACGACAAAACAGAAGGTTTTGACTGCGGTGCGGATGATTATCTGGTAAAACCTTTTGATATTCAGGAAGTTCTTTTGAGAATACGTGTACTTTTACGCCGCAACAATATGGAAGAGGAAAAAAATTCTCTTTCTGACGAAATTTTAAGCGCGGGCGATATTACAATTTCTCCGGAAACTCTTGAGGCTGTAGTCGTTAACAAAAAAGTTAAGTTGACTCCTACGGAATTTGAAATTCTGTACTGTCTTATGCAGCATTTCAATAATCCTGTTACTCTTGCGACACTTCTTGACGAAGTCTGGGGCTATGACAGCAATGAAGATGTCAGAATGCTCAGAGTTCATATGGGCGGTTTGAGAAATAAAATCGAAACCGATACCAAAAATCCCAAATATCTTCATACGGTTACCAATGTCGGTTATAAACTGACACCTTTTGCGGAAGGATAGGTTATGAAATTTAAGCGGCTTAAAATAGTTGAACAAATCGCAATAGTCTTTTTCTTTGCAGTGCTTATTCCGATGTCGATAAGCGGTTTTATCATAAATAATATTAACCAGCAGACCGTCCGCTCGCAATTGAGAGAATCCGCGGTTTTGATTGCGAATATGGTTTCGGATGAAATTGATTTTTTCATTGACCAGAATGAAATGACATTAAGCCAGATTGCATACACTCTTGACTATCTTCCGACAGAAAGTCAGAAAAGTGAATTTTTATATGACATCAAGCAAAAGTTTCCCGGCTGTGAAGATATTGCAATCGTCAAATATCAGGCGGATTTGGACGAACTTTTAAAACGCAACCGTCAGGAAAAAAAAGCCATGCTTTTTACCCGACTCAAAAACGGGGATTATCTGACGATAACGTATGACGTGGATGAAATCCGTACAAATCTGTTCAAATCTCTTGATAAAGACAGCAGGCAGATATACGTTCTGGATGAAAACGGCAAACTCATTGCCGCACACAATTATACCGAAGATGTCTTTTTACAAACTATGGAACTGCTTCCGAAATACAGACAATTTGATGAACCGGTAATTTTCGGTGACGTCAAGAACCAGCCGCTTGTATACGTTACCAAACAGGATCCGAAAATAACAATTATCGTAAATACAACAGAAGGTATTACAAAACGCGCAATCAATGACAACAGATTTAAAATTATTCTCTCGGTTCTTGCGGCAACAATTGCAATTCTTTTTGTAACCGCACTTTATACATATTACCTGTATATCAATATCAGACAGCTTTTCAAGGGTATTATAGCAGTATCCAAAGGAAACTATAACCGTCAAATAAGGCTTTTAACTACAGCTTTCACCCCTTACGAAATAGTATTCCTTGCGTTTGAATTTAACAAGATGGCAAACGCAATTCACAAATCCTATTTGCAGCTTCAAAAAAATAACGTTGAACTCAAAGAACTGAACGAATTCAGATCAAATCTTATAGATACGGTAAGCCATGAATTAAGAACACCTTTGACAAGTATACAGGGCTATACTTCAAGGCTTATGCGTCAGGACATAACCATTGACGAAGAAACAAAACAGAAATCTTTGCGGATAATAAAAGAGCAGTCGGAAAAACTTCAGCGGCTGATTGAGGATTTGCTGACCATACCGGATATAGAAAGAATGCGGCTCAAAACGGTAAACGAGCCGGTAAATCTTGAAGAAGTGCTTGAAAGATCTGAAATGCTTTTGCGGAAAAAAGACGGCAGAGAAATAGTTATCAAAATCAGCGAAGACTTTCCTGCGGTTTATGCTGACAAAGGCCGTCTGGAACAGGTTTTTGTAAACCTTCTTGAAAATGCGGTCAAATATTCTTATCCGGATTCTGTTATAAGAATTGAAACCGAAGTCAAAGACAATAAAGCCAGAATTCTCGTAAAGAACGATTGCGACGTAATTCCGAAAGAAAAACTTCAGCGGCTTTTCGGCAAATTTATACGGCTTGATGACAACACAACAAGAACAACCCGCGGAACCGGTTTGGGATTATTTATAGTAAAAGGGCTTGTGGAAGCCATGAACGGCAAAATTGAGCTTTCCTCCTCAACCGGCTGCGGATTTTGTGCGGAAGTTGTCCTTGAACTTGCACAGGCGGTAGTATAATGTTTATGGAGCGTGCCGTTGAACTTGCAAAGTCCGCAAAAGGCGAAATCCCTGTCGGCGCTGTTATTGTAAAAGACGGTGAAATAATCGCCTCCGCTTTTAACCGGAAAGAAACCGATAATGATGTGAGCGCACATGCCGAAATAATTGCAATAAAAAAAGCCGCGGAAAAACTCAAAACCTGGAGGCTTGAGGACTGCGACTTGTATGTTACGCTTGAACCATGCCCGATGTGCGCATGGGCGATTATAAATTCAAGGATTAAAAATGTTTTTTTCGGTTCCTATGATGTAAATTACGGAGCACTCGGTTCAAAAATTGATTTGAGAAAAATCGCTAACTCAAAGTTGAAAGTTTACGGCGGAATTTTAGAAGTTGAATGCGACAAAATTCTGTCGAATTATTTTAAAAATCTGCGCAGTTAAGATTAACAAATTGCCACGAATGCACCTGTTTTGTATAATATAATCATGAAAAAGTTCAGTTTTTTAAATCAGTTTCCGGACGGGGTAATTGTTACGAACAAATCGGGCGATGTTGTTTTTCAAAACAACGCATTTAAACGTATGTTCAAAAATTTTTCCGGTCTGAAAAAATTTTCACACAACATGAACTTTGATATCTGCCCGCTTAACAGTGAAAATATTGAAATCTATTCACCCGTCTATCATGCGCTTAATTCAAAAGAAGATTTTTTCGCCTTTGTAACTTACGAACTGTCACCGAATCATATTTTGTATTTTTATCTGACAGCAATAAAAAAAAGAAAATACACCGTAATTTTTCTGACTGATGTTACGGCGGAAAACGCGCTGGAAGATTACAAATCTCGGCTTGTAAAACTGCAAAAAAAATACGAACGGCTTGAAGAAGAAAACGACGACCTTCAAAAAATCAGACAAAAAGCTCAATCTCAAGCAATTCGTATTGCATTGATTAATAAAATGTCAAACATTATAAGAGAGTCAATGGATATTTCAAAAATCCTCAATTCTGCACTTTATGAACTTGCAATAATGTTTGGCGCCTATGAGGTTTATTATGCCTCAAACCATGAATCCGACTTCACTATCGACGAAGTTTTCGGAAACAAAAACAAAATCGGCCGCAAAATAAATTTTGACGAAAACACATACAATCAGATAGTTTCGGGCGTAATTTCAACAACGCGGTGCCTTATTGAATACTCCGGAGCACAGCCGCTTAAGCAGCCTGTAATGCGTGTTATAGTTCCGATTTTTCATATGCAAAAATTAATGGGCATCCTCGTTCTTTTAAGCCATCAAAAGCGTGAACTCGGCGAAGAACTTGATATTCTGGAGGCAATCTCTGACCAGCTCGGCAACGCAATTATAAGAGCCGAACTCTATCAGAATAATATCAAAACAGTTCAGGAACTCAAAAACACTCTCAAAGAACTTAAAGAAACACAGGTTCAGTTGATTAATTCGGAAAAAATGGCATCACTCGGCCAGCTTGTAGCCGGAGTTGCACACGAAATAAATACCCCCGTTGCCTCAATCAAATCAAACAACGCAATCCTCGGCAAATTCATTCCGCAGATTAAGGATAACGAAATCGCAGATATGCTGAAAGAAATAAATGAGATTGATTATGAAGCAATACAAAGAATCAGCAACATAGTAACTTCGCTTAAAAAATTTGTAAGACTTGATGAAGCCGAACTTCAACAGGCCGATATCAATAAGGAAATTGATCTCACCCTTGATTTAATCCGGCACGAAACAAAAAACAGAATAGAAATTAAAAAACATTACGGCAAACTTCCGCTTATAAAATGCTATCCGAATATGCTGAATCAAGTTTTCACCAATATTTTGATTAACGCCTGTCAGGCAATAGAAGACAAAGGACAAATAGATATAACAACCGGATACAAAGACAAAAAACTCACCGTAAAGATAAAAGATAACGGAAAAGGAATTCCCGAAAACGAGCTTGACAAGATATTTACAGCCGGATATACAACAAAAAGTGCAGGCATCGGAACAGGGCTCGGTTTAGCGATTTGTACCAAAATAATAGAAAAGCATAACGGCGAAATATTGGTAAACAGTGAATTAGGCAGGGGCAGCGAATTTATTATTACTATCTGTAGTGAGTAATATTATATTAAGTTTTGTAACACGGCATTTCTTAATATACCGCTTTCATACGTAATATTAAAAAAACAATCAATAAGATTTGCAAAATAATACAAATAACCCAAGAATTTGTTCAAAAAATATGTTATATTAGAAATATAAAGTGTGAGTGTTACCCTTAATTTTTTGCTCACTATATACAGTAGAAGATTAGACAAAGGAATTGTTACAGAAAATTAATAGTTAGTTATAAAAAAGGCAATTAAATTCAACACAAATTTTTTATAAATAGGTAAGGTGTGAATTTAAAATTGTAGTGTCGGAGGAAAGTGATGACAATTAGTGTAAACAGCAAGAAAAAACAAGTTAAAAAAACATTTGACGAATTATTGACTGATTTAAAAACAAGCAACTCTGAAAAAGTAAGATACAACGCGGCACGCGTTTTAGGCGAAATGGGTGACTCCAAAGCCGTTGAACCATTAATTGATGTACTTAAACACGACAAAAACGGTTCTGTAAGATTATACGCAGCAAGAGCACTCGGTGAACTCGGCGATTCAAAAGCAACAGTTCATTTGATTGAATCATTGCGCGAAGACAGAAACGTAGACGTAAGAGTTCGTGCAGCAAGAGCACTCGGCCGTCTTGGCGGTGAAATTGTAGTAGAACCTCTTGTGGAAGCACTTAATGATGAAAACCCGCAGGTTTGCATTACCGCAACAGACGCTCTGATTGAAATCGGCGATGTTGCAACGGATGCATTGATTGAATCTCTTGATCACGAAAAGGTTAACGTAAGATGCGATGCAACCCGTGCACTCGGTGAAATCGGAAACAAAAAAGCGGTAGACAAAGTTATCAATATGCTTTATGACGAATGGGTTAACGTAAGAATTTACGCGGTAACATCTCTGGGCAAACTGAACGATACAAAAGCAGTTCCGGCTCTGATTGACGTTATGAAAAACCGCAACGAAAATGAACTCGTAAGAGCCGGTGCAGCAGCAGCACTCGGCGTATTGAGAGATCAAAGAGCACTGCTTCCTTTGAGAGAATTGATTATGGAAGCGGAAGAACTCGGAGAACTGGAAGATACCGCTTTGAAATCTTTCAAAAAGATTATGGCGGCAAACTGGCAGTCAATTCCGGGTGCTACAGCTCAGAAAAAACCTGTTGCAACTTTCTAAATTTCTGTACTACAAAAATCAGCCGGCTTTTAAAAAAGCCGGCTTTGTTTTTGCTAATTTGGACATATACCTGTTTCTCGGACTTTAGTGCATGAGTTTGTTTCATAGTCCCATTTTCCTCTGTCACAAGTTGCATCACAACCCTCTTTATCACAGTTATCTACCAAGCGGGCACACTGCTCCGGATTACATTTGTCAAGAGCATCAAATGAACATCCGCTGGCTTCCAGTTCAAAGGTTACATCACTTACTGCGCCGTTACCTGAAAGCCTGAACAAATATAAATCATCTCCGACCGTATTTGGATTATTTAAACCGTTTACATCAACGGCGATGAATAAAGAGTTTAGCCATGATTCGTATTCTGAAGAACTAAGTGAAAAATCATACCACCCGTAAATTCCGCCGTCTTGCAGTTTATAAACATACATAGCATAAAATATGTTATCCGAACCGCTTTGAGAGTCAAAATTTTCTAACCACCTGAACGGTGATTTATTCGTCGTTTCAGGTGATGAATATTCATCCGGCAAGTTCATTGAGATATTTTGATCACCATAAAAAGCATCCTCAATTACTCTGAACGAATTTTTATATGATTTTCTCACACAATTTTTAGAATCATTATCGCTTGTCATATCCGAACATTCATTAAACAATGATAAATCATTTATTGAAAAGACACCTTCTTGTGCCATCATCAATTTGTAACCGTTTGCAATACTTGCTTTTGCTTTTTGATAAGCTGTTTCAAGGGCTCTGTCTTGATATTTGCTTATCAATGCCGGAATTGTCAGTGCCGCAACAATGCCGATTATTGCAAGAGTGATTAAAACCTCCGCTAAAGTAAAGGCGGCCTTTTTGACCCTCACCCGGCACTGCGTGCCACCCTCTCCCAAAGGTAGAGGGTTGTGTGCGCTGTCATTACGAGCAGACGCAGTCTGCGTAGTAATCGCATTATCGTTGCAATTTTCCGACCCTGCAAATGCACTCTCTGCGGTGCTTTTGCTTAACGCTTTACTCCAAAATACCCCGAAACCCGCACGGTGAGAGCTTAAAAAAGTACCCCCCCCCATTTAGGCTGAAATCCACTATTCATCATACTTTTAGCCCCTTTCGTTGTTCATGTGTTGCTCTACTGTTTTAATATAGCATTTTTTTCATTTTTTGGCAAGAGTTTTAAAAAAGCTCCCTTTCGGGAGCTTTAAAAATTTTATTCGGCAACTTCTTCAACAGCTTCTTCCGTTTTATCTTCAGCAACCTCTGTTCTGATAGATTCTTTACCGGGCGCAAGAGTTTTGCCTTTATATTTTTCCACCTGACGGGCCAATTTATCAGCGAGCAGGTCAATACTTGCATACATAGATTCAGCAGCCTCTTCACAGCGGATAACGCCTGATGTCATTTTGCAGGAAACTTCCGCAACATGTTTTCCGGATGCCGAAGGGTTTTTGATTACCGACAAAACAACGTCAATACCTTGAATCTGGTCGTAATGAGCTGCAACTTTGCCCATTTTTTCTTTTACATAAGCCTTGATAGCGTCAGTAATTTCGATGTTTCTTCCGTTTACGTAAATGTGCATTTAAAACCTCCATTGTTATACTTTTGCAGTATAACACAATTTTAGTATTTTTTAAAGGGGTAACAAACTAATCTTCTATAATAAATTGCGGCAATTCAACGCTCGGTGTGCCGATTACTCTTACCAGTTCAAGAACTGATGCTTTCATCTGACATTTTTGCGAAGACCCGCTGAAAAAATCTTTATAGAAACAACCTTCGCAGTTGCATCCTCTTTTGTAACATTCAAGTGCTGTCGGAGTCCATCTTCTTACAGCAACTGCCCTACCCATATCTCTACTTCTAAACAATTTATATAATCTCCAATTTATCTGCTTAACACATGAGCGACTACCGACAGCATAACTGTCGTTACTCCACCCCTTAGGTCGCTTGTATCAACTATCTCCGACCTGTTTATACTAACATTATAGGGAATAAGTATTATTTTTCAAGGGTCAAACATGAAGTTATGAAGATTTGTAACAGACCCGTCTAATCAAGCCATACAGCCCGTTTTGAGTTGTCAATCATGGTAATAATTAAGCTATGACATGCTCTTAAGATTTTAAACCATGAAAACCCATGTTCTGACATGGTTTTGCATGGTTTTGAAATGTATTAAGAAATGTAAAATATTCAGAAATATAGCCCGTTTTGGCATGCCCGCGGCATGCCTTTATAAAAATAATGATTTTACTGCAAGAAAAATTAAAATTAAGCCGCCGGAAATTTCGAGGTATTTTGACGGGAAATTTTTTATAAAATTCCCTAACCCGAACCCGAAAATCGACATAAAAAACGAAACAATTCCGATAACCAACGCGGACAAAACAAGCGGAGTACGCGTCAGATTCAAACTTGCACCGGAAACCAGAGCGTCAATACTTGTTGCAATCCCGAGGCTCATAAGGCATCTGAAATCAATGCAGCAGACTTCTTCTTTTTTATCCTGAAAGGCCTCTGTAATAAATTTAAGCCCCAGAACCAAAAATATTGCAAACACAAGCCATTTTCCGAAAGGTTCCGCAAAATCTCTGACGTAATCCGTGCCCGCAAAACCTATACACGGCATCAATCCCTGAAATAACCCCATGGTCAAAGCAAGCCGCAGAGAATTTTTCATCCTGTTTCCGGTAAATATCAACCCCTGCGAAAAAGAAACCGCAAGGCAGTCAATTCCTAAAGCTATTGCAAGTAAAATTATGTCAATTAAGCTCAACTTCCACCTCAAACAATCTGTTCCACGGGAATTTATAGCAGGTCACGGCATCTGTACCGATTTTTTCAAAAACAATCTTCTCAAAATCCCTCATCAAATTTTTAACGGCCGAAAATTCGGGCCTAAGCTGCCTTACATTTGCCTGATAAGCCCAGTCGTCAAGAAATCTGATTGTCTGCAATTTTTTGAACGCTGCATCGTTATATTTTTTGGCAAGAAATTTAATTTTTGCCGCACAAATAAGACTTCCGAGCGTATTGGCGGAAGTATTCCATGCCGAATACCCGAAAAAATTCTCATCCAAATTATTTTTAAACAACTCGTTTACAAAATTATTATCAGCACCGTTTGCAAACCTGACATCCGCAATCATATAAGGCTTTTCGGGCCTTTGCCACATGCCGGAAAACATCTCTGTATCAACTCCCATTACAATTTCACCCTGACGGTTCCTGAAATTGTTGACATAAAGCAGAATATCCGCATCCTCAGCTCCGGTTAATCCGCATCCGGCAAGTTCTGTCTGGCCTTTTACGCATTGCTCTATTGAAACATCCTCATAATTTGAAATAAGATGAGATTGATCGGGTTCCAAAAACACCGGCGCAACTTTAACCCCACCTTCAACCGCCCTTGCCAGAAGCGAAAGCGGAATTTCGTCGGCGCCTGTTTTTACAAAACCTCCGAGCCTTTCAAGCTCCTTTGCTTCCTGAACGTTGAAACCGTACTCCGCGCAGTCATCTTTTGAAAAAACAAGTGTGTCAAAAATACCTTGTTTTTGCCACTCAAGATAGATTTTATTTATTTCAAAATTTCTTTTTCGGGTCTGCATGTAATCTTCAAGGACTTCGTCCGGAATCTCTTTTTTGCAGACAGTTCCGAATTTATGCATACAATAGGAATAGTTAAATATTTTTTTGCCCCAATGCGTCCAGTATTCTTTTTCTTCTTCGTTTATGTTGTTGTTTGAAATCCTCATAATGCTTGAAAAAGCATATATTCGGGCATGTTTTTTAAGAATGATATTTTTTAATCTTTCAATCCTTTTTTTGATTTGTTCAAATGAATCCGGACACCTTCTTGAAGGTATAAGCCCGCCGTAGGCAAGAGTATCCAGAGAAAGTATAATCGCATCAAGTTCCGGAAGGTTTTCAAGCCATGTAAAAATTTCTTCAACCGCGGCATATTTTGTCAATCCGCCAAGCCATGCCCGCTTCGGCATAAAAAATTCAATACTGCTGTCAATTGCCGCAATTTGCGCGGGCAGACAGTAACATACCGGTCTGTTGTCTATTGGTACAAATCCGATTTTCATATTGTTATTATAAAATAATTTTTCAGCCGCGCAAAAAATTTAACAAATTTTATCTAAAAAACTCTGTTTTTGCTTCCGCCGTTTATAAAATCCGTTATACCGTCAAAAGTTTTTCTTAAAATAAAATCAACGGCATCCTGCGATTCGTAAGCAATATGAGGTGTTACAATAACATTCGGCATTGAAATAAGCTCTTTTACAGTTTGGGAATTTTCAAAACATGAAAGCGAGGACACCTCGTTTTTTTTATTAAAATCTTCACACTCTTGAACATCACATGCAACAACATCAAGCGCCGCACCGAGAATTTTTCCTTTTTCAAGCTGCTCTTTCAAATACTTTAATTCCGCAATCTCACCACGCGCAACATTTATAAAATAAGAATTCTCCTTCATAATATCAAATTCATGCTTTGAGAACATGTGGTAATTATCGCCGGTATAAGGAACATGCAGGGTTATGATATCGGAATTTCTTATAAGAAAATCAAGAGTGGTAAAATTAACGTTATATTTTTGTTCAAGCTCCTGCCGTTCGTTCAGGTCATACGCAAGAATACGCATCTTAAAAGCGTGCGCAAGCCTGCATACCGCAGCACCTATTGCACCTGTTCCGACAACACCGAGAGTAAGTTTTTCCAAATCTCTTCCCACAAAAGATTTTTTTTGATAATCACCGTTTTTTACGCTTGTTGACGCCGTAAAAATATTTCTTACAATCCCGAGAATAAGCCCCATCGTAAATTCCGCAACCGCTGTTTCGCCGTAATTTTGTACGTTCAAAAGCGCAATATTGCGGCGTATGCAGGCTTTTTTATTTATATTATCATATCCGGTTGAACGGGTTGCAATGGCACGGAGATTTTTAAAGCTGTCTATAACGTTTTCCGTCAAAACCGAATTTATAAAAACACTTATTATTGAAGCCTGTTCGCGGTCTTGTTCCGGAACGCGCTCAATTGTTTCCTCATTCAAACTGAAATCGAAAAATTTTATCTCGTAATTGTTAAACTTATTTTCTCCGAAAAATTTGTATTCGGTTTCTCTGTAATCAAATACCAACATTTTTATTGCCATAACAGCCTCCTGAAAATATTATTTTAATAACGAAAAATTAAATCTATTACACGAAAGTATATAATCTGAGGATAAATAATTAACAAATAAGATAATGAAATCCCCAAAAAGAAAAGTTATCCTGATTATACGAAAGGAGTTCCGATGAAACATGATTTAATAATAAGGGAACCTGATTTATACTTTGACAGTATCCATCAGGAATTAAATAACTTTCTTCGAGATACGCTTTTGACGCACAGTTTTGCAAACCCTTTAAATATCAAAAAAAATTCAATCTGGCGTCCGGCAATAGAAGTTAAGCAAAATAAAGAAAACTATATAGTAAAAGTTCAGCTTCCGGGAATAAATAAAGACGATATTGAAATAGAAACAGACAACGATTTTATGACAATAACCGCCGAAATTCAGGAAGAAAAAGAAGAAAAACAGGAGGACGAAAAAAACGCCCGCTTCCACACAAGTGAATTCCGTTACGGAAAATATCAAAGAACAATATCTTTTGACCAACCAGTAAAAGGCGACCTTGCAGAAGCAAAATACAAAAACGGTGTTTTAAAAATAATCGTTCCGAAACAAAATACTGAAAATTCAAAACCTAAAAAAATAGAAATCAAAGAATAAAACCGGTGCCCGAGCCGAATCAATTCCGGATTTTTCGGGACATGCATATAACGCGGCGGCTGTGCGAAAAAAATCGGCACAGTTTTATACGGCACCGGAGGTTCAGGGACGGCATGATTCCCTGCCGGTAGCGCGAAACTTGAGTTTCGCGCTATTTATTTAAAAAACACGAAGAATAATGGTTTTCGCCGACCGTATACATCGGCGGAACTTCTTTTTTGCAAATTTCCATACAGTGTTTGCATCTCGGATGGAATTTACATCCGGAAATTTTTTGCCGGATATTGGGCGGATGCCCCTGAATAGTTTCGGGTTTTTCAGATTTAACCGACGGTATTGCATTTAATAATGCCGTCGAATACGGATGATTCGGAGTCTGGAAAAATTCATCCGCAGGCGCGGTTTCAACAATTTTTCCCGAATACATAACCGCAACCTCATCAGCATTTTCTCCGACAAGCGCAAGATCATGAGTAATCAAAAGTATTGAGGTTCCGGTTTCTGTTTTAATCTTTTGAAGCAGCCGCATTATCTGTGCCTGAATGGTAACATCCAGCGCAGTTGTCGGCTCATCTGCAATAAGAATTTCCGCATTACACGCAAGCGCCATTGCAATAATCGCTCTTTGTTTCATTCCGCCGGAAAATTCATGCGGATATGACTTGAGCCTTTCTGCAGCACACGGAATTTGAACCATGTCAAATGCTTCCGCAGCCTTTTGTATCGCTTGTTTGCCATCTAAATTCTGGTGAATTTTTATAACCTCAAGCAATTGATCTCCAACTGTATATAACGGATTTAAAGAAGTCATCGGATCCTGCGGTATCAAAGCAATTTTTGCACCGCGGATTTTCTGCATATCTTTTTGCGGCAACTTCAACAAATCCTTACCGTGAAAACATATTTCGCCGCCGGTTATGACAGCATTTTTCGGTAATAATCTCAATATGCTCATCGCACTCATTGTCTTGCCGCAGCCCGATTCGCCGACAAGAGCGTACATCTTGCCCGCCTCAAGTGAAAACGAAACATCATACAACGCCTGACAAAATCCGTTTTCACAGTTAAATCCTAAATTTAAATTTTTAACTTCTAATACCGTCACAAGTTAATTATATATTTAAAAAGGGAATATGAAAATAGGGTAATAAGGGAATTATCGCTTAATATTTTGTTACATGAATTAAAGATTGATTTCTAAAGTGCCGTAAACACATGTGTGTAGAACTATACCTGTATATAAATCGTATATATTAAGTATTGTAAACTTAAATATTAAGCGGTCAAAATGCAGGAATAGTAAGAATTATAAGGTGTACAAATATGGTAAAAGCAACATGATGCATGCAATTTTCGGGAGAAAAATGTGTTTATCTTAATAACAAGAGAAAAAGAGTAATATAACCATGCCAATACAGGCTGAAAGGATGTGAAAAATGTCAGTGAATGATGTGCAGAACAACCAGCCGAGATTTTTGACAATGGCCGAATTTGACAAGCTGTCGAAATCTCAGCAAAAAAGGTGGAACAAGGCCGGAGAAGCCGAACGTGAACAGATGACTATCGAGTTCAGGCAGGCAGCTGCGGCAAAAGCTGCAGACGGCCCTATTAAGGGTGCGGAAGTTGAACCGGCAAAGGAAGAAAATTTGACTCCTGAGGACAAACTTACGCGCAAAGAACGCCGCGAGGCAGCAAAAAAAGCAAAAGAAGATGAAATTGCAAGGATGAAAGCGGAATCCGAAAAATACGCTGCTTCTCTGTACGCTCCGAAAGAACTCAGCGAAGACGAAGCCGCATTGCGAGATCTTGCTCTTGAAGCAACCGATACGGACAAACCGCTTTACAAAAACCGCAAAGCGCAAAAAGCATTAGTTGATATTGTTAAAGATTATTCTCTGAAAGCTCAAAAAACAATCCGCGATGCAGCTCTTGAAAAAGCCGAAACTGAAGAACAAAAACAGGCAATTTTGAAAGAATTTGAAGAGCTTGAAAAATATGCAGAAAAAGGTGCTAAAGTCGTGACACACAATATTACATTAGGTACCAAAATTGAAAGCACCAGATTGTTTGGCTCCAAAGAAGAACTCAAAGATGCTAAGAAAAAACTCGGCGATGAAGCAGATGATTTGAGATTAAAAGTTATTAACCAAAAATATATTGGCGAACATAACGCAAATCTTCACAACATAATGGAACGTGACGGTGTTACGGTACATGAAGCCGCATTTGAAATTTCCGAAGACATAAGCGGCGACAGAAGATTTGAACCTAACGAACGTGATAACTTTGCCGCAAAATCATCAGATGATGAAGTACGCATGCGTGCAGCCAAAAAAGCATTGAAAGATTTGGGCTACGAAGTAAAAGACGATACATGGAAGAACCTCTTGAAAGGTCTTGGCGTAGCAACACTTTCAGCATTGGGAGCAAGCGCCGTCCCGACGGTTGTTAATGCATTTGCTGAAGCTGTTGTAACAAACGCGGTTACCGGTGCAACGCTTGTATCAGACAGTGCATCGGCAAAAGCCACCATATTTAACTGGAAAGGCGGCGCTGTCGGCGGTATAATCGGCGGTGCGGTAGCAACAGCACTGTTTGGCGGAACTGAAGATGAAGATGTTCTCCACGGTGTAGGTGTTGAGGAAATCTTTAAAGATGTCGAAACAAAAGACGGAACTGTCAGAGCTTACGAAAATATGAGCTTCGGTTCAAAAGATGATACTGAAAAAGTAAAACTCGTAATGCGTGCAATTGATGAGCTGGATTTGACTGATGAAGAAAAAACAGAATTCCTTGCAGAAGCCGCAGGTAAAAACGGACAACAAATCGTAAGCAAAAAAGAACTTGTAATAGCTTATATGAAAGCTGCCGGCAAAGCTGAAACTCAAGAACCGGAAGAACAACAAGCAGCTATGCGTGTTAATGTAGAAACTCATATTCCTGAAATTAAAGTTAAAAATACGGATACTCCGCCTGTAACGGAAGAACGTCCGACAACATACGAATATCAAAGAAAATCCGGTGAATACTGGTACGGTATTGCAGAAAACATGTATACCACAGAAGACGGCAAACCGATAGGAGGTAAAGCAGCAAGCGCTATTGCAAGAAAAATAAAAGATGCACACAATATTGCAAGAAGCAGCGCTAACATGCCGGATGTTGTCAAATTGGATTATGAAATTGAAATTGACGGCAAAAAATATAAATTAATTGATGTTTCAGATCCTGAAAAATTCAAACGTACAATTTCAACAGAAGCCTCAAATGCTAAAGTAGTCGAAAATACACGACCGACCAAAACAGAAACTGTCGTCACACAAGAAGGACGCTACGGCTATGAAGCAACTGTTGACGGAGAATTAAGAGTCAAAAAAGATTTTGGAACTCCGAATGAACGTGACATTTCAAAATTAGATGTCCAAGATTCACTAAGGCGTGCACATCCGCCTACAATTCATCTGACAATAGAACCCGAAGAAAAGGGTTAATATATAAAATGCCTCTCAAATTGAGAGGCATTTTTTTAGACTTCTTTCACCCCGTACGGAATGGATTTTAAATTATTTTTCACCCAGAAATCGGGCTGTTTTTCAAATTCAAAACCTATGCCGAAGTAAGTGGAACCTGAACCTGACATAACAGAATTGGGATAGAGAGTTTTTATCTGCCGTAATTCTTTGTAATCATCAATCACAGCCCATTCAAGATCATTCAAAAAGGCGGTTGCCCCCCACCCTGACCCTCCCCCTCGAGGGGGGAGGGAATTCGCGAAATTGCTGATTTTTTCCGTGACACCTTCTATATTTTCAAATATTTCATTATTCCAAAATCTTAAAACTTTGTAACCCGCTTTTTCAAGATAAACAGTTCTTTCACTGTCATATTCCTGATAATTTTCCTCATTGTGTTGACCGCCGTCAAGTTCAATTACCAGCTTTAAACTCTGGCAAACAAAATCCGCTATATAAGGTCCTATTGGCTGTTGCCTCCTGAATTTTAAACCGTTTATTTGTTCTTTTCGAATATAATACCACAACTTATTTTCAGCATCCGTCATATTTTTCCGTAATATTGCAGATTTTTCTTTTGCATAACGGTTGTATTTATGGGAATGTTTTCCCCCTCCCCCCTTGAGGGGGAGGGTTGGGGTGGGGGGCTTTGTTTTATCCGCAGGGGAAGAATTGCTTTCCATTTTTCGGGAAAACTTTGTATAGGCGTCTTTTGCGCTTATCCCGAGATTAACGGGCTTTATTAAAGAAACTTCAAATTCTTCAAACGGCAATTTTTCCAAAATTTCTCCTCTGCCGGTTGCTTTCTGCCTGCCGCCTTCAAGGCACATATTCAAATCCGAACCGAGTTTTGCGCAGAGTTCATGCAATTCAAAACGGTTCAAAGGTTCACCGTAAAGTTTATTCAAACCGTAGAGCATACCCGCGGCATCAGTGCTGCCGCCTGCAAGTCCCGCTGCAACCGGAATATTTTTTTCAATAAAAACATTAATTTTGCACGGCTGAAGATTTGTTCTCTCAATAAAAAGCAAAGCCGCTTTATAGACAAGGTTTTTTTCATTATAAGGTATTTCGCTGCTTGTTCCGGAAAGATTAATCTCAAATTTGCCGTTTGCCGCGGTTGAAATCGTAAGGTAGTCAAAAAGATTAATCGTCTGCATTACGCTTTCAATATCATGGAATCCGTCAGGGCGTTTACCGGTAATTTTAAGCGTAAGATTAATTTTTGCCGGACATTGAATTTTGATATTTCTATTACCCTCCCTTGAGGGGAGGGTCAAAATCTTTGATTTTGGGGTGGGTGTTTTAGTATAGTCTTGTAAGAATTCAATTACCCCGTCAATATTTTTAATAATATCATTATTCCAAATTCTAATGACTGTATAGCCTTCTTCTTTTAAAAAGTTATCACGAATGTTGTCATAATCAATATTTTTAGACATATTGTGTTGTCCTCCGTCAAGTTCAATAATTATTTTACGGGAACAACACAGAAAATCTACAATATAAGGACCTATTGGCTGTTGCCGTCTAAATTTTAAATTATTTAAATTGCTTTTCCTGAGATATGTCCATAATATTTTTTCAGGAGTTGTTGCATTAGTTCTTAAGTTTTTTGCATTTGATATAGAAATTTTTGGATATTTTTTATTCATAATCACCCTCCCGGAAATCGTAGATTTCCACCCTCCCCTCAAGGGAGGGTATTTTATTTTTTTAGAAGCGCCTCCGACAGTTTTCCGAAAGTTTCAATCGACAATTTTTCACCGCGGGTGTTTTCGTCAATTTTGAGGCTTGAAAGCGCTTTTGTTATTGTTTCCCGCGAAAATCCGCCGTTTAAAAGACAGTTTTTAATATTTTTACGTCTTTGAGAAAACGCTGCTTTGACTGTTTTTCTGAAATGGCTGTAGTCTGAAAGTTTCAGCCGCGGCTCGGATTTCACTTTAAGTTTTACAAGTGCCGAATTAACTTTGGGCGCGGGGTAGAAGGATTTGCGGCCGACTAACTTGAAAATCTCAACATCGGCCCAGAATTGCGACAGAATTGTCAAAAGCCCGTATTGCTTTGACGGTGAGTTTTCATCCGCCGTCATTCGTCTTGCAACTTCTTCCTGAACCATAAGGATTATGTCAGTTATTTTGTTTCTGTTTTTATTGTTCAAATCATCAACTTCGCCGAGCAAATGTGCAATAATCGGGCTTGTAATATAATACGGAATATTCGCAACTATTTTAATCTGACCGTCGCAAAGTGAGGACAAATCCGTTTTCAAAATATCGGCATGGATAATTTTCAAATTCGGGGCATTGAGTTTTTCCAGCTCTTTGATTGCTTCTTCATCCAGTTCTATTGCAATAACCTGTTTGGCATACTTTACAAGCTGTTCCGTTACAAAACCGACTCCGGGGCCGATTTCAACAATTGTATCTTCGGGTGAAATATTTGCATTATCAATAATAGTCTGAATAATTTCGCCGTTTATCAGGAAATTTTGTCCCAGACGTTTTTTGGTTCTGAAAAATTTTGCTCGTTCGAAGTAGTTCATATTACTAAATAATAATACCACACACAGGTAAATGTTTTAAAAAATTTTCTTTGATAGTTTTGATGATGTTATAATAAAAGAGGGAAAAAATGATAAACACACAAATTAAACCTGAACTTGGAAAAGAAGATATACTGAAACTTTATACAAAGGGCTGCAAAAAGCCGGAAGATTTTACTGTCGGTATAGAATACGAAAGACTTCCGGTATCGTCATCCTCGTTCAAAGCCGTTGATTATTCTTTCGGAATTTCTGAATTTTTAAGACAATTTGCAAAAGAAGAAAACTGGGACTACATAACGGATGACTACAATATCATAGGTTTAAAACAAAATCATGACACAATTACTCTTGAACCGGGGTGTCAGATTGAATTAAGCATAAAACCCGAAAAAACAATTTTTGATATAGAAAAAAAAATTAAGTCACTAAACAAAGTTATTCTTCCTATTCTTGACAGGTTGAATATAACACTGCTTGAATACGGAGTATCACCTTTAACAACTCACAAAAATATTAATATTATCCCGAAAAAGCGCTACAAAATTATGGCAAAATACCTCTGGGGGATTCTCTCTGACGTTATGATGAGGGAAACTGCCGGAATTCAGGGCGCATTTGATTTTGAAGATGAACAAGACGCAGTAAGAAAATTCAAAATTGCAAATAAATTATCCCCTTTTATGACCGCAATGTTTGCAAATTCACCTATAAGAGGAGGGGTCGAAACCGGATACAAAAGTTTCAGGGCTTTAAGCTGGCTTAACACCGACAACGACCGCTGCGGATTTGCATGTAATCTTGACGGGGACTTTTCATTTGAGGATTATATAAAAGCCGTTATGAATTCTCCCGTTATATTTTTGAATAAAGACGGACATCCGGTCGAAGTTAACGGCAGAATAAATTTTGCCGGATATATGAATGACGGATTTGAAGGTTTTATCCCGACAGAGGACGATTATAAATTGCAGGCCAATCTTTATTTCCCCGATGTAAGACTAAGAAATTTTATTGAAATTCGGAATCACGATTGTACGCACATGCCTTATGCTGTTTTAGCGATATACAAAGGAATTTTGTACGGCAAACATGCAATGGATGAGATTGAAGATTTATTTAAAGAATTTGCCGGCAGAGATTTTGCCGAACTCAGATATAACGTTCCGAAAAATGCTTTGCAAAGCAGAATAAAAAGTTACGCCGTATCGGATATTGCTGCAGAAATTCTCTATATCGCGGAAAAATCTTTGATAGAATT
This sequence comes from Candidatus Gastranaerophilales bacterium, assembly GCA_944323995.1. Lineage (GTDB taxonomy): Bacteria > Cyanobacteriota > Vampirovibrionia > Gastranaerophilales > Gastranaerophilaceae > SIG32. The sequence continues at coordinate 91,597 of CALUUN010000003.1, read as the reverse complement.
AAACACCGGCGAAGAAAAATTTCTTGAACCTGTAAAAGAATTGACTTTAAACGGTTTGTGTCCGGCTGATATAATTCTCAGAAACTGGAACGGACTCTGGAATAAAGATATCAAAAAACTCATTAAATATCTTAAAAATCTCAGCCGATTAAGTATTTAATGTATTTGTTTACATATTTTGCAACAAAAAGTGCAACAAGACTTAAAACATAATCGTAAGCCAGTTTTAAAAGACTCTGCGAAATTACCCAGCCTTTTATAAATTCCCATCCTTCATGTCTTAAAGCCGCAATGAAAAGCATATAGATTATTCCGATAAAATGAATTGTAACCACGCCGATTAATACGGCTTTCAGCATATTACGGATTGAAAAACCGCTTTTCAATATACTTCCCGCAAAAAATACCGCCGGAATATAAGCCGCAATATACCCGAATCCGGGTTCCAAAACATACCTCATGCCGCCGCCCAGCGCAAATATAGGCAGGCAGAAAAGTCCTATCAAAATATACAGCACAATACTCGTAATCCCGAGTCTTCTTCCCATCAATCCCACAACAAACATTACCGCCGGAATCTGCGGGATTATTGAAAACGTATACAAAAAGTCCGCTTTTGTTAAATTATTGCTTGAAAAAATATCAAACGGGATTATGTAATGCGTTATGTTAAACTGAACAAATGTCGACACCATAAGCAAAAAAGAACAAAATAAGACAAGAAGAATATTCAACAAAGGTATTCTGATTTTCTTTTTTTCTTTTTTGACCCTTTTAATTTTAGGAATCATAGTTTCGTCATCAGTCATGTTATTCTCCGGCCGTAAGTTTTTCATAGTTCAATTTAAATTTATCGTAAAATATATTTTCTGTCCACATTATTAAGGCATCTTCATTATTATTCTGATAATAACCTTTGCGCACACCGAGCGATTTAAAACCGTATTTTTCATAAAGGCTTATGGCGGGATTATTGGAAACACGCACCTCGAGCGTAATATATTTTGCTTTATTTTTATAACAATCGTCAATAATTTGCCTCAAAAGCCGCTCACCGATTTTTTGCCTTCTGTATTCGGGGCTGACAGCGATATTTGTGATATGAACTTCTTCCAGAATTTGCCAGCAGCCCGCATAACCCAAAAGTTCTCCGTCTGAGTTCAAAGCGCTGTAGTAGCGTGCAAGATCGTTTGAAAGTTCGTTCATAAATGAGTCTTTTGACCAGTGATGCTCGCCGTAGGCCTTTTCTTCTATCTTTATAACCCCGTCCAAATCGGTTTTTTGCATTCTTCTGATTAGAATTTCCATAAACTTATTTTACCACAACAAGCCTGATTTAACGATTGACTTTTACAGGTTCAAATATATCGACAAAGTCAAAAATATCCGTATCAAACACGCCCTTATCCGTAATTTTCAATTCCGGAATAACCGGAAGCGATAAAAATCCCATAGTCATGAAAGGATCTTCAAGCGTGCAGCCGATTGAATGAGCCGCAGAGTTCAATTCTCCGGTTTTTCGGACAACATAATCAAAACTCTTGTCCGACATCAGACCGGCAATCGGAAGCGGCAGTTGAGAAAGTATTTCACCGTCTTTTACGACAACTTTTCCGCCCTGAGATTTAATCAATGCAACGGCTGCCGTATACATATCAAAATCGTTTGTACCGATTACAATCATATTGTGAGAATCGTGTGCGACAGTGGAAGCTATTGCGCCCGATTTAAGGTTAAATCCTTTAACAAAGCCTTTTCCTATGTTTCCTGTTGCTCTGTGACGCTCTATGACACAGATTTTTAAAGTATCCGTATCAATATTACTTATTGCATTTTCGTTTTCAATTTTAATTTTTGATTTGACCGATTTTGTAATCAGTTGTCCGGGAACGATTTCTATTGCACGGACAGTATCGGATTTTGCATGAATTTGAAAATCTTCTTTGACAATCCACCTTACATTGACCGAACCTCTGTAGGATAAGGGTTCGGACATACCGATTTCCGTTTTTAAGCGGCCGTTTTCGGCGGCAATTCCGCCGTTTTTAATTACGACAGAAGGCTTAAACATTTTCAAATCAGGCAGAATAAGTAAATCAGCTTTATATCCGGGTGCAACTGCACCGAGATTTTTCAATCCGAAATATTCCGCCGTATTCAAACTTGCGACCTGAACCGCTTTTATGGGGTCAACTCCGGCTTCAACGGCACGTCTTACCATACCGTTAATATGTTCTTTCAAATCTGACGGATGCCTGTCATCGGTTACAAAAATACATTTTCTCGTGTTATTATTTTTCAAAACCGGAATCAGTGCATCAAGATCTTTTGCGGCAGTACCTTCTCTAATCATAACATACATACCGAGTCTGAGTTTTTCAACCGCTTCTTCCGGAGTTGTGCATTCATGGTCGGATTTGACGCCGCTTGCGATATACGCGCACAAATCCTTGCCTTTAAGATAGGGTGCATGCCCGTCAATGCGTTTGTCTTTAGACTTTGCAAGCTCTAATTTTGCCATAATATTTTTGTCAAGATTAAGCACGCCTGTGTAATTCATCATTTCCGCAATTCCCAGAACCCAGGGTTTGTCTATTAAAAGCGACAAATCATAACTGTTCAGGTCAAATCCCGAGGTTTCAAAAGGAGTTGCCGGAACGCATGAGGGAAGCATTGTATAAACATCCATCGGAAGATTTTTAACGGCTTCGTGCATAAAACTTATTCCGTGCAGACCGAAAACATTTGAAATTTCGTGCGGGTCAATTATAACGGTTGTTGTACCGGCAGGAAGAACAACTTTTACAAATTCTTCAGGCATAACCATTGCACTTTCCAGATGAACGTGTCCGTCAATAAACGAAGGTGAAACATAGGCGCCGTTGACATCAATCTCTTTTTCGCCGTGATAATCTTCTCCGACTCCGGCAATAATTCCGTCCGCAATTGCTATATCGCCTTTATGAATTTCTTCGGACAGAACATTTATTATATTCGCGTTTTTTATGACTAAATCGGCTTTTTCAAGTCCGCGTGCCACATTTATTATTCTCTGATTTGACATTTTTTATTCCTTTAAGGCATATATTAGCATAAATTTTGTTAAACAAATGTAACAATTTTGATTTGCCATGCGCGCTGTGTTACACTTTAAATGAGAGTAATGTAAGGGAAATTTCCATGAGAAATATTATAGTATACACTGACAAAAATTCTTCAAGTCTTGCTGACGTACTTGCAAAGATTGACGATACAAACATAAGAATAGAAAACGCGGATAAATTAAAAGACTATGAAACATTAAATCCGGCAATGCTTGTTATAGAAAGTGTGCCTGATATAAAAGATGTTTTGATGGTAACAAAATTTAAGGTGCCTGTTTTGTTTGTCGGAGAGGTGTTCAAAGGCACAACAGTAAGATCGGTTGCATTTGATTTTATAAAAACACCTGTTGACAATGACGAACTTTTAATCCGTGCAAATTGTCTTTTGAAAATCAGAGATTTGAGAGAAAAATTAAAAGTTGTATCTACAACCGACGAACTCACCGGACTTCACAACAGAAAATACTTAAACGAACGTCTGGAGCAGGAAATTTCACGTGCAAGACGTTACGGAACAAGCCTTTCATGCCTGTTGTTCGACCTTGACTTTTTCAAAGTTGTAAACGATATTTACGGATATGAATGGGGCGACGTGCTTTTACGTTCAATCGCAGACAAGCTCAAACAGCTTATAAGAAAAGAAGATGTATTGACAAGATACGGCGACGAAGAATTTTTGCTTATTTTGCCGAACACATCGGAAGACAATGCATTCCTTTTTGCCGAAAGATTCAGACGCGACATAGAAAGAATGGAATTTATTCCGGCAGGCGAAGAAGAAAGACACCCGATTACAATCTCGGGCGGAATTTCGACTTATCCTTGCATTGAAGGCGCTGAAGAGGACGCAAATACCATAATCCGTTATGCGGAACACGCTTTGTACAACGCAAAAAAACGCGGCAAAAACAAAATTGTTCAATTCTCGCAAATTAATTTAGGAGAATAGAACAATTCAAAAATCCTCCTTTCTGAACACTTTAAAGAAAGTGTGTATATCTGGTTAATAGGCGGTGCCCTCCACCGCCTTTTATTTTTTGTTTACACCGTAGCCGAACATGGCAAAATCATATTTAACAGGGTCATCCGGATCAAGTTTGCGCAGATTTTCGGTTAATTCCAATACCGCCTTAAAATCGTTTGAGGTTCTTGTTAAAAGTCCCATCTCGCGTGAAATTCTTGCGACATGTACATCCAGAGGGATTAACAATTCCGACGGCTTCATAAAATCCCACAGACCGAAATCTACCGGCCCTTTCCGCACCATCCAGCGCAAAAACATACACATACGTTTCATTGCGCCTCCGTTTCTCGGATTCGGAAGCATAAAATAAAACCCCTGACCTGCGTCTTTTACGCGTGAATAAAAATAATCCGTGACAGGTATAAACATATTGTTATCCTGCGGATTTTCATAACCGAATTTAAAAAGCTCCTCAAGTCCGCCGTCGTTTCGATAAAGAGTACGCATGACGGAAAATATTTTTGCAAAATCGTCAGGTTTTCCGAATCGGTAATTGAAATTTCCAAGAATTTCAGGCTCAAAATTCAAAATAAAATTCAACGGTTCATTTTGGGCAAGATTAAATAATTCATCAAGTTTCTTCACAAAAACATCACGTCTGCCGTAAGCGACAAGAGAGGCGATGAACCCTGCAATTTCAATATCTTTTTTATTTTTAAACCGGTTCGGAAACCGCACGGGATCGTCTTTTATAAAATCTTCGGTTTCGTATTTTTTAACAAGATTATCAATTTCGGTCTTTGTAATCATGGCATTATTTTATCAACAAATTACGGTGTTATCAAGGTGCAGCCTAAAACTTTTTCAGCTTTGCATAAGCCGCATCCATGGCTTTTTTGCCCATTTTGCCAAAATCAATTGTATACATTATACTTTCGCCCACAGTCATAACATCTGTTATATGCCCGACACCGAGTTTTTCGTGAAAAACTCTTTCTCCCGTATTGAAAACATAATCAATTGATGTATTTTCGCGCTCGCGTTGTTTTTCCTGTTCGCGGAGGAGTTCTTCCTGATTTTTTCTTTTACGTTCTTCGACCATGCGTTTGATTGCGTTGTCTTTGAAAAATTCTTTAACTTTTTCCTCATCTTTTTGTTTGTTGGCTTTGGATTTAACAAGTATTGTACGAGCCGGAGTTCTGTTAGAGATTTCGCGTTTTTGCGGGGCGACAAAACCTCTGCCGAAACCGGTTGAGGGTTTTACATAACCGTAGCTGTCAGATTGAACCGTGGAATAATTTCTTCCGGAATCTCCGGTTTTTGCGCGCGAAACAGCATCGCGGAAAGTTGAAGAATTTTCGCTTCTGCCTTCAAATGCAGACATTTCAAGGAGTTTGTGCGGAATTTCGTCAATAAATCTTGAAGGGTTGTAATATTTGTATTCACCCCACATCTGGCGGCGTTTTGCGGAAATCAGATAGAGTTTTTCTTCCGCACGCGTAACCCCGACATACATAAGTCTGCGTTCTTCTTCAATTTCAGACGGCGAATTGAAAGTTCTCTGGTGCGGAAAAACTCCTTCATCCATGCCGGCCAAAAATACAACCGGAAATTCCAGACCTTTTGCCGAGTGTAATGTCATCAGAGTAACGTTATTTGCGATGTTATCCATCCCGTCAACATCAGATACGAGTGCAACCTGCTGCAAAAATTCGCCGAGCGCGTTGTCAAGTTCTTCGGGTTCAAACTCTTCGGCAACGTTTACGAGCTCTTGAAGGTTTTCAATATCAGCGTCGGCTTCCGGTGTGTTTTGAAGTTGTAATTCAGCCAGATAACCCGTTTTTTCAATTACAAGAGTTACAAATTCTCTCAAATTATAGCTCTTTTGTGCATCACGGAACCTCAAAATAAGCGCCGCAAAATCTTTCAATTTACTTTGAGTTTTGGAAGGTATTTCGCTGTCCTCATCAAGTTCCAAAATTGCCTGAAACAGGCTCAAATCTTTTTCGTCGGCATATTTTTGAAGATTTTTAACCGTGGTTTCACCGATTGCGCGTTTGGGAACGTTTATGATACGTCTTAAACTCTGGGAATCGTCAGTGTTATAGATTAAGCGCAAATATGCAATTATATCTTTGATTTCTTTACGGTCGTAGAATTTCAGACCGCCGTAAATTCTGTAGGGAATTCCGGCTGCCATGCAGGCTTCTTCAAGCGCACGGGATTGCGAATTTGTACGGTACAAGATTGCATAACGGTTATAATCTCCGCCGCTGTTCTGCCTGATTTTGCTTACAATAAAATTGGCTTCGTCGGCTTCGTCCTGTGCCTCGTAGTAATCAATCAGTTCACCGTCGCCTTTTTGGGAATACAAATATTTTTCGACACGTTCCTGATTGTTCTCAATAATTGCGTTTGCAACATTCAAAATATTAGCGGTTGAGCGGTAGTTTTGCTCAAGTTTTATTAATTTTGCGTTTCTGAAATCTTTTTGAAAATTCAGAATAATCGTATAATCCGCGCCGCGCCAGCTGTAAATAGACTGATCAACATCTCCCACGACGCACAGGGAGCGTTCCGGCGGGATGTCGGATTGCAAGTTTGTATAGAGCATATTGACAAGTTTGTATTGAGCAAGGTTTGTGTCCTGATACTCATCAACAAGAATATGTTTAAATTTATTAAAATAATATTCTCTGACCTGAGCGTTTTGTTCAAGAAGTTTTACGGTCAACAAAAGCATGTCATCAAAATCAATTGCGTTGTTGTTGTTCAAAATATTTTCGTACTCTTCAAAAATCTGTGCGATTTTCTGCGATTTAAAATCTCTTGCAAAAGTCGCAAAGGTGTATGCGTCCTGCATTTTGTTTTTTGCATTGGAGATAACCGCTTTTACGAGTTTCGGCTGATAAATTTTGTCATCGACATTCAATTTTTTAACGGCCTGTTTTATAACCGCAACAGAATCGTTTTCGTCATAAATGGTAAAATTTCTGTCCAATTTTTTGCCTGATTGAAAACTGTACTGCTCAATATTTTCGCGCAAAATTCTTCCGCAAATTCCGTGAAAAGTACCGACCCACATGTATTTTACGGTATCTTCACCGAGAATACCGCCCAGACGTTCTTTCATTTCTCTTGCAGCTTTGTTTGTAAAAGTTACGGCAAGTATATCACGCGCTCTTGCGTAATTATTTTGTATCAAATAGGCAATTCTTGTCGTCAAAACTTTTGTTTTGCCCGAACCTGCGCCGGCGAGAATTAACAACGGCCCTTTGACCGTTTCTACAGCTTCTCTCTGTTCCTTATTAAGATTTTCTAATATATTTTCCACAAACCCTATTCCCAAAATATGTTTTTCATGCTATAATCATAATAATCGAAAAAAATATTAATTGCAAAAGGTAGGAAAAATGACAGAAATTTTAATGAGTTCAAAGGATGATGACAAAGAAAAACAAAGTTCAATTGTTGTACCTATAGATGATGATATGGACACCATCAAATCGGACTCACCGAATACTGTCGACGAACTTGCAATGGAACTTGCGACAATCAAACAATCCGCAAAACGCATTGCAATTATCGGAAGCCGCAACCTTCCGATTACCCACCAGCAGATGATTGAAACCCTTGCTACGGCACTTGTAAGACAGGGTAATATAATAATCACCTCCGGCGGATCTTCAGGTACAAACGCAGCTGCTATCCGCGGTGCTATGAAGGCTAATCCGGACAAACTTAAGGTTATTCTGCCGCAGACAATAGGCCAGCAGCCGTCTGATGTTCAGGATCAGCTCATAGGCGTTCCCAATATTGTTGAACACGCTGACCGCGCAATGATGACTCTTGCTGATGCTTCACGAGTCTGCAACAGAGAAATTATTGACGACTGCAACCAGTTGATATGCTTCCTTTCTCATACAAGTAAAACTCTTCACAACGCTGTTCAATACGCGGAAGAAGGGCACAAAGTCATTACTGTATTTTATCTTGATTAGGCGTATATATGTTTAAAAAACTAACCGGAAAAAATCCGCGTGAGTATGAATATGCTGCACGCCATATTATGGACACTGCTGACGAAAAACTTTTCGCCGAACTTGTTGAAAAAGACAGTTTTCTGTTTGATTTTGTAAAACAAAACGTTGCCGGAAGGCTTGAAAAAGCTACAAACGAACACAACTGGCAGACTCTTTTAACTTTTTTGAAATACTATTCGCCCTCATACGAAGAATTTATAACCTCAACTCTTGCCCGCTATGCTGATGAAGATTTAACCGACAAAATGCTGGGGCTTTTGGAAAACGGGACGGATGATGAAAAAACTTATGCGGCAAAGTTTTTCTCATATATTCAAGATCCGCTGGCAATTGAGTTTTTGAAAAAAAATTCTTATACGGATAACGAGTATTTGAACACAAACTGCGCGGTTACGCTGTCTGCCATGAATGAAGAAAGTTCGTACAATGAAGCGCTTGAAAAATTGAAATCAAATGATGATTTTGAAAAACTTTTGGCGGTAAAATTCCTTACCGCATACGGCAAAAAAGAGTCGCTTCAAGGAATTATCGACGCTATGAAAAATTCCGCCATGGCTGAAAATATTGCCGGTGAAATTCCTTATCTTGAAAGTATTTTTAATATTCTTGAAAACGACTTTGAAAACGGCCTATTGGTTGTAAATTATATCATAAACGGGCTTGGCGAAATTCTGGGGCTTTCTCAGGTATTTGACTTTGAACTGTTCGATGTGCTTGAATTTATTGAAACAAAGTATGAAGATTCACGTGCGGCAGTTGTTCTGTTGAACGCGCGTGAAAAGTTTGAAACTCTTACAGAAAACGATGAATACCTTTTTGATGAAGATAAAGACACCAGAAACGAAATTCAAGACATAAAAAAACTTCTTTTGAACACGGATAAAAAAGAATTGCTCTCAAAAGTTAACGCAGAATTGCGCGAGGACAGCCCGTTTGTATATACGGCGCTTGATTTTGCGCAAGATTTGATGGCAATCCGCGAACTTTTAAAATGCAGTAACCAGACAATAATTCTGAAAACCGCAGAAATTTTGAAATCATTGAATAATCTTGACGACACGGCAAAAACGGTTGCGCTTTTAAAGATTACCGATGAAAATATCAAATCAATTATCCGCGCACTCTAAAACCGCGAAAAATTAACTAAGCTGCCGTTTTATTGCCATTACCGGAGTGCCTGAATATGCCGGACATTGGTCTAATGCGTCCGGTCATTGCGGATTTTCAACGCCGCGTAAGCGAACCCGTTAGGTGCCGGACGGACGTAATTGATATTTTTAAATAAACAGAGCAGCGCCCGCCGATATCGGCGGGCGCTGCCAGGCAAACGAACTTTTAAACTACTGGGTTGATATCTTTACCTGTGAGGAAAGATTCCGGCAATTTTGGCGTCATTACGCCGTGCCTTATTCATTACAACCGAAAGCAATAGTAACGTGTTCTCTTGGATTAACGGCAGATATTTTATATCCGCGAGGGTCAACAAGGTAAGCAAATTCGTCGCCTGTTGTCTGGAATAATCCCATTGTACCTGACAATGCTGTTCTTGTTACGTCGATTGGAGCTTTAACGGTTTCCCACAATCCGTCACCGAGGTTACGGGCTGCGGCACCGAATTTACCCTGAAATACGTGGCCTAACATATAACCTGCATCATTAGATACGTTTTCGGCTGCGTTACCTACGTTTGTTAAGATACCGCCTGCTGTTCTGCCGACTACACCGACTAATGAACCTGCCCATGTGAACGGCATTTCAACAAGTCTTGCAACAGGGTTTACGTTTTTGGATTTGTTAATTTGAGCACTCAGGATTTGTTTGGGCAATTTGGTTTTGCAGTCGCCGTTTTTGATATCGGTAAACGCAAGTTTCAACGCGCCTTTATCGCATCCTGAAGGTCTGATAACTTCGACAACCTGACCGGTTACGGTAGAACCGCAAGGATAGGTTACGCCGTTAATAGTAACGTCTTCAAGGGTATTTGCTCTGAAGTATTGGCCTACATGAGATGATTTTGCGGTTAACTGGTCAATCATTTCAACTTGAAGTGTAGGAATTTTAACGATTTCTTCTTCCTGAACAAATGCGTTTTTGTCAACCGGGCATGCCGGACAAATGCTGTTTGCTGTTTTCGGGTTTGTATCGTAGCCGAGAGCGACACGAACAGTTTGCATCATTGAAGCAACATCAGCACGGGAAGCATCTTTGTTAGGCATAATCATGTTCGGATTCGGTGAATCTTTCAGGGCGCCGTTTTCCAGTGATTTGGCAACCGGAATTCTTGCCCATGTCGGAACTGATGCACCGTCAGAATATTTGCTTAAGATTTCATCCGCTTTGCACTGATCAATGTCGCAGGTCATACCTTTTGCAATAGATGTAAGAGCTTCTACTCTTGTTACGTTGTTGTTAGGTCTGAACTGGCCGTTCGGATAGCCTTTTAAAAGGTTTTCGTCAACGGCTTTTGCAATTGCTGCGTTAGCCCAGTTTCCGCGCGGAACATCGGTAAACATGCCTTCGCGTTCAAGACCGCAAGAGTCAAGGTTGAAACCTTTAACAAGCATTGTTGCAAATTCGGCGCGCGAAATGTTTTTGTTCGGTTTGAACAGACCGTCCGGATAACCGACAACAACATCGTTCATTGCGAGTTTGTCGATATCGCAGGCTGCCCAGTGGCTGTTCGGAACATCCGGAAACATACATGCGCCTGCAACACCTGCTGCCGCACCTGTTGTCTGGTTAGCGAACGGTTTCAAATCGAAAGGGACTAAGGATTTTTTAATGGCATCAATGGAATTTGACGATTGAAAATCTATCGGGCAGTTGTTGCCGTCCATAGTTGCTTCGTTTCTGTTTACCGAAACACCGTTGTTGATTGTCGGTAATTCATTTAAGCAAGGCATTTGAGCAGCAGCGCCTGTGATATTGCCGTCAGTTGCAACGGTTACGCCGCTGATGTTTGATGATAATTTGCTTGACGAAGTACCTTTCAATGCGGTTTCGGTAGAGAAAATTGAGTTTGCGGGTTCGCCGACATAGTTGTTAGTACCGTAGATTGCCTGCGGATAACCGTAAACCTGTTTCATCTGGGCTCTGTCAGGTTTTCCTGTTTGAGGACACAATGCGCAAGCCGGAACTGCAGGTTCGTCGCAGCTTATTTCATCAGGACATCCGCAGTCGGATTTTTTGTCTTTTGGCGGACAAGGGTCGTCGCAAGGTGCAGGTTTTTTGCAATCGCAATCAGGCAATGCTTTTTTGCAGGTATTGCATTTTGGTGCCGGCTTTTCGCACGGACATGCGCCGCCTGTTACAACGGGCATTTGTTCTTCAATCGGACATGCAGGCCCTGTTACTGTCGGTAACGGCTCTGCACAAGGGCAAGCCGCCATTGCTTGATTCAAGGAACACGTTGCTATTCCAACGGCAATTGCAGCTGCCACAGTAAGTTTTTTAATAGTCATTTTTACCTCCTTGTGTTTGCGGGCTTTTTCTTGAAAAATCCCGAAAGTTAAAAAACTCATACCAAATTATGTACGTTATTCAACGTCAGAAACATTGCCAAAAGCGGTTATTCACTCAGGCTATTTGGTTTTGTTCACAAGGATTTTAAAAACAATACGGATATATCCGTTTCCAGAGCGTCTGCTATCTTCAAAAGAGTGGTATATTTTGCATCGTTAACCCCGCATTCTATACAACTGATTGCGCGGCGCGACAGGTCTGTCTTTTCCGCAAGTTGCTCCTGCGAAAGCCCTTTTTTGAGCCGTTCAAAACGTATCCTCTGTCCTAAAATAAGCAGCCTTTCATCTTTCATATTAACTATTCTATGTTATTGACAAAATTAACTCTATGCTCTAGAATTATCTTGTGATAATTTTACATCACAACAATGAAGAAAAAATCACACTTCGTTAAATATCATAATTGAAAAGTAATAAATTTGATGTATAATTCTAAATATATGATTTATAAGTAAAGAGAAGAAAATGAAAAAGATTGGTTTTACCTTAGCGGAAGTGCTAATAACTCTTGCGATTATCGGAATAGTTGCGGCATTGACTATCCCGACACTTGTGCAAAATTACCAAGAAAGAGCATGTAACACTGCATCTCAAGTATTTCAGAGAAAACTCGGTGAAGCATTAAGAGTAATGAATGTTCAGGGAACCTTGGCAGGTTATACAACAACAGAAGCGTTTGTTAATGAATTATCTAAACATATCAAGATAACAAGAATATGTGATAACGATCTTGCAGTATCAATGGAATTTATCTCCTCTCCCGGCAATACGTTTTGGCTGTGGTCGAGTGAGGAGTACAGCAAGGGCTACGCGTACCGCCGCGACTTCTACTCCACGCGCACGTACCGGGGCTACATCAGCCGCGACCGCAGCAACTTTCAGGCGATGTGCTTAGCGGAATAGCCTCGCCCGTATGGAAATGGTTGTAGATATTCAATAACACCGCACCTTGTGTGTCTGATATTACGAAATACTTATTAAAGTATTGCTGATTTCGGTCATCAGGTTAACATCATTTGTTTTGCGGGCGAATTTTTGGGCTTTTTCAAGCAGGGATCTTGCTTTGTCCTCGTTTTTGTATTCCAGCATAATTTCGGCCGCATTGAGGTAGTTTTGGGCGGCTTTTTGCGGTGAATCCGCGTCAATATAGTTTTTAACCGCTTTTGAATAGGCTTTGAGGGCTTCGGGTGAATCTCCGAACTTATCGTATGCGTTGCCGAGGCTTGCGGAAACATAGCCTTTTATTTTTGCGTTATCGGTTTCATCGGCGATTGTGTCCGCTATTTCAAAATAGTCAAATGCTGTTTTTTCGTACATATCAGAATATATGTTTCCGATTTTGGCCATGGATTTTGACTGTGCGGTAAGGTTTTCGGCTTCGCCCGCAAAAGATACCGTACTGAAATAGTGGTCTATTGCCGGTTCAATCTGGTTTACGTCGTTATAAATTTCGGCCATTGAATAGTGTGCGCGGGTTTTTACGTTGCAGTCTTTTGTTCTTTGAACCGATTGATTGTAACTTTTCAGAGCCTGCGCAAGGTAATCGTGGTCGTCATAAATTTTTCCGACCTCTAAGAATATTTTTGACTGGGTTTCTTTGTCATCAATCTCGTTTGCACGCTCAAGCGCTGTTTGAAAAGCCTGAATGGCTTCTTTGGGTTTGTTTGCGTAAGACATTTTTTTCGCCTGAATAAAGAGTTTTTTAAGCTCTTTGTCCTGCGGAATAAACGGGTTAACCTGTTCCTTTTGGACTTCTTCGGCTTTTTCGGTGCGGTTGAGGGTTTCTTCGGGGAATTTTACCAGAAACTCGGGGTTAACATCGTTTTCGTCGTATTTAAAATCAATCTGCTGCAAGAAAAGCGCATCAACCCAGTTTTCCACAACTTTGGAATCTTTGTTGAGAGTTTGGGAAATGTAGTTATCTAAAATAGAGGCTGCATTTTTAAGGTTTGATTTTATAAGTTTGCTGTTCGGGGTCTCTTTTGTAACCTGTTTTTCTATCAGGGCAAGATATCCGCTGACTTCTTCCTTAAGCTCGTCAGGGGTTCCGATTGCTATTGCCGTGTTTTTGAAATCTTTGAGGATTTGGGCAATGTTAATGTTGGGGTTGCGCTGAGCCAGAGCGGTTGCAACTTCGTTAGGGTAAGGAGCGGCAAGCTGTTCTGTTGTAACCTGACGGTATGCCGGCTGATATGCGGCAGGGTTCCTGTCAACATATTGAAGTCCTTTGCTTTTGCTGTTTTGGTTGGTCTGATTGGTTTGTTCTTCTCTTTGCGCATTTGAGGCAGAACGTTCTTCGTCCTCACGTCTTTTGACCTGATTACGTCTGTCTTGAACAAAATATGGACGTTGATATACGCTGTTTAAGTTCAACCCCATTTACATACCTCTGGTTCTACAACAATATCTTACATTAGTGTGAGTTTTTTTAACTCATACTTTTGTATTATATTTAAGGTTTTTCCAAAGGATGTCAACCCTTAACCACCATTTCGCAATTTTTGCAATCAAATTCAAGCGGATATTTTTTACCTTTTTCATCAATCAAAAAGAGTTTGTCCGAAGATTTGCACATATTAAAGGCATATTTCAGGCAGTGTTTTGTGCGCATAAGTTCGACGTTTTGCGGTTTTGAACTTTCATAAGACATTTCGTGGATTTCACAGCCGCATTTTTCATAAAAACTTTTTGCCTGATGATTGTGAATATTCGCCCTGTAATCAAGATTTTTCACGGGAAATTCCGCATAATGCAAGGTCTGCTGAACGTCGCGTTCGTATTCGTTAAGTCTTTCTTCCATCAATTTGTCCAGAATTTCGCGCCGCAGGGTGTTTATTTCGGAAACCGGCAAAAACGGTATCTCGCCGTTTATTTGAATTCCGGTTACGTAAAAATCGCTTTCACCTGTTTTTTTGAGCTGTGTTATGAAATTTTCTTTCATTTTTTCGGGATTTTTTGCAGTTTCGCTTTTCAAAACTTCCATCGCAACTTCAACGCCGTCCTCGTCAATTGCGTGCAAAACGTTTTCGTTATACAAAAATTTCACACCCAGCCTGCGTCGGGTTTTGGAATTTGAGAGTTGTTTTTCAAATTTGGCGTCAAAGTTTCTGTAAATCGTCATGCCTTTTTCAAATTTATCAAATTTATTGGGGAATACTTTGGAGCCTTCGACTTTATTTACAAGACAGCCTTTGAGTTCACCGTTTATAAAGTAGCACAGGCCGTCCTGCGGATTGATTTCAGCGTTGATTTCAAAATAATCTTTTCCGGTATTTTTAATTTTACCGAGGTTTTCACCGAGAGATTTCGGGGTTAAGAAGTTAAAGCAATCTTTTCTTTTTTCCAGAAAATAGTCGGTGAATCCGCGGTTGAAAGATTTGTTTAGGTCAGGTTCAAAATCGAAGAAAACTTTGCCCGAAGAGGTTTTCAGGGCTGTTTTGTCGATTTCTTTTCTGTAAAAAGCGACAACGTTTTTGACGTAATTTATATCTTTTAATCTGCCTTCAATTTTAAAAGATTTGACACCTGCGTCAATGAGTTGTTTAAGGTGTTTTGAGGCATTAAAATCTTTGAGCGACAAAAGATAGAGGTTTTTTGCGATAACTTTTCCGTTTTGATCGACAAGCGAATATTTTTTGCGGCAGCTCTGGGCGCATTCGCCTCTGTTAGCGGAGCGGCCGCCGTTTGAACAGCTCATATAACACTGCCCGCTGTATGATACGCAAAGTGCGCCGTGGACAAATGTTTCAATTTCTATATTTGTGTTTTGGCAAATTTCTTTTATTTTATCCTGTGAGAGTTCCCTCGCCAAAATTACTCTTGAAACTCCGGTATTTTCAAAAAATTTTACTTTTTCAAGGGTTCTGTTGTCGCACTGGGTGCTGGCATGGATGGAAACCGGCGGGATTTCTTTGTTTATTGCAAGCTCTAAAATTCCCATATCCTGAACTATTATTGCATCTACACCGGTATCGTAAAGATTTTGGATTAACTTTTTTGCCTGAATAAGTTCATTATCGTCAAGAATTGTATTGACTGCGGCATGAACTTTTACGTTGAATTTGTGTGCGTATTCGACAATTTCTCTGATATCTTCAATGGGGTTTGCGGCGTTTTGACGCGCGCCGAAGTTTGAAGCGCCGATATATAAAGCGTCACAGCCGCAATTTATGGCCGCAAATGCGGTTTGTTTGTCTTTTGCAGGTGCTAAAAGTTCAACTTTTTTCATAAACTTATTTTATAACAATGGCCATGGCTTGACAATCATGTTTTTTCATGATATAAAGAGTGTGGGGTAAATGTATATTTATAAGTCTTGTCATTCGACGAGACTTTCTTTTTCGGGAAAGGGCCCATGATGTTGTTTTAAAGTCGATAAGGCGTGTATTGAATTTGCTCCGCGCTCACATCTTAATATCTTAACGACTTTAAGATTCTGTGCTTTAAAATATTTCCGTCATTGGTAGGAAGTCTTTTGTCTTGCAAAAGATCGGATTATGCATTATAATTTTATTGAAAGGAGAGTTTATTATGTGGGAAAAAGACATTAATATCAACGATGTCAGAGAAATCAGAACGCGCACATCGGTATTTTTCGGTGTTGGTGCTATCAAAAAAATCGACGACATCGCACGTGATTTGAAATCAAAAGGGATTGACAAAGTAATTGTTATGTCCGGAAGAAACGCTTACAAAGCAACGGGAGCGTGGGATTATGTTGAAAAAGCGCTCAAAGATAATTCAATCGGTTATGTAAATTACGATCAGGTTACACCAAACCCGACAACTCATCACGTTAATGAAGCTGCAAAAATCGCACGCGATTTCGGCGCAAAAGCGGTTATAGCTATCGGCGGAGGTTCTCCGACCGATGCGGGTAAGTCGGTTGCAATTTTAATGGAATACCCTGACAAAAATGCAAATGATATTTATGAATTCAAATTTACACCCGAAAAAGCCGCACCGATTGTTTCAATTAACCTTACACACGGTACCGGCACCGAAACTAACAGGTTTGCGGTTGTTACCGTTCCGGAAAAAGACTTCAAACCCGCTATCGCTTACGATTGTATTTATCCGTTATATGCGATTGATGATCCGCAGTTGATGACCAAGCTGTCACCGAAACAAACAAGATATGTTTCTATTGATGCGGTTAACCATGTTATTGAAGCCGCAACAAGCACGGTAACTTCGCCTTATGCAGTGACTCTGGCACGCGAAGTTATTGCAGATGTCGCAAAATATCTTCCAAAAGCAATTGAAAACCCTGACGATTTAGAAGCCAGATATTACCTTGCATACGCCGCTATGATGGGCGGTGTCTGCTTTGATAACGGACTTTTGCACTATACGCACGCTCTTGAACACCCTTTGAGCGCCGTAAAACACGAACTCGCTCACGGTTTGGGGCTTGCAATTCTCCTGCCTGCCGTGATTAAGGTTATTTACAAAGACAGAGCTAACACTCTGGCTGATATCTTAAGCCCGATTGTTCCCGATTTGAAAGGCGAACCGTCAGAGGCCGACAGAGCTGCAAAAGGGGTTCAGGATTGGCTTAATTCGGTCGGCGTCAGCGAAAAACTCGTTGATGAAGGTTTTGGCGAAAGTGATGTCCAAAAACTCGTTGACCTCGTTTATACAACGCCGTCTTTGAGCGGGCTGCTTGATATTGCACCCTCCGGCAACGGCAGAGAAATCGTTGAAGAAATTTATAAAAATTCTCTAAGACCTATGTAAGTTGAAAAGCCCCGTAAATCGGGGCTTTTTACTTCTTCATCTTTTTTAAAACTTCTTTGTTTTCATCAGAAATCCTGAAAGATTCACAGGCTTTTTGAATTGCTTTATTATAAACCCAGCTGTTAAGATTTGAATGTTTGAAATATTCAAAAGTCTTGTCCCAATATTTTACAAAACATATTGAAAGCGCCCATGCGACCGCCATTTTGGCATAGTATCCGTCGTGTTTTATCCCGTCCAAAATTTGGAAAATTTTATCTATATATTTATCTTCAATAAAATAATTCAAAAGCATTACGACACCGAAACGGATTTGGTATTCTTTGTTTGATTTTAAATACGGCTGCAAAAATTCCAGAACAAGTTCTTTATCTTTTTGCGGAAATTTCAGGGTCGAACATACGACATCACACACGCCCCAGCTTGTAATTTTGGGGATAAAATCTCTTAAAAGATTGAGTTTTTCTTCTGTTTTGAGTTTTGCATATCCGATTAAAAGCCCCTGTATCATAAGTTCTTCGTAATACAGGCTGTCGTTGTATTTTTGCCAGCCTCCGGTTTTTACAAATTCTTTTGCTATTTTTCTCAGCTCAGGAACTCTTACGCCGAGGACGTTATCAATTCCGGGCACAAGCGCCGAATGAAATTTCCGGTATTTTTCGTCTTTAAGTTCCAGAAGTCGTTTTCTTACGTTCATTGAAGTGATACCAGTTCTTTAATATAATTTTTTATTGAAGGTGTTATTATCAAATCGGGTTCCGACATGCAAAATTCATCCAGAATTGTGATGGCGCGCCTTGTTTCACCTTTTTCCGCATACAAAACCCCGAGCATTACTTTGTTTAACGGGTTTGAATTGTCAGAATATTTTGTTATCTGCGCATCAAGCGTGCCGAGCGCTTTATAGGTTTTTGCAAGGTTTTTGTAGTATTTAAAGTTCAGGCTGAACTGTTTGAGCGCCCTTTCAAAACAATCAAGAGCGTAATCGGGATAGCCTATTATCAGATAAACTTCCCCGAGGTTGTTATAATAAACCGCCGTGGCCTGAGTATTCGGGTTCAGGCTGATTGCAATTTTGTATTCCTGAATTGCCGCGTAGTAGCATTTTTCGTTTACGTACATAAGGCCCAGATTGTTATGGACATAAGCGTTTTTTTCCGCGTCAATTTCGTATACATCGGGTTTTTTGTATGCCGATGTTAAAATCGCAAGTGATATTAATGATATGGTCAAAAATCTTTTCATTACTTCTTATATAATTTAAATCAGATTAATTTCAAGTCCTTCCTGTGCCATAATTGCTCTGTCAGCGTAATGTTCTTTAATCCTGTCAAGTTTTTCGTCGTTATATGACGGGTCAAAGTGGAAAAAGACAAGTTTTTCGGCGTTGGTTTGTTTTTGGGCTTCCAGCGCCATTTCAAAAGTTGAGTGGCCGTATCCTTGTTTAGGGACAACACGGTTCAGGTAATCTTCCGTTGTATATTGCGAGTCGTGAATTAATACGCTGCAATTGCGCGCAAAATCAATTAGTTTTCTGTCACCACCGAGATAGCTTTCTTTGTCGGTTGCGTAAACTATTGATTTGTCTTTGTATGAAATTTTATATACCATAACCCCTTCCTGCGGATGGGCGTATGATTTGTAACAGGTTATGATAACATCATCATTTTGCGGTACAGAGTTTTGGGAAACTTTTTCAATAAAAGGTTCACAGCCCTGTCTTAAAATTATTGCATCGCCTTCAGTGATGTTATTGATGTTTAAATTTCCGGCAATGTCGCCCAAATCCAGCGGAAACGCTTTGCCGAAAAGAATATTTGAAAGTTCATCCGAAAGGTTTTCTTCTTCCGGAACATTGCCGAAAACATCCAGAACGGTGGATTTTAAATGCAAAGGTCTGAAAAATGTAAACCCTTGAATATGGTCCTGATGAATATGCGACAAAAGAACAACCGCACGCACGGGCGTTCTGGTTTCGGGTGAAAAACCGGAGGTGATATACCTTTCCATAAGTTCATCTCCCGCGTTAATCATTCCCGTTCCGGCATCAAGAATTATTAAATGTCCGCCAGCTCTGACTTCTATGCAGGAAGTATTGCCGCCGTATTTTAAAAAATCTCTGTTTGCTATCGGATAGCTTCCTCTGACGCCTCTGAATTTTAAACTGAATTCGCCCATAATTCCCTCATTATCTCTTTATTACAAAAGTACCGTTTTGATCTTTTTCCTCTCCGCTGTATACCGAAGATGAAAATACCATTAGTTTTGCAAGTTTTTGAACATTTGAAAGTCTTGTTTCTTTATACTCTATATCAAAAATAACTTTATTTCTCTTTTTTGTTACATTAACTATCCTGAATGCGTTCGGATAAGATACAAGCGACGGTGTGCTTACGTAAAGAACGTTGTTCATCTGCGTGATTTTTGCACCGTGATAGTGGCCGGAAAAAACACCTATCGGGTTTTTGTATTTTTCAATAACCGACCTTACCTCAAGTTCGTTTTTCATTTTGTGTCCCGGACTCGGAAAAGGTTCCACCAGAGGTACGTGCATAAATATGAGTACAATATCTTTTTGCGAATTTTTCAGTTCTTCGTCAAGCCATTTGAGCTGCTCGGGGTATATATAACCGTTTGAGGTAAGTTTATCGTCTATAATTGAATCAAGAACAATGACTTTATAACCCTCTTTCGGAACAAATGAATAGTAAGGTTTTTCAAATGTAAAATCAGGATTTATTTCGCGTAAAATTTCAAAATATAATTTTTTTGTCAAATATCCGCCGACACAAATATCGTGGTTTCCGAAACCGAAATACCAGGGTGCGTTGAGTTTTTCCAGATGAGGCAAGACAGCATGAAGCTCTTTTTCAAAAGGTTTGTCTATCAAATCTCCGGTAAATACCACAAAATCAATATTCGGAACAGCATTGACCTGTTCTATTGCATCATCCAAAAGCCGCGGTGATTCCGCCGTCATTTTGAAAGTTGTGTTTGCACCGTCTTTTAAAAAATGTGCATCACTTATTTGAGCAAATTTCAGACCCGAAGCGTTTGTATATCCCTGAACCCACAAAAGCATTCCGGCCGCAAGCAAAAGTGTTATTGCGGCATTCGACAATTTTGTTATAAAGTTTTCTTTTTTACGTCGCATTTTTAATTCTCGATTTTATCTCATTATACCTGTCTTGAACTGTTTTGTCGTCCTCAAATAAAAGTAGTGATTTGTCAAGGTTTAGCAGGGCTTGATTTTCGTTGCCGAGTTCCGCATAAGAAAGTCCGATGTATTTGTAAACTTCGGCCGTGCGGATTTCGTCCGCAAGTTTTTCAAGTTTTTGAAGCGCCTGAGAATACCTTTTCATTTTATACAAAATTTTGCCTTCCAAAAACCTGTAATCAATTGAATTTTCAAGTGCCATTGCGGTTAAAATGTCGCTCAATGCGGAATCGCAGTCGCCAAGGTTGACCTGCGCGCGCGCCCTTAATGCGTATGCAAAATCATCCTGAGGATTAATTTTTAAATACTGGTGCAGATAAGTTATTGTCTGGTAATAATTTTTTGATTCAAAGTAGCATATTGCTATTTGCAGATAGCACTGTGTAAAACTCGGTTTGGCATTTACCGATTTTACAAAATAACTTATTGCCTGCTGATAGTTTTTGTTCTGTCTGTGATATTCTCCGAGAAAATAGTATGCCCAGTAATCCGTGCCGGCGGCAAGTGCGTTCATTTCGCCCTGCTTGTCACCCGACTTTTTGCAGTCGACGGCCTGTTTTACGGCATTGCTTTTAGGCAGAATAAAAGATGTATTCTTGCCCTGTATAATTCTGTTCAAACCGTTTTTTAAATCCGAAACGCTTTTGTTATCAGGTTCTATGGCAAGAATTTTGTCAAGATAATTGACGGCTTGAGAATAATTCCCCTCAATACAATAATTTGTTGCAATGTCAAAATAATCCTCTGTCATTTCGTTTGCAGCCGCATACGGACAAAGCAGTGCAATAAATAATCCTGTTAAAAGAAATTTCTTCATAACAGGATTATAACATAAATTTGCCGTATAAAAAATTAATTTCCCCAAATCCTAGATATTCATTACTTTTAAGATTTCTGTTAAGTCAGCCGGTGTTTTCTTAACATCTGCGTTTGAATACTTGATGGCGTTATCCGGATCTTTGAGTCCGTTGCCGGTTAAGATACAAACTATTTTTGAGCCGGATTTTATCTGACTTTTGACTTTAATCAATCCTGCAACCGAGGCGGCGCTTGCGGGTTCTGCGAGAACACCTTCGGTTGAAGCGATTAATTTGTAGGCTTTTACGATTTCTTCATCTGTCACGAAATTAATCATGCCATGACTTTCGTCACGTGCGGCTTCTGCCTGTTTCCAGCTGGCGGGATTACCTATACGAATTGCCGTTGCAAGTGTTTCGGGGTGCATAATTCTTTCGCCTTTAACTATTGCGGCGGCACCTTCAGCTTCAAATCCCATCATCTTCGGCAATTTTTTGGATTTGCCGAGAGTATAAAACTCTTTATAACCTTTCCAGTAAGCCGTTATATTACCGGCATTTCCTACAGGGATAAAATGATAATCCGGAGCATCGCCGAGTGCATTGCAGATTTCAAAAGCACCTGTTTTCTGGCCTTCAATTCTGTAAGGATTTACGGAATTTACAAGGGTTATCGGATAGTTATCCGAAATTTTTCTGACCATTTCCAGCGCTTCATCAAAGTTGCCCTGAATTGCGATGATTTCCGCACCGTACATCATTGCCTGAGAAAGTTTGCCAAGAGCAATATAGCCGTCCGGAATTAAAACATAAGTTTTCATCCCGCCTTTTGCGCCGTAGGCTGCCGCAGAAGCGCTTGTGTTGCCTGTTGAGGCGCAAATAATCGCTTCCGATCCTGCTTCTTTTGCTTTTGAAACCGCCATTGTCATGCCGCGGTCTTTGAAACTTCCGGTCGGGTTGCAGCCTTCAAATTTCAAATAAATCTCCGCTTCAAGCCCGATTTTTCCGGCAAGATTGTCTGCTTTAATTAACGGTGTATTACCTTCATTCAAGGTAATTACCGGAGTTTTTTCGGATACCGGAAGGTATTCTCTGAATGTGTTTATAAGCCCCTGATAGTACATAATTTTTTCCTTTATACTTGAACTCTTATCAAACTGTTTACGTTATTTATAAATTCGCTTTTTTCAAATGCTTTTACGGCATTTTGCATATCTTTTTCCAGACAAATTTCGGTTATCACCGTGATATCTGCCGTGTTGTTTTGAGAAACATTTTTTTGCACAATGCTTTCGACGCTTATGTTGTTTTCAGCGCAGATGCTGCCTATATTTCCTATGACACCTTTGTTATTTTTTGCATTCAAAGAAAGATAGTATTTATTTTCGGTATCAAGAATATTAATGCATTCTGCCGGATTGTCGTGTCTGCATCGCATCATAGGCAGAAGATAATCGGTTGTTCCGATTTCTGCGGCTATTGCAAGAATATCTCCGACAACCGAGCTTGCGGTCGGAAATTCTCCGGCTCCCGGGCCTGAAAGAGTTATATGGCCTATCGGATGACCGGTAAGACTTACAGCATTGGTTACGTAATCAATATGCGCAAGGGTTGAATCTTTTGAAATAAGCATCGGGTGAACTCTTACATCCGCACGGCCTTTTTCATCGGTTTTTGCAGAGGCAATAAGTTTTATCTTATATCCCAGATCGTTTGCCGCTTTCATATCTTCGGCGCGGACTTTTGTAATTCCTTCACGGTATACATTTTCAAAACTGATCCTCTTTTTAAATGCAAGAGTTGCCAGCGTTGTAATTTTGTATGCAGCGTCAAAACCTTCAACATCGCCTGTAGGGTCGGTTTCCGCATAACCAAGTTCCTGCGCTTCTTTCAAAACATCCTGATACTGAGCACCTTGCATATCCATTTTGGTGAGAATATAGTTTGTTGTTCCGTTTAAAATAGCTTCAACTTTATTGATTTTGTTGCCGGCAAGAATGGTTTTTATCGGCATAATAATCGGTATTCCGCCTGCAATTGCCGCTTCGTACAAAATTACCCTGTTATTTTCTTCCGCTATATTAAAAATCTCTTCGCCGCGTTTTGCAAGAAGTTCTTTGTTTGCGGTTACAATATGTTTGCCGTTTTTTAAGGCTGTTTTAATCAAATCAAAAGCAGGTTCCACTCCGCCTACAAGTTCGCAAACTATCTCAATTTCAGGATCGTTAACAACTTCGTAGGCGTTATCTGTTACAATATTTTCATCCAAACCCGGAATATTGCGTTTTTTGTTTTTGTTTTTTACCGCAATTTTTACAACTTCAATATTTTTAAATGCTTCAAGAGTCTTATAAACCCCTGAACCTACGGTGCCAAGTCCGATTAATCCGATTTTAATTTTTTTCTCTTCCATACAGGTATTATAGCATAAATAAATCTTTTGCGATTTTATAATTTATATGTTATAATTTTACTTGACAATTATAATAAAAGCGTTATAATATAAATAGTAAAGTATAATATATAGGTTATAATATGATTAATAAAACTATCTTTCGCCGTTCATATCAAAAAAAATTTGATACACTTAAAAAAGTTGTTATAGAAATACCTCCTCAAGGGTGGCTGAGAACTATCCGTGAACTTTTAGGAATGACAACAACGCAATTTGCAAAAAAAATAGGAGTTTCGCAGCCCAGAGTTTTCAATATGGAAAAGAACGAAAAAAAACTCAAAATTTCAACGATGGAGAAAATTGCGGATTCTTTAAACTGCGATTTTGTGTATGCTATTGTGCCGAGAGAAAATATTGACGATATTATCTACAACCAGGCAAAAAGGGAGGCCTTAAAAATTTTAAAAAACGTTAATCGGAATATGGGGCTGGAAAATCAATCAATTGATTCTGAAGAACTTCTTGAAGATGTAATAAAAGAATTATTAAACGGAAATATTGCAAGAATTTGGAACGGGTGCGGCGAATAATGAATATTTTTGAGACGGATGACAATTCAACACCTCTTACCGAGGAAGAAAAAATGCAGTTACAAGCAAAATGGGTTACTACCCGTGCAGAATTAAACGAATTGGAAGCAAAAGGGATTGCTGAAGCTGAAATTTGGCTTTTAAAAACTAAAAAAGATATCTTGTGTGAAGAGTTTATAAAAACTTTGCATAAAAAAATGTTTGGCAATGTTTGGAAATGGGCCGGCATGTTCAGAAAAACTGAAAGAAATATCGGTGTTGTTCCATACGAAATTCAGCCTAAATTAAGAATATTATTTGACGATATAAAATTTTGGATTACAAACAAGACTTTTTCTGAGAAGGAAATTGCCGTACGATTTCATCACAGATTAGTACAAATTCATCCGTTCCCGAACGGAAACGGCCGAATTTCACGAATAATGGCGGATTTATTAATGCGTAAATCCGGTCAACAGAGTTTGAACTGGGGTTCGGATGATTTAACGAAGATTTCCGAATTAAGAAAAGAATATATTACTGCACTTCAAGCAGCAGATAGAGGTAATTATAAACCGCTTTTAAATTTTGTAAAAAGATAATCCGATATGCGATACGGATAAATCATAACCGTACTTAACGAACTTGACCAATTTGCAAAAAGTTTTACAATAGAAGAATGGAAATAAGTTTCGACAAATATTCTCTTATTATTGACGGGAAAAGGGTATTTATAAAAAGCGGGGCATTTCACTATTTCAGAACACCGGGGTATGAGATGGCGCTTGACAGGTTTATGAAGATGAAAGCAGGCGGATACAACACTGTCGATATTTATTTCAACTGGAATTACCACAGTCAAAAACAGGGCGAGTATGATTTTACGGGAGTAAAAGACGTAAGAAAAGTTCTTCAGGCCGCAAAGGAAACAGGTTTGTTTATAATAGCGCGTCCGGGGCCTTTTATTAACGGAGAGGTGAACGCGGGCGGTCTGCCTTTCTGGCTTTTGAAAATGGAGGATGTTATTCCGCGAAACCGTATAGGTACCGAATACCGCTATTCCGAAAAATATATGCGCTATATTGAAGAATGGTATGACAATATAATTCCGATTATACGTGATTTTGATAATGTAATCCTTTTTCAGATAGAAAACGAATACGCAACCGATACAATGGAAGAAGATTACATGCGCACACTTTACAAAATGGCGCGTGATAAAGGGATTACCTGTCCTATATTTCATAATGACGCTTATTTTGCGGGGTTGTGGGCCGATGTTGTGGATATTTACGCACTTGACTTATATCCGTACATAAACCCCAATCAGAACTGGAAACAGGATAATTTCTGCTTTGATACGCTTGATAATGTTGAGGATATTTTCAGGAATGCAAAAGAGAATTCGCCGCCGTTCATTGCGGAAATGCAGTCAGGCTGGTTCGACAAATGGGACGGTTCGGGCTACAAACATATTCGTGACGCACTCGGGGATGAACATATAAATATTATGACAAAAACCGCTCTTTCGCAGGGTGTAACCCTTTTTAACCATTATATGGTTGCAGGCGGTACATCCTGGGATGATCTTGCATGCGACGAGGTTTATACGAGTTATGAATTTACGGCGCCGATTGATGAATTCGGTATTCCGCAGAGTAACTTTTTTAAGGCAAAAGAAATAAATTATTTTCTTGATTCGTTTGATTTTACAAGCACCGATCCGGTTCCGTTTGAATTCAGTCAGGAAAATATTTATACAAAACTCCGGCATGATAATATAAACAACTGCGATTGGCTTTTTGTCCGTAATATGAACAAAAATACGGCCGATCTTGAATTTGAGTTCGGAAATGTTTATCTGAAACCTTATGATATGAAAATTTGTCCTGTCAATTTGAAACTAAAAGGCTGCGAGATTGAATTTTCCGACGTTGAAATTTTCGCAAGACTTTTTGATGAAGACGAAGAAGTTTTGTTTATGATTGCCGATAAAAATGCACAAATCCGGCTCAAACAGCACGGAATAATTTCAGGCGACAGAAAGGATTTTGACAACCTTACTTTTGAAAATCAAGGCAAACGCACCCAGTTTGTATTTTTAACAAAACATCTTGCCGACAAAAGCTGGATGCTGAAGGATAAACTTATTTTTAATGCGGATTATGTTCTGCCAAACGGCGCCGCCGCACTTGAAAGAAACGGTGATGTGGCATATTACGATTTGAAACATAAATTCGCCAAAAAATACTGTGTTGTGAATGAGTTTAAGGATTACCACAAACCGGAAATTATCGAGAATTTTGACATAGATTTTTGTGCTCCTGAAATAGATCTTCATTACGATTATTCAAACTGGCGGAAAATAGGTTCTGAAACCGATTCTCTCTCTTGCGGTTTGTACGATGAATTTGTCTGGTATAAAGGACAGATTCCCGATAATCTTGAAGAAATAACCTTGAGCGCACGCCATCTTTTTGCGGTTTATATCAACGGAAAAGAAGTGCTTAACCGTAACAGCTATAAGATAGAAAAACTTCAGGAAGTGCCGGAAACAATTTCAATTCCGCTTGATAAACATATACTTTCAGAAGATATAAACGAACTTACTATTCTTGTACAGAATCTGGGATTTGACAAAGGATTTTCCGGCGATACAAATTCTCCCCGTGGGCTTGTAACATTTGAAACCAGACCGCAGGTGCCGGTTGAATTTTATGTATGCGAAAAACTCTCAATTGAGCGCGGCGATTTGCGCGAAAGCGATAACCCTTATTTGACTAAAATTACGGTCAATTTCGATATTGATTTTAAAAATGATGTGTTTTTTGCTAAATATCTTTCACTCGAAAACTTCTGGTACAGACGCGCAACAATATTCTTAAACGGCGTCAAAATCGGAAGATATATTAAGCGTACGCGGGTTCAGGACAAATTTTATTTGATTAATGAATTTTTGAAACCTCATAACACGCTCGAAATCGTTATCTGGGAAAAAGACCGCAATATAAAATCTCCATGGGGCTTTAAATCTGATATGAAAAATGTTATAATACAAATAGGTACACAAAAAATGTACCAGTTGTTTAAATAGTCATCCTGTTAAAATAATCTTTGGAGGTATTTGAAATGGTCGTTGTTCCGGAATTTTTAATCCGCAGGGTTTACAAAAAAGGCTCTTTGAAAAAACTTGAAAACGGTGCCAGTCTTGAGTTGAAAAATGTTCTTGGCCCCGGTTTTATCAGCGGATTTAATTTTGTAAAAATTAATGATGTTGTATTTGAGCCGAAAGATGTAAAATTTATTACGGGCGGAAAAGAGCTTGCCGGTGACTGTGTATCGGAAGCGGAACCGGTTGCGTTCAGACTCGGGCAGGAAGGATTGCTTATTATGAGCGGCAAAGACTGCGTTGTTCAGGGTACGAACAAAATAGTTATTGAAGTTATGAATCCGGAAGCCGGCAAAGTTCAATTAACCGTGGACGATACGGTTTAAAAATATTATAAAAATATTGTTAATTTTTGAATAAATCCGGCAAAATTTGTTATAATCAAAATATGGATAACTATGAGGATTTTATATCAACCGTAAGCCATGAATTGAGAACTCCTCTCACGTCAATCAGAGGGTTTGCACAAACCATGCTCAATTCGTGGGACAAACTTGATGATGAAAGCAAAAAAAAGTTCCTGAAAATTATTGAAGATCAGTCTAACAGGCTTATAGGACTTGTTGAAAATATGCTCTCGGTTACAAAACTGCAATCCGAAAAAGATATTCTCGTCTATAAGGAAGCAAATTTAAAATACCTTATTGATCCCGTTATTTCAATAATTAAAACCGCATACCCGTCGCATGAATTTGAATTTAATTTCAACGAAAACACTCCGAATATAATTGTAGATAAAGATAAATTTCAACAGATAATGACCAATCTGATAGAAAATGCCGCAAAATATTCAAACGAAAACACAACGATTACGGTAAGCACAGAACCTTTCGGAGATTTTGTATCAATAAAAGTAACAGACAGAGGTGTGGGAATTCTGCCGGAAAATTACAACAAAATTTTCACAAAATTTTCAAGAATAGACAATCCTTTGACCCGCAAGGTTCAGGGAAGCGGCCTCGGGCTTTATATTACAAAAAATCTTGTTGAAAAAATGGGCGGCAGAATATCCGTAATTTCGGGCGGCGGCGAAACAACCTTTGAAGTTTTAATGCCGGTAAAAAGTGTTGAAGAACAGGCGAGGGAAAAATGCAGTCAGTAACTTTATTGATAGATAAAAGGCGCGAGCTTTCAACAAAATATAAAAAACTGCTTGTTTCCTCAAGTAATTCGGTCATTGTGTCAAAAAATCTTATTTCGGCAATGAAAATTATTCAAGATACCGAACCTGATTTGATAATAATTTCCGACAGTATGGACAGTGATCTTTCAAATTATTGCAAAAAAATACGCGGACTCACATACAACATGCGCCCGATTATTGTTGCAATTTCCAAATCCGCCGAAGTTGAGGACAGGTTAAAAGTTTTGGAAAGCGGTGCCGATGATTTTATCAGCGAACCCGTGAATTCGGATGAATTTGTTATGAGGATTAAGGCTCATTTGCGGCGAGAATTTGAGTCTAATTTTGATTTAAAAATGAAACTCCCCAATAAAAATTATTCTTACAGAGCCTTGAAAAGGGTTATAAAATATCAAAATCCGTGGGCGGCCATGCTCGTTACGATTGATAATTTTGATAACTATAAAGAGGCCTATACAGAGCTTGCTTCGGACAAACTTGTTCAAACTTATTGCGCCATAATTCAGTCGGCATTATGCGGAAATGATTATTTCGGGGCGGTTTCGGATAACGAATTTCTTATAATAACCGATTTGTACAAAGCTGAAAAAGTTGCAAACTTTTTGACGTTTGCATTTGAATCGGTTTCGCCGAAATTTTATTCACCGAAAGATTTGCAGCGGGGGTATGTGATTATGCAGGGGGATGAATACGCAGGCTGCCGGTGTGAACTTGTTCATACAACAATCGGAATTGTTACGGGAGAATCCAACGATTTCAAAAGTGCGGAAACCCTTGTAAACACTTTAATTCAAATCCGCAATACGGCGCATATTTCCGGCAAATCAAATTATCTTATTGAACGCTTGAAAATTCCCGCATCAGATTCGGTTGCAAAAAAGATTTATAACAACAAGGTTACAATAATTGAGCCGGATGAGGCAATGAACCTGCTTTTAAAAACAATACTTGAACTTCAGGGATATGAAGTTGTGGAAGATTACAAAACAAACATTCCGGCCGTGATTATACTTGATGCCGGAGATATCGACACGCAGAAAGGCCTTGAAACCTGCCGTTCGCTTAAATCTGACGAAAATTTTGCGGATACAAAACTCATTGTAACTTCAATTTTCCACGATAAAGAAACAGTCCTCAACTGCGGGGCTGATTTGTATCTTCCTAAACCCTATGAACTTACTCATCTTGTAAGATGGGTTGAAACTTTTGTGAAAGAATTTAACCGATAAGCTGTTCAAGAATTTCCGCATTTTTAGGCGCCTGCTTAATCTGCGAAGCGCTCACCCTGCGCATATATGTTCTCAAAGCCTCTCTTATTAATTCGCTGCGCGATCTTTGTTCGGTTAAAGCAAGCCCGTCAACTTTTTGCAAAAAATCGTCAGGCATGGTTACTAAAATTTTTGCCATAGTGCATTCCTTTTTCTATATTTATCATTCTAGCATATTTTTTAATATTCCGCAACCGGATTAGGCAGCGTCGGTTATGGACAAAACATGCAGATTTGAATATGATATCTCTGTACAAACGAAAGGAGAATCCCATGGACGAAAACAACAACTATCATGAACATCACTGTGCGTTTGAACGTCATCCGATTTTGAAACATTTATTGTACGGTCTGTTAGCGCTTATCGGGGCATTTCTTGCATTTTATGTTGTAACCGACTGGTATTTTAAAGCAATGCTGAACCCTGTTAACCAGATGAAAAGAATGGACAGAGCAATCGAAAAGCGCGACAGAGAAATGGAAAAAGCGTTCAAAAAAGCCTTCCGCGGCACCGAAAGACTTCAGGAGAGAGCAAATCACGTTATCAGACTTGAACAATCCGATGACGAATACAAAGTTCTTGTTGACCTTGTACCGCTTAACGACAGCGAAAAAAATGTTGATGTCAGAACAAACGGTAATATCTTAACCGTAAGAGCTGCCGGCATGCACGGAATCGGCGGCAGAAAATCGCTTGTTGAATTTACTCAGAGCTATATGTTCGGCGATGACGTTGATTTGAGCAAACTTACCAAAGAACGCAAAGGCGATATGTATATCATAACAATTCCTATAGAAGAATAAAGGGCGGGTTTTCCGCCCTTTTTGTGTTATAATCGGCTTATGAAAAAGATACTGGTTGTTGATGATTCCCCGAGCTGGGTAAAACATCATATTTTTAATATCAAATACATTCTCGGTGAAGAAAATGTCGAAATACAAAGCGCGTATTCCGCAAAACAAGGTGATGCCGCACTGTCTTCCAATATTGATAAACCCTTTGACATAATTTTTACCGACATGCAGATGGAGCCTGATTTTCTCCCTCTTAATGCGGGTGAATGGCTTATTAAACAAATTCAATTTTATCCTGAATACAAAAACACAAAAACAGTAATAATTTCCGCCTCCCCGAGAATTGAGAAAATAGCAGAAAAATACGGTGTTGATTTTATTCCGAAACGGCTTTGCGAAACAACCGTTCCTTATGCAAAAGTGCTTGAGGGGTGAAGGTTTTTTAATCCGGCGGTCAGAGTGTTGAGGTTGTAGCCCCAATTGTATTTTTTATGCAGGTCAATAAAATATTTCTCAATCAATTCGTAATAATAAACAGTGTCATAAGTTTTCAGATGTCCGATTAAAAGTTCAACCGGAAGATTTCCGGCGCCTCTGCCCATTCCGTAAACCGTTCCGTCAACGCTGTATGCCCCCAGTTCAATTGCTTTCAGGCTGTTTGCAAATGCGAGCTGAAGATTGTTATGTCCGTGAAAACTTATTTTCTCAAACCCTGCATTTTGGAGTTTTTTATAATAAAATTCAACCTTATCGGGTGTAAATGAGCCGAAACTGTCCGCAAAATAAACAGATTCAAGAATCTCTTTATTATCCCATTTTTCAAGCGGAGAAAAATCTTTAATCATATCGGTATTCATCAAGTGCAAAAATACGTTGAACCCTTTTTCTTTAAGCTGTTCACAAACCTCAATCCCCTGCCGGATTTCGTCATGATGACAGGCCGCCCGCACCAGAAAAGGTTCACCTTTTTTAAAATCATTTATATCAAAATCCGAAACATTCACCATCACAACAAGTTTGCAAATCCCTTCCGGCAGAATATTTTCAGGACATCTTGAATAAGGGCCCTGAAATTTTTTATGCATTCTGTAGCCGATTTCAAAATAATCAATACCTGTTTTGCAAGCCGCACGATAAGTTTCATCAACCGCTGATTTTTCAAAATTCCAGCCGCAAAGATGGCCGCCGTCGCGTATTGTACAATCCAAAATCTTTGTCATAGGGTTATTCTATCATAAATAAGTTCACATACCTATTATATAATAATCCAGATCATTAACCGCTTTTCTGAATTTTACACTTATAATATCGTTCAATTCGTTTAAATGGCCGCAGTGAATTTCGTTGCCGACACAATATTCCAGTGCTTCCAGCATTGTTTGATACAAATATTCAACCTGACATAGTTCGTTGAATATATCGGTCAGTTTTTCTTTCTTGTGGGCTCCTTTAATTAATAATGTTACAATATATACTTAAAATATTAAGTTAAAACTTAATATTTTAAGTATATTATATAGCTAATGACACATTAAGTCAAGACAAATATAATAAAAATATGAGTACAAAAAGCAAACTAAAATCATTTATAACCTTAAATGATATGTATATAAAGGATTTAGCCGTACTTATGACTGAAAAAAGCGGTAAGAAATATACTCCTGACGGACTTGCGGGTAAAATCAGGCGGGAAACATTAACATTTAAAGAAGCGGAATTAATAGCGGAGATTTTGGGTTACAAACTTGAATTTATAAAAAAATAGCCTGATTAAGACTCAACGAGTTTTTTTGCGATATTGAGGGCTTTATTAAAAATGAATTCATTTAAGGGAAAATCATCGCGGCTGATGTACGGGCGGACAATTTTGCGGGCAAAAGAGCCTGCGGCAATACCGTGGTAATCAATTGAGCACATTTTTGCAAGATGGGCGGTTTTTGTATTTGTTCCGCCCGAGAGCATAAGATAGACGGGCAGATTTTCATTTTGTACGATTTCCGCGGTTGCGACCGTTTGCAATGTTGTTTTAAAATCGTCTTTTCCGCCGCTCATGGGAAAGCCGTCGGCCTGAACAATTGTTGTATAGGGTTTGCGGTTTGCGGTGAGGTTTTTAATCCTTTGGACGAGTTTTTCATCGCTGAGTTTGCCGCGGCTTGTACAAATGCTCAAAATCCCGTCAAAATTTTCATTAATATAGTTCCATTTCAATTCTATTTCCCTGTCATCCAAGCCCATAGCGTGGAGTTCAATGCAGTCAATTCCCTTTTGAATAAGCGGGGGGAGGATTTCTTCGAGATTTTTTTCTTCCGAAATATAGGAGATAGCGCCTTTGGGGCAGATTTTGGCGCATTTTCCGCAGCCTATGCAGCGGAATTTTTTAACTTTAGCGTATTTAATTGCGTTTTGCGGACAGACAGCATCGCACGAATAACACGAAATACATTTATCATAATCAATTACGGCTTTGTTAACATGCGGATCGCCTTTAATACCGACGCTTACGCAAAGATAAGCATCATCAACGCCGGCAGATTCCAGAGCGCGTTTTGCCGCATCAATAATTTCAGCATTTGCGGACAGGTCAAAAAATTTACAGCCGGCTTTTGCATAGAGCATGACAAGTTTTTCAACTTCTGCCGCATCTTCATTTCCTGCACCGCAGACGAGTTTGAAACACTTTTTTGCTTCCAGAAGATCTTTCAGCATTATTTCACCATGTAGTTGTAGATAATTTCGGAAGCCTTAACAATAAAATCTTTACCCAGAACCGAATTATGCGGACGGTTTGCAAGGATTACAACGATGTATTTTTTACCGTTAGGCGCAAAGACAATACCGGCATCGCCGAGCATTTTGCCTATGTCGCCTGTTTTGTGCATAAATAATGCACCCGGCCCGAGGCCTGCCTGAATTAACCGGTTGTTGTGAACATGGCCCATATAGTCAAAGATTTTTTCACGGGAAGAAATATCCAGAAAATCGGGGTTGTTGTCAATATTATAAAGCATTGTACCCATATCGCGGGCTGTTGTGCGATTATTTCCGTTCATATCGGGAAGCCAGGTCTGAACGTATGTGTCTTTCAATCCCCACTGTCTTACGGCGCTGTTAACGTTTGTCATTGAGCCGAGTTTTGACATAATCATATTTGTTGCGGAGTTGTCGGACTCGGTTACCATAATTCTTGCAAGGCTGTCGAGCGACCATTCTGAATTTTCGGCCTTAAACTGTAAACTTCCGGAGCCTTCGGCTCTGTAGTAATCCGTGAGGGTCATTTTATCTTCAAGCGAAACCTGACCTGCTTCTATTGATTTGAAAAGATTAATCAAAACCGGAATTTTTATAATACTTGCCGCGGAAAAAGTTTCCGACGCGTTAATATCTGCGAATTTTTCTGTATCATACTGCCAGACATATACTGACGGATGGATTGACGAGTACTGCGCCATGAGATTTTTCAGGCTGTTTTCCAGATCTCCCATTCTGTATGTTTCGGAAATCTTTTGCATTTGCGGATGTTTAACTTCAGCACCGGTCAGATATCTTTGATTAAAAATCAAATCATTTGAAAGATAATCTGTTGTCGGAAATCTTAACTGATGATAATCCGTTTTGATTTCAGGGTATTGAGAACCGTGCAAAAACGACATTGTAACCCTGTTAAATCCCAGCGGAAGAACGCAGCATGCAATCATAGTGAAAAAAGCCGTCGAAATAATTTTGTGCAGGATGTTGTTGCGTTTAACCTTTTTTTTGTTTACCTGCAGAGGTCTTACGTTTGATTTTTGAGCATGCTCGGGTTTCCCGTATGTTCTCAAGGGTCGTACTTCGCTTATACGGGGATAGGTCTTATATACTTCGGCGTAAAATTGCCGTCTGTCGTATTGTTCTGCTAATTTAGGCACTAAATCCTCCCGGCCTGATAATTTTATTTTAGCTTATACAAAATATATTGGCAAGTCGGTTAACATTTTTTTAAAATATTTTGATTTTTAAAATATCTGTAATAAAATTAATCAGAGAGGAAAAAGTTATGGAAGATTGTATTTTTTGTAAAATAATAAACGGAGATTTCGGCACGGAATTTGTGCTTGAAAACGAGTATGCGGTTGTGTTTAACGATATAAACCCGAAGGCGCCCGTACACATGCTTGTAGTGCCGAGGGTTCATGCTGCATCATTGAATGAAGTTGAGGACAAAAATCTTCTCGGTGAATTGATGATGACGGTAAAACAGGCTGCTGCAAAAGCCGGTCTGAAATCTTATAAAACTTTGATTAATACAGGAAAAGAAGCGGGGCAGGAAGTTTTCCACCTGCATATACACGTTATGGGAGAAAAAAAATAATGAAAAACGGAATAGAAAACGGATATTACCATGAAATTACACCGTCAGGATTCGGTATAGCGATTAAAGCCGGAAAAGTTCTTTTTTCCGAACAATCCGAATTTCAGAAGGTCGAAGTATTTGAAACAGAAAGCTCTCTGGGCAGAGTTTTGACACTTGACGATTTGATGATGACAACCGAAGGCGATGAATACCACTATCACGAAATGATAGCGCATATCCCCATGATGAACCATAAAAACCCCAAATCCGTTCTGGTAATCGGCGGCGGTGACGGCGGAACGGTTCGTGAAGTTTTGAAACACGATACAGTAGAAAGAGTTGTTTTGTGTGAAATTGACGGTATGGTAATAGATGCGTGCAAAAAATTCCTTCCGACAATTTCCTGCGGGCTTGACGATCCTAAAGTCGAAATTCTTGTGCAGGACGCAATAGAATATATTAAAGACAAAAAAAATGAATTCGATATTGTTTTGATTGACTCAACGGATCCTATGGGGCCGGGCGAGGGGCTTTTTACCGAAGAATTTTACACCAATGTAAAAAATTCTTTGAAAGAAGGCGGAATAATGGCCGCACAGTCGGAATCTCCGTTTGTTAATAAAGAAGAAATCAAAAAGATGTATGATTTGCTGAAAAAAGTATTTCCGGTATGTTCGACTTACACATCAAACATTCCGACATACCCCGGCGGATACTGGGCATGGGCATTTTGTTCCGAAAGTGTTAAGCCGCTTTCTTATATTGATGAAAGACGCTGCAAAGATATTACAAAAACCTGCAAAATCTATAACAAAGATTATCATCTGGCGCGTTTCAGCCTGCCGAATTATTTGAAAGAGTTGTTATAGCTTAATTTAAAAATGTTTTGTAATCGACATTGAGGTATTCCGCAATGTCGATTAGTTTTCCTACTGAAAAATTTTGTGCACCGGTTTCCAATTTTGCCACATAACTCCACGATTTATCCATCAGCTCCGCAAAATTTTCCTGCGTAAGCCCCTTTTCTTTCCTTATGCGCGCAATGTTCCTGCCGATTTGTTTGTAAACCTCTTTCTTCTGCATAATTTCAATTATAACGACCTATTGACAAATATGTGTATAGATATATAATTGTATGCATATATATATGAATAATATGAAATTGACCTGAATATGTTATTGATGTATAGTATAAGAAAATAGATTTATAAGTAAGGAGAAAGCAGATGAAAAAGATTGGTTTTACCTTAGCGGAAGTGCTGATAACTCTTGCGATTATCGGAATAGTTGCGGCATTGACTATCCCGACACTTGTGCAAAATTACCAAGAAAGAGCATGGAACACTGCATCACAGGTATTTCAGAGAAAACTCGGTGAAGCATTAAGGGTTATGAATGTTCAAGGAACCTTAGCAGGCTATACAACAACGGAAGCGTTTGTTGATGAACTTTCTAAACATATTAAGATAACAAGAATATGTGAAAACGATGATATTACAACATGCTTTGCGGATAAAGTTACATGGGACGGAGAAGAAGTAGAGATGTCTAAAATCAAGACATCCAAAAACTTCGGTAAAGATGATTGGGATACAAATACGGTAGCGGTACAGTTTGCAAACGGTGTAAACGGCGTAATAGCATACAATCCGGATTGCAGGCAAAACCAGTTCAGTAATGATGTAATAACAGTAGGCGAAACCGGTATAAGTACTGATTGTCTTGCAATGCTGTATGACGTAGACGGATTTAAGAATCCGAATGCAGCTGATAAAGATATTAATAATTTGAATGTTAACAAACTAGCTGGCTCCCTTAATTGTGCAATAGAACTATCAGACGGCACATGCTTTACAGCACCATTCTATCCAACAGCACATGTCTGGAACGGTTGTGATACAAACGGAACAACAAGTGACCCTGATGACTTAGCATTTATGAGTGAGCACAATATTCAATATTGCTTGCCATCAATCTATACAGATGACTACTGGGCAGGTGCAGTAAAAGCATGCCATGATATGGGATCATCATTACCGAGTCATGAACAGTTAGACCAATTAGCGAGAGACTTGTATCCCGGAGCAACAATCAGTTCGACATTATACGAAAACAGTACAGGTGGCAGCAGAGATAACGATCTTGCAATGGAATGGAAGTTCATCACTTCTCCCAGCTCGGAGTTTTGGGTTTGGTCCAGTGAGGAGGACATCAAGACCAGCTCGTTCACCCGCTACTTCGGCTCCACGCGCACGAGCCGGAGCACCAACGGCCGCACCAACAGCACCGGTCAGGCGGTGTGCTTGGCGGAATAGCATGAATGCCGCAAGGCCGGGAAGAGTGGGCGGTTTTGCAGCTGCAGAACGCGCCGGCTGATGCGCCGCCTAATTCAGCATAACAATTTCAAAATTCAAATACGCCGCAAAAATTATCCACAAAAAATACGGTATCATCAAATACGCGGCGGCTCTTGATTTTTTATAAAAGAGAATAATATTTATCAATACAAAAATTATCAATAAAATTATAATCCAAAACGCAAGTTCAACATTATGCAGCCCGAAATAAACCGGCGACCAGCAAAAATTCAACAGAAGCTGGATAAAAAAGATTATAACCGCCGGAATTTTGTCACGCGAAAATCCATCCCTTACATAAAAAAAGAACGATAACGCAATCAATACGTAGATTACTGTCCATATAACAGGAAAAACCCACGCAGGCGGGGTCAGGGGCGATTTGTTCAACGAATAATACCAGAAGGAATCTTTCATAAAAATATTTTATTAGATTTCTTCAAATTTTTACATCACCTGTCCGGCTGTTTAAAACCGGCGGTAAGGGGAATTGAACCCCTGTTTGGAGAATGAGAATCTCCCGTCCTGACCACTAGACGATACCGCTGTGTGACTTTATTGTAGCACCGAAATTTATTTGTTCAAGCAGTTGAAATTCTTTATGCAAACCGTTTTATAATTTTCAAGTATTCTTTTTGAGATTCCAGCGTCATTTCCGAAATAAAATTTACGAACGGTTCAAAATTCTGCCTGTTAGTTTCCTGCAAAGCTCTTATGTAGTCACTTCTTACAGCCGGCGGAATTATCACTATATTATATCCTGACTGCAAAAGAGCAAGATTCATTAAAAGTCTTGCGACTCTGCCGTTTCCGTCTATAAACGGATGAATATTAACAAAAATTGCATGAACCGTCGCAGCATATTCAACAGGATGCAAAGTTTTTTTCAGTTGCGGGAGTTTTGATACAAATTCACGCATTTTGCCGTCAAGTTCAGCAGGAGCCGGAAATTCAACATCCGAACCCGTTATTATGACCTGTGTATTCCGATATTTGCCGGCGTTTTGTTCATTTATCTTTGAGTAAAACAGGTGGTGCAGGTTTTTAATGTCGTTTTCGGTAAAAAAATCTTGTTTTGCCAGATTAATAAGTTCATCAAAGGCATTTGCATGTCCGAGAGCTTCAAGGTGGTATTTCAAAGGTTTTCCGCTTATTGTCAGGCCGTCTTCAATAACTACCTTGGTTTCCGCCAAATCCAGCGTGTTGCCTTCAATAGCATTTGATGAATACGTAAGGCCTATTTTATAATATTCTTTAAGCTGGGTCAAAATATCCTGCGGAAGCGGACGAAATCCATCTATCTGTTTTTTCAGCTCATCGTTTTGTTCAAAACAATTCTTATACATATTCCTGCCTCTTTAATTATTATATCATAAAGTGATGTTTATAATAAGTCTAAAAATTTTTCATCAAAATTTATAAAACATCAATAAAACGAATGATTTTTATTTTGGAATCCTTTGCTAATATAAAACCATACTCCTTAGAGACTAAGATACACATATCCCTAATCAACAGCTATGCACCTCAGTACATAGCTTTTTTTTATTGTTTGTGCATATAATAAAAAAAGGAGAAAAAAATGATAGAGAGATTAAAAAAGAATTTAGGCGAGTTTAAGACATTTGCGATGAAGGGCAATGTCATTGACATGGCTGTCGGTATTGTAATCGGAGCTGCTTTTGGCAAGATAATAGATTCACTTGTCAAAGATATTATCATGCCGCCTTTGGGTTGGATTATGGGCAGGGTGGATTTTTCAAATCTTTATTTAACACTGCCGGATTACCACGGAAAAATCATATCATATCCTTCCTTGGAAGCAGCACAGAAAGCGGGTGCGGTAACAATAAATTACGGACTTTTCATAAACACGTTGATAAGTTTTGTAATAGTTGCGTTTGCGGTATTTTTACTTGTAAAAGCTATTAACAAACTCCGTGCCGAAACCAAGAAAGAAGAAACTGCCACCACAAAATCGTGTCCGAAATGTTTCAGCACAATAGATATCCGTGCAACAAAATGTCCTAACTGCACCGCAGATATTTAATTTTTATGATAGAATTTTAATAAGATGTTTGACAGTTTAAGCGACAGATTACAAAGTATAATAAGCAAAACCCGCGGAGCCGAACTTACACAGGATAACATGCAGGAGGCATTGCGTGAAATCAGACGCGCGCTTTTGGAAGCGGACGTTAATTTACGTGTTGTTAAGGCGTTTATTTCCGCAATAAAAGACAAAGCTGAAGGCGAAAAAGTTCTGGAAGGCGTAGACCCTTCACAGCAGCTTGTTAAAATAGTTCATGACGAATTGATTAACCTGCTCGGCAAAGAGCAAAAACCTCTGGATTTAAGCGGACACCCGTCATTGATTATGATGCTCGGTTTGCAGGGTTCGGGTAAAACAACATCTTCCGCAAAACTTGCCGTAAAACTTAAAAAAGAAGGCAAAAACCCGCTTCTTGTCGCATGTGATGTATACAGACCCGCTGCAATTTCACAGTTAAAGACTCTCGGAGCTGAAATCGGTGTTGAAGTTTTTACGCTTGACGGTTCAAAAGATGTTAAAAACATTGTGCAGAGCGCACTTAACTATGCAAAAGAAAACGGGTACAATGTTTTGATTCTTGATA
Source organism: Candidatus Gastranaerophilales bacterium (assembly GCA_944323995.1). GTDB lineage: Bacteria > Cyanobacteriota > Vampirovibrionia > Gastranaerophilales > Gastranaerophilaceae > SIG32. The sequence continues at coordinate 51,549 of CALUUN010000003.1, read as the reverse complement.
CGGCGGGCCGGCTTCAGATAGATACTGACATGATGGCTGAACTGTTGATAATTGACAGGATGTTTGCGCCGCAGGAAAAACTTCTTGTAATTGATGCAATGACAGGTCAGGAAGCAGTGAACGTTGCGGAAAACTTTGATGCGCAAATAGGTTTGACCGGACTTGTTTTGACAAAACTTGACGGTGACAGCCGCGGTGGTTCTGCGCTCAGTGTTGTTTACTGCACCGGAAAACCCGTAAAACTTACCGGTACCGGTGAAAAATTGAACGCTCTTGAGGATTTTTATCCGGAACGTATGGCAACAAGAATACTCGGCATGGGTGATATTGTGTCGCTGGTTGAGCGTGCGCAGGAAGTTTTTGACGAAAAATCGGCACGTGAGCTTGAAGCTAAAATGGCAAAAGCCGAATTTACCTTTGATGACTTTTTAAAAATGCAAAAACAAATGAAAATGATGGGTTCAATGGATCAGATTCTCGGAATGATTCCGGGCATGAAAATATCAAAGGACGACCGCGAAAAACTTTCGCACGAAGGCGAAAAACAATTCAAAAAAATAGAAGTTTTTATTCAAAGCATGACACCGGAAGAACGCGCTAATCCGGCACTTTTAAACACCAGCCGGAAAAAACGGATTTCTAATGGCTGCGGCATTGATATGCATAACATTAACCTTTACATCAAACAGTTTGAACAAATGCGGATGATGATGAAAGGCATGAATGATATGAAAAAAATGTTTGGCGGCTTTGGGGGCAAAATGGGCAAACACGCCATGACAAAAGCAATGTCTATGATGCGTAAATTCAAATAGAATGATTGAACAATAATATAAAGATATTCTTGCGGTATAAAATTTTGGTCTGTGATTACGAGGGTGCCTGAGGCACGGCAACACATTAAGTTTTGGTCTGTCATTACGAGGAGAATGCGTAGCATTCGACGTAGTAATCGCATTATTGCAGCAATGACATGCCTCAAATCCACTCCACCCTTGAGGGGGAGGGCTGGGGTGGGGGGCTTTAACTATGATATCGCGGGTTTTCATAGGTTTAAAACTCCGGTGAAGGGTTGTCGAATTAGTAAATCCGACCTACAATTCCATAACTGTTGCAAGATGCTGAAACAAGTTCAGCAGGACAAATAATGATATGCCTGAAACTCCCTCCCACCCTTGAGGGGGAGGGCTGGGGTGGGGGGCTTTAACTATGATATCGCGGGTTTCCACAGGTTAAAAATTCCTGTAAGGGTTGTCGGATTAGTAAATCCGACCTACAATTCTATAACGGCTGCAAGATGCTGAAACAAGTTCAGCATGACAAATTTTAGTGTCTTAACAACTTTAAAAAACTTATTTAATAACCTCAATAAACTCGTAATCGGTAAGATACGGCAGGTGGTCTTCGGTAATCAATTCTCCCGGAAGCAATACCGCAATCCCCGGAGGACATTCCGCAATCACTTCCGCAGAAATTCTGCCGATTGCCTGCGATTTGGGAATTGTTTCTTTTGGAGAATAATATGCGTCCCTCAGGCTCATTTTGATTATCGGGGTAAGCATCGGCATGTGTTTTTTGTTTTCAAGATAGCAGATATCCGAATAGTTCGCGGTATCTATCTTTTTAAGACATTCAACAAGATACTGCATGTCAGAACGTTTGTTGCCGATGTTTGACAAAAGTAAAAGCCCCGCGTCTGACGCACTTTCGACTTCTATATTAAAATCTATTTCCAAAATGGATTCAAGACGTTTGCCCGACAGGCCGTCCGCTTTTATAAACACCTTTGTTACATCTGTTTTGTATCCGAAATCAGGTTTTAACTGATGTATGTGTTCAAGTTTGTCAATTTCGCTTCTTAAGTATTTGGCGTTGGAAATAGCGCGTTGAAGCTGTTTTCTGCCCCTTGGACTTTCAAGGTTTGCCCGTGCTGCATCAAGGCTTGCAAGAAGCATTAACGAAGGACTTGTTGTGTGGAGAAGTTTTAAGGCTTTTTCAACCGCATCAACATCTATCATTGAATTTTCGGCAATATGAAGCATTGAACTCTGGCTCATGCTGCCGCCTGTTTTGTGAAGTGAATGCACAACCGCATCCGCGCCGAGTTTCAGGGCAGATGTCGGAAGATGGTCGTTAAAATTCCAAAGGCAAGCGTGCGCTTCATCCACTATTAACGGAACATTATAACGTTTGCATATCGCCGAAATTGATTTGATATCTGATACAACACCTTCATAGGTCGGGTTTGTAATCCACACCATTGAAATATCACCGTGCATTTTCAGCATTTCTTCAACACGTTCCGGGCTGACATTACCCCAGATTCCCCAGTCCTCAAACCTTTCCGGAACAAGCCATAAGGGTTCCGCTCCCGAAATTATCATGCCTGTCAAAATTGAACGGTGACAGTTTCGGTTTGTCAAAATCTTTTGGCCTTTTTTGGTTAATCCCATTGCAAGCGCAAGGTTTCCGGCTGTTGAACCGTTCAGCAGAAAGAAAGTTTTTTTGGCACCGAAGGCTTTTGCCGCAAGTTCCTGTGCTTCTTTTATCGGGCCCGTTGCAGGGTGAAGTGTTCCGAGGTTATCAAATTCGTCGGTTGTATCAACCGCAAGCGCCTTCCTTCCGATAAGCTGTTTAAATTCAGGCAGCGCGCCCGAACCTTTTGTATGTCCGGGTATATGAAACTGATAGGTCGGATTTTCATAAGCCTTTTTTAATGCTTCTACAATCGGGGCACGGGTTTTTGTATATTTATCATTTTTTGTTACAGATGTCATAACAATATTTATACTATAAAAATATTATGAATTGCAACATTTTTGTGATATAATTAATATTTATGAACACCCTTTTTAAAGTTGGTTTATTTTTATTGCTGATATTTACCTCACAGACTGCGTTTGCAGCTGCAGATTTATCTGTTGAAAAAAATATTATCGAGCCGGAAATTCTCCTTCCGGAAAATACCGAACTGCCTTTGAGAGATTTGAATAATGACGGTGTTATTGACGATAAAGATTTGCTGATTGATACAAGTGAAGAAAACTTTTTTATGTTTGAACATCTGGGAGATCCGATTTTCAGAGAAGAAGGCTCGCTTGCACACAAAATTAATAAAGCGCTGAAAGCACAGGTTACCCGTACCGATTACAGCAATTATCTTTTAAAAGATATCCTTACCTGGGATATAGAAAAAGGCCCGATTGACAGAATCCAGTTTTACGGAAAATACCGCGGAAATATGTCGTTTAATTTTGATACCGATTATTCTACCGAATATGATATTACATCTATTGACGTCGGTATGATGGGTCAGTTTAACCCCGAATACAAAACCGACTTTAAACTTCAGTTTAAATTGACTCCGACAAACGAAGTATCATTTTTTCAAAATCTTATAAGTGATGCTTATCTGGTAAACCACGCTATCCCGCACCACCAGATTATGGTAGGTAATTCAAGAAATCAGGTCGGTGTCGAAGGCGGTATGAGCACAACTTATGTCCCCTTTGTTTTAAGATCCCAAATCGCAAGAACATTTGCAAACACCCGCGCTTTCGGTTTAAGAGTAATCGGAAACTATTCACTCGTTGACTACAGCCTTGCTGCAAACAGTTCAGACAGATTTTTTAAGGAATTTTTTCCGGGTGCCGAATTCACCGGCTGGGTAAACTTTAAACCTCTCGGCATGACTGACGGAAAATACGGAAAACTCGTTGTCGGCGGAGGTTTAAATGCCGGCAAAAGACATAATAATTACACCGTGGCAGGCGCCTATATCGGTTACAATTATAAAGATTTTATGATTAATGCGGAATATTCAACCGCTGACGGCTACAACGCAAGAGTTTTGACCACTGACAGAGCGGAAGGGTTTTATACAACAATAGGATATAAATTAACCCCGAAATTACAGCTTGTTGCAAGATATGATCAGTTCGACCCGAATAAAGATATGTCGGGCGACCTGCGCAGAGAATATTCTGCAGGTATAAATTATTTTGTAATCGGTCAGGGAATGAGAATTTTGCTAAACTATGTCTATTGTGATAACCAAACCCTTGAGGACAGCCACAGATTAATCTTAGGTACACAAATATTACTGTAAGGAGAACAAACATGAAACTTTTACACACAATGATCAGAGTTAAAGATATTGACGCAACTCTTAAGTTTTACACCGAACTTTTAAATATGAAACTTGATAAGAAAAAACGCCTTGAGGATTGCGAATTGTATTTTTTGAATGACGAAGAAGGCACAACCCAGCTTGAATTAACCTATAATGACCAAACTCCCGAAAACGGTTACGAATTGGGAACCGGTTTCGGACACTTTGCTTTTTCGGTAAAATCACTTGACGAATTTACAAAAAAACTTCATAATCTCGGTTATGAATACCTTTACGAACCGTTTGATTTGAACGGTAAAGGAACCAAAATTGCATTCATTAAAGATCCGGACGGCTACGAAATTGAATTGATAGAAAAAGTAATCTGGTAAAAAGCGGTTTAAAACCGCTTTTTTAATTTCAAAAAATATGCTATAATTATTCTATGCAAGATGTGATAGAAAGTTTGAAAGAAATCGGTTTAAACGGTTATGAGGCAAAGGTTTACGTTGCCCTTTTGAAAAAATATCCCGCAACCGGATACGAAGTTGCAAAGCTCGCCGATATTCCGCAATCAAGAGCCTATGACACTTTGAAATCTCTTGAAGCCGCACGCATTGTAACCTCCTCGGGCGAAAAACCGCAAACTTTTACTCCGGTTAAACCTAAAGAACTCACTAAAAGATTCCGGCGGAAAATTGAAGCTAATCTCGATTTTTTGGAAAAAAAACTCCCCGACGTCAAAGATGATTACAATGAACCGGTTCATGCCATATCAGGCTCTTTTGCAATCAGAGAAAAACTTATTGAAGTGATTAAGTCCGCAAAAACAGATATTTATATAGAAATCTGGCTTCAGGATTTTAAATATATTGAACAGCATTTGTTTGACGCTTATAACAGAGGCCTTGACATAAAAATTGTAGGCTATGACAATGTTCAGTGTCCTTTCGGTACGGTGTTTAAACACAAAAACGGCCGCGAAATTGAACATTCTCTCGGCGGACGCATGGTATTTATTATTGCTGACAATCAGGAAGGTGTCTTCGGTAAAGTTGAAGACAAAGTTATCTGGACAAAAAATCCGGATGTCGTTTTTCTGCTCAAAGAGTTTATTGTCCATGATATGTATCTTCTGGATATTGAGGATAATTTCCCCGAGCAGCTCAAATACTTCTACGGCGCAGGTTTGAAAAGACTTAAAGACAAAATCTTGAACAAAAATGCCCGCTATAATATACACTAAAAACAAAATCCGGCGGAATATTTTTTATTTTACGTCGTCTTTAATTACGATAAGGTTGTTCATAATTTTCATAGCGCAGGTCGGCAAAACAACGTGGTTTAAACCGTCAGCAATACTCAAAATTTTTCCTGCGCCCAGTACAACGTCTTCGCCTTTGTACTGAAATTTGTAATCTGTGTCTCTGTCAGAACGGATTGTGATTTTTTCCATTGTTTTTTCCCTTTATTTATCTTGCATTATACCGAGGGCATCAAAAAATATACCCTCTTCCATTACTTCACTATAAAGTTCTTCATCCTTTTTAAAATCATCCATTGTGTAAGGATAAAGATCTATACAAACATCCATTTCGGTTTCAATTTTGCCGATAATCGGCCAGATTTCTCCGCGTTTTGATTTGTCCTCGACATCAAAAATCGCCACAAGTTCAATATCTTCTCCCTGATGGTTTTTGCCGTCCAAAAACTGTCCGAAAAGATATACTCCCTTGAAGTCGTCAAATTTTTTTCTGAAAGCCGATGTCACGGCTTTAATAACGTCATGTACCGGACTTGTCATAATATACTCCTTAATTCTTCAATTGAAACGGTCTTTTGTTCGGATGTTGCCAGATTTTTTACGGAAACCTTGCCCGCTTTGATTTCATCTTCTCCTAAAATCAGAGCATAGTCCGCAACTTTTGAGGCCTTTTCAAGCTGTTTTGTAAATTTTTTATTGCTGAGATCAAATTCTATTCTGTAACCTTCTTTTCTCAACTTTTGAGCAAGTTCAAGCGCTTCAACCGGAGAATTTGAAACAATATATCCGTTAAGTTTTTTTAGCTCCGGTACGGGAAGAAGAGCGTTTAATCTTTCCATTCCCATTGCCCAGCCGACAGCCGGAGTATCTTCTCCGCCGAGATTTTTTACAAGACTGTCGTATCTGCCGCCGCCGCAAACTGCGTTTTGCGAACCCAGATTATTCGATTTAATCTCAAAAACAGTTCTGTTATAATAATCCAACCCGCGCACAAGAAGTTTATTTACGGTATATTTTACTTGCATTGTATCAAGGTAAGATTTCAGCTTTGCAAAGTGATCCGCGCATTCTTCACATATAAAATCCGATTGTATAACTTTTTGGATTTCGGGTTTTTCAAATATGGCCTTGCAGCTTTCAACTTTGCAATCAAGAAGTCTTAAGGGGTTTTTTTCATACCTTTTTTGACAGTCTTCGCAAAGATTATCAAACTCGGGTTTTAAAACCGCTTTAAGGTTGTTTTTGAATTCCTCGCGGCATTTCGGACAACCCAGAGAATTTATTTCAACCTCCAGATCGTCAAGCCCCAGTGATTTAAGATAATCAACCGCCATCAAAATAACTTCCGCATCCGCAGCTGGTTCTTTTACTCCGAACATTTCAACCCCGACCTGATGAAATTGACGCTGTCTGCCTTTTTGCGGACGTTCATACCTGAACATCGGGCCTTTGTACCATAATTTTACCGGCGGTGAGAGCCTTGACATGCCGTTTTCAATGTATGAACGCACAACGCCTGCCGTGTTTTCGGGCCGCAAAGTCAAAGATCTTTCGCTTTTTTCAAAAGTATACATCTCTTTGTTTACAATATCGGTTGTATCACCAACCCCGCGCGCAAAAAGCTCTGTTACCTCAAAGATAGGTGTTCTTATTTCTTTATAACCGTAGCGGCTGAAAATTTCCAGCGCGTTTTTTTCCAGTATATGCCACTGTTCAACTTCTTGAGGTAAAATGTCGTGTGTGCCTTTTACTACATTGATTATTTTTGCCATAAGTGAATTATATTAATTTATTGCCAAAATGTCAATCAGTAGTGTGTCAAAAAATTAAAAAATATTTTGGGGCGGATTATTAATAATAATTCCTCTGTTTATTGACAAACCCGAATGCATTTGCTAAAATATGAAAAGGGTAAGCTCCAAACCTCCACGGCACACGCAATTAGTGAAGAAATTGGCTGTAAAGGAGGTGATATTGTGACCAAAAACATAATAAAAAGCGCTGCTATAGCACTAACAGCACTTTTTAAAATTATTCTAATTTGGTTATAGGGAGTGAAGAACGGTTTCAAGACGGCTTTCTTGAAGCCGTTTCCCTGTATATTCATTATAACTCTTTTCGGGCAAAAGTCAAGGTGTATCTTTCACAAATTCTATCCGGTATCCGAGTTCTTTTAATATAAGCTGAATTTCATCAAACCGGACTGTTTTTTGCGAAAATTTTGCAGATATGCTTTTTTGAGTAAATTTCCCGTTATTTGTTTTTTTGCTTATCTGTTTGCAAATTTCAGTCAAAGTTTTGCCGTGTTTATGTATCAATCCCATTATTTCGTTTCTGACATTCATAACAAATATTATAATTTTACTTGCAATATATTTCTATTTATGTATAAATGTCTATATATAAAGATAAACACAATATATATGGATAAATTATTAAGCTATATGCATTTAATCAAAAAAACGACCGCAAAGATTTTTAACTTATTTTTAAAACCAACAAACCTTTCCGATATTGCAAAATATAATACCTCAGAACCTCTGGTATCGGCATTTTTTGATATCTGTCACAATTTGGTCTATGTTTTTCGCTGTTTTTTGCGAAAATTCAAAAGCTAATGCAAATATCTGAAATAGAGGTACAGAGAGCTTAACGTCAACGAAATAAATGTAACGAGTGCCCCGTATTTCATAAACCGCATAAAGGTAATCGGGTAATTTTTTGATGCGGCAGTTTCGCTGACAATAACGTTAGCGGCGGCACCGATTATGGTAAGGTTTCCGCCAAGGCAAGCTCCGAGTGACAATGCCCACCAAAGCGGGTGATGCATGTGAGCCGCTCCGGCAAAAGGAATAGTATGCTGAACTTCCGCAATTAAAGGCGCCATTGTTGCCGTATAAGGAATATTATCCACAATTCCGGATAAAATTCCCGAACCCCAAAGAATAAACATTGTCGCTGCCGTCAAACTGCCTTGGGTAAGTTCAATAAGTTTATCCGCAAGAAAACTTATCCCGCCGTTTGCCTCAAATCCGCCAATAATTATAAATAATCCCACAAAGAAAAATATTGTAAGCCACTCGACTTCTTCATAAATTTCTTTCGGTTTTGCAAACAAAAGCAAAAACGCAGCGCCGGCAAGAGCAAATGCATAAGCCGGAATACCCGTTGCATCATGCGTTACAAAACCCGCGATAACCAAAAACAGCGTAATCATTGAGCGTATCATTAAGGGTTTATCCGTTATTGTTTTTGAATTGTCAAGATTTGCTATGTGCGCCATTTTTTCGGGTGTTGCTTTGAGAGTTTTTCTGAACATAAAAATCAAGATACCGGTGCATACCAGAAATATCAAAGTTACTATATCCGTCAGCTCGCAAACAAAATCCATAAAGCTCAAGCCGGCTTTTGCGCCGATTATAATATTCGGCGGGTCACCGATTAATGTTGCGGTTCCGCCTATATTTGAGGCGAGAACTTCGGTTATCAAAAACGGTACCGGATCTGCTTCAAACTCTTTTGCAATAACAAATGTAACCGGCATCATAAGAACAACTGTCGTAACGTTATCCAAAAATGCCGAAGCAAAAGCCGTGAATGCCGCAAGCGTAAATAAAACCATTTTCGGATGACCTTTTGTAGCTTTTAAAAGCTGCAGCGCCATCCAGTTGAAAACACCGCTTTTTCCGGCAATATTAACTACAATCATCATACCTATAAGCAAAAATATAACATCAAACGAAATATATTCAAAAACCGATTTTACATAAATTCCGGCTGAACTGTCAAAGTGCCCGTGAAAAGGCAAAAGCCCCAGCAATAAAGTCAAACCGGCTCCCGCAAGAGCTATTACCGATTTTTGAATCTTTTCCGTTGCAATAAAAATATATGCTATAAGCAAAATCGCGCCCGAAATAACCATTCCGTGTGCCGTTATAAAATTTTCTAACATAAATATCTCCTTTTGTCTGCGGAAATTATTTTTATAATAACATAAATCAAATGTTTATGAAACAGAACACTAATTGCGCGGCAAAATTATTTTTTTAAATCTCATCTTTTTAAAGGGTTGATTTTTACAAAAAAATTATTAATATATATGTGAGGTAGTATAAAAACAGAGGATAAATTATGTCAAATTATTCCGGAAATTCTTTACTGACAGGCATTTATGCAGGTTTAACAAACACTTATTCATATCTTGCACAGCTTAATCCGGACGGGGTTACGCTTGAAAGCATTTCTAACGCAAGAACTGATTCAAAAAATTATTTGAATCTTAATCAGAGTTTTGCATCATACCTTCAAACTAATTTTAACTCAATAGACAAAGACGGTGACGGTGTTATAGGTTCAAATGAAATTTCTGACTATACAAGCACACTGTCCTCTCAGGGGCTTACAAGAGCGCAATTGACACAACTTGCAGCATCAGGAGCTTCAGGACTTTCACAGGATACAATAAACAATATCCTTGAACATTTTGACGAAATGGATACAAACCATGACGGAAAAATTACCAGCGCGGAAATTTCAGCCTTCAGTCTTGATGCTTCACGTCAGGAAAAAATAGACGAATTTAACCATAAGCGCGCAACAAATATGTCTACATTCTATGCGGATGATTCATCTTCCGATGTAGATTCCTACAGCATGCTAAGCTACAGATATAAAAATTACAATAAATAAGTATAAACCCTCCTTGTATCCTTTCGGTTTATACAGAAAAAGGAAAATTCGGCCGTTTTACGGCCGTTTTTTATTTTGTTGTGTTATAATCTAAAAAAAGAAAGGAGTTTAACAGTGAAAAAACTATTACTGCTTGCTGTATTGTTTTTAGGTGTTCAAGCAGCGTTTGCCATTGATTTTGACAGTGTAAAAGATAACACTCAGGCTGTTTATTTTACACAGACAAAAACATGGTCTACTGGCGGAATGTCTGACGATCGAATTGTTTTGACAAAAAAAATGTCACCGGGATCCGGCGGTTATTCGGAGTATTATTTTTCTGACGGAAAAGTTGCACTGCCTTTAACTTCAAACTTTGAATTTATTTTTGACGGAAGATTAATCGCGGTTAACAATGCCGATTTGAAGTACAATGAAATTGTCTTTGAAGATGACAAATTTATTGAAAAATCACTCTCGCAGGAAGAAGTTCAAAAGATATTTCCGGATGTGGAAATAATCAGGATTTCTCAGTTCAAAAACGGTAAAATCAAAGTTAAAAAAGGATGGTTTAAAGAAAAGACATTCCTTTTATACAATGATACCGATTTGAATTTTTACAAATACTCTTACAAACCTGATGAGAGTATTAAAAACCCTTACGTAACAGGTTTGATTACGGTTAAAAAAACAGGCAAAATAACATTCTCTCACTACGGTGACAAAGATGGTATGTTGAAAATTTACGTTAAAAGATAACTTTTTATAATTTTTTGGCCGGAAAAGTTTCCGGCCGGATTTTTTATTATTTAACTGATTTTGCAACTTCGGCCGTTATATCATCTCCGCCGTACAAAACTATATTCTTCGGCAGGACAAGGTTATACTGCATGCTTTTTGCTTTTTCTATTACAATTGATTTGATGTTGTTGTCTATCTGATGTAATTTTGTATTATATTCGGCATCAAGTGCGTTTTTCTGGTTGTTAATTTCGTTTCTGTATTTTTCCTCAAGGGCCGCAATTTTTACGGGGTCGGTTTCTTTTGAAATTTCTTCTCTTGCTTTGTCAACGGTTGTTTTCATTGCATCGAGTTTTTTCTGCTGATCCGCTTTTAATGCATTTACTTCCGAGGATTTGGAAATAAGCGACTGAACATCCACAACCGCAACCCTGTATCCGGTATCCGAAATTGCCTTGCTGTTTATTGAATACCCTGCAACAAACGCCATTAAACATACTGCTATGAACCATAAATGTTTTTTCATAATATAAATCCTTTCTTCTTATACATGTTATCCGACTATTTTAGTTTTTTTAAAATTCGACAGTCGGGCAGAATTGTTTTTTGCTAAAATTTTATGTTTTATGTAAAATAGGAATACAAGAGAAGGAGAATTTTATATGAAAAAATCAATCAAAGATTTAGGCGACATCAAAGGAAAAAGAGCTCTTGTAAGAGTTGATATTAACGTTCCTTTGGATGAAGACAAAAACGTAACGGATGACACAAGAATTCAGGCAATTTTGCCCACCGTAAATTATTTAAAAGACAAAGGTGCCAAAATTATTCTTATGGCACATTTGGGCAGACCGAAAGGTGAATGGAACGAAGAGTTTTCACTTGAGCCTGTTGCAAAATATTTGTCCGGAGTTCTTAAAGAAGACGTTCTGTTTGTTTCAACTCCTGTCGGCAAAGGCGCCGAAAAAGAACTTGAAAACTTAAAAGACGGTCAGGTTGCTTTGTTGGAAAACATTCGTTTCTATAAAGAAGAAGAAGCAAAAGACGATGATATGACTTTTGCAAATGAACTTGCAAAACTCGGTGATTTTTATGTAAACGACGCTTTCGGTGCAGCTCACAGAAATCACACATCAACCGCAAAACTTGCAAAAGTTTTAAAACCGGCAGTTTCGGGTCTTTTGATGGAAAAAGAATTGAGATGTCTTTCACAGGCTCTTGATAATCCTCAAAGACCGTTCACGGCTGTTGTAGGCGGAGCAAAAGTTTCTTCTAAAATCGGTGTTCTGGAAAACCTGATTGACAAAGTTGACAACCTGATTATCGGCGGCGGTATGGCTTATACATTTGTAAAAGCAAACGGCGGCAATATCGGCAAATCAATTTGCGAAGACGATCAGCTTGAAGTTGCAAAGGCTATTGAAAAGAAAGCTGCAGACAAAGGCGTAAACCTTGTTATGGCAACAGATGTTCTTGTAACTGACGATTTTTCAGGCAAAGGTATTAACAAATTCGTTGATATTAAAAACATTCCTGACGGATTTGAAGGTGTTGACGCAGGCCCTGATTCAGAAAAGGCTTTTGCAAAAGTTATCAAATCTTCAAAAACCATATTAATGAACGGCCCTGTCGGAGCTTTTGAAAATCCTGCATTTGCGGAAGGTACAAAAGCTGTTTTAAAAGCCATTGTAAGCGCAACCAAAGACGGTGCCATATCTGTAATCGGCGGCGGAGATTCTGTTTCTGCGGCTAAAAAATTCTGCAAAGCGGAAGATTTCACCCACGTTTCAACAGGCGGCGGAGCTTCTCTTGAATTTATTGAAGGAAAAGTTCTTCCGGGCGTTGCAGCATTGGATGACAAATAATTTTGATTTATAATTCCTTACGGGCGGTTGTTATTCAGCCGCCTGTTTCTTTTGTAAGTTTTTATACCGTCTATTATTCCGAATGTCAGGGCAAATCCTATATTCAAAAACCATGCAGACTTTTTATCGGAATTCAATATTTTGGAGAGTTTATTTGTCATAGCGGTTGATACAACGCCGAATCCGAACCAGATTGCCGTTGTTGTTGCAGCCGCACGTACCGGAGAATAGTAATTCTGCTGCTTTTTCTTTTGCGCTGCAAAAGAAACTGGGGTATATGTCAATTTGTTTATTCTCATAGTATTTTCAAATATAACATAAACAAAATTTTATGCTATTATTGGTTTATGAAAACATTAATCGTATTAATCGGGATGATGGGGTGCGGAAAAACAACCGTCGGGAAACTTCTGGCCAAAAAAGCCGGATATGATTTTGTTGATACGGATCAGGAAATCGAAAAGTCCGAAAATATGTCTATCCCGAATATTTTCAACGAACACGGGGAACAGTATTTCAGAAAAATAGAAAAAAATAAAATCCTTGAATTTATAAACGGAAAAAATCTTGTTCTGTCTTTGGGCGGCGGAGCTTTTGAAGATGAAGAAACAAGAAAAATTTTAAAGAAAAACGGTACCGTAATCTATCTGAAAGCGACTCCTGAATGTCTTTTTGAAAGAATAAAAACAGCCATTCACAGGCCGCTTTTACATAAAAATTTTTCAGTTGAAACCATTGGTTTTATTTTAAAAAAACGTGTAAACAATTACGAAAAAGCTCACCATACGGTTGATACCTGCGGAAAAACACCTGATGAAGTTTGTGAAAAATTAATGAGGTTTGTTAAATGATAGAAGTTAAAATAAACGAGCGGGAAAAAACTTACCCGATATTTATTGAAAGCACTCCGATAAATGAATTAAAACAGGAAATACAAAAATCAGTCCGCGGGAAAAAGTTTGTTGTTGTAATTTCTCAAAAAGTTGACAAACTTTACGGGGATGTTTTGAATTTTGAAAAAGAGGACAAATTTGTATTAAAAGACGGAGAAAATCAAAAGAATTTTAAAAACTACAAAAAAATAATCGACTTTTGTCTTAAGAAAAAACTGACCCGCGACGATGCAATAATAGCGGTCGGCGGAGGGGTTACGGGCGACATTGCGGGGTTTGCGGCATCAACATATATGCGCGGAATTGACTATATTCAGGTTCCGACCACACTGCTTGCCTGCGTTGACAGTTCTGTCGGCGGAAAAACCGCTGTAAATACCTCTTGCGGAAAAAATCTTATCGGAACTTTTCACCAGCCGAAAGCTGTTTTTATTAATACAAATTTTTTGAAAACTCTTGATTTAAGAGAATTTAAAACAGGTCTTGGTGAAGTTGTAAAATATGCTTTTATTGAAAAAAGCTGTTTGTGTGAAAAGGAATTTAATTTTATAAATTTTCTGGACGAAAAATATGAACAAATTCTGGAATACGATTCCAAAACATTGAAAGAATTAATTAAAATTTGTATTATGTTAAAAATTTCCGTAGTGCAAAAAGACGAAAAAGAAAACGGCTTAAGGCGGATATTGAATTTCGGACACACATACGGCCATGCAATAGAAAAACTTACAAACTACAAAAAATACACTCACGGCGAATGTGTGACAGCCGGAATTTATTTTGCTTTTGACCTTGCGTTAAAAAATGATTTGATTGACAAAAACTATCTTTTTTACATGCAGGATGTGATGAAAAAATTCAACTTCAGGCAAATTCCGCCGTATGATTTGAAAAAAGTTATACCGGTTATGAAAACTGACAAAAAAGCGTCGTCGGATTTTATAAGATTTATTCTTCCGGTTGATTATTCTGCGGTAAAAGAGTTTGAGTTTAACGAAATGCTTACCATTTCTTAAAAATAAAAAATACGGCAAGAATAATAAACAAGAACCCGACAAGGTAGTTCCATTTGAATTGTTCTTTAAGATACAAAACGGAAAATCCGCTGAAAACAATGAGAGTAATAACTTCCTGAATAGTTTTTAATTGTGCTGCGTTATAGACATCATAACCGATTCTGTTTGCCGGAACCTGAAAACAGTATTCAAAAAACGCAATTCCCCAGCTTATGAGAATAACCGTAACAAGAGCTGTATTTCTGAATCTCAAATGACCGTACCATGCAAATGTCATAAAAATATTTGATACGGTTAAAAGTGCTACGGGTGCTATAAATTTTATCATTTCACAAGGCCTTCTGTTTCGTTGTACATAACCATATAGAAATCAGGACTTGTCATGCAGGGATTTTTTTTCATGAATTTTTTCACGTCAAAGTTTTCGAGAAACTTATCCAATTTATTAATAATTTTTTGGTTATCCTGATGTTCTGATTTGAGGTTATTTATGTAGGATTTGGTCATCATAAGAATCTCATCTTCCGTCAAAAGCGGAAGTCCGCCGATTTTAACTTCGTCCTGTTCTTCCTGTTCAAGATATTTTTTTTCTTCTTTTTTTTGTTCTCTTGGTTTTTGGTGTTTGTTGCTGTCGGAAGATGTTGAGGATTCTATTTTCTGATTGAAGGGATTATTTACCGAATTAAACATAAATACCTCCTTTTTATAATAATAACGGTCATTTTAGTAAAAAACTTAAAAAAATCATTCAGGCGGAGGATTGCTGTAGAAAACGTTGTTGAAAACGGTAGAAAAGTCATGTGTTTTCTACATTGTTTTTTGTTTTTTTGTGTTTTCTACAATTTTAATATTTTTTATAACAAATTTTCTACAATTTTTTCTACCGTAAATCTCCGCGCAGCGCAGGGCTTTCGAACCTTTTTCTACAAATTTTTTGGGCTTATTATTATGATTAATTATTTATATTATTTATTTATATAATAATTAATATAAAAAGTTTTGAACAAAAAACGGATTAAAAAATATTGTTAATTTTTATTATTTTTTGTTTGTTTTGAATACTATTTTATTATAAAATTCAAATAAGGGAAATATAAAAAGGAGTTAAATAAGATGAAGTTTGTTGTAAAAAAAGAGGATTTATTTGACGGGATAAAAATAGTTGAACGTGCAACCAGCATGAAAGCGCTTCAGCCGGTGTTTTTGAACATATTAATAGAAACTGTCGACAAAAGCACAATAAGACTTGTTGCGACAGATCTTGATTTGACAGTAACTGCGCTTGTAGATGCACAGGTTGAAGAAGAAGGCAAAATAACACTTCCTTCCAAAACCTTAAACGAAATAGTTTCCAAACTCGGCAGCAAACTCATAACTTTTGAAATGGCCGAAGGCGAAACAATAGTAAACATAACCTGCCAGAATTCAAAATTTGATATAATCGGGATTTCAGCAAACGAATTTCCGTCAGAAGTATACAACATAGAATTAAACGAAGACGAAAGCATAGAAATCGAATTAAAACCGTTTGCAAAAGCGGTTCGACAGGCGGGATTTGCCGCAGCGTCTTATGAAACAAGCAACCTTTTATCAGGGATAGTCTGCGATATTTCCGGCCAGATTTTGGAAATAGCTTCCACTGACGGAAACAGACTTGCGCGTGTGAGAGAACACGTTGACAACAAAGACAACAAAAACAAACAGCTCATAATCCCTGCCAAAGCGCTGAATGAGTTTATAAAAATGAGCGCATACATTGATGAAGATTCAATCAAAATCTATACCGAAAAAACAAAATTAATAATAAAATCCGAAAAAACAATGACGATTTCAAGACTTCTGGAAGGCCAGTTCCCGAAATACAATCTTTTAATACCGGCCGAAAGCCCGAAAGAGGCGCTTGTAAATGTTTCACAATTTATTTCGGCTCTTGAGCGTGTGTCAATTATGGTTGACGACAAAACAAGTATTGTAAAATTAAACTTTGCGGATAACGAATTGACCCTGAACGCAGACACACCGGATTCCGGTAAATCAGAAGAAAAAATTGATATTCAATACACGTCAGAACCGTTGTTAATCGCATTTAACTATAAATACATGCTTGAGGCGCTAAAGAATATAGACGGTGAAGAAGTCAAAATCGGTTTGAACACGGCGCTTTCAGCAACGGTTTTAAGACCGAATGAAGAAGAAGACTTTGTCTGCCTGATAATGCCGGTACAGATTCGGTAAGAAAGCAAGACGTTAAGACGTGTCTTTGATTTGCTCCACGCTCACATTTTAAAGTCGATAAGTCGTTAGGACGATAAGTTCATTTCTTTCGCTCCGCTCAAAAAATATGTCATTACGAGCAGACGTAGTCTGCGTAGTAATCGCATAGTCGTCGCGTTTGTCGCATCACCAACGCGGTTCCCTCCCCCCTTGAGGGGGAGGGTAAGGGTGGGGGGTCTGTTGCTACCCCTCACCTGAATTTCTAACACTCGTACCTCGTGTTGAAATTCTTCCTCTCCCACAAGGGGAGAGGCTATTCTATTGTTAAAAAGCGGTACTTGTGAAATGCCACAAATACCGCTTATTAAATATATCTTCCCAGCCTTGCGGCACACATGCTATTCCGCTAAGCACACCGCCGGAGAGCCGTTGCCGCGGCCGGTGTAGCTCCAGTACGTGTACGTGGAGTAGAAGGCGCGGAGGTACGCGAAGTCCTTGACGTACTCCTCACTCGACCACAGCCAAAACGTAGAATCGGGAGAGGAGATAAATCCCATTGATACTGCAAGGTCGTTAGCTCTTTGTCCGTTGCTTTCTCCGGTTGTTATTTCTGTGCCAGGATACAAGTCTCTCGCTAATTGGTCTAACTGTTCCTGACTAGGTAAACTTGATCCCATATCATGACATGCTTTTACTGCACCTGCCCAACGATCACCATCGTAGCAACATTCACTTATTCCTAGTTCTCCTTTTTGTGCTTCGCATTCTTCAAGCGTTAATGGTGTTGGATAGAACGGTGCTGTAAAACATGTGCCGTCACTTAGTTCTATTGCACAGTTTCTTCCTAAACTTATTACATTTAAACCTCGTAAATCTTTTTGCTGGGTATTAGGGTTCTTGAATCCGTCTACATCATACAGTATTGCAAGACAGTTTGTGCCTATTCCGGTTTCGCCTACTGTGATTACATCATTACTGAATTGGTTTTGTTTGCAATCGGGATTGTATGCTATTATTCCATTCACACCGTTTGCAAACTGTACTGCTACCGTATTTGTATCCCAATCATTTTGTCCGAAGTTTTTAGCTTTTTTAACTTTAGACATGTCAACTTCTTCATCACCCCAGGTTACGGTATCAGAAAAGCATGTTGTGATATCATCATTATCACATATTCTTGTTACCTTAATATGTTTAGAAAGTTCATCAACAAACGCTTCTGTTGTTGTATAACCTGCCAAAGTTCCTTGAACATTCATTACCCTTAATGCTTCACCGAGTTTTCTCTGGAATACTTGAGATGCAGTGTTCCATGCTTTTGTTTGATAATTCTGAATTAATGTCGGTATAGTCAGTGCTGCGACTATACCTATAATTGCTAATGTTATCAGCACTTCTGCGAGCGTGAAGGCTGTTGTTTTTTGTTTTGTTTCATTTGCAATAAAATCTTTTATACCCATTTTCTTCTCCTATGATTTATAAATCATCTATATCCAATTATAAGTTACATTACAAAAATGTCAAATTTGTTAATTGTATATAATACCGACATTATGATTATTAAATTGACCTTGTGATTATAATATCGTATTGTCCGTATGTTGTCAAGATGTTAATATATTGACATTATGAATGAAATATCAACATTATCTAAGAAATTCGGGATAAGAATTAAGTTTGAACGCATAAAAAGAAACTGGTCTCAGGAAAAACTTGCTGAAGAAGCAGGGATTGGAAGAACAACTCTGACAAATATCGAAAGAAATTTATCCTCCACAACTCTTGATGTTGTTGAAAAACTCGCAAAAGCATTCAATTACGAACCTTATGAGCTGCTGGTTTTTAGAGATTTGGAAATATAGCAAAAAATTTTTTCCGTGATATAATTACCCTATGAAAAGAAAACCCGTTGTTGCGATAGTAGGCCGTCCAAATGTCGGCAAATCAACTTTTGTAAATCGTCTTGCAGGTGCAAGAAATTCCATTGTGGACGATTTGCCCGGGGTTACGCGCGACAGAATTTATTTTGATGTTGAATGGCAGAACAAAGTTTTCACCTGCATTGATACCGGCGGAATTATCCCCGGCGATGAAGATGAAATTATGCTTTCTGTTTTTGATCAGGCAAAAATAGCCTGCGAAGAGGCTGACAAAATAATTTTTCTTACAGACGGAAAAGAAGGGGTTAACCCGATAGATTACGATATCGCAAATATTCTGCGCAGAAGCGGCAAACCCGTTTTTCTTGCTGTAAACAAACTTGATAACCCTGCTTCTCAATATATGACAAACGACTTTTACGCACTAGCGCTCGGTGAACCGCTCGGTATTTCCGCCCTGCACGGTTCGGGAGGTGTCGGCGATCTGCTCGACCTTATTACGGAAGATTTTGAAACGGATGAAAATCCGGAAGATGAAAAAGCAATAAAAATTGCAATAGTCGGCCGTCCCAATGCCGGCAAATCCTCTATAGTAAACGCGCTTTTAAACGAGAACAGAGTAATAGTTTCCGATATATCAGGCACAACCCGCGACAGTATTGATTCAAAAATAAAATACAACGAAAAAGATTTTGTAATAGTTGATACCGCAGGAATACGCAAAAAATCAAAAGTCGACTGGGGTGTTGAAAAATTCGCTGTTGACAGAGCAATCCGCTCTATACGCGATTGCGATATTGCCGTACTTGTGATTGATGCAACAGAAGGGATTTCCGATCAGGATAAAAAAATCTCGTCAATTATTACGGAAGCCGGCAAGGGGCTTATCGTCGCCATTAACAAATGGGATTTGATTGAAGATAAAAAATCAAACACCATTAATCAATTTGATAAAAAACTTGCAAACGATATTCCTTTTTTGGATTTTGCACCCAAAATTTATATAAGCGCCGTTACAAAACAAAGATTAAATAAGATTTTTGAAAAATCGGTTGAAGTTTACGAACAGTGCACAAAACGCGTTTCCACAGGGCTTTTGAACAAAATAATAAACGAAGCCTATACCCTTAATCCGCCCCAGAGCGTTAAAAATAAAAGACTTAAAATTCTTTATACAACCCAGATTAATGTTCAGCCACCGACGTTTATAATTTTTGCAAACGACGCTGAACTTTTAAAAGACCATTACAAACGCTATCTTGAAAACAAATTGCGGGAAGCGTTCGGTTTTTTCGGCACACCCGTCAGGATTTCGGTCAGAGAACGCAAAAAATCTTAAGGTTTCTTCGGTTTGATAAAGTTAACCAGACGGCTCCAGCTGTTTTGAACCCCCTGCCAAATATTTTTCGGAAGTTCTTTTAATTTTGTCATATCAACTTTTTTCAAAAGATTTTTTACCGGCTTAAGTTTAGATGCCGCAAAAATAGTGCCGGCCGTCAAAAGTAATCCGAAAAGAACCTTTTTCCATTTCGGGTTTTGAACGGGATTTTCGCTCTTTTTAAATTCATCTTTTACAGGCTGTGTTTTTGCTTGAGGAAGTTCCGGCGGGATTGTTTCAAATGCCGGATTCCCGTAATATCTCGGCTGGGTGCCTTTGATATACGCAGGTGCGTCAAAATTTATTACACCTGCCGATGCCAATGCGTCTAAATCATTAATCCAGGACATACCTACTCCTTTACATCTATATAAAGTGTTTCTATTTTTAAAAATTGCCTAATCCAAACGTTTTTGTAACTTTTTTGTGATATAATTTACCCGAAAGAGGGAAATATAAATGGATAAATATTATTTAACAACAGCAATTGACTACGTAAACGGCGCTCCGCACATCGGACATGCTTATGAAAAGATTTTAACCGATATTATCGCAAGACATTATTCACAAAGAACAGAAGTTTTCTTTTTGACAGGTACTGACGAACACGGAATTAAAATCCAAAAAACAGCTAAAGAACAAGGGATTACACCGAAAGAACTCTGCGATATTAACGCAAAAAAATTTCAGGACGCCTGGAAAGCGCTCAACGTCGATTATACAAAATTTATAAGAACAACTGATGAATATCACGAAAAAACAGTTCAAAAAATCTTTCAAAAACTTGTTGAAAAAGGCGATATCTACAAACATTCCTATCAGGGACTCTATTGCTCCGGCTGCGAATGCTTTTTGAACGAAAAAGATTTAACCGAAGACGGACTCTGTCCCGACCACCTGAAAAAACCGGAACTTGTTAAAGAAGAAAATTATTTCTTCAAACTCTCAAAATATAAAGACGCCATAATTAAACATATAAAAGAAAATCCCGACTTTATAGTTCCTTCTTTCAGAGCAAACGAGGTTTTAAACCAGCTGGAAGATATTCAGGACATCTCGGTTTCCCGCGCAAAAACCAATGTTCAGTGGGGTATTGATGTGCTTAATGATCCGGATCAGGTTATTTATGTTTGGATTGACGCTCTTTCAAATTATATTACCGCAATCGGCTACGATACAGAAAATCCGTCGGATTTGTACAAAAAACTCTGGCCGGTTGATGTTCATGTAATCGGAAAAGATATTTTGAAGTTTCACAGTATCTATTGGCCGGCGTTTTTGCTTGCGCTTGACCTGCCCTTGCCAAAACATATTTTTGCGCACGGCTGGATTACAATAGATGAATCCAAAATGTCAAAATCTCTGGGCAACGTAATTTCTCCGACCGCGGTTCTGGAAAATTTTGAACTTGAATACCCCGATGCCTTCAGGTACTATATGGCAACCTCTGCCCCCTGCGGACGCGACGGAAACTATTCTGATGAAGACTTTAAAGAAAAAGTTAACGCACACCTTGCAAACAGCATGGGCAACCTTTTAAACAGAACGCTTTCAATGCTTGTGAAATACTTTGACGGCGAAATTAAACCAGAATTTAAAGTTCAATCAGACCTGTTTAAAAAAGCCCTCGGAACAATTAAAATTGTGGAAAACCACTTCAATCACTTCGAAATCTCGGAAGCCGCACAGGAAATTATCGGGCTTGTTGATATAACAAATAAATTTGTTACCGATAATGCCCCCTGGACTCTGGCAAAAGAAGAAAAATGGACGGAATGCGGAACGGTTCTCACGACAGTTCTTGAAATTATGTGCATTGTAACCGCGCTTATTTATCCTTACTGTCCGAATATTGCCCGCGAAATGGCAAAACAATTATCGTTTGATCTTAATATAAAACTCGACGATTTGACCTGCGATAATATCAAAACCGGCAAATTAATCTCCAAAGAAGATATTAAACCGGTCTTTTTGCGGATAGACAGCGAACTTGCAGACAAATCCAAGAAAAAATAAATCTTGAAAGTTTTTCATAATAGTTCCTGTTTTTTGTTGACAGGAACTATTTTGTATTATAAAATAAAAATAGGGTAGTACCACACACCCCGCCCGCACACGCATTTAACTAAGAAATTGGCGGAAAGGGGGTGGGAAAATGAAAACAGAACAGATAAAAAGTGCCATCAAAGCACTGATAGCACTTTTAAAGTTTTTGTTAATCATTTTATAGGGTACTAAGTCAAGCCTCAATCAAGCACATTTGGTTGGGGCTTGCCCCTATATATTCATTATAACTCCGTTTTTCGATTTGTCAAGGTTAATAAAAAATATAATTGCCACAGAGCATTTCTTTATGCTAAAATAAGAGTATGCTTAAAGAGTGGAGGATTAAGGAGAACCAAAGTAATGAAAAGTCGCTGATAAAACGACTTTTAGCCGCACGCGGTATTAATTCCGAACAGGAAATAGCTGAATTTATTAATCCGCTCGGGGTAAAACTTTCCGATCCAAATGTTTTTACAGACATGGAAAAAGCGGTTGAAAGACTTTCAAAAGCGATTGACAGTCAGGAAAAAATTGTTATCTACGGTGATTTTGACGCTGACGGTGTAACTTCAACCTCTCTTTTATATAAAACTTTCAAATATCTTGGTGCGGATGTAAATTTCTTTATTCCGGACAGAGAAAAAGAAGGCCACGGCTTTGATACAAAAGCGCTTGTAAAATTAATGACTACCGTAAAACCGAAAGTCATAATCTCGGTCGACTGCGGCATAAGCGACGTTGAAGCCGTTAATTTTATAAACAGTTTTAAAATAGATGTTATAATAACCGATCACCACGAAGCGCCGGAAACTTTGCCTGACGCCTTTGCAATAATCAACCCGAAAGCACCGGATGCGCTGGATGAAAAACTTTCCGCAAAAGAAATAGAAAGCCTTACATCTCTTGCAGGTGTCGGTGTCGCGTTTAAAACAGCACAGGCTCTTTTAAGGCATTATAATAAACCGGAATTCGTTTATGAAATCCTGCCGTTTGTCGCTGTCGGAACCGTTTCGGATATAGTTCCTTTAGTCGGCGAAAACAGATACCTTGTGACAAAAGGTCTGCAATTGATTTCAGAAGGCAAACACTACGGGCTTAAAAGACTGCTTGAATCTGCAGGATACAATCTTGAAAAAGGTATTACATCCGAAAATATCGCATTCGGAGTTGCTCCGAGAATAAATGCCTCAGGCCGTCTTGATACGGTAGAAGATGCGCTTAAAGTTCTTATTTCCGATAACAAACAAGAAATCGAAATGGCGGTTATTTCTTTGAATAACTTCAATAAAGTAAGACAGGAACTCTGCCAGAACATATTTTTGGAAGCCGAAGAAATGCTTAAAAAAGAAGGAAACAGAAATCCTGCGGTTGTTCTTTATAAACCGGACTGGCACATCGGAATTATCGGTATTGTGGCCTCAAAAATTGTTGAAAAATATTATAAGCCGACTTTCTTAATGACATATTCCGAAGAAACCAAACAGTTCAGATGCTCTGCACGCGGAGTGGAAGGACTTTCGCTTTATGATATTATCAGCGCAAATTCGGAACTTCTGGACGGATTTGGCGGTCATAAACTTGCGGCGGGGCTTTCATTTTCCGCGGAAAAGGCTTCTTTTGAACAGGTCAAATCAGCCCTGAATAATACAGTAAAAGAAATGCTTAACGGAAAAGAGTTAAAACCCTTTTTAGATGTTGATTTGCAGGTTTATCCCGAAGATATAAACATTGAACTTGTTCAGGAGATTTCTAAACTGGAACCCTTCGGAGCGTCAAATCCCGCACCTGTTTTTGCAATAAAAGATTTAAAGATTAAAGAAAAAAAACTGATGGGCGAAAATAAAGACCACTTAAGGCTTACTGTTCAAACAGGAAGTTATGAATTTAACTGTATTCGCTGGCAGCAGGGAGATTTGCCGCTTGTTGCAGGTGATATGATAGATGTGGCTTTTCATCCGCAGATTAATGAATACAACGGAAATACAAGCGTGCAGCTCATAGTTGATGATATTCATTCCGAACATTTGAAAGAGGAGGCGGCAGAGCCTTTTGGATTGAAAATTTATGATCACAGAAAAAAAACAAATATTTTGCCGCTTGTCAATGATTATGTAAAAAATTCAAAACAAAATATTATGATTTTTGCCGAAAGCAAAGCCGTAAAAGATTTGCTGGCACCGTTTTCAAACCTTATAAACAAAACCTTTACAAGAGAAAATGTTTCCAAATGCGATGCCCTGATGTTTTTTGATTATCCGGCAGACAAAGAAACTTTTGACGCGATTATTGAAGAAGCCGGCCCCTCGGCAATTCATTTTATGAATTATAAAGTTAAATACTTTGATGAAAAAGAATTTTTGACAACATTTATAAAAATGCTCAGGTTTGCTTTTAACAATAGCGAAGGCAAGGTTGATTTTTTAAGGTGTGCAAGCGCTCTGGGCAAATCAGTCGAACTTGTCCTGACACTTTTGGATTTGTTTGAAGAAATCGGATTTATAAAGGTGCTTGAGCGGAATAATCATTTTTATAAAATAGAATTAAATGAAATAAAAGATTTATCGCCTGTGCTGCACAGTACAAAATTTCAGGAGGTCAAAAACCTTCTTGAAGAATGCGAAAACTTCCAGAAAAATCTTCTTGAAAACGACCTAACCGCTCTGGAACTTGTATAAATATTTATATAATGCTATACTAATGAACAAATAATTATAAAAATTCGTTTTAATTTTGCAGGAGAAAAAAGATGAAAAAAGTTTTAATATTACTCGCAGTATTTTTATTTGGCGCAATACAGGCGTTTGCGGATGATGCAGCCGATGCAAAAGCATTTTTTAACAAATATGTGAATGCGGCAAACACCTATAGTACAACAATTCCGGATTTTTATTCACCTGATGCAAAAATCATCAGACAGGTTGTAAAACCCGACGGAACACTTGTTAACGTAAGCACAAATACCGCAACTTATATGAAACAGCTTAAACTCGGTCAGGCAACCGCCAGATTGAGAAAATATAAAAACGCTTACAGAAATATAACCGTAACCAAAGTTGCAAACGGCTATAAAGTAAGCGCCGAAAGACAACCGACCGGTGAAACTTACTGGCTTAAAACATATCAGATTGTCCAAAAGCAGCCGAACGGACAATGGAAAGTTGTTGAAGAATTAATGCAGACAAAAGAACAAATATTTTTAAGATACGCAAAATAATTCCGGAAAAAAATATATGTCAGAAAAATTCAGATTTTTAACAGCCGGCGAAAGCCACGGAAAATGTTTAACCGCAATAATAGACGGAATTCCGTCAAATCTTGCGGTAGACATTGATTTTATAAATACGGAATTGTCACGTCGTCAAAAAGGTTACGGCAGAAGTTCAAGACAGCAGCTGGAAGCTGACACCTGCGAGATTACGGCGGGCGTACATAACGGAAAAACAACCGGTGCTCCGGTTTGTGTTGTTATTTATAACAAAGATTTTTCCGAAAAGCCGCCTTTTACAAAATATCGCCCCGGACATGCGGATTTTGCGGGAAGCGAAAAATATAACCTTTCGGATTTGAGAGATGTGCTTGAGCGTTCAAGCGCACGCAAAACCGCAATAGAAACAGCTGTCGGCGCTTTTGCAAAACTTATTTTAAAAGAACTTGATATAACCTGCTGTTCAAAAATTCTGCAAATCGGGAATGCGGTTGAGAATTTTGAACAGGAAATCGACAGAGCAAAACGTGACGGCAATTCGCTCGGCGGAAAATTTGAAGTTATTTTTAAAAATCTTCCAATCGGTCTTGGCAGTTATGTTCAATGGGACAGGGCTCTTGACGGAAAAATCGCAAAAGCCGTTATGAGCATCGGAGGGATAAAAGCTGTCGAAATCGGTGAAAATCCGCTCGGAAAAACAGGTTTTGAGTATCATGATCAAATGTTTTTGCAAGACGGAAAGATTATTCGCAAAACAAATAACGCAGGCGGGCTTGAAGGCGGAATGACAAACGGCGAAGATTTGATTGTTAAAGCCGTAATGAAACCTATTCCAACCATGGTAAAACCATTGAGAACAGTCGACAAGTTAACGCTTGAAGAATGTGAAGCTCATTTTGAACGTTCTGATACATGTGCGGTTGAATCTTGCTGCGTGGTTGCAGAGGCAAGAATTGCGTGTGTTCTTGCAGATGAAATTCTGCAAAAATACGGCGGCGACAGTATTGAAGAATTGAAACGGCATTATAGAGAATAATAATATTCTTTTAAGATTTGCGCATCAATTTCAATGTTCGGGCTTTCGCAGACAACAGCGCCTTTGACGCCGAAATCTTTTAGGGCTTTCAAAAGTTCTTTATAATTCAGATCGGAATCTTTTAAAATAACGTGCTGGCGTTCACCTTTATCGCCATATTCAATACCTGCAATATGGGCATGAAAGTTTTCAAGCGCAAAAGTTCCAAGCTCGGTTCCTATTCTGTCTAAAATATGCGCAAATTCGTCATAAGTGTTATATTCACCGATAGTTCTTGCATGGATATGAGAAAAATCAATACAGGGCAAAACCTGTTCAAATTCTTTTGAAAGCCTTATTATTTCTTCAAAATCTCCCCACTGCGTGGCTTTACCGGTAGTTTCCGGACGAATCCAGAGATTGATTTTTTCTTGTTCAAGAACGTCAAGGATTTCTTTTGTTTTTGTTTTAACCTGCTGATAAACAGTTTCTTTGTCTTTTCCCATATAATATGCGGCGTGGTAGGTAATACTGTAGGCGCCGATTTCGGAACCGACTCTTGCTGTGTCTATAATTCTTTGCACACTGGCTTCGGTTGTTGATTCGTCTTTTGAATTAAGATTTATATAAAACGGCCCGTGAGCGGTTAACAAAAGATCTTTGCCGTTTTCTTTTGCAAAAGATCTTGACTTTTGGCTGATTTTTATTCCGTGGACAAATTCAAACTCCATGCCGTCAAGGTCCAGATTTCTTAAGGCATCAAAGGCCTCCGGATAACTTCCTTTTCCGGTTGCGGTCGGCATTCCGGCTGTCAAAAAATATAATTTATCGGGTTTTTTCAGCATTATACTTTTACCTTAATCATAGATTCAAGGATTTCAGCACCGTCGGCAACAAACTTGGAGCAGTGAGCTTTTTTGTTTTGGGGCGGAACATCTTTTGATAAAATTCTGCAGCAGGTAAATTTGTTTCTTTTTTTAAATTCTTCAATAAATTCTGCTGCTTTTTGACGTGCCAAAACTTCGTTTCCGTTAACGTTTCCGCGTCCGAAGTTGTACCCGAGAACAATTTGCGATCCGGCTATAACCCCGCACAAACAGCCCGATGACATACCTCCCGAAAATGAAGTTGCACAGGCCAAAAGCTCTTTTGAACAAAGCCCTTCCTCTATTGCGGCTCTGACAATACTTTCAGAGCACGAATATCCTTGGTTTACATAAAAATCTACAGCTTTCTCTTTCATAATTATATGTTAATTGAAAAATTATTATTTTTCAATAATTTATTCTGAATATTAATAATAAAAACAATGTAACGAAATGTAAAAACGGGTTATAAAAATTATCCGTTATAGCGGGTAAAACTTCCCCGACCGGTGAATGTTTGAAGTTTATTCTTATATTTATAATTTGAATTATGGATATAATGATTTCTTCAAAAAACAATGAAAAGTTCTATTTGAACAAAAGCGTCATCTCTATCGGAACCAATTCGGGATGCAATTTCCTGTTAGATTTGGATTATGAGGTCTTTTTAAGCATTCAATATGATTTTTCTTTGAAAAATTATATTATTTTGAATACATTTTGCAATCAAAATGTTCTTTTTTGCAGTGAACCTTTGAGAAGGCTTGAATTGGGAAGTATTAACAAAATCTTCTTTAAAAATTCCGACGAATTTCTTAAGATAAGAGTTCTGCAAAGACTTCTCGCTTAAAAATAAAAAGCCGGTAAAAATACCGGCTGGCTTCACTTTTTTAAAGTAAAGAGGTGATGATTTAGATAGATTTTTAGAGCTTACTTCCTACAGCTTTATAAAGTCCTATATAGTCAACAAGACAATCGACTTTATTTTGAGCTACAAGTTTATCTATTGACAAAAGATTTTCTCTGTATTGTATCAAATCCAGTTTGGAAATCGTTCCTTGGTTGTATTTATGTTCATTATAACCGTAGTCGGCTTTTTCAAGTTTTGCCTGTTTTTCGGTTTCGGTCATTTTTTCTCTGTCCATTTTTATGCTTACAAGCGAGTCGTTAACTTCCTGTATTGCGGTTAAATTGGTTTTGTAATAATTTTGCAAAATCCGTTCGTATTCAGCTTTTCTCAACCTTAAATTGGCAAATCTTGAACCGCCCGTGAAAAACGGATACATTATTGAACCGCCTAACAGCGCCAGCATGCCTTTTGTTGTAAAAATACTGCCCAGATCATGCGCGTTAAACAGTGCAAGACCCGTTAGACTTATTGATGGTAAAAATTCTTTTTTTGCCACGCGTACATCAATTCCGGCTTTTTCAACCATTTTTTCCGCTTTCATATAATCCGGTCGTTGAACAATTACCTCGGATGCGATTTGAGAAGGGATAACTCCGGTAAAATCAAGATCATCAAGAGATGTTCTTGCAAGTGAAGACGCATTTTCAGGGCTTTCGCCTATAAGAACGCAAAGCTGGTGAAGCATTTGTTCACGCTGCTTGTGAAGTTCTATCAAATCTGATGTCCCGCTTACATAAGCCTTATTCGCTCTTACTGTGTCAGCGGTTGATGCAAGACCTTCACCATGGCTTAAAACCATTAAATCATAAATCTCTTTTCTGTCTTTTACGATTTCATCCTGAAGATTAATAATCTTATCCAGCATTACTATATTCAAATAAGTTGTTCCGACAGCCGATGCCACCGCAATATATGCGCTGCGTTCGTCAAGCTGTGAACCTTCCCAGAGTTTTTTGACAGATTTTGTTTTATCTCTGTTTTTCAAAAACAGGTCAATCTCATACTGCGCAAATGCAGGAACCGCAAATGCGCCGGTTGTATTTGTTGCTCCCGGCATTTTGATTAAATTCGGTGCAAACCCTGCGCTTACTGTTGGCAGTTCGTTTGCAAACTGTGCCCTTGTCTGTTGATAGTATTCTTCAACCGCAAGGGTTGCCATTTTTAAATCGTAATTGTTTTGTATTGCTTTTATTATGTAATTGTTCAGATTTTCGTCGTTAAAATTTTTCCACCAGTCCATGTTTACATAAGCATATTTATATTCGTCATTTGTTTTTTTGTTTTTCTTAACCATGCTTTTGAACTGTTTCGGGGCTGCGGTCGATTTTTGTGCTTCCTCCACTGCAAGAACAGGGGCGATGTTCATCGTCATAAATCCCGCTATAAGTGTTATTGCTATTGCCTTTTTCAATTTCTCTTCCTCTTTCAAAATTAGTGCTTGCATTTTTTATATTGATATGTTAGCATAATATTGTTGTAAATGCAACATATTTTTTTTGCAACATAATGTTAAGATTTGAAAAGGAAGTTGAATGTACAAAAAACTTAAACATTACACCGATACACTGAATTACGAGCTGGAAAAAACAGCCAGAGTAATGCGTATTCTCGGTATACAGCTTATGGAAAAATTAAAAATAGATTTGATGCTGGATGAATATGTTGCACTGGATATAGTATCATGTCATCAGGGAATTTGTCAGAGAGATCTTGCAAAACTTATTATAAAAGACAGGGCAAATACCGGCAGAATTTTAAATTCCCTTGAAGAAAAAGGTTTGATAACACGGTTTGTTGATACAAAAAATAACCGGCTTGTGAGAAAAATGGCAATAACCGAAAAAGGCTATAAAATATTAATAAGTATTAACAAAAAGGTTGAAAGCTATGTTGCGGAAACCAAACGAGTTGTATCAGAAGACGAATTGGATGGCCTGTATTTGTCATTAAAAAAACTCAGAGAAAAATTGGAAGAAATGATAGAACTAAAAATATAAGAGGTATACAATGGAAGAAAGAGAAAATCAAACGGAAGAAGTTCAAACACACGAAAAAAAACATATTAAAAAATCGGTATTCATAGCACTTGGCGTTGTAGTTGCGGCATTAATCGCATATTTTATTATAGACACGATAAAATACCAGTCAACGGATGATGCTTATGTGGAAACAACAACCGTGTCGGTTGCGCCCAAGGTAAGCGGCCAGATTGTAGAAGTTTTAATCAAAGATAACCAGAGAGTTAATGAAGGTGATCTGGTTGCAAGAATTGACGACACCGATTACAAAATCAAAGTTGACCAGATGGCTGCACAATATGAAAGAGCTTTATTAAACCAGCAGAATGCAAAAGCAAACTTTAAAGCCGCCAACACAAATATAGAAGTTGCCGCAAAAGATCTTGAAAGATACAAAAATCTCTATGAAGCCGGCGCTGTTTCAAAACAAACGCTTGACGCCGCTCAGGCAAAATACGATTCGGCTCAGGCCCAATTAACAACAGCGGAACAGTCTTTGTTTTCCGATAATGACAGCAAAGTCGCCGACGCTGATTTGAAAGTATTAAAAGCACAAAAAGATCAGGCTGAAGTTAACCTTTCATACACAAATATTTACGCTCCGCAATCCGGAACAGTAGCATCAAGAAGGGTTGAAAAAGGTATGTATGTTCAAGTCGGATCACCTTTGTTTACAATAGTTCCGGACGATATCTGGGTTGTTGCAAACTTTAAGGAAAACCAGTTGCGTCATATGAAACCGGGTCAGCCTGTTGATATCAAGGTAGATACCTATCCGAATAAAGTATTTAAGGGCAAAGTAGACAGTATTCAAAGAAGTTCGGGCGCAAAATCAAGTTTATTCCCGCCTGAAAACGCTGTAGGATCGTTCGTTAAAATTGTTCAAAGGGTTCCGGTAAAAATTATATTTACGGAAGAAATCGACCCCGAGCAGTATAACGTAGTTCCCGGCATGTCGGTTGTTCCTAAAGTACGAATCAGATAAGAAGTTAAAAACCGGCTATAGCCGGTTTTTAAAGGGGAGAAAATGTCCGAAACAGTTACTCAGGAAACAGAATGGAAACCCTCAAGAAGCCCGTGGTTCATAATTATGCCGGTAATTCTGGCAACGTTTATGTATGCACTGGATGAAACAGTGGCAAACGTTGCCCTGCCGCATATCGCCGGAAGTTATTCGGTCAGCAATCAGGAATCTATATGGGTTTTGACAAGTTATTTGATGGCAAGCAGCATTGTAATTCCGATGGTTGATTTCTTTTGCAAATTTTTCGGAAGAAAAAATTTCTTCATGCTGGGTGTATTTATATTTACCATCGCATCATTTTTGTGCGGGATATCCAATTCAATCGGCATGATAGTAATTGCCCGTGCTCTGCAGGGAATCGGGGGCGGATGTTTGATGCCTATGGCGCAGGCAATTACGATGGAAAGTTTTACGGGTGAAGCCAGAAACAAAGCAATGTCGGTATTTGGACTTGTTGTTGTCGTTGCACCTATTCTCGGGCCTGTGATGGGCGGCTGGATTACCGAAAACTGGTCTTGGCCGTATATTTTCTTTATTAACGTGCCTTTCGGATTTGTTTGTATAGCTTTAGCCAAAAAATACCTTGAAGATCCGCCTTATGCAAGAAGGCAGAAGAATATTCATCTTGATAAATTCGGATTTTTATGGCTTTGCGTCTGGCTGATTCCTTTGCAGATAGTATTTGATAAAGGTAATGATGCGGACTGGTTTAATGCGCCGTGGGTATGCTGGTTCAGCGCGGTTGCATTACTCGGTGCGGTATTGTTCTTTATTTCGCAAATTAAAGGCAAAAAGCCGCTGGTAAAACTTGATGTATTGAAGGATATGAATTATCTTTGCGGAACTGCCATGTTAATACTGTTAAATGCGGTTTTGCTGGCATCACTTGCGATATTGCCGCAGCTGCTTCAAAACATGCTCGGATATGACGCGTTTACAAGCGGTGTTGCCGTTATGCCGCGAGGGGTCGGAGCATTGACCGCGTTATTAATTTTCGGTATGCTCGGCGGAAAATTCAGTTACAAAACCTACGGAATTGCTGGCCTGTTTTGTCTTGGTGTCGGCGGCTGGATGCTCAGCAGTCTTAATCTGGAAATAAGTATGATGAATATTGTTATTCCGAATATTATTTTCGGATTCGGGCTTGTGTTTACAATGATGCCGATTACAACGCTTTCATGTATTACTTTGAAAAATGAGCAGATGACAAATGCGTCAGGGCTTCAAAATTTGTTAAAGACAATCGGCGGTGCAATCGGAACTTCTCTTGTTGCGACTATGATTTCAAGATTTTCTCAAGTACACCACAACGGACTTGTGAAATTTTTGAGTGATGCAAATGTGAATTTTGGCGAAAGACTGAGTTCCTATGCAAGTTCGTTTATTCATCTTGCAGGTGACAGCATGAATGCAACCTATATGGCCGGGAAAATGCTCTATAACCAGCTTATTCAGCAATCTACCCTTTGTGCATATATGACAACTTTTAAAGTTTTTGCAATAGCATGTTTTATTTTAATTCCGTTTATGTTTTTATTAAAGAGTGAGAGAAAATTACAGCCAAAAGGGGAAGAATGCCTGATCAACCAGTAGCTGAAGAAAAAGAATATTATCCTGAAAACCCGTGGCTTTCGGCGTCAGCCGTTTTGCTTGCGGTATTTATATTTGTACTTGACGGAACAATAGCAAACGTTGCTTTGCCGCATATGGCCGGAAGTTTTTCGGTTACGCGTGATGAATCAATCTGGATTTTGACAAGCTATTTGATTGCAAGCGGTATTGTAATTCCTGCGGTTGACTGGTTCAGCAAACTTTTCGGACGCAAAAACTTTTTTATAATAAGTATATTACTTTTTACAATAGCATCATTGCTGTGCGGACTTGCAAATTCATTGCTGGCAATGGTTCTGGCAAGAATTTTGCAGGGCTTTGGCGGAGGCGGAATTGTTCCGATATCGCAGGCAATTATGCTTGAAAGTTTTCCCAAAAGAGAACGCGGAAAAGCAATGGCTGTTTTCGGCATGGGTATAATTATCGCTCCGATTGTCGGGCCGGTTCTGGGCGGCTGGATTACGGATAACTGGACATGGCCGTGGATTTATTTTATTAATGTTCCGTTCGGATGTATTGCGGCTATTATGTGTAAAAAACTTATCACAGATCCTCCTTATGCAAAACGTCAAAAAGGTGTTAAAATCGACGCACTCGGATTTTTCCTGCTTGTTGTGTGGATTACCTGTTTGCAGATAGTTCTTGATAAAGGAAACAATGCGGACTGGTTTAATGCAACATGGGTTTGCTGGATGTTTGGAGTTTCGTGCACCGCGGGTATTTTATTTTTTATTTCCCAGATTAAAAGAAAAGATACTTTGATTGATTTGAGTGTTTTTAAGGATATGAATTTTCTTGCCGGAACCGCAATGCAGGTCATAATACAGGCTGTATTGTACGCATCAATTGCGATTTTACCGCAATTTTTACAGAGTATGATGGGTTATACCGCATTTTTAAGCGGGTACTCAATGATGCCAAGAGGTCTTGGAAGTTTGCTTTCCATGGTTATTGTGGCTAACATAACAAACAAAATCAGCAACAGGCTGCTTGTTGTAATCGGTTTGAGTTTAATCGGAACCGGCGGTCTTGCGTTAGGATTTTTGAACTTGCAGATTGCAAATATAAATATCATGATACCGAACTTTTTAATGGGTATGGGTATGGGGCTTGCAATGATTCCGATTATAAACCTCTCGGTTGATACATTAAGAAACGACCAGATGACAAATGCATC
This sequence comes from Candidatus Gastranaerophilales bacterium, assembly GCA_944323995.1. Taxonomy (GTDB): domain Bacteria; phylum Cyanobacteriota; class Vampirovibrionia; order Gastranaerophilales; family Gastranaerophilaceae; genus SIG32. Next base: position 17,647 of record CALUUN010000003.1, on the reverse strand, counting down.
AGGTATTCAAAATTTGTTAAAAACAATCGGCGGCGCAATCGGAACCTCGCTTGTTGCAACCATGCTTTCACGTTTTGCGCAAATGCACCAGTATATGATGGTCGGAAATTTGTCCGAACTTAATACACAGTATCTGCTCAGAATTCAAAATACCGCTGCGGCTTTGTCACAGTATACCGAAGCTACAATGGCCAATTATATGGCGCAGACAACCCTTTATAAACAGTTAATTCAGCAATCAACTCTTTGGGCGTTTATTGATTCTTTCAGAATTTTCGGTCTGATGTGCTTTATAATTATTCCGCTTTTATTGTTTATTAAGTCAAATAAATCGCTTTATGATAAGAACAATAAATAAAAATTATTTTTTCTGTTTTTCAAGGATTTTTAAATATTCTCTGTAACCGCTGCCCCAGTCGGCCATGCTGTCTAAAATTCCCGCAAGGCTGTAACCTATATCTGTCAAAGTGTATTCAACTTTCGGCGGAATTTGAGAATATACTTTTCTTGCAACAAGCCCAGAGTCTTCCATGTCCCTTAAATTGGTTGTCAGAACCTTTTGCGTAATCGTTTTGAGCGCTTTTTTTAATTCTCCGAAACGTTTTGTGCCTGTTAATAAATCACGGATTATCAAAACTTTCCATTTGCTGCTTAAAAGTTTTAAAGTTGTTTCCACCGGACATTTTGGCAGTTCTTTTAATTCCATATTTACCTCATTAGTATATTTTAGATACTAACATATTTCAAGCATAAAGTCAATTTAAGGTATTTCGGGCTTCAAGGTCAAGGAGCTGTTTTTTAACATTAATTCCGAACGCATAACCCGTCAGGCCGCCGTTTGAGCCGATAACTCTGTGGCAGGGAACAACAATCATAATTTTGTTTTTATTGTTTGCCATACCGGCTGCGCGGCATGCTTTTTCGTTACCGGCGGCTTTTGCGATTTTTTTGTAGGTCGTTGTTTTGCCGTAAGGAATTTTTAAAAGTTCATTCCAAATCTTTTTTTGAAACTCTGTTCCGTTGAATTTTAAAGGCAGGTCAAACGATTTTCGCTTGCCGTCAAAATATTGCGAAAGCTGGGAAAAAGCCTTTTTTATCAACGGAGTTTCTTTTTCTTCACAATCCGGCCTGCTTAGAGAAATTCCACAGATATAATCATTGTCGGCCGAAATAAAAATTTTGCCGATAGGAGTTTGATATCCGAAATAATACATTATTTTCTGTCCGTAACCTTAATCAAATGCCAGCCGAATTCAGTTCCGACAGGATCGGAAACTTCGCCGGCAGGAAGTTCAAATGCGGTATCTTCAAACGGCTGAACCATTTGTCCGCGTGAAAAATACCCTAAATCTCCGCCGTTTTGGCCGGAAGGACAAAGAGAATAGGTTTTTGCATAATATGCAAAGTCACCGCCGTTATCAATGTCTTTTTTAATCTGAATAGCTTCGGCTCTGGTTTTTACCAGAATATGGCTCGCTCTTACCTGTTTGGCTTCTTCGTATGCAAATGCGGTTGTGCAAAGAAGAATAAATACCGTGAAAATTTTTGTAATCGTTTTTATCATAAAAAGATTTTATATCATTTTTTCCTCAATTGCAACCGGTAATGTATATATTTTTTTAAAGTTATATTAACATTTTATGAAAAAAATTCTGTAATAAAAATGTTTCTGCTATGATAGTAACAGGTTGGTTCAGATTGGCCGAAATGTATTATAACCCCGAAAGGAAACATTTATGAAGAAAATTTTACTTGTACTTTTTACACTTTTATTTAACATTCAGTATGCGCATGCCATGAATGTTGATGCAATGATGGACAAATATGTTGCACCGGTATGTGACAGAATAGCTGATGTTGTGTTTTTCCCGATAACAATCGGAGCGTCGCAGGTGCCGATAATAATTTTCTGGATATTGTTTGCGGGATTTTTCTTTACAATATATTTTAAGGGAGTATCTCTGTGGGGGTTGAAACATGCGGTTGAAACGGTTGCAAAACCTGCCGATAAAAGCTCTGATTCAAACGGTGAAGTTTCATCATTTCAGGCTCTGGCAACAGCTTTATCGGGAACAATAGGTATCGGAAGTGTTGCGGGCGTTGCGATTTCAATTTCTATAGGCGGCCCCGGTGCTGCATTTTGGATTTTTGTCGGTGCACTTTTGGGTATGTCGATAAAATTTGTGGAAGCTACTCTGGCGGTTAAGTACAGAAGATTCAACCTTGACGGAACGGTTTCCGGCGGGCCTATGCACTATATTGCACACGGTCTTACGCGTAAAAAATTACGCTGGCTCGGTCAGCCCCTGTCTGCAATATTTGCTCTGCTTTGTATCGGCGGTGCAATATCAGGCGGCAACATGATTCAGATTAACCAATCAGCTCACCAGCTTGTTCATATTACAGGCGGCGCAAACAGTATTATGCACGGATATACATGGATTTTCGGGGTTGTTATTGCTGTTCTTGTATGGATGAGTGTTGTCGGCGGGATTAAGAGTATTTCTAAAATTACGACAATTCTTGTACCGACAATGTGCTTTTTATATATCGGCGCATCACTCATAGTAATTCTGGCGAATTATGCGGCAATTCCGCACGGACTTCTTGTTATTGTTAAAGAAGCATTTCACCCGCAGGCTGTTGCAGGCGGTGTGTTCGGTACAATAATTATCGGTTTAAGACGTTCGGTTCAGTGTAACGAAGCAGGTACGGGCGCAGCTGCAATTGCTTATGCTACCGTTAAAACTAATGAACCCGTATCACAAGGGTTTGTTGCTCTTATTGAAACTTTCTTAACCGGTATTTTATGCCTTTTGACATCTTTTGCAATATTATTCTCCGGAACATTTGTTATGGGTGCACAGGGAATTTCCGGTATTGAACTTGCTTCAACGGCATTCCAGTCCGTGATTTCTTTCTTCCCGTACATTTTGTCACTGGTTGTAATTATGTTCGCTCTGTCAACGTTAATTTCGTGGTCATATTACGGGTTAAAAGCGTGGAACTTCCTGCTTGGCGAAGGCAAAAAACGTAATCTTACATTCAATTTAATTTATTGTATATTTATTGTTATCGGTTCAGCAATGAACGTAGGTTCTGTTATTTATATTACCGATGCAATGATGATTGCAATGTGCGTGCCTAATATTATTGCTCTTTATATTATGTCGCCTGAAATTAAACGCGATTTTAATGAATACTGCAAACGACATAATGTAGGCAAACTTGTTAACGGAGGCTGGTTTAAAAAAGCCGAAGTAACCGCGGAAGGTTAATTTATGTCAGATCAACAGATAATCATAACTGTATCAGGTGTGGATAAAGTGGGAATCGTTGCAAAAGTTGCAGCGGCTCTCGCTGAATCCGGAGTTAATATAGAAGATATAAAACAGACAATTATGCAGGGGCATTTTGTTATGTTTATGCTCGGAAATATATCCAAATCAAAGTTTTCTTTCAAAGAAATTAAAGAAAATCTTACCAAAACTTGTGAAGAACTCGGTATGGAAGTCTGGGTGCAGAAAAAAGATATTTTTGACAAGATGCATAATGTTTAATCTTCAATACGCCATTTTTTAGGGTCAAATCTTAAATCCTTAACTTTCATTTTCAAAGATTTGAGATAGGGTTCAAGTTTTGTCAGGATTTGTGTTTTTTTCAGCATTAATTCCTGCGCAACGATAGCGTTTTCGCAGGCGATTACCATAACGCCTCCGCCGAGCATTGAATAAGGTTTTGATTTTTCGGCAAATTTTTTACCCGCGGCTTTTTCCCAGAATTTGTAAAGGTTGCTGCGGGTGATTGCCCTTTTGATTTCCTTGTTGCCGAGCATATCCGCGATGATTTCCTCGGTTGAAACAAAGTCGGTATATAAAACTTTCTTCACGTTTTTGTACTCTTAAGGTTTTTATGCTAAAATTAAGAAATGGAAGTGCTTCACTTAAATGATATCATAAAATCTTCTAAAAACATATTAATTACTTCTCACGTGAATCCGGACGGTGACACTCTGGGGTCTATGTGCGGAATGTATGAACTTATTAAAACAAATTTTAAAAAGAAGTCTGACATGCTTATCGTGTCAAAACTTCCGGATAAATATACGTTTATTCCCAACGTCAAACTTGCAAAACATATCGAAGAAATTGACAAATCCCGTGAATACGATCTGGTTATAAACGTTGATATCGCCGCAATAGACAGAATTTGCGACGGAAAAATTCTTTTTGAAAAAGCAAAACATACGGTTAATATTGACCACCACAAAACAAACAATTCTTATGCGGAATTGAATTTTGTTGAAGGTGATGCAAGTTCAACCAGCGAAGTAATTTATGCAATCGCAAAAGATTTAAACTGGGAAATTAACCGTGATACGGCAGTATGTTTGTATGTCGGAATTTTGACCGATACGGGTTCTTTCAGGTTCAGCAACACAACTCCCAGAGCCATGGAATTTGCCGCTGAAATGCTGAAAAGCGGTATAAATCCGCAGGAGATGTTTCAGCACTGCTATGAAACTTATACAAAAGGAATGGCTCTGTGTCAGGCTTATTGCGTTGACAAGGCTGTTTTTCTTGATGATGACAAAATTGTTTATACAACGGTTTATAAAAAAGACATGGAAAAATTTAACACGGATGAAGAATTTGCGGAAGGTTTGACCGAAAGGCTCCGTGCAATAACTTCAACCTGCGTTGCATTTGTTGCAAAAGAAATGAAAAACGGCGGATGCAAAATTTCTATGAGAAGCAAATCAATTGATGTGGCGGAAATCTGCGGAATTTTCGGCGGCGGCGGACACAAATTCGCCGCGGGATGCACCATGAAATCCAACGTGGAAGAATCAGTCAAGAAAATTCTCGCTGAAATTAGGAAGCATGAACTGTGAAAAATAACGGATTTATAAGAGCTGTAAAAAGGTTAGTAATATCGGTTATTAAAAATGATTTCTACGGAATGGCTGCAGAAATGGGATTTATGATGGTTATCGGCATTTTTCCGTTTATGCTGTTTTTGATGGCGGTGTTCGGCTGGATGGGAAACAAATCTTATATGGATCCGATTTTACTGGCGCTTTCAAATATTATGCCCGAACAGGCCATGAATTTGATTTTGAGTGTTTTATCCGAGGTAATGATATTCCAAAAAGGCGATATAATGGCGGTTGTCGGGATTATTGTCACCCTTGTTCTTTCGACAAACAGTGTGGCTGTTGTATTGAAGGGACTTAACAGAGCTTATAAAGTTGAAGAAAGAAGATCGTTTGTTTATACAAGGATTTTGTCTTTTATAATGGTAATTGTAAACACACTTGTGTTATTTTTGAGTATAAACTTAATTGTATTCGGCAAAGTGTTTATTTATTTTGCGATAGAACATTTTCACATGTCAGGCAAGGCCGCGGTTATACTTTTGACTTTACGCTGGCCGGTTGCGTTTCTTGCATTATATTTGATGGCGTTTTTAAGTTATTATATTCTGCCTGATTTGCGCGGAAACGAGGCGTTCAAGCGTGCGAGTGCTCTGCCGGGAAGTTTGTTTTTCTGCACATTCTGGCTTGTGGGTTCGTGGGGATTTTCAGTTTATGTTAACAATCTTGGGACATACAACCTTGTGTACGGAATTATCGGAGCGTTTATTGTTTTGATGGTATGGCTTTATTACACCTCAATTTTGCTTTTAATCGGCGGCGAAATTAATTCGCAGGTTTACAACAAACTTGAACGCAAGGCGACCGAAATCAAAGAAGATTTTGCAAAGCTGAAAAAACCTTAAAGCTGTTTTGTTATAAGCGCGAATATGTCGTTAAAGATTACAAAAACCATAAGCAGGATTAAGAATAAAAATCCGGCTGTTCCGATTTTGTCTATAACTTCTTCTTCAAGCGGTTTGCCGCGGAGTTTTTCCAGAATTAAAAACAGTACATGTCCGCCGTCAAGCGCCGGTATGGGAAGAAAGTTGACTATTGCAAGGTCAAGTGAGATTATTGCAATCAAAAGTAATCCCGAGAAAAATCCGTTGTTGTCGATTATGTCACCGCCGACTTTTGTAATCGCGATAATTCCGTGCAAATCTTTCAGAGGAATTTTGCCCGAAACTATTTGATAAAGTCCGTATAAAAGCATATAAGTCTGATCATAGAGATATTTTCCGCTTGTAACAACTGCTGATTTTATGCCTTTTGTCGGGATTAATATTTCCTGCGCATTAAGCTGTATGCCGATTTGACCCTGTTCATTCGGATAAATCGGTTTGAGTTCGACATTTTTTCCGTTTCTGGAAACGGTTATATAAAGCGGTCTTACACTGTCAGAAAGCGCAAAGGCTATATTATTGAGAGTGTAAGTTCCGTCGGATACAATATAAGATTTTCCGGCGACTTTATCTCTGAGCTGCTTTTGGGCGTCTGTCAGAGAAATCTGTTTGTCCTGATATTTTTGAAATCCTTTCAACATATTTGCAGAAAGTTTTATTGCCTGTTCAGGTTTTTGTTCGGGAAGCCGTACGATAACTTCTGCAGGAATAACTTCGTCTTGTTTATATGCCGGATTGAGTTTTTTAAGGTTTCTGTAATTTTCTGCGGCAAATATTTCATCAACTTTGCCGTCATTTTTTTTGCTCAGCTGTGCAAAAGTTAATAAACCGTACGCCGAATCTATATCCGAACCGTTAATTTTAACGATTTTATCGCCGGCTTCAAGACCTGATGCCCAGACTGATTGGTCTTTTTCCGCAACAATTTGGTTTACGTAAACGTTATATTTTCCGGACGGCATATGCCCCCACAAAAATGCGGTTAAAAGAACAAAAACAAAAGCGCAGATTACGTTTGCCGTAACGCCTGCCGATACAACAATTAATCTTTGATAAATCGGACGGTTTAAAAATCTGTCGGGAGAATCTTTCGGTAAATCAAGCTCTTTGTCATCGTCCGGAAAAGCAACATATCCGCCGAGTAAAAACGCATGAACCAGAACTTTTACATCTCCGACCTGTTTTTCCCACAAAGTCGGCCCTATCGGAAGTCCGAATCCGAATTTTGCAACCTTCATTTTGAAGGCTTTTGCTGCCAAAAAATGTCCGGCTTCGTGAACAAGTATCAGTACGCTTAATAACAGTATCATTATAATTATTGACATAAAGTTCTCTCCCTTTTGAAATTATAACATGAAAAAACTTAATTTGACCGCCAAAAAGTACGGCAAAACGTACCGGAAAATATTCAAACCCTATTGCATAATTCTCAAACATAGTGTATAATCAATTGAAGGAATTTAGATTCCCTTACCAAATCAGGAGAAAAACCATGTACGAAGATGAAAAATTAGTCTGTGAAGATTGCGGCGTAGAGTTTATTTTCACAGCGGGCGAACAAGAATTCTATGCAGAAAAAGGTCTCGTTAACAAACCCAAAAGATGTCCCGAATGCAGAAAAAAACGCAGACAGCTCAACAGAAAAAACAGAAAAATGTATGATGCGGTCTGTTCAAAATGCGGAGCTCAAACTCAGGTTCCGTTCAGGCCGATTGAGGGTAAAGAAGTTTATTGCAAAGATTGTTTTTCAAAACTTAATCAGGAATGAGGGGCTTTACCCCTCTTTTTTACACATTTATGCAGCTGTTTAAATATTCTATCGTGTTTATTTTTTCGTCATATAAATACTTAATAAAATTTAAATAAGCTGCATCGTATGATGTGATAACAATATTTATTTCAAATCCATCCGTGCAAAACGGTTCATAATCGTACACAACATAGCTGTTATATTTACTTTTCCATTCTTTTCGTTCTATCCGGCTGTTGTTTTCTTCTATAATATCTTCCAGCCAGCCGATAATATTTTTATCAACATTTTTCATTTCCAGACGGTTATATTTACCGCAACTGTTTTCCGTTAGCATAATACTTCTCCTGTTATATTTGAATTGTAAATGCATTTGCTCTTGAAATAATCCCCGAAAGGTATAAGCCGTCATAGTAATATATGCTAATTTTTTATTTGCCACATCAAAGTTCATGTGCTATAATCCTGATAAAGGAGAAAATATTTTATGAATTTAACACATATTTTTACCGATCCCCCTATTCTAATCGTTATAATGACATTCATTTCGTCAACAATTTTCTGTATAACAAAATACAGATACGTAAATAAAAACCTTAAGATTTTTCAGGCTTTTCTGGTTAATTTTAAAAAGAGCGATTTGAATTTCAGATTCAAAGAGATTGATGAGTGGATGTGCGCAAACCCTTATGTTTCAAGTGCTTGGCTTGAGTTTAAAAATACACTCATCTTTTCGGAATCGGTTGCGCTCAAAAGCGAAGACGATGATTTAACTTATCAGGAAGTATCTTCCACCGTTCAAAACATCCAGACAACGGTTGACCCGCTGTATTTCTTTAATGAAGAATCTTTATTGACTACAAAATTCAATTACAAATTGTTACAAACAATACCGACAATCCTTACAGGTTTCGGGCCTTTGTTTACATTCTTAAACATCGCAATAGCGTTCGGTAAAATCGACTTTTCAACTCAGGAAAGAACAATCGCATCAGTTGCGGGCTTGATGAGCAGCATGCAGATTGCGGCTCTTGTATCAGTTATCGCGGTAGGTTCTTCACTTATATTCCTTATTATTGAAAAAATTCTCTACGGACAGATGTGCGCAAAACCGTTAGGACAGGTTCAAGACACAATTGCGCATTTGTTTGATAATATATCTTCGGAAAAATTCCTGTTTGAACTTTTGAGAGAAACAAAAATTCAAAACAATTCAGTATCAAATCTTATTGTTGCAATGCCTAACCATTTCAAAACAGCTTTGAACACAGGTATTGCAAGCAACCTTGTTCCGTATCTGGAAAACCTTATTTTCGGTATAAACCAGATGAACAAACAATTGAAAGAAAATGCAAAAGCAAGCGGCGGAGCCGATGCGGTTGATGATTTATTTTAAAGGGTGACAAATGGCAATTCTCGGGAAAAAAGCAAAAGCGCCGGAAGGCAGCGATAACATATTCTGGACGACGATGGCCGACCTTTTGTTAGGTTTGGCGATTATCTTCATGACCTTGTTCGTTCTTGCCATGACAGGTTTTTCACAGAATTCCGTACAGCAAAAACAAGAGCAGATAAAGGCTTCCGAAGAGTTGATTGAAAAACTGGAAAAAGAAAATATCAAAGCCGAAGTTGATAAAATGACAGGCGATATAAAAATTTCGGATCTTGAACTTTTTGAACTGAACAGCTGGACGCTTTCTCCGAAAGGCAAACAGTATCTGGATAAACTTATTCCGATTTATGTTGATACCATATTTTCAAAAGAAGAACTTCTTGAAGGTATTAATAACATAGTTGTTCAGGGACACACGGACTCGCAGTCGTTCTCGGGGTTAAAAACCAGAGAAGAACAGTTTACAAAGAATATGGAATTAAGTTTAAAACGTGCAAATTCGGTTGCGGAATACATGTTCAAAACGAATTACAACAAAAATTACAGCGAGCAATTGCGAAACAAAGTTGTGGTTGAGGGTAAGAGTTTCAACGAACCTATTCTTGACGCAAACGGAAAAGAAGATTTTGCAAAAAGCCGCCGCGTTGAGCTGAAACTTACGGTTAAACGCTGGGATATTATGCAGGCTCTGGGATTTTAGGATATGATAAACAAAAATCTTATACTTGAAACAATCAATATGATAAAGCTGCATAACCTTGATATCAGAACGGTTACGCTTGCGATAAGCCTGCGGGATTGTGCGGCGGAAGATATTGACGTTGTCTGCGAAAAAATTTATAACAAAATCGTAAAATACGCAAAAAATCTTGTTGAATATGCAAACGACCTTGAAAACGAATATTCAATTCCGATTATCAATAAAAGAATTGCGGTTACGCCGGTTTCGTTTGTCGGTGAATCCTGCAAAAATCCCGATTACGTAAAGATAGCCAAAACTCTTGACAGAGCGGCACAGCAGGTCGGTGTGAATTTTGTCGGGGGATTTTCCGCACTTGTGGAAAAGGGTTTTACAAAAGGCGACAGACTTTTGATTGAGGCAATACCGGAGGCGCTTTCGGTTACCGAAAGACTTTGTTCTTCAATAAACCTTGCCTCGTCAAAGGCGGGCATAAATATGGATGCTGTTTTAAAAATGGCGGAAACGGTTAAAAAGGCGGCCGAGCTTACAAAAGACAAAGACGGGATAGGCGCGGCAAAACTTGTTTGTTTTTGTAATTCCGCAAGCGATAACCCGTTTATGGCAGGTGCATATTGCGGAATGGGTGAACCCGAATGCGCTTTGAATGTCGGAGTTTCCGGCCCCGGAGTTGTCAGAGCCGCGATTGAAGCCATGCCGGAAAATTCGGACATGAGTGAACTTGCCAACAAAATTAAACAAATAGCATACAAAATCACCTCAACGGGCGAACTTATCGGCCGGAAACTTGCTCAAAGACTTGAAGTTCCTTTCGGCGTAATAGACTTGTCGCTTGCTCCGACACCTGCCGAAGGTGACAGTGTTGCGGGAATTTTTCAGGCAATGGGGCTTGAACATGCCGGTGCGCACGGAACAACGGCTGCTCTTGCAATGCTTAACGATGCGGTTAAAAAAGGCGGAATAATGGCAAGTTCGCATGTAGGCGGATTGTCGGGTGCATTTATACCTGTGTCGGAAGATGCAGGCATGATTGAAGCCGCTGCAAAAGGTTATTTGACATTTGATAAACTGGAAGCCATGACATGTGTATGTTCGGTCGGGCTTGATATGATAGCAATTCCCGGAGATACGCCTGTATCGACAATTGCAGGGATTATTGCGGATGAAATGGCAATAGGCATGATTAATAAAAAAACGACTGCCGTAAGGATTATACCGGTAGCCGGAAAAAAAGTCGGTGATAAAGTTGTTTACGGAGGACTTCTGGGCGAGGCACCGGTTATGCCGGTCAATACTCTCTCGTCGGAAAAATTTGTCTGCCGCGGCGGAAGAATCCCCGCTCCCGTACACAGCTTGAATAATTAGGGAAAATTATGGGAAGAACATTAAACGAATTATCAAATTCTTTAAAAGAGTTTATCACGGAAAATCGGGACGCACACAACGCTAACGATATGAAGAACTATCGTTATAATAATTTGAAAATAACCGTATCCGATCCGCGTACCACAAAAATCCCGCAGATAATAATTACTATTGGCATGTCAGAAGCCTCATTCAGCCTTATGACGGGAGAAAAGCTAAGCGGCGGACTGGGCCCTGATGAACGATATGTTTACCGCTGGATGGAGAGAGGGTCGCACAGGGATGAACTAAGAGAGGCCTATAGACGTGCCGAAAGACAAATCGGTAAAGCTCAGGCGGCCGAATAATTACGGATAATAATTTACTGATTTTTCATTGATTTTGCGCGGAGTTTTCTGTGATATGTAATTGCGAACCTGTGGGCTTCATCTCTTATACGTTGAAACAGGAACAGGGCGCCTGAATTTCTCGGCAGGATTACGGGTTTTGATTTGCCGGGGAGGAAAACTTCTTCGTTGCGCTTGGCCAGACTGACAACATCAATTCCGGTTATGCCGAGTTCTTTTATAATTTGCATAACGCTTGACAGCTGGCCTTTGCCGCCGTCAATGATAATCAGGTCGGGTTTTTCCCATTTTTCTTCTCCCAGATGTGTAAGCCTTCTGGTCAGAACTTCTTTCATTGATAAAAAGTCATCGGGTTTGCCTTCGGTGGAATTGATTTTAAATTTTCTGTATTCGGATTTTTTCTTGACACCGTTGATAAAAGTTACCATTGAGGCGACCGTGTTTGTGCCTTGAATATGCGAAATATCGTAACATTCCATACGGTGGGGGAAGTTTTTGAGATTTAATTTTTCGGCGAGATAGGCTCCGATTTCGTTAAAATCATCACGGATTTTGGCCATTTTGGTTATTTTGGCGTTTTGCAAAACCACACCGGCGTTTTTGTCGGCAAGCATTTGGAGTTCTTTGCCTTGAGCGGTTTTTCCGTAACTGATTTTAATTTTTTTGCGTGCAAGGATTTCCAGCCATTCTTCATAGAGCGCCTTGTCGCCCACGGCTTCAAGTTCGTTGGAAACTATTTTGTCAGGGTAGCCGAGGGTAAGGGTTGAGTAGTATTCTTTGAAAAATGTTGCGAAAAATTCCGTGCGGTCTTCTTCTTCAACATCATAGACAAAATCTTTTTTATCAATCAATCTGCCTTCGCGAACCATAAGGATTACAATTGCGAAAATTCCGTCGTCTGCGGCAAGCGAGATTATATCTTCGTTAAGTTTTGTATTTTCGTAGACTACTTTTTGTTTTTCGAGAGTTTTTTTCAAATCGAGGTAGCTGTCGCGGAGTCTGGCGGCTTTTTCAAACTGAAGGCTGTTTGAGTATTTTTGAATTTGTTCCATTAACTGTTTCATCAATTCGGACTGTTTGCCTGACAGGAAGAGTTCAGCCTGATGAACAACCGCTTTGTATTCTTCGCTTGTGACTTTGTTCTGGCATGGCGCAAGACAGCGTCCTATCTGGTAATAAAGGCAGGGGCGGTCTTTGAATTTAGGGGTTTTGCACTGTTTCAGGGGGAATATTTTTTTCAAAAAGTCAAGTGTTGAATGCATTGCGCGAATGTCTGTATAGGGGCCGTAATAGCGGCCTTTTTCGGGGTTAAGATTTTTTTTGCGGACGATTGATATGCGGGGAAAATCTTCATCCGTGATTAAGAAATAGGGATATTTTTTGTCGTCTTTTAAAAGAATATTGTAGCGGGGTTTGTGTTTTTTTATCAGATGACTTTCTAAGATAAGGGCTTCGACCTCGGTATTTGTTATGATATATTCAAGCCGGTCGATTTGCGAAACGAGCACCTGAACCTTTACGCTGTCGTGTTTTTTGTTGAAATAGCTTTTTACGCGGCGTTTCAGGATTTTTGCTTTTCCGACATAAATTATCTCATTATCCTTGTTGTAATAAATATAACATCCGGGTAATGACGGAAGAAGTTTTAAACTTTCTTTAAGTTTGTCGTTCATTACTTATATTATAACACAAGAGTCAATAGGAGCAGAGCAAATTTAAAGACGTTAAGACGTTACGTCGTGTCTTTGATTTGCTCCGCACGATAATATGTCATAACGGTACCTGAGGCACGGCAACACAGTTTTGTCATTATCCGATAAGCGCAAAGCGACGTAGTAATCGCATAGTTGTTGCAATGACATGCCTAAAATCCCCTCCCACCTTGAGGGGCCGGGGTGAGGGGCTTTAACCCTGATATAGCGGGTTTCCATAGGTTAAAACTCCGGTGAGGCGTTGTCGGGTCAGTAAATCCGACCTACAATTCCATAACTGTTGCAAGATGCTGAAACAAGTTCAGCATGACAAATTTTACGGCGAACTTGCCTCTTCCACAAGGGGAGAGGCTGTTCTATTGTTAAAAAGCGGCACTTGTGGAATGTCACAAATACCGCCCATTAACTATATTAGAAAAATATACAAATTTAATCACCTAAGCAAGCCGAGCAGAGGCAGGAGCGCAGCGACAGACGAACACCAACAACGTAAACATTGAGTTTTCGTTGTTGGTGTGAGCGTTGCCGTTTAGTGCGAGGCGCAGCATGCTGCGCCTTGACAACAACCGTTCTATTCCGCTAAGCACACCGCCTGACCGTCGCTGCCGTAGTGGCCGTAGCCGTACCGGCCCGTGTTCGTGGAGCTGAAGCTGCGGCCGTACGCGTTGTACTTGTTGGTCTCCTCACTCGACCACAGCCAAAACGCTGAGGTCGATGCAGAGCTTAGAAAGCCCATCTCGAATGCAAGGTCGTTATCTCTTGTGCCGTAGCTTACTCCGGTTGTTATTTCTGTGCCCGGGTACAAATCTCTTGCTAATTGGTCTAACTGTTCCTGACTCGGTAAACTTGAACCCATATCATGGCATGCTTTTACTGCGCCTGCCCAGTAGTCACTTTCGTAATAACACTCTTTTATCGGATAACCCTCTGCTACTAATTGCTCGCATTCTGCTTTTGTTACTGCTGTCGGATAAAACGGTGCGGTGAAACATGTGCCGTCACTTAGTTCTATTGCACAGTTACTGCCGCCTAAACTTGTTACGTTTAGATTCTTTAAATCTTTATCTTTGGTATTAGGATTCTTAAATCCGTCTACATCATATAGTATTGCAAGACAGGTTGTTCCTATGCCGTTTTCGCCTACCGTTATTACATCATTACTGAATTGGTTCTGTCTGCAATTTGGATTGTATGCTATTATTCCGTTTACACCATTAGCAAACTGTACTGCTACTGTGTTTGTATCCCAATCATTTTGTCCGAAGTTTTTAGCTTTTTTAACTTTAGACATGTCAACTTCTTCATCACCCCAGGTTACGGTATCCGCAAAGCATGTTGTGATATCATCGTTATCACATATTCTTGTTATCTTAATATGTTTAGAAAGTTCATCAACAAATGCTTCCGTTGTTGTATAACCTGCTAAGGTTCCCTGAACATTCATTACTCTTAATGCTTCGCCGAGTTTTCTCTGGAATACCTGTGATGCAGTGTTCCATGCACGCTCTTGATAATTTTGCACAAGTGTCGGGATTGTCAGTGCTGCGACTATGCCGATTATTGCAAGAGTGATTAATACCTCCGCAAGTGTAAAACCGTTATTTTTTTTCATTTTCAGTTCCTCTATTGTTAAATGATTTTATATTGTACAACTATTACTATATCAATATTTTTGCCTGCTTTTATATCCTATTGGATATAGCTAATAAGCAATAAGTCGTTATATTAAATTTATGCAAGGCAAAAAACGAAAAGCAACATTAAAAAAAGAATTACTCAATAAAGTTATCGGTGAAGTGATAAAAGAGAAAAGAGCTGTTAAAAATAAAGGCATTCTTTTGCTTGCATACGAATATGACCTTTCCACAAGTTCGTTAATCCAAACCGAAAAAGGCAAACGTGATCCGCAAATTTCTACGCTCTGGAAAATCGCAAACGCACTTGATATGAAGTTCAGCAGTTTTATTCTTGAGGTCGAAAGCCGCCTGCCCGAAGATTTTAAGCTGATTGATGACTAACAAAAAAAGAGCCCTTTTAAGGACTCTTTTTGCGATATTTTTGTTAAAAACTAATCAAAAACATACGGAATAACAGAGGCTTCTCTCGCACGTTTGATGGCTTTTGCAATCATTCTCTGGTGCTCTGCACAGTTGCCTGTGATGCGGCGCGGAATGATTTTGCCTGCTTCTGTCAGGTATCTTTTTAATTTCGCTGCGTCTTTGAAGTCGATTTCTGTTACTTTATCCGCACAAAGACTGCAGTTTTTGCGTTTTTTGTCTTTTGAGATATCTTGTTTTGCCATTTTTTTAATTTACCTTTCTATTTTGCGTCAATGACGCTCGACCATGTTATTTGAAGTCCGGAATCCGACGCTTTTAAAACGGGATTTCGTCCTCGCCGATTAATTCGTTTGACAAATCGTCCGATTCAAATTTGACAATCTCTTCGGTTCCGAATTTTGCAGAACTTGAAGATGTTTCGCCCATTTTTTCGATTGTGGTTGCGTCTATTTCGTAAATTCTTTTTTCCGAGCCGTCATCCATTTTGACCACTGCGGTTTGAAGTCTGCCTTCAACAAGAACTCTGTCGCCTTTATTAAGCGTGTCCACAATTTCATCAAGAATCTGACGTTTTGAGATTACCCGTACGAGCATCTCTTCTCTGTCGCCCATATCAAGAACAAATGCAGATACCGCAACGTTGTTTTGTGTAAAACGTTTTTCCGGCGCTCTGTATACTGTTCCCGTTACAACTGCTTTTGCTATTGACATCTTTAACCTCTATACGCTTGCTTTTTTAGAAACTTCCAAAAACATTGTTCTTAAAATATTGTCGTTTAAACGCAATTGTCTTTTGAATTCCGCAACTTTGTCAGCAGGAAGTTCCATAACGATTGATGTAAAGAAACCGTCTCTGAAGTTTTGAATATCATAAGCTAATTTTTTTCTGCCGATTTTGTCCGTAGATTCAACTTTACCGCCAAATTCCGCTACGGTGTCATTGATTTTTGAAATCATTTTGTCTGTTTCTTCCGCGTCTAAATTCGGTTTGAATATAGCCAGCAATTCATAAGTTTTCATTTTCAAAATTCTCCTTTTTAGTGTCTGTTTAGATATTAGCATGAAAACAAAAAATATTACAACATGCAGATTGACTTTCAGACGTAAAAATTAATAAATGTTAAGTGGTAATGGTATTTTTTGGCAAAATTGTTTTTTTATGAGTTTTAGGCTCTGTGTATGTTAGTCGCAAAAATCGGATACAATCCCTATAACAATTACCCGAAAAAAACCTCTTTTGAAGGCATCAAACCTTTTGATCTGAACTATGTGCTGAAAAACAGACAGGATTTGCTGCCCGAAAGAGTTTTGAAAAAAGTCCGCACGGTTGCGGCTTCCGGTATAAAACCTCTGCCTACCTTAAAAGATGTCCATAAAAGTATATATTCCCCGCTTTTGAATTGCAAAACCCTTGAGGAAGCAAAAGAACTTTTTCCGGAGTTTTCTAAAATGCGTGAGGCGGATTTTGCCTTTGAACGTTATACGGGAAATATAAAAAGGCTTACCGAAAACGGATATCTTGAAAATAATTTTGCTTTGAAAATGCTTCAGGAAGTCTGGGTGAATTTGAAATCTCAAGATGAAATTGCAAAAAAAATGGGACTTAAGGGCAGAACAGGTCTGGGCTGGATTTTGCAAAAAATAGGGTTTGTGAATTATAAATCGAATTACAAAACGCTTTTGATGTCCTCTGACCCTGAAACAAGAGCGGTTATTGCGGCTAAAACAACCGCCTGGAACGCGGCACATCCGGATTTGATGAAGGCGAAAAATAAGCACGCCGCCCAGTTTTGTAAAACCCCTGAATACAAAAAAGCACATTCCGAAAGAATGTTTGAATACGACAAACTTCACCCCGAACGCAGAGAAAAAATAAGAGAGTTTGACAGAGCCGTCTGGGCAAAAATTCCCGCTGTGAGGGCCGCTATGTCCGACTTTGCGCGGAATCAAGGCGGGTTTATTAAACAGATAATTAAAAAAACCGTTAACGGTTTTACGTTGACACCTGAAGAAATGCGGGTTAAAAAAGGGTTTTATAAAAAATTCTGGAAAGCTCACCCCGAAATGCTCGAAAAATTTAAACAGGCGCACAAACTTGTTCGTGAAGAACGCGCAATGAAAAAAAGTAAAATTTGAAAAACATCTTGACAAAAAATTTTGCACGGGTAGAATAAATAATATCCGAAAAATCGTTTGGAGGAGTGCCAGAGCGGTTGATTGGAGCAGTCTTGAAAACTGTCGAACGTTCACGCGTTCCGTGGGTTCGAATCCCACCTCCTCCTCCATTTGAAAAGAGCCTAAAAAGGCTCTTTTTTTAGTGTGTTTTAGCCGAGTTGTCGATGTACTTTTTTGTTGTATTAAACCAGACATTTCAATCCTGTACGGTTAAAATGATTTTACCCCGTAAAGCGGCTTTGTGTTTAGGTTTCAACCTGCCGGAAGTGTCCGAAAATAATCAAACCAAATTACTTGAAAAGTTCACGAAGTGTCCGTTGAAGTC
>CALUUN010000002.1 GCA_944323995.1 Candidatus Gastranaerophilales bacterium | reverse complement strand
TGCTCTTTCTTGATAATTCTGCACAAGTGTCGGGATAGTCAATGCCGCAACTATTCCAATAATCGCAAGAGTTATCAGCACTTCCGCGAGTGTAAAGGCGCTTTTCTCAATCTGTCTTGATTTTTTCATAATTCCTCTTCCTTGATTTTTTCTTCTGTTAATATAATCTATAATTCTTTATTATATAATTATAGTTTATATTTCTAATCTGTCAATTTTTTACAGTTCACAAGGTTAATACCTGTATCGTTAATCATATTAAAACATGTTGGTATTAAAGTCAAGGTATTAACAGAGAGGTACCAATGGACATTAATGAAAAAATAGCACAGCGCATAAAACAACTCAGAGCGGATAAAGGTTTGACAGCAGAGAAACTTGCGTGGTATTCAGAACTCTCAAAAAGCTGTGTCACTTATGCGGAAAAAGCGCAGCGCGATGTTAAAATGTCCACGATAGAAAGTATCTGCAAAGGTTTTGGGATATCTGTTGCGGAATTTTTTTCGGTGTTTGAATAATTATCCTTCTATCACGTCGTAGTGGTAATTCGGGTGTTCCGATAATTTCCGTTCTATTTGTTCAAAAGTCAAAAGCCCCTGTGTTGCGCCGAATTTTGAAACAACGCCTGCGGAGTTTACGGAAGCGTACATAAGGGATTTGCCGAGATTGCGGTTTGTCCTTTGCAGTGCGGCACAGAATGTTGATGCAAAAGCGTCGCCAGCGCCCAGTGTGGAAACCACGGGGCCGTCAAATATCGGGCAGTGGTAATAGTTTTTGCCGTCAAAAGCGTATGCGCCGTTTCCGCCGTCAGTGATTACGATTACCTGATAATCACATACTTTTAATTTTTTGAACATTGCCTCCAGATCCGGATGAATAAGCATATCCGAGAATTTTTCATCACGCGTATCAGGACGGATTTGTATTCCGGTTGCCATTGAGGCTTCGTCCTTGTTCATCACTACAATCTGTGCGGTTTCTATAATTTTTTTAAGGTAATTGAACCCTTTTTTGATGCTTGTTGTGCCCGCATTGAAGCAGACAAAAGTTCCGTTTTCTTTTGCAAAGTTCACAATATCGTCAAGAACTTTGTTGCTATCGCCGTTAAGCGGCGCTATATAAAGGAGTTTTGAATTTTTTATTGCGTCGAAATTAATTTCCGATTTTTGGATTAATGCATTTGCGCCTCTGTGCGCAAGAACAGTTCTGTCGCCTTCAAAGCTGGTCAAAATTATCGAAAAGCCCGTGCTGACATCATCTCTTTGGATTACGTTTGACAGATCAACAGTTTTATTCTCAAAAGATTTGAAAATACCTTTGGAATAAATATCGTGCCCGACTTTAAAAATCGCACCCGTTTTCAGCCCGAGGTTTGCAAAGTTAACGGCGGTGTTTACTCCGCCTCCGCCGACCTGTGAATCAAAATCGGTTATCTCAAGTTTTGCGCCGTAAGGGTAGCTCATAAATTCGGTTTTTTTGTCTTTTTTGCATACGGATACTATATTTGCGTCGTCGCTTTCGACAAATACGTCCATCGTGGCACTTCCGATTGTTATTACGTCAAACATTCTTTCATCCTCCGTTTATATATTAACACAAAAATGTTAAATTATATTAAAGTTCTTACTCTATATATCAAAAAATTTTGTTTTCGGATTTAAATATCTTTGTGCACAAAATAAGGACTTATAAATGAAAGTACAATTTAACCCCAATTTAACAACATTTAATAATCATAAAAATCTACACAAACAGGAAAAAAGAGAAAATAACACCGCGAATTATTCTTACAATCCCGTATCATACAGGGATTACGGCATAACTTTCGGCGCAAGACTTTTCAGAACGCCGGAAAATTTCTACGAGCAGGATTTTAACAAAAACGGCATGCCGAAAACCCTGCACAAATATATTTATAACCCGCTTTATAACGATTTCAGAAAAACCATTCCGCCTGCACAGGCAATGAAAGAAGTTTTCGGCCCGATAGCTTCAATGCAGTCGCTTGAAGAAGTTAAAGCCGCATATCCGGATGAACCTCTTTTTCAGGATTTGCATTCAAAATCCGGCCGCAAATACAGAACAGGGCTCCTAGGCGAGCTTTCGCTTCTGCGCGAAGATGAAGATTACAAAAACAAATCACTTTTCAAAAACGGAAAAGATGATTTGGGGATGTATATTATCAAAAAGATTTATGTTGAAGGCAAAACCTTAAAAGAAATTAATAAAGATTTCCATAAAGATAAAAGTGTTGTCTATACAGGCTTGAGCGATATTCAATATTCCGATTTGCAAGCCTTCGGAATTCATTTTCCAAAAGTCGATTTCTGGAAATCCTTCATCGCAACCCGTGAAGATTTTCCTTATGTTTATATCCCGCGCAAAATTGAAAACCGGTCTGCCGCTCACACTCAATCTCCGCGTTATCAAACCCCCTCAATTCCCAAACAGCAAAAAAATAAATTTGATGACGTAAAAGACTGGGAAATAGATAAGATTTCGCAGGCTCTTATCGACGGTATGGGCGATCCGGACAAAACCGAAAGACAGCTCAAAAAACGCAACGTAAAAGATCCGGAAAAACTGAACTTCGTTGCAAAATATATGGGTGAAATTAATTCGGTTGTCCTTGAAAAACTTCATATCTCGGAAGATATGAAAGAATATTTCGGAAGTTATTACGATTCTTCCAAATCCCAGACCGAAAAATTTAAAGACTACTGGAAAATCCCCGATTCAGATAATGTCCGTTCAAAAGTAATGTCCTCAACAATAAGACTTTTCTTTGATTTGTACGGCGCAGACGGCAACAATGACGATTTTAGAGAACTTCTTGAATATGCAAGAAATATTAAACCAAACAGAATTTTAAAAGAAAAAGAACACGACAGAATTCAGGCGGAATATGACGAACTTTTTGCAAATCTGCCTTTCGAAGAAGAAAAGGTTGTTGAAGAACCCGAAGTTCAACCTCAAAAACCCGAAAAAATCTCTTTTGAAGATATGCTTGCAAAAGAAGCCAAAAGCAAAAATGCCGAAATCTATTCGTTCATATTAAAAGACGGCACCGAAGTTTCCATCGTCGCAAATTTAAAAGAAATGCTTCAGCACAAAATTACCTCGGAAAATTCCAACCTGCCGGATTCATACAGCCAGCGGCTTGTAAAAACAATACTGAATCATCCGCTTGCAACTGACAGATACCTCCTTTCATGTTTTTACAACGTAGATAACCTGCTTGATATATACAACTTTATTCCCTACGGCGACAACTACACTGATGAAGAAAAACATGAATTTAATAAAAGAGCGGTAAGGGATATCCGTTCACAGCTTATGACTCCTGAAGAAATCAACAAGATTACCCAATCAATATATGCCGATTTTTATAAAAACAATAAAAAATACGTTAATGCGGTAATCCAGACAATGATGGAGCTTGCGATGCAACTTCCGCTTCCGCCGGAAGAAGAATTGCAGCGGATTATCAAATCCGAATACAACTATATGGAGAGCAAAGGGCTTTTGCCGGAAGATGTTGATACTGACGAAAAAAGTCAGGCTTTCAGCGAAGTTAAACAAAATGTTATAAAAGGCCTGATGGAATTAAAACAGAATAAAATAGCATCTCTTTCGCTTTCCGAATTGCAGGAAAGACTTTATGTGATGGGGCTTCGCGAATTGTCACCGGGACAGAAAAGATTCTTTGATGAGCGCATAAACAGGTTCTACGGTGACCCGCTTTCAAATAAGGAACAAATTCAAATAGTTTCCAAAATAACAAATATGCTCGTAAATGAATCCGACAGCAGAAACCCTGTCGTTAAAGCAGCTATGGAAGCTGCAAAAAAATATCCCGGACTTAAAGCAACCCTTGCGGACTACTTTAACAAAGGTTTCGTAAATCCTAACAACACTACCCTGCGCTATTTCCTTGATAAAAACGCAGACAAAAGGCTTATTGATGCCAAAATAAGCCGTATCATAACTGAATTGGACGATAACGAAACAAATCTGTTTGAAATGATGGCCTCCATGGATAAAGATATTATGGATAAATATATAAGACCGTACGACCTGAATTTATATATGAGAATGCTTAATCACAGGCAGATGGCTCTTTTATATTTTGCAATGAATAAAGATAAATAAAAAGTGAAAACCTCCCAAAAGGGAGGTTTTTTTATGAAAAAGATGTTAAAAAAATATTTTAATTGAATTGAGCTTTTTCTTCTTCCGTAACACCTTTTATAGTCAGGTTAACTCTGCCTTTGTCATCAATTTTTATAATCTTGACAACGACTTCATCACCGATATTAAGGTGCGGCTCAATGGTTTCAATTCTCTCGTTGCAAACCTGAGAGATGTGAACCATACCGTCTTTTCCTCCGCAGAGTTCAACAAAAGCGCCTATCGGAATAATTCTTACGACTTTGCCTTTCATAACCATACCGACTTCGGGTTTGAAGGTAAGGTCTTTAATCATTCTTTTAGCGATTTCGGCGCCTTCTTGATCGTTTGAAGTAATTGTTACAACACCGTTATCCTGAATGTCGATTTCGGCACCTGATGCGTCAATAATCTGTCTGATTTGTTTGCCGCCCGGCCCGATAACCGTTCCGATGTCTTCAGTCGGAATTGTCATTGTTGTAATGCTCGGAGCAAACGGCGACAGGTGATCCGCAGGTGCGGTAATTACTTTTCTCATTTCGCCGAGGATATGAAGTCTGCCCTCTTTTGCCTGCTGCAAAGCACGGCGCAAAGTGTCGTTTGCAATACCTTTGGCTTTCATATCCATCTGCAATGCCGTAATACCCGTGTCGTTACCGGTAACTTTAAAGTCCATATCGCCTAAAAAGTCCTCAATGCCTTGAATATCTGTTAACACGACCGGTTCTTTGCCTTCTTCGGTAATCATACCCATTGCGACACCGCCTATCATGCATTTAACCGGAACACCGGCATTCATTAACGCCATTGATGAACCGCAGGTTGATGCCATTGAAGTTGAACCGTTTGATTCAAGGACGTCAGAGGTTACACGGATTGTGTAACCGAATTCTTCTTGTGACGGAAGTGCGGGAACGTTTGCTCTTTCGGCTAAGTTTCCGTGTCCGACTTCACGTCTGCCCGGGCCTCTTAAAGGTTTAACTTCACCTACCGAAAATCCGGGGAAGATGTATTTGTGCATATATGTTTTTTCGGTTTCCGGATCAACGCCGTCAAGTTCCTGTTTCATACCGGGCCCTGCAAGTGTTGCTACCGATAAAACCTGTGTCTGTCCTCTTGTGAACACTGCAGATCCGTGTGCACGCGGAATAACACCGACTTCGCACCAGATAGGACGAACTTCGGTCGGTTTTCTGCCGTCTGCACGGACGCCTTCATCAAGAATCATTGCGCGCATAATTTTCTTTTCTGCGTTTTTAAATTCTTCCGCAACAAAATCTATGCCTGTTTCTTCAATGATTTGTTTGATGTAGTGATCTTCAGGCAGTGCGTCAATTTTTTCTTTGACAAGTTTTTTTGCTTCTTCAAGTTTGTTCTGTCTGTATTCTCTGTCAAAGTTGTGATATGCATCAAAAATCATATCGTGTGCGGTTTCGTCTATAATTTTCTTTAATTCTGTTGTATCGTAAGGATTTACAAATTCTTCTTTAACAACGCCGCATTCTTTTACGAAAGCCTCTTGAACTTCGCACTGTTTTTTGATTTCTTTTTGTGCAAATTCAACGGCATTCATAATATCGTCTTCAGTAACGAATTTGCATCCTGCTTCAACCATGATTACCGAATCGTGTGTACCTGCAACAACAATATCAAGATCTGATTTGTCAGCCTGCTGGTGAGTCGGGTTTGCAATCATATTGCCGTTTTCGTCTTTAGAAACTCTTACCGCGCCTATCGGGCCTTCAAACGGTGCGCCTGAAAGCATTAAAGCAAAAGATGCACCGAGCATTGCAAGAGTATCAGGCTGGTTTTGCTGGTCGTAGCTGAACAATTGCGCTACAATTTGTATATCATTTCTGTATCCTTTCGGGAAAAGAGGTCTGATGGGTCTGTCTATAAGACGTGAAACCAGAATGGCTTTGTCGCTTGCTTTTCCTTCCGAACGGTTATATCCGCCCGGGATACGTCCGATTGAAGACATTCTTTCTTCATAATCAATTAACAAAGGGAAGAAATCAATACCGACACGGGGTTCTTTAGATACAACACAATGTACAAACAACATTGTATCGCCGCATCTTACGGTAACCGAACCGTTAGTGGATTGTGCATACTTCCCGGTTTCAATTGTAACGGTTTTTCCGCCGATTTCCAATTGAGTTTTGTGAGTTTCCGGAATTGTCATAATTTTTTCCTTTCCTGCGTTCTTTCTAAACGCTTTTTATGCTATACACTTCTAATGTTCGGTTTTATTATAACCCAAACATGAAAAAATAACCAGAATTTTTATTGACCGGTTTATCTGCGGTTTAAGTAGTCGTTAAAGGTTTTTATATTAACCTTGTAACCGCAGCCTTCGTGCAGTTTTCCGGGGTAGAATATGCGTTTTGCGGGGTATTTTCGGCACATGCGCGGACGATGTTTGTAATCCGAACACAATCCTTCTTTTGTTATGAGTTTGCAGGCAAAAACAAGGTTGCCCTGTTCATCCTTACCTTTAATATAAAATCTCCTGTATGCCGGAAACAAAAACTGCATTATCTTAAATTCTTTTTCGGTATAAGTATCTGCGCTGTACATGTAATTGCAGCATTTGCCGCACTTTTTGCACTCACCGGTAATTTCATAACTTACGCGCTCCGGCACGAAATCCGACAAAAATTCGTTTATTAAAATTTGTATAAAATCAATTATTTTTTTCATATATTGTTTGTACATATTAACATGTTATAATAAAATAGCAAAGGAATAATTTTCATGGCTAAAAAACGTAAAAAAAGTGTATCTGATAAAGAGATTGCAAGACGCAATATTAAAAAGAAAAAAATCGACAGTGATTTTGTATCGAATTTAAAATTTTTATGCATAGTTGCAGCAGCATTTGTACTTGCCGGATTTGCGGCTTTACAGATGTATTTGTCGGCGCAGCCGCCTATTAAAAACCTTGAAGAATTTAAACCGAATATTGTTACAAAATTCTATTCCTCTGACGGTGAAATTATAAAAACCTTCACGGCATATACATTTTCAAAAGTGGAATTAAAAGATGTGCCGGAAGAATTAAAAGAAGCGATTATAGCTACCGAGGACAAAAATTTTTACAAACACAACGGCTATGATGTATTCGGCCTTGCCCGCTCAATGGTTCAAAACGTTCTTGCCGGACGTGTTGTTCAGGGTGCAAGCACAATTACCCAGCAGCTTGCAAGAATATTGTTCCTTTCAAACGAAAAGACTTTTACCAGAAAAATAAAAGAACTTGTTATTGCGGCGCGTATTGAAAAAACAATTTCCAAAGACCAAATTCTGGAAATGTATTTGAATAACGTCTATTTAGGCTCAGGCGCTTACGGCGTGGAAGGTGCCGCAAAAATATACTTTAACAAACACATAAAAGAATGTACTCTTCCCGAACTTGCTTTAATTGCCGGACTTCCGCAGGCTCCGTCGGTTTATTCGCCGTACAATAATATGGATCTTGCAATCAAGCGGCGCAATCAGGTTTTGACCCGTATGTACAAGATGCGTTATATTACCAAAGACGAGTACAAAAACGCAAAAGAGGCAAAAGTCGTCCTGAATGATATGCCGCAATTCTATACAACGAATAAAGCTCCCTATTTTTGCGATTATGTAATGAATGAGCTTCAAAAGCTCGGATTTGACGAAACTGAGATAATCCACGGCGGATATAAAGTTATAACAACACTTGATTCAAAAGCACAGAATGCAGCAAACGAAGCGGTTGTCCGTGATTTGAAAAACTGGGGTTTGTCAGGTGATGCCAAACAGGCTGCAGTATTTTCTTTTGACCCGACAACAGGTAAAATACTTGTTTATGTCGGCGGAAAAGATTATACAAAAAGCCAGTACGACAGGGTTACTCAGGCTGTAAGACCTCCGGGATCCGCCTTCAAGCCGTTCGTATATGCTGCGGCGCTTGAAAAAGGTGTCAGCCCGAATGATTTTGTTGACGATATGCCGGTTACAATCGGCGACTGGTCGCCGCACAATTACGGCAACAAATACAGAGGCAAAATCCCCGTTTACAGTGCTCTGATGGTATCATCAAACGTTGCGGCCGCAAGAGTTATTCAAGCTATCGGCGTACGCTCGGTAATCCAGACGGCAAGGGTTCTGGGTATTGAAACACCGCTTGAGTACGATTATACAATTGCACTGGGTTCAAACGGCGTTAAATTGTTTGAATTTACAAGAGCATACGGCGCATTTGCAAACGGCGGATATGTTGTTCAGCCTTATGCCATTGAAAGGGTTGAAACTTCCCGCGGTAAAGTAGTTTATAAAGCCCCAAAAACAAAAGTTACACACCAGCTGAGCCTGAGAACGGCAGCTGAAATGACCGCAATGCTAAGGACAGTTGTCACAAACGGTACAGGCGCCGCTGCCAATATCGGAAAACCCGCGGCAGGCAAAACCGGTACGACCGACGATAATAAAGATGCTTATTTCGTCGGCTATACTCCGAATATTGTGACAGGTGTCTGGGTCGGAAGCGACGATAATTCTGTTATGAGCAGATCCATTCAGGGCGGCACCGTTCCGGCTATTATCTGGAAAGATGTTATGAAAGTCGCAACAGAACCTTACGGGAAACTTGATTTTAATTATCCGGAAGTTGTTCTTCAGCCTTTCAAACTCAATGCGGCAAATATAAAAATAATCAAAGACGGCGAACAGATAGAAGAGGAAGAACAGACTCAGGAAGACGAAGAAAATACCGAAAAAACATTACTTAATCCGAAAGACGTAATTAATAACGTAAAATCAAGCATAAATCAGGTGGTTTCGCCCTCAGCACAATCTGTTCCCAATCAGGTTGCTCCGATTCCGCAGCAAAGACCGGCGGCTCAGGTTCAGCCTAAAACCCCTGCACCTTCACCCATACCGATGGCAGTTCCGGAGAGTTTGCACTGATGACAAAGCATATCGGAGTTGATGAATCAGGAAAAGGCGATTTTTTCGGGCCGCTTTGTATAGCGGGTGTTCTTGTTGATGAAAAGTCAAAACAACTTTTTGAAAAACTCGGAATAAAAGACAGTAAAAAAATTTCCGATAAAAAAATTCTTGAGCTTGAAAAATCAATCCGCGCTAATGCAGTTCACTCAATTGTTTTGATATCAAACGGAAAATACAATGAACTTTATGCGAAAATAAAAAATTTAAACAAACTTCTGGCATGGGGACATGCAAGGGTTATTGAAAATATTTGCGAGAATAATGCATGCGACTATGCACTGTCTGACAAATTCGGGGATGAAAGCCTCATTAAATCAGCGCTTATGAAAAACGGACGAAATATTGAGCTTAAGCAAATGGTGCGTGCCGAAAGCGATATGGCGGTTGCTGCCGCATCAATTCTTGCCCGTGCGGCTTTTGTCAAAAAAATAGCTGAAATGGAAAATACTTACGGAATAAAATTTCCGAAAGGCTGTGCCCCGCAGGTTAAAGATGCCGCAAAAGAATTCATAAATAAATTCGGAAGCGAAAAATTAAATGAAGTATGCAAGACCCATTTCAAAACCTATTCGGAAGTAATAAAAAGCGTATAAAATAACTATCTGTGTTCTTCACCGTAGAGTTTTTCTTTTAATTCCTGAATTTCATATTTCAATCTGTTCAATTCGCATTTGACCGGATCCGGTATTCTGTTGTGCATCAAAACTCCGTTTTCGTCGCGGATTTTTCTTTGTACAACTCTGCCCGGAACCCCGACAACCGTTGAATATTCGGGAACATCTTCCACAACTACCGAACCTGCGCCGACCCGTACAAAATCGCCTATTTTAATATTGCCGAGGATTTTTGCCCCCGCTCCGACAATCACGTTATTACCGAGGCTCGGATGGCGTTTGCCGTGTTCTTTTCCGGTTCCGCCGAGTGTTACCTGCTGGTATATCAAAACATCATCGCCGATTGTGGTTGTTTCGCCTATCACAACTCCTTCGCCGTGGTCTATAAAAAATCTCCGCCCTATTCTTGCTCCCGGATGGATTTCTATTCCGGTTATTATTCTTGTGATGTATGAAATTATTCGGGGAATAAGCGGGATGTGCCATTTGTAAAGTCTGTGCGCAAATCTGTAGGCAATCAGAGCATGAAGTCCCGGATAGCACAGCAAAACCTCAAAAATATTGGCCGCTGCAGGGTCTTTGTCATAAATTACCTGAATGTCTTCTTTTACTTTTGTTATTCCGCGTTTTATGAGTTTAAACATTTCTTACCAGTTTTGCAAATTTTCGCTTGCCCGCCTGTAATATTACACTATTTTCAAAGTTTAGTGTATAAGTAATATCGGTAATCTTTTCGCCGTCAATTTTTACACCGCCGCCTAAAATCAGGC
This sequence comes from Candidatus Gastranaerophilales bacterium, assembly GCA_944323995.1. Lineage (GTDB taxonomy): Bacteria > Cyanobacteriota > Vampirovibrionia > Gastranaerophilales > Gastranaerophilaceae > SIG32. Next base: position 194,650 of record CALUUN010000002.1, on the reverse strand, counting down.
GCTTGCCTTCACTTCGTGACGGAACAAAATTTAATTCACACAAAAGATCAAGCAGCAATTTCCCGTTTTCTGTTTTTACTTCGGGAATATCTTCCGGAATTCCTTTATTGGAAACAACATTGATGAATTCCTGCTGAGCTTTATCGGCACCTTCTTTTCCGTGGTATTCTTCCGTAATCAGGTGTGCAAGCTGCATTTTCAAATCCCTCGGGTTAACCGATTGGTCTTTGAGTTTCGTTTCAATATCTTTTAATTCGCTGTCGGAAACATCTGTCAAAAGCGTAAAGTATTTCAAAATTAAAGTATCCGGAATACTCATCAATTTGCCGAACATATCTTTTGCGCTGTCAGTGAGTGAAATACAGTGTTCGGGATAAGTTTTTGACATTTTAACAAGTCCGTCGGTGCCTTCGATTAACGGAAGCAAAATAACCATCTGGGGATATTTTTTGCCGTACGCTTCCTGAATCTGGCGTCCGAGAAGGGTGTTGAATCTTTGATCGGTTCCGCCGAGTTCGATATCGGCATCTATTACGACGGAATCATAAGCCTGCATTAAAGGATAGAAAAATTCATGAACCGAAATAGGTCTGCCTTCGGCATATCTTTTGGCAAAATCATCACGTGTCATCATCTGCGCAACAGTCATTTGCGCGGCAAGTTTCAAAAGGTCGGTAAAGCTCATTTTGTGAAGCCAGTCAGCGTTATTTACCACCTCGGCTTTTTCAACATCAACAACCTTTGACATCTGTTCAAAATATGATTTTGCGTTTTCTTCAACCTGTTCTTTTGTTAAAGAAGGTCTGGTTTCGGATTTTCCCGAAGGATCTCCGACCATTGCGGTTGCGCCGCCGACAATTAAGACTACCTGATGTCCGAGTTTTTGAAATTCACGGAGTTTACGCATAACTACGGTATGTCCGAGATGTAAATCCGGACGTGTCGGATCCATGCCGAGTTTTACGCGCAAAGGTGTGTTTGTGTCTTTTGCGTGCTGCAATTTTACCGCTAACTCTTCAATTCCGCCCGGCAAAACTTCTGCGCCGCGTGACAGTTTCTTTGCCTGTTCTATAAATTCTTCTCTTATTTCAACCATAACTTTTTCCTCTTCTTCTTCAATTATAACAGAAACATAAAAAAAGAGCCGTAATTAACGGCTCAAGAGAAAAATTATGAATAAAAAAGATTATAAGTTATTCAGTTGGGCACGAATTGCCGCAGCCTGCGAATTGTAGTATTCAAGCCATGTTGTTCCGTCGTCGCGGACTCCGTCAGGTTCGCACACGGCACGGATGCGTTTTTGGTCGATTTCCGCAAGTTGTGATTGAAGCTGTTCCGTCTGCATCTGTTTTTCCATTGCGCTCTGTTCCGCCTGATATTCCGGCGTGTTGCGCAAGTCTATGACTTCGCCGTTTTCAAAAACTTCGTAATCGTACATTCCGTAAGCGTTTCCGTCATGGACTTCTATTCTTATTTTTCCGTCGCTGTTGCATTCTTCGACAAAAGCAACATATTGGTTGTGTGTATATGGTTTTTGTAATAATTTCATATCTAGTATTCTCCTATTGTTGTGTAACCTTCTGTGCACCAGACTTTGCCGGTATCACCTGATGAGTATAACTGGATGTAAGTCGGCTGTATGGCGCGTATCCAGACCGGAACATTGGAGGTTGTTCCTCCGCCTGAAACCCTTGCAACTGAAATGTGATAACCTGCAGCGCCAAGCGAGTAGAAAAAGTTTACGTTTGCGGCGCCGTTGCCGGTTATATATCCGCCTTGCCTTACCCAGCCTGATTTGTAAAGTGTATAAAAGCTCCAGCCGTTCTGGTATCTTGCAATTACATAATCCAGATCACGCGGAAGGATGCCTCTTATTGTGTAAAAATTTTGCAAATCGGAAAATTTTACAAGATTAAGCGGCCGGCTTGCGGTGAGTGATGTTACGGCACTGTTTGCATTCCAGTCTGCAACGGCAATAGGAGCTGTAACTATTTGATTCCATTCGGATTCTGTTGTATTGTACTTATACCATTTGTTTTCATCGGTATTATACCAGCGCACATTTTCGCTGGTTGTAGACGGTGTTACGTTTTTATAGAAAATATTACCGCGTGAAATAGAATCAATAGTTCCGTCATTATTCAAAAATAGCGTTGTACCCTGGTTTGCCATATTGTTAAAAGTTTTTTGAACGGCTTCTGTAGTTGTATACTCAACATTTTGCATTTTGCCGTCATCACTTCTGCCGTTTGGCATAAGCACTTTGACTCCGGCTTTTACGGTAATTATTCCGCCTTCATACGAAATTACACCGTTAGGCGCTTCCAGTATGGTGTTTGTTATCATACCGGTATTGGCCAAATTTTTTTCGGAGTAATTCTGCGCGATATTTTCTTCAACTTCGTCAATTTGAGCGTTAATAGAGGTTTCAAGTTCTTCTACCTGTGACGTTGCCGAAGATTGAACATTTTGAACTTGTTCGGCCAGTGACAAAAAGTTAGCATTAACTTCCTGCGCTTTTGCTTTTGTACCGGGAACAAATGTATAGGGTATTAATGGTTCTGTCATATAATTTTACCTTTCCGGCAAATTATATGAGCAATTGGCAATAACCAATTATACCATAGAAACGGCGATTTCGTCAACTATAAAAGATTTTTTTCGTACGAACCCAAAAATCTGTAGAATACCGTTCTTGATTTTACTTTGTTTAAAACATCAGCAATCCGCGGTTCTTTGCAGTGGCCGTTGAAGTTTACAACAAAAATATATTCCTCCATATCGTCTTTTGACGGCTGGGAAGATATATATGTAAGATTGATATCATTTTCCAAAAATATTTTCAAAATTTCAAGCAGTGCACCGGGTTCATCATTTACGGCAAATGCCACGGTTGTTTTGTCGTTTCCGGTAGCCGGAGTTTCAAAGTTGCCTATCAAAATATAGCGCGTACGGTTTGTTTTGTCGTCGTTGATATTTTCTTTGAGTATATTCAAGTGGTAAGTTTCGGCGGTTTTTCTGTTTCCGATGGAGCCGTAAGTCAGGTTATAGTTTGCAAGGTTTCTTGCGCATTCGGACATTGTTGTATTTTCAATAATGTTCAAATGCAGCGGCATTTCTTTTTTTATGAAATCCTGACATTTCCCGAGAAGATACGGCGTTCCGATTATTCCGGTTATGCTGTAAAATTCGGTGGTTCTTGACAAAAGACAGTATTCAATAGGTACGACAACTTCGGACAGAATTTTTATATTCGGATTTTGGGTTGTCATAAGTGAATCAAGAGATGCTCTTAATGTACCGTCAATGGAGTTTTCGGCGGGCACAACGCCCAGAGTGAAAGGGTTTTTGTCCACAAAGTCAATCACGTCCGGAATTGTTTTTAACGGAGTTGAGAAAGTGTTTATGCCGTATTTTTCGCAGAAAGCGTCGCGCGCCATTTCGGAGAATGATGCTTCGGGACCGAGGTATGCAATATTCAATACGTTTTTAAATTCCATGTTTACTAAACTCCGTATTTCAGTTAAAATTATAACAGAAAGAATTAAAAGGGCAAATATGATGACAAATATTAAGTTCGGAACTGACGGCTGGCGTGCAATAGTTAATCAGGATTTTAATCCGCAAAACGTTGAAATTGTTACAAAGGCGATTGCAAAATATGTTTTTGATAATTTCGGAATTTACAAAAAAATTCTGATAGGTTATGATCCCAGAAACATGGCGGATAAATTTTCACGTCAATGTGCGGAAATTCTGGCAGAATTGGGATTTAATGTTTTGTACGGCAAAAAAGTGGTTCCGACGCCTGTTCTTGCTTATAATGCAAAAATAAAAGATGCGTGCGCAATAATGTTTACAGCTTCGCACAATCCGCCGGAATACCTCGGTATAAAATTTATTCCCGATTACGCAGGCCCTGCAACAAGCGATATTACCGATGAAATAGTATCTAATCTCGGGGCGGAGTTTACCTCAAAATCGCACGGCTCGGTTAAAGAATTTGATTTTGCTCCGGCTTATTTTGAACATATTAAATCTTTAATTGATTTTGAAAAAATAAGAAATTTGAATAAAAATATTGTTTTTGACGGTTTGTATTCAGCAACAATCGGATATTTTGACAGGCTTTTATCTGATGAAGAGATAAAATTCAACAGTATTCACATGCGGCACGACGTCAATTTCGGCGGCGGAATGCCCGAACCTAAACCGCAATTTCTCGGGGATTTAATTGATTTAGTCAAAAAAACTCCTGACTCTGCTGGTTTTGCAAACGACGGCGACGGCGACAGGTTCGGGGTTATAAACGAAAACGGCGAATATGTTACTCCAAATGAGATTATTGCAATATTACTGTTACATCTGAAAAAACACAAAAATATGGACGGTTGTCTTGTAAAAACGGTCGGCGCAAGTCTGCTTCTCGACAAAATTGCCGAAAAATGCGGTGTTGAAGTTATTGAAACAGCCGTCGGGTTCAAACATGTCGGAGAAGCGATGAGAAAATTCAATCCGGTTATTGGCGGAGAAGAATCAGGCGGGTTGAGTATCCGCGGACATATTCCGGAAAAAGACGGCATACTTGCAAACCTTCTTGTGCTTGAGGCAATGGCTTATGAAAACAAAACGCTTGTTGAATTGCAAAATGAAGTTTCAAAACTTGCCGGATGCAAATTCTATAATGACAGGGTCGATTTGAAACTCAATTCGCGTGAAGAAATCGAAAAAATTATTGATAAATTTAAAAACACGGAAGATTTTGCGGACATGAAAATTATCAAAAAAGATTTTAAAGACGGGGTTAAACTTTATCTGGAAGATAATGCAAGCTGGGTTCTGGTAAGACCGAGCGGAACAGAACCGCTTTTGAGAATTTACTTTGAAAGCGACAGTCCGGAAAAGATTGAGCGGTTTAAAAATTAACCGTAAATCATTTTGTCAAATAATTTTTTCATCCATGAGCGTTTTGCGCGCAGTTCGGCGTTTTCTTGTTCAAGCCGTTTGATTTCGACTCCTACCGTGTCATAAACCTCTTTCATTATATCGGCGCTTCTTTCTTCTTCGGTTGCATATTGCGCTCTGATTTTTTCAAGTTCGCCGTGGTCTAAAAATTTTCCGCCGCAGGAATAGCATTCATCAATTTGAACTTCTTTTTTCACGCTTGCATAGTTTTTGACCATTCTTGCGCCGCATACCGGACAGGTTCTGGGTAAACTTCCGTCAACTTTGTTAAAAGTTTTGCCTTCAACCGCTTTAATAATTTCTTCTATGTTTTCATCCTGTTCGTCAAAGTATTTGAATTCTCTGTTATCAAAATATATTCCGCCGCATCCGTCAAGACATATATCTACGTTTACGCCTTCTGAAGGTACAAAAACTTTTGTCATTTCTTTCTGGCATGCAGGACATTTTATTATTTCAAAATTTTCAGACATAACACTTACCTCGCCTTTTTTTGAATATTACCATATCAGGTGTTTTTTTCATCATATAATTAAATTATTTTTGCGGAATTGTAACTATTTTTGAAAAATTTTCAAAAATAGTGTACAATGATAAAAAAAGGTGATAAATGACTGAAGTTTTAGATACTCAACTGGTTTTAGAAGGGAAAGATCTTATCAGAAAAGGGCTTGATGCGCTCAATGATAAGAATTTTGAATTTGCAAAGGAAAATTTTATAGGAGCGCAGAAAAAATTTACCGCGCTTAAAACATCCGGATATATTTCGGTATGTATGAGCCTTGCGGCCATGACATCGTATTTTTTGGATAAAAATACGTATAAATCGGTTCTGCAAACAATTGAAGATGCGGTTTATATGGCAGAGTATTCCAAAAGCAATACCGCAAGACTTTTTGCAGAAATTGTTCAGGGGAATATAAATTTTGACGAACATAATTCGGACGTTGCGCTTTTGCATTACAATAACGCAAAAACTTTTGCGGAGATTGATGATGAATTTTTGATGTCAGATTATATTAACGCAAGAATTAATCAGGTTCAAAGCGGTATGGAGTTTTCGCTTCCGATGAAAAGCGATCCGCTTGTTTCGCTGGTTAAAATCGGCCGTTCAATAACCGCTTTGACTGATATTAATGTCCTTTTAAAAGTTATTGCCGAAGAAACAAAAAACGCAATTCAGGCAGACAGATGCACCGTATTCATTCTGGACAAAGAAAAAGATGAACTCTGGTCAAAAGTAGCTCTTGGTATGGAAAGTCAGGAAATAAGGTTCCCTGCCGATAAAGGGCTTGCCGGTTATGTTGTGAAAACCGGCGAAAGCGTTAACATCGCAGATGCCTACAGCGATCCGAGATTTAATAAAGATGTTGACAGCAAATCAGGTTATCATACAAAATCAATTCTTTGCATGCCGATTAAAAACAATAATCAGGAAATAATCGGTGCATTTCAGGTTTTGAATAAACTGGACGGCGTGTTTACCAAAAACGATGAAGATCTTCTGGTGGCAATCGGCGGCAGTGCAAGTATCGCGCTTGAAAATGCCCAGCTTTTTGAACAGCAGAAAGAACTTTATAAGGAACAAAAGCAGCTGTTTGAAAGTTTCATTGATACGCTTGCAACCTCTATTGATGCACGTGATAAGATTACCGCAGGTCATTCAAGCAGAGTCAAATTGTATGCAATGCTTATTGTTAATGCGCTTAATATGGATCCGCATGATAAAGAAATTATCGAAAAAGCCGCCATATTGCATGACATCGGCAAAATCGGCATCCGCGATGCGGTTCTCCAAAAAGAAGGAAAACTTACTCCGGAAGAATACGCTCATATCCAGCAGCATGTTAAAATTACTCACGACATTCTTGAAAAAATCCACATGTCTGATGATTTCAAATTAATAACCGATATAGCCTGCTCCCACCACGAAAAATGGGACGGAACCGGATATTACAGACATTTGAGCGGCGAAAATATCCCTTACGGAGGCCGTATACTTGCTGTTTCGGATGTGTTTGACGCTATAACCTCCCGCAGGCACTACCGTGACAAAATGCCGATTGCAAACGTTATCAGAATATTGATTAATGATTCAGGTTCGCATTTTGACAAAAATATTGTTGATGTGTTCCTTGCAATTTCGCTTGATAAAATAATAAACGTATTTTTGACCGAAAGCCATATTGTTTTTAAAGACGAAGACAGGGAACTTTTGAGTCATTACAATCTTCTTGATATATATAACTTTATTAATGATGAAAATTCCGAAAATAAGCACATAGTTGATTTGTTCAATCACTATTATTCGGGCAATGAGGTTTAATGATAAAAAAATGGCTTAGTTTAATAGTTATGCTTCCGGCATGTTCCTTGAGCGCTTGTGCCGTAAACATTAATGACTTTTTAAAGCCGGCAAACCCGCTGGAACAGCCGCTGCCCGTTATAAAGGATGTCTTTTACGCACCTCAAAAGGCGACTTTAACTAAAAATGACATTCATAACCAGTATGCAATTGCCCTGAACAGGTTTATACAGAGTAACGTGAAGTCATCTTATGCGGATTTTAGGGTGCTTATTGAAAGTGTTTCGCCGCAGGATTATGTGTATCTTCAAATGTCTGAAAAAATGGCGGATTTAGGATTGTTTAATCTGTCAGAGCTTGCTATGTCCAAAACGGTTGATGAAGATATTTCTTATATGCTGCAGGAAGATGTGAAGCGGTTCTATTTTCCGGCCGTAAAATTATCCGTTGATGATGAAATTTATCTGGCCGAAATGTTTTCAAATATAGTATACAATGACCAGTCCAGAGAAGTTACCGCAGAGTTGGTTAAAAATACACCTCTTCTTGAAAAATATGATTATGCAAATTATATTGCCGCACTCGGGTACTTTAAATCAAATAATATTACAGAGGCCGAAAAATATATTAACTCGGCAATCGCAAAAAATTCCGCAAATCTTAATTACAAAAAATTGAAAGCGGAAATCCTTGCACAGTCCAAAAATCCGAAAAATGCGCTGAAAGTTGTTCAGGAAATTAAATCCCGCCCGCTTTTGACTTTTGATTTCCAAAGAAAAATTAATTCAATTGAAGAATATACCCTTTATAAAACTCAGAAAAATGAATTTGATAAGAAATATCATCTCGCATACTATTTCTATTACGAGAATGAGCTGAATAAAGCAATGCGAACCCTGCAAACAGCTTTTAATACCAAAAAAAGCAATAACAAAAATGTCTATGCGCTGCTCTCAAGAGTTTATTATGACTTGAAAGAATACGAAAAGGCAGGCGATAATGCTGAAAAGGCTTACAAATTAGATAGGTCAAATCCGGTTGCGCTGCTTGTTCTCGGTGATTTGTCTTTTAAAAATAATGATTACAAAACCGCTTTGAAATATTATCAAGATGCCGCATCTCACGATAAGACCTCCTATACACCGGAAATTCGCGCCGCTAAAACTTATCAAAAGCTGGGTAATAATAAAAAAGCCGCAGAACTTTATTCAAAAATTTTGAAAAACAGTTCAGACTGCTATGAGGCCTACTATCAAACGGCTTTGCTTGATAAAAGCAGGGAAGTTCCTTATCTGAAAAAATCCGTCGCTATTAATATGCAATTTAAAGACGGCTGGATTGATCTGGCAAGAACGGAAATCGAAAAAAATAAACCCGATTCCGCTTCTAAATACCTTGCAATTGCAAAATATATTGACGAAAACGATTTTAGATATTATTATTATCAAGGATTGGTTTATAAGAATAAAGGTTTGGCAGGCGATGCAAAAAGAAGTTTCAGAAAAAGCCTTATGCTGAATCCCGATTATACGCCGGCAAAGGAGGAACTGAGTATATGAAACAAAATATCCTTATTGTAGAAGATCATGAACTCACACGTTTCGGTTTGAAAACAACTTTTGAAGGTGTGGATTACATAGGTGAGATTTTTGAGGCAGATTCTGCCGAAGCCGCCATTGATATTTTCAATAAGAACCATATTGATATAATAATTATGGATCTCGGACTTCCGAAAATGAACGGAATTGATGCAACAAAACAAATTCGTTCTTCAAATAAAGATGTAAAAATAATCATGCTTACATCCCACAATGATGAAAAAGAAGTATTGAACAGTCTTAAAGCCGGTGCTAATGCGTACTGTTCAAAAGAAATCAACCCCCAGCGGCTTGTTCAGGTTGTTCAATCGGTTGCCGACGGGGCTGCTTGGTTTGATCCGAGTGTAGCCCATATTGTTCTTAAAGCAAGTGCCAGCACCCCGAATTTTGATACCGGCGACAACCGTAAAAATTACGATTTAACCACGAGAGAAGCTCAGATATTGAAACTTATGACCGAAGGCTACAGCAATATGGAAATAGCCCAGATGCTTGTGATAAGTATTAACACTACAAAAGCCCATGTCGCAAACATCTTGCAGAAACTTGAGGTTGAAGACAGATTGCAGGCAGCTTTGAAAGCACTTAAAAATAAAATTGTTTAGAGGATTTTATGACAACTGTATTGTTAGTTGACGATAACCCTAAATATTTGAAAGATGCACTTCCCCATTACGGGTATGAAGTGCATACGGCGCAGGACGGTGTGCAGGCATTGAAAATTCTTGAACACAACAATTTCGACATAATTCTTCTGGATGTTATGATGCCGAATATGAACGGATGGGATACCTTAAAAGAAATAAGAAAAAATGTTGCAACAAAAGATGTTCCTGTTATAATGATTACGGCGGTCGATGAAGAACAAAAAATGATTGCCGGATTAAAAAACGGTGCTGATGATTATATTATAAAACCGTTTTTACTCCAGAACCTTCTCGCCAGAATGGAAGCGGTTCTAAGACGTACAAGACGCTCATCCAGAGAAGTTTTACCCAAAGATTTGCCGTTCGTTTCAGATGAGCGGTTTGAGGCGCTTACGGCCCGCGAAAAAGAAGTCTTGAAAATGGCCGCAAAAGGTGCTAATAATAAAGAAATAGCTGAAAAATTAGTGCTAAGCGAAGTTACCGTTAAAAGCCACATGAACAGTATCTTTAAGAAACTAAAGGTAACAAACAGGACTCAAGCGGTTTTGCTGGCAATACAGATGGATTTAATTGAAAATTAAGGAGAACAGAATGATAGATTATACAAAAGAAGAATTAGTGGAATTGTTAAAGAAAAATCCCGACAAATTCAATGAGTGGAAAAAGGATCAGGAAGAAGTTGACTTAAGCGAGGTTGATTTTTCGGGAATAGTGTTGCGGGAGATTGATTTTTCGGATGCAGACTTAAATTCAAGTTCGTTTGCAGATTGCAGTTTATCATTTGTTAATTTTACAAATGCGGATTTGACTTCGGTTGATTTTACAAGAGCCGGAGTTTTGGAATGTGATTTCACCGAAAGTTTGATGACCGGTGCTGATTGCAGTTATGCTGAAATGACTTATTGCAATTTTACGGATTGCGATTTGGCGGGATGTATTTTTTCCGAAACAAATTTGAGCAATTCGGATTTGACATCGTCATATAATCTCCATGCTTCAAGATATGATGACGACACTATTTGGCCGGAGGACGATTTGCTTCCGGAGGATTTTGATGTGACAACCCATCAGGATTTGTCCTCGCTGAAAGATGATGAAGATTCAGCGGTTGAAGATTACTAAAAACGGGTTTTTAAAACCCGTTTTTTTATGACTGTGTATATCCGTATAATGCTGCTCTGCGTGTTTTGATTTTTCTGATTAAGGATTTGCCTTTTTTCATATTTGACAGATGCAAAACATTTCTTTCTTCGGTTTGTTCGGTTGCTGTGAGGCCTTTGATAGCGGTATAAGCCTGAAATGCCTGAGAACCTGCACTGAGAACTGAAGAACTGATATCCATAATTTTGTCCATTTTTTCTTGTCTTGCTTGTTTTTTAAGAGCTGCCTGTTCTGCTTCGGAAGTGGTTTCGGGTCTTTGGATTTCGCCTTGTTCCGGAGTAAGAGCTCTTTTCATTTCTTCATCCATTTTGGCTTTCATTTCGTCAGTCATTGTTGAATCAAGTTTATCTTCAATTTTGTCGATATTTGAGATGTCCGCATCTTCGCCGAGTGCGTCTGCAATTTCTTCAAGGTCTGCAAGGTCGGCGTCTTCAGCTTCTTGCATTTCAGTTTTTTGTGCTTCTTTTGCCGGATTTTGTTCTGACTGATTGCCTGTTTCTGCAGAGGCTTCAATTTCAACCGTTTCAGGGTTTTCCTGAGAATCAACAGTTCCGGTTTCATTATTAACATTTGCAGCCGGAATTTCTTCAACCGGAGTTTCGTTTGCTGCGGCTTCATTGATAACGGTTTCGGCTTCTGCTATACCCTGTTCAGCCTGAGCAATAATTTCTTGTGCTGCGGCGTCATCGGGAGTTGAAGAAACTTCCGCAATAATTTCTTCGGCGTTTGAAATATTCTGTTCGGCTTCTTCTACGGTTTCTTGAGCCTGAGCCGGATTGTTTTCGGTATTTTGTGCAGATCGTAAATCATTCATTAAGTCATCATCGCCGAACAATTCATTTACGGCATCTTCAAATGAGCCCATTTTATCTTCAGGGGAAGCAAATACGGGTTCAAGTGCTTTTGCCAGTTCATCCTGTGAATAAGTTTTGCCGTTGTAGCTGAATTCTCCGGTAGCTTCATTAAAGGTTATGTCGATATTTTCTTCAATGATAACTCCGCCTTCGCCGATGGTTTGTTTTACGGTTTTGTAGCTGCCGTCTTTTTTAGCCATTTCGATTGCACCTTCACTTGTGAAGGGGTCTAATTCTTCTTCCGGTTGAGCTGTTTCCGGTTCTGCTCCGTTAACCATTTTATCAGCTTCTCTTGCGGCTTTTCTTTCAGCTCTTCTTTCGGCGCGTTCAACTCTTCTTGCTTCGCGGCGCTCTTTGCGTGAAAGTTCCTGTTCGGATTGTTCATCTGTTTTGGCAGCGGCTTCAATTTCGTTATCTTTGTCTTCAGCTGTTTGAGTTTCATTCTGCTGTTCATCAACATTATCTTTTTGAACTTTGTCTGTTTGTTCAATCTGTTCTTCATTTTCTGCAGAACGTGCAGCTTCGATTTCTTCATCTGCTTTTTGAGAAGTTTCGCTTGATTGAGCATCTTTAATTTGTTTTTCTGTTTCAGCGTCGATAGTTGATTCAGGGGTTTCGACAGCTTCTTCTGCTTTAGCTATTGTTTCTTCAATTTCGGCGCTCATTTCGGTTTCTTCCGGAACGGAAGTTTCTGCGGCGATTGTTGTTTCGTCGCTTGCCTGATTATCGTTTTCTTCTGTTTTATCAGCTTTATCAGTTTTATCTGTCTTGTCAGTTTTGTCGGTTTTGTCGGCTTTTTTGGTATCTTTGTTGTCGTCTTTTACTTCGTCAGCCTGTTTTTCGTTGGATCTTGTTGTATCCTGTTTATTTTTTGCTGCATCATGGATTTTCATACCGATCTGGCTTACGGAAGCTGCAGCGGAAATAGAGAACCCGATTGTGTTCAAGATATTTTCAAATTTGCCCGGAGCTTCGCCGTTAGCCTGTTTAATAAGCGAGCTGATTTGCGCGGTTGTGCTTGCGGCAGAACCTACAGCCTGAGCGATTTGGGTAACTTTACCGAAGGTTCCTGCTTTTGCGAAAGCTGATTTTGTTGTTTCAACAACGGCTTTGCCTGCTGCATCGGTAATCGGTTTGCCTGCGGCGTCAAGTTTAACCTGTTTACCGTTTGCAAAACCGCCTGCAACGTTGGTTAATACTGATGCTGCACCTGCAACTTGCGAAACTGTATTCAGCCATCCGCTCTGTTCTTTGCCTGCAAGGGTTTGGCCTTGAGCTGCAGTATCGGCTGCGGCGCTTACGATACTCAAACCTGCTCCGATAACCTGTGTTGTGGTTGAAAGTGCTGTTGTTGCCGCACCGGAGGCTGCGCCGACACCAGGAATAAATGATGTTGCAATCTGAATTGCTGCCATACCGAGTGTCATAAATGCCTGTTCAAAGTTTCCGTTTGCCATCAAGATGGTTGATTTCAAAACAGAACATGCAAGCATACCGTAAGTACCGATTGTTATCATTGTTGCACCGAGAGCAGCTGTCCAGGGGATTGCGGCTAAGATTGTACCTACGGACATTGTGATAGAAAACAGGTTGTTAATTATGCTTGTTATTGACAGAGATTTTTGAACCGTAGCCTGTTTTTTCTGTTCTGCTTTCTGGTGTTCTTTAACAATTTTTTCTTTTTCTCTTGCGAGTTTTTCAAATGTTTTGTTACGTTTTCTTGTTGTTGAACCGAGGCTTCTTACTTTGGTTTGATTTACGTTTAATTTTTTATCAAGAGCGGTAAATCTGGAAGAAATGGTTACAATTCTTGACTGGTTAGTTTCAAGGGTTGAAGTATCATCGCCTGAAACCGCCATGTCATTTTGCTGAACGCTTCCGGAGAGCAAACCGCCCTGCTGAGCACCTTGAGCCGGTGCAGGAGCTGCATTTTGTGAAGATTCCTGACGGGCTATAATTTCGGCGTTCTGTGCGTTTAATACTTCAAATTCTTCCGCAAGCTGTTGTTTTTCCTGAATAATTTTCTGGGATTCTTTAGCGATTTTTTCCATTTCTTTCTGGTCTTTTTCAATGTTTTTCTTAACAGCTTTCATTTCTTTTTCAAGCTGTTGTTCTGTTTTTTTGCCTTCTGCTTTTTTCTCTAAAGAATCTTCGTTTTCTTCTTCGGTTTTGCTTTGCAGACTGTCAACATTTTTTTCCGCATCGTCGGTTGACATTTCTTCTTCTTTGTCTGCTTTTTCTTTACCGGTGTTTTTGTTAACGGCAGCAGGAGCTGCAGCACCTGTTGTTGTACCGTTTTCAGGTGTTTCATCTTTTGCGGCTTCTTTTGTTGTTTCGTTAACAATTTCGGCTTCTTCTTTGCTTGTGCCGACAGTTAAAGTGTCCTGCGCATCTTTGTTTTCTTCGACTGTTTGAATATTTTCTTGTGTGGTATTTTGTTCAATTGAATTTGTTTCGGCGCTGTCGTCGGATTTATTTACTTCGGAATTATTTTTAGCGTTTTCTGTAGCTTCATTGTTGCCGTTCTTGGCGGAATTATTTTCGCCCTGGCCTGCGGATACTATATTGATTGCTTCAACTTTTGTTGTATCCTGAATTGAAATCTGGTTCTGGCCTACTGAAGATTTTCCGGTGGTTGTTATATTGCCGGTTTCTTCAAAAACTTCGTTGTTTACTTTGCCTAATTTTTGTGCGCCTGCGCCGCTTGCATAAGCCATTGCACCTATCATGAAGATATACATGAAGAAGTAAATCGGCGGAGTTTTAGACATAAGTTCAAGACCTGTCTGTTCTGCGATTTCGCCGTAATTTACAGCATTTGCGCCGTCAAGCGGTTTGGTTTGTAAAAGCTGTTCAAGACCGTCAATTTTTGACAAAGATTGATACAATTTTTGCTGGCTGAAGTTTCCGATAGTTTGAAGTTCGTTGTTCAATCTGTTAAGTGTCTGCTGGTCTTTTTCGGTAAATTCTTCGTCAGAATCGTTTTCTTCGGAGGCGTTTTTTAGTTCTTCGGCATCTTCAATGCTGGTGACGGATTTTTGAATGTCATTGCTTGCCTGTTTTTTCTCTTCAGCTTTTTCTTTCTTTTCGGTTAATCTGTCTGCTTCTTCCTGTTTTGAAGCCATTTCGCTTACAACTCTGTCTGTAAGGTTCTGGCTCTGTTCCTGTTCCTTTTCGCTCTGTTTTTGCATAATTCCGAGTTCTGCCATGGATACAACGGAATGAAGGCTTTCTGCCGAACTTTTGCCTGCAAAGTACAAAGCCTGACCGATTAATCCTACACCTTTTTGTTCCAGATTGAGCTTGTCTTTTTCCGCATTGTTCATGTCGGGCAGAGCGTCAACCTGTTCGTTGAGTTCTTCGGTGGTTTTGTTGAAGTCGTCGCCGAGAACTTCTTTTGTGTTTCCTATTGTTTCGTTTGAAGTTTGCGTGAAAATTTCCGCAAAGTCGTACAATGATGCGTACTGGTTCATCATTAACTGGTTGCTTAAGGTATTTGAAAATTCTATTAAGTTGTTGCCGTTGTTGAGTGCTTCTTTTGCGATATCCTGGCCTTTTGCGCCGTCAAGTATAGATTTAATATCGCCGGTGGTTACGTTTGCGGTAATTTCAGGGTCTACGTTTTTGGTGCTGTAGCCTTTTTCGTAATTTGCAAGCTGTTCTGCCATGTCGATTGTTTCATCACCGAGGCGGACGCCTTCTTTAATCTGTTCGCTCAAGCCGTCCATTGAATTGATTAAGTCCTGCAAATCGTCTGTTGATGCCTGAAGATCGGTCATAAGTTCGCCGTCTTTGCCGTTGAGCATTGAACCTAATTCTTTGTAACGGTTTTGTTCGGCATCGGTTAATTTTTGACCGTTTTTAACTTTGGTTGAAATTTCTTCCCACTCTTTTGTAAGATCTTCAATTTGTTTCAAAGAATCTTTTTTGGTGGTTTCCTGTTCCCGTTTGACCTGTTCGGCTTTTTTTGCGATTTCTTCAAACTCGGTAAACTTCTGCGTCATTTGAGCTTCGTTTTGTTCAGATTTGTTGCTCAAAGTCAGAGTTTTTTTCTGCATTTTTTCCAGTTCGGAATTTTCCGAGTTTTCGCCGGTTTCTTCGGTTTCTTCAGCGGCGTTCGGGTCTTCGTTTATTTCATAAGCAGTCACATCACTATCCTGCATGGAGTGAGCCCATGCAAGCACTTCATCAGGAATTAGTACACCGGTTGATTCCATCTGAAGAATTTCTTCATAGGTAAATTCAGCCCACTGAGCGTTTTCAGGGTTTTTATCTATTGATGGTAAACCGTAATAATCATATTTTGTTTGTCTTGCCGTGTTTTCTTTTAAGCAGACTTTTGCGTAGCTTATCCATTCTTCTTCGGTAAAGTTTTTGAATTTTTCGTATTTTGTTTTGTCGGAATTGTACATTGCCTTGAGTTCTTCAACTTTTGCGTTGACACGTTCCTCATAGGCAGCCTGTTGTTCGTCATGATATGCAAGTGCTTCGTCTTCTGTTTCAAAAGACGGAGTAAGACCGTATTTCTGTCTTAATTCTGATATCTTAAGAACCATGTGTACCCTTTCCTTTAATTTGAATATCGGTAAAAATATGCGTAAACTTTAAGGTTTTGAAGGGTTTGTTACGTATTGTAACAAGTTTGAAATTTTAAATTCGGGATGTTATTATAAAATCCGGTAGATTGACAAAAGAAAAGGAGAAACAAAAATGTCGAAATGCAGTCATAGTGCGGGTTTACACCCCTCGGGGGGGGGTCGCTTCCTCAAGGCTTTAATTTAACCGGTTTTACCCTGGCTGAACTCTTGATTACACTTGCGATTGTGGGTATTGTCGCCGCAATTTCGCTTCCGACTTTGTTCAGCAATATTACTGACAGAAGGCTTGAAACTCAAGCTAAAAAAGCTGCTGCGGTGCTTGTTAACGGTTACAGGCTCATGCTTGCAAATCAGGGCGGCAGTTTGAGAATTGCGGATCTTCCGCTGATTACGAATTGTAACAATTTTGATGATGAAAATTGTGTTTCCGTTGAACATAAAACGGCATTTAAGATTTTGACGGATTCGGCAGGCGGTCTGGATTTGGACACTTTGCCCGAAAATTATGCGATTACTGACAGTGATCAGCTTTCGCCTTTTAAATGGACTGATGTAAAGTATGCGTTTATGACGGGTGACGGAGCTGTCTATGGGTTGATTGCAAATGAAAATACTTCAATAATTGATATAGTTGTTGACGTGAATAACACTTCAAACCCGAATACCGTGCAAAAGGATTTGCGCAAATTCAGAGTGAGCGGTGACGGCACAAAAGTTGCGGATGTGAGCAGTGAGTTAGCTGCCGCGGATAAAGGCGAATGCAGTATTGAAAACCCCGGCGGATGTTTAACTGCAGAGGAGTGCTGGGCACTTAATCCTCCGCAGCCGCACGAAATGAAATGGGACGGGACTTCATGCTCTGTTTGCGCTGATTCTCAATGTAGTTGTGTATATGTTGATGGTGTGTACGACCCTGATAATCCGAATAATAATCCTAATAAGTGCGATTAAGCAATATGTTTGAGTCAGGCAGTTTAAAAAAGGCAAATCCGTATTATTTATTCATTCCGTTGTATACGGTTATCGGGATGATGGGGTTGTCTTATTGGACTGCCTTTGACTTTAAGATTAATTCTTTGTTATTTGGGATGTTATTTGTCGTTTGTATGGTATCTAACATCTTTTTATACGGAACCTATTCGTTTAAAAAAGCTATTTTGCACATTGTGATTACCGTTTTAGTGTGGGTTTCGGCAGAGCATACGCACAGGGCGGAGTTTTTTTATTGCTGGTTGATTTTACTTGCGGTGCCGCCGATAAGTTTTAAAGATATAACGAAAACGGTTCTGGTATTTAATTCAGCGGCGCTTGTCATAATATTGAGCCTGACGGCGGCGGGGGTTTGTCCGAATATTGTTTTTGCAAGGTTAGGATGGCTTGACCGTTATTCTTTCGGTTTTATGGATCCGAATATTTTTTCTGCGTATATTTTGCAGGTTTGTATGGCGCTGGTTTATTTGAGGTGGAAAGATTTCGGCGCAAAGGATAATCTGTTTTTGTTCGCGGCATTTTGTCTTGTTACTTTTTTTGCAAATTCGCGCACAAGTGCAATCTTGCTGGTTCTGTTGGTTATACTTGTAAACCTTACAAAATTTCTGCTTAAAAACCGGTTAAAAATATACTTTATTCTTGCAAATTCAATGCTTGTTTTGTGTCCGGTGCTTTCGTTTATTGCTGCAAAGCTCTATTGCCTCGGAATACCTTTTGCGCTTTCGCTGGATGAATTTATGTCGTACAGGCTTCGCAACGTGTGTTTCTGCATGACGGAATATCCGGTTACGCTTTTCGGCAGCCTTTTTCGCATCCGGTGCGATATGCAGATTATGGCTAACTTATACGGAATTTTGTTTATACGTTACGGAGTGATAGCTTTTTTATTATTTATAACAGGGTTTGCGCTTTTAATCAGAAAAACTTATCTCAAAAAAAATCTGCCGCTTTTGATACTTATTATTGTAAGTCTTGTGCAGGCGGTGTCCGAGCAGTACTTTTTAATGCCTTATATGAATTTTACGGCACTTGCTTTTGCCGGATTATTGAATAATAAAAAGCAGTGATTGCTCACTGCTTTTACAAATGTTTTTCGACGTTTGAAAGTATTGTTGATTTTGGCATTAAACCGACAAGTCTTTCAACCGCTTTGCCGCCTTTGAATACCAGAAGGCTCGGAAGTCCGCTGATTGAATAATCCTGCGCGGTTTTTAAGTTTTCGTCAGTGTTAACTTTTACAACTTTAACTCTGTCGCCGAGTTCCTGTGAAACTTCGTCCAAAATTGGGCCGAGTTTTCTGCAAGGGCCGCACCACGGTGCCCAAAAGTCTACTACAACAGGTTTTTCGGAGTTTAATACTTCCTGCTCAAATGAAGCGTCATTGATTTCTATTGCGTTTGACATAACTTCTCCTTTTCACTTTTTACATGCGCTATTCTATCACAGATTTTTTTTTTGTGCTATTATCTTAATAGATTGCAACAGGATAACAAAATGCCAAGAAAAAAAATAATTGAAATAGTTCTGGATACCGAAACTACCGGACTTGATTATACAAGGGAGAAGATGGTGGAATTTGCTGCCGTAAGACTTGAAAACGGCAAGATTAAAGATGAATTCCAAACTCTTATTAACCCTCACCAGCACATCAGAAAATCAAGCATGGCAATCCACGGGATTACGCCCGAAATGGTTGAAGATGCCCCGTCTGAAGAAGAAGTTATGCCGAAAATCCTTGAATTTATCGGCGATTACCCCATTGTGGCGCACAATGCAATCTTTGATTATATGTTTTTGAATGAAGCAAGTCTGAGAGTTTGCGGAAAAGAACTAACCAATCCGAGAGTTGATACACAACAGATGTTTAAAGAGGTTTATCCGGAACTTGAATCTCACGGGCTTGAGGCATTGACTCAAAAGTTTAATGTGGATTTGTCCAATCACCACAGAGCAATGGCTGATACTATGGGGCTCGCGCTTGCTTATCCGAAATTGAAAAAATTGTATTTGCAAAAGTATGATTGGGAAGTTAAACAGCTTGATAATGTCGAATATCTTTTTGAAAGATTTTTGAGAATACAACAAACGGTAAATACTCTGCAATCCGAACTGCAGGATTTGAAATCAGTTTTTAAATTGTATTTTGAACAGGGCGGAGTGCCTATAACTTCCCCGACAGGTGATATTTTAACCTACAATTCAAAACAGACATTCGGCTACGATCTTGCGGAAATCAAGGATGTGCTTGATGAACTCGGCGCTTTTGAAAAAGCGGTCAAGCTGAATACCGGATTTATTGACCGGCTTGTCTGCGGGCACGGTATTGATGAAGAAAAACGCGACATTATAAAAAATGCCCGTCAGGAATTGACGGAAACCAGAAATATACAAATTATAAGGAATAAGTAGTATGGGATTAAAAGAATTTTTTAAAGAACCTCCCGCAAAACCAGTTATTGCGGATGAGGCCGAAGTAAAGTCAATGTATTCGCACTGGCGGCTCAGAATTTTTTATGCATGTTTTATCGGATACACGGTTTTTTATTTGTGTAAGAAAAATATTGCGGTTGCTTTGCCGGGAATTATGGATGAATTCGGATATTCAGCAACCGAACTCGGACTTTTGGGCAGTTCTTTGTATCTGACTTACGGTATAGGAAAATTCGTCAACGGAGTTCTGGCAGACGGGTCTGATGTAAGAAAATTTTTCCCGACCGCTCTTTTAATGACTGCAGTTGCAAATATTTTGTTCGCACTTGCGCCGGATATTGTGGGCTTTTTGGGGTTAAGCACCAAAATGACCGCTATGGTTCTGCTGTGGGTGCTTGCTTTTTTGTGGGGTGTAAGCGGCTGGTTTCAGTCGGCAGGATTTCCCGCTGTTGCAAAAAGTTTGACCTACTGGTATTCTAATTCCGAACGCGGTACAAAGTGGTCTTTGTGGTCTTGTTCGCACCAGACAGGTACTTTTTTGAGTTTTATTCTGGCAGGACATATCGCTGCACATTTCGGATGGCGTGCGGCATTTCTGGTTCCGGGATTTCTTGCGGTTATCACGGCTCTGTGGCTGTTTGAAAGACTCTCTGACAGACCTCAGTCTTTAGGGCTTCCGGATGTTGAAGAGTACAGAAATGAGCCGGTTAAGGTTAAATCTTCCGGTGAAAAAAATGCGGAAGATAACATGACTTATGTCCAAATTTTTAAAAAATACGTTCTTTGCAACAAGACAATCTGGCTTCTGGCAATTGCTTACGTGTTTGTTTACATCATAAGATTCGGCGCTGAGGACTGGATGATTATGTATCTGAAAAACGCCAAAAATATTGAACTTGGAGAAGCTACAAACATGATTGCGTCACTTCCGCTCGTCGGAATTTGCGGCACTGTTTGCGCGGGTTTGATTTCAGATAAATTGTTTAAAGGCAAAAGAGCGCCGGTGAATTTGATATATCTAATCGGGGTAATTCTGACTATTATCGCCTTGAAGTTCAACACGATTAATTCACTAAATTACGTTATAATCGGGCTTATGGGTGCATTTACGTACGGCCCTCAAATGATGATTGGCGGTCTGTGTGCCGTTGAAAGCAGTTCCAAAAAAGTTGCCTCCGCAGCCTCCGGCTTTACCGGAACTTTCGGTTATATCGGTGCGTTTTTATCCGCTACGGGTACGGGTTTTCTGGTTGACAAGCTCGGCTCAAACGGGCGGGAAAATTGGGACGGCGCCATATATTTCTGGCTCGTGTCAGGAATTATATGTTTGATTATATGTACTATCCTCGCAATTGATGAATATAAAAAGAAAAAAGCATAAGTCTAAATTAAAAAGCGGTCTTTTAAGACCGCTTTTTAATGCTGTTTTCGTTCAACAAATTCTAAATCATACCCCAGTAAATCCGCAATTATGTAGGCCTCTTTTAATGTTAACCTGCCAAGTCTTAATTTGTGCGAAATCCTTTGAAATTCATTATGCCGACGCATACACTATTGATGATTATCAAATATACAGCAAAAAATCCGTTATACACACTCATTTTTTGGACGACGGTCAGTTTATTCTGCAGGACGGAGTGCTTGTTATGGGTGAGAATCCCACAAATAATGCCGATGCCGGACTTTTGTTAACGGCTGATATCAACGGGCTTGAAAACGGGCCGAATGCATGGGGGCATGATTTGTTTACGTTTGAAGTATTGGACAACCGGCTTGTGCCAAGCGGTGCAAAAGGTACGCATTACGATTTGGAGTCACATCCTTCTTTATGTAGTGAAACTTCCGCAAGTACCTTAAACGGAATTGCATGCACCGAAAAGGCTTTGTCTGATCCGGATTATTTCAAAAATTTACCTTAACGGATTTTTTATTGTATAATATTTTTAATGAACAAGAAATTGTATGTTATATCAGGTTCGTCAGGTGTCGGCAAAGGCACGGTGTTGAAAGGTTTCCTTAAAAAGAATCCGGAATTTATGCTGTCGATTTCCTGCACAACAAGAAAACCCCGCCCCGGCGAAGTCGACGGTGTGAATTATTTCTTCCTTTCAAAAGATGAATTTCAAAATTGTATTGATAATGACAAGTTTCTTGAATGGGCTGAGTTTGCGGGAAATTTTTACGGTACAAAGAAAAAATATATTAATCAGTGTCTGGAACAGGGCAAGGATATAATCCTTGAAATCGACACGCAGGGCGCTTTGCAGGTTAAAAAACGTATGCCCGAAGCAGTTTTAATTTTTATCTGCCCGCCTTCTTACGAAGCGTTGGAAAACCGCCTCAGAGGCCGTCACACCGAAGATGAAGAAACTATTCAAAAGCGTCTTGAACAGGCTAAAATTGAACTCGAAAGAGCCGAAAGGTTTGACTATAAAATTCTTAACGATGACCTTGAAAAAGCAATTTGTGCGCTGGAAAATGTAATTAACAAGGAGCGTAACAATGCTTAGCGGGAAAAATATTTTAATCGGTATATCAGGCGGAATTGCGGCTTACAAAATTTGTGAGCTTATCAGAATGTTTAAACGTGAAAATGCAAACGTCCGTGTTATCTGCACCCCTAACGCCTTGAATTTTGTAACCAAACTTACACTGCAAAATTTGAGCCGGAATGAGGTCGGTATTGAAGAATTTGAAATTCCGGATTTTAAACCGGAACATATTTCATACGCGGACGAAGCGGATATTATGATTATTGCGCCAGCTACCGCAAATACTATCGGCAAAATCGCAAACGGTATATGTGATAATCTTTTGACATCTGTTGTAAGCGCTTTTAAAAAGACTGTTTTGATTGCTCCGGCTATGAACTGCAACATGTGGCAAAATGAAATTATTCAGGAAAATATTCAAAAGCTGCGCAAATACGGTTACGAAATCATTGAGCCTGAAACGGGTTTTCTGGCATGCGGATATCAGGGTGTCGGAAGGCTTTGCGGTCTTGAGAAAATTTTTGACCGCGCCGTCGATATCTTAAACGCTGAAAAAAAACTTGCGGGTAAAAAAATCGTAATCACGGCCGGCGGAACAATTGAAGATATTGACCCCGTAAGGTATATATCAAATTATTCCTCGGGGAAAATGGGCATAGCGCTTGCGGATACGGCATTCAATCAAGGTGCTGATGTAGTCTTAATTTCGACGGTTGATGTTGAGCGCGGATACAGAGTTGTTAAAGTTAAATCGGCGCTTGATATGCAAAAGGCTGTTGAGGCTGAATTTGTTAATTCGGATTGCGTGATTATGGCCGCTGCAGTTGCGGATTACAGGCCAAAAAACATTTCCGCCCGAAAAATGAAGAAAACTTCCGATGATTCGATTTCTATTGAACTGGTTAAAAATCCCGATATACTGCAAAAAATTTGTGCGGAAAAAACTGTTCAAACTATTGTCGGATTTTGCGCGGAAAGTGAAAACTTAATCGAAAATGCAAAAGAAAAAATTCAAAAAAAAGGCTGCGATTTTCTGGTCGCAAATGATATTTCGCGAAAAGATATCGGGTTTTCAAGTGATTATAACGAAGTAACAATTTTTGACAAAAACGGTAATATGTTAAAAATTGACCGTTCGGACAAATATAAAATCGCAGAGCGGATTTTTGAGGTTATATATGGACAAAGAGCAGATAATACAAATAATAGAGAACTTTGCGCCGCTGAATCTCGCTGAAGAATGGGACGCTTCCGGCAGAATTGTTGATGCGGAAAATATAACTCAGGTTGAAAAAGTCATGCTCTGTCTGACGGTTACGGAAGATGTTGTTCGTCAGGCAAAATTAAATAATTGCGATATGATAATTTCGCATCATCCGCTGTTTTTTGTACCGTTTGAATATAAAAATATAAATATCTATTGTGCTCATACTAACCTTGACCGCGCAAACGGCGGAACAACCGATACTTTGATGAAAGTTCTGGAAATGAGTGTTGACGGATTTATCGGAGATTTTGTCAGATTTTCCGATACTGAAATTAAAACGGACGATTTTTTGAAAAAACTTTCCCGAATTTCAAAAAACATACGTGTTGTAAATAAGAAAAAAGTTTCCGAAATGAAAAAAATAGCATTCTGTGCCGGAAGCGGTTCCGAATTTATACAAGAAGCCTTTGAAAACGGCGCGGATGCCTTTGTTACCGGCGATATAAAATTCCACACCGCTCTGGAAAGCCCGATTGTACTATTTGATATAGGCCATTTTGAAAGCGAAATTCCGGTGCTGAAGGTCTTTGAATCTCTTTTGAAAAACAGCGTCGGGATTGTTTATGCAAAAGAAGAAAGTCCAATATTGACAATGAAGTTTTAGCGGATAAAATAGAATACGTAGCCTTGGGGCGTAGCCAAGCGGTAAGGCAGCGGGTTTTGGTCCCGCCATTCGGAGGTTCGAATCCTTCCGCCCCAGAATTTCAAACACCCCTGATGGGGTGTTTTTTTATTTTAAATCAACTACTTTGCGGCGGCCTTTTATGACAACTTCTTTGAACATATTGTTGTGAGGTGCATTATTGCCGAGTTTTATTATCTTTTGCAACCCGAATTCAAGCGGGTTTGAGGTGTTTGTTGTTTCGTATGTTTTAACTTTTGTGATAATATAATCGTCCATTGTTTTCGGGGCAAGAACATTGTCTTTGGGTACATATCTCGTAAAAGTTATGCCGCATTTGTCTTGTTCCTTGAAAATATCCACTCTCAAACGGGTAGTAAGATTTGACCTGTCAATGTTTTTTCTGGCTGTATTTAGTTTTTTGAATTCGCCTTTTTCAACAGCGTATTCGGCAATCAGTTTTAAAGATTGGCTGTTGAGAAATTTTGCCTGAAATGCAGGCTGGCTCGAGTTGTAACTTCCGATTTTCATATTGTCCTTTTTAGTTATGAATTAGGTTTATTTTACCGGATGGCTTTACTACGACTTCATTAAATAATCTGTAGTTCGGGACATCATAACCGAGTCTGATTAACTTGTGAAGCGCAAATTTCAAAGGATTGCAGGCCTTTTTGCTGCGGTATTCTTTGATATTTGTCAAAACCAGATCTTTTCCGGATTTGATTTCTTGAACGTTATCTTTGGGGACAAATCTTGAAAAACTTACGCATGGTTTGTTGTCTTTTGTGTACAAGTCTACGCGCAGGTAAGTGTCTTGATATGCAGAATCCATATTTTTCCCCGCTGCCGTCAGTTTTTCCAGCTTTCCTTTTTCCGCTGCATATTGTTTGATTAGCCGCAGTGATGCGCTTTCAAGAAATTTTGCCTGAAACGCAGGCTGATTAGAATTGTAATTTTGAATTCTCATATTTATCTTAAATACGAACAAAAATTTTTTTGCTATTAAGCAGTAAACTAAAAAATCAGGGAATTTCCCTGATTTTTTAACAAAGTTCAGCATCAGCGAGTCCGAATTGCTCAAGAGAATTTTCTTTTGCCTGAATACAGATAAATTGCAATTCGTTTTCACCGGTATTTTCAATTGTCCTTGCCGCATCAGGTAATATTTTAACAGCGGAACCTTCTTTAATTTCTATCGGAGTTTCGTCAACCGTAATAATTCCGTTACCCTTCAATACAATATACACTTCTTCATTTTGTTTGTGTTTGTGATTGAAAGGAACTTTAAATCCTTTAGCGACTGTGTTTACGGAAATTTCGCAACTTGTTAGCTCAAGCAGGTCGTGTAGAAATGTTTTTCCGTTTTCAAGTTTGATGAGTTCATCAAGTTTGCCGAGTTCTGTTGTTTTGTAATTTGTCATGATTTCCTCCTTTTTATAATTACAGTATAATCAGCTATTTTATATCTGTAAATTACGCACTTTTTTGTAACTACTGTTTGTGTTATATTTTGAGCGGAGAATAGTATAATGATAAAAAAAGAAGAATTGCCGGCATGTCCTGTTGCAACAACGGTTAACCTTATTGGCAATAAATGGAAATTATTAATATTAAGAAATCTGTTTACAAAACCGTATAGATTTAATGAATTGAAAAAGTCTTTGGAAGGCATAAGCCATAAAGTTCTGACAGATAATTTGAAAGATATGGTAAAAGCCGGAATTATCAATCGTATTGAATATGATGAAAAAATCCTTCATACAGAATATAAGTTGACTGATTTGGGTGAAAGCATGCGACCCATTATGGATGCACTTGAAAATTGGGGCAGCTGGTATAAAAGGCAAAAAATAAATTCCTGAACTACTGTTCAGGAATTTATTTATATTAAAAATTCAGTTTATTAAGCCAGTTTGTGATTTCTTTGACTGTCTCGGCATTTCCTTTTCCGTATACAACAAGCGGTGATAATACCCTGGCGCCTTTTGCAAGGTTTGCCATGTCTTTATCTGTTGAATAACCGCCTCCACCGCCATGAGTTATGAAAGGAACTATTGTTTTGCCTTCAAAATTGTTTTCCGTTAAAAATGTTTTAACCGGCGGTGCCATTACAGACCACCAGACGGGTGTACCTACAAAAATAATATCATAACCGGATATGTCGGTATTTTTTATCGGCGGAAGAATTCCTTTGCTGACTTGCTCTTTTCCTATACCGTAAGTTACTTCCTCAGAATCTTCAGGATAAGGTGACACAGGTTCAATTCTGAATATATCGCCGCCTGTTTGTGAGTGAATTTGTTCGGCAACTGATTTTGTGTTACCGCTCAAAGAAAAATATGCTACTAATACTTTTTTGTCAGACATTTTTGCCGCTCCTTGTTGATTGCTCTGTGTTATTGCATAAGCAACTCCACCACAGATTATAAGTATCAGTATAATAATTAATAAAAGTTTCTTCATGTTTTATTCCTCTAATTTTTATCGTAATTGATTATGTATTCAACAAATTCAGGACTGTAATGATCCACAAATATGCTTTCGCCTTTGTCCATACTTCTTAAAGTTTCCATATCATCTTTGGAAAGTTCAAAGTCAAATATTTCAAAGTTTTCTTTCATTCGTTCTTTGTGCGTAGATTTTGGGATGATAATTATGTTTTCCTGAGTTAAAAACCTCAAAGCGACCTGCGCAACAGATTTATTATATTTTTCTCCGATTGATTTCAAAACTTCGTTGTTAAAGAAATTGTTTTCGCCTCTTGCCATAGGACTCCACGACATAAGCTGAGCATTATATTTTTTCATATAATCACGTAATTTTTTCTGCTGCTGGAATACATGCGTTTCCATCTGGTTAATCATCGGCTTAATTTCAACAAAATTACACAAATCGACATATCTGTCGGGGAAAAAGTTACTGACGCCGATTGCACGGAGTTTGCCGGCTTTGTATGCTTCTTCCATGGCTCTGTATGTTCCGTAATAATCATTGAACGGCTGGTGGATAAGCATTAAATCAAGATAATCCGTCTGTAATTTCCGCAAAGATTCATCTATTGATTTTTTTGCTTTTTCGTATCCGCCGTTTGTAATCCAGATTTTTGAAACAAGGAAAAATTCCTCTCTTTTTATTCCGGATTTTTTGACGGCATTTCCGACGCCTTCTTCGTTAAAATAGGCCTGCGCCGTATCAATCATTCTGTAACCGGCATCAATTGCGTCAGTTACACATCTTTCGCATTCTTTCGGGTCAACAAGAAAAACCCCGTAGCCTAAAATCGGCATTTCAACACCGTTATTTAATTTTACTGTCTGCATAATTAATTCTCCTTTATTTCAAGTAAGGTTTAAATATAGCCTTGAGTTGAACATCGCAAAATTTATTTGTCCATTCAAGCGGTTCAAAGCTCCCGTTTGACATGCACCAGCAGGTCATCATCCCGTAAAGTTCACTGATTATAATGTGGGTTAAAAGCTCGACCGGTGTACCTTCTTTCAACTCTCCGTTTTCTACCGCTATGTTTAAAATTTCTTTGAGCATCTCATAATCATAAAACCATTTTTGGCCGTCTTTGTTGTCAGGAACATTCTCAGGATCAATCACATCCCGAATCCACTGTCTGCAAATGTGTATGCCGCAGGATTCCACACATTCCATAAACCGGCAAAAATAATGCACAAGCCGTTCTATAAGCGCTAAATTGCACATTTCTTCAAGTTCTTCCGCTATTTTTGAAAACGGTGCCCTGCTGATTTCAAGCACTATATCTTCCTTTCTTTTGAAATATGTATAAAAAGTCCCTTTTGCAACTCCTGCTTTTTTTGTTATTTCTTCAACGTTTACTGCGTCAAATCCCTTTGTCATTAAAAGTTTGTGTGCGGTTTTCACCAGTTTTTCTCTTGTTTTCATTGCGGATAATTGTCTGCTGTTCATTAATTTTCCTCCTTTATAATTCAATTTTAGCATATTTATGACTAAAAGTCAATGACCTTTAGTCATAAATATTGTTAATGAATTGCGCAAAAAGTTCCTATAGCGGTTTAAAAAAAATGGTAAGTATGCTATAATGTATCAGGAAAGGAGTTTGTATGAAAAAAGTTATAATATCAGCTGTATTATTCACCTTCAGCATGCTTGCCGTACAGGCAGGTAATATCAATTACGGCTATAATGCACAGGGCGATTATGTTCCGACGTCAATAAAAGGCGAGCGTATTCAATACGGATACAATGCCCGCGGCGATTATGTTCCGACTTCAATCGGCAACAAAAAGATTGATTACGGGTTTAACGCAAAAGGCGATTATGTGCCGACATCAATCGGCGGGAACCGTGTCCAATACGGATACAATGCCCGCGGTGATTATGTTCCGACCTCGGTCGGCAATACGAATATCAACTACGGTTTTAACTCCCGGGGAGATTATGTACCGAATTCTTTCGGAAATGAACGAATAGATTACGGTTACAATCCGAGGGGAGATTTTGTGCCTGTTGACATTGGATTTTGATATATTAGAATAGGAAACAGCTTTCCGGGGTTCCGCGGAGATATCCGGCCGGTTCAAGAGAAAGCCCGCCTTGGGCGGACACGAAAGGCTAAAAGCCTGGGAGATAATTATATCTTCCGGGTTTTTACATTGTTAAGGAAGGAAAAATATGGAATGGATTATTTTATTAATTGCGGGATTATTTGAGATAAGCTGGGCAATAGGATTAAAATTTTCACACGGCTTTACGCAGATTATTCCGTCTGTTTTGACTGTTATATGTATGATTGCGAGTTTCTATTTTCTTGCTCTGGCGCTCAAGCATCTGTCGCTTGGAACGGCTTATGCGGTTTGGACGGGGATAGGAACTCTCGGAACGGTTATTCTGGGAATAATTTTATTTAAAGAACCGGTAACAGCGGTAAGACTTTTTTGCATAGCATTAATTTTATGCGGAATTACGGGGCTTAAACTTATAACGCATTAGAGTATTTCTATTTCTTTGCCGGTGTTGAGGTTTGTTTTTTGCGCGTAACAATTAATATTACGCCTGAAAGTATAAGCGCAATACCCGCCAAAATCCGCATGGTCAGATGTTCATGAAAGATTAAAACGCCGATGAATATTGCGGTTAAAGGCTCCAGTGCACCCAAAACAGCAGTTGTTGTAGAACCGATAAGTTTTATGGCAATGGTAATTGTTTCAAGTGAAATTATTGTCGGAAAAAGTGCAAGTCCCACTGTACAAATCCACATCAATGGAGTATTAATCATCTGAAGTTCGGTGCAGAATTTTAAGTTGATAATATAAACCATAAGCCCGAAAAGCATTACGTAGAAACTTAATTTTGCACGATTAAGATGCTGGATTGATTTTATATTTTTCACTCCGACAATATAAAGCGCATACAAAACTGCCGACAAAAATACTATGCATATTCCGTATAAATTCAATGTTTCGCCTGGTTTTCCGTTATAAAGCATTACAATTCCGGCAGATGTCAGAAGAATTGATGAAATGACGGTTTTTGTTATTTTTTCTTTGTAAAACAGAGCCATTATCACAGCAACTATAACCGGATAAACAAACAAAACAGTACATGCAATGCCTGCGGCTATATGGTTAAAAGCCTCAAAAAGGGTCAATGACGAAAGAGAAAAGAATACTCCCAGAAAAAACAGCGGAAAAAATTCTTTTAATGTGATATGAAAAGACATTTTTTTGTGAAATTTTAACCACAATCCGTAAATCAGAACCGCAAAAGCGTATCTGTAAAACAGAACCGAATTTACGCCTATTCCCGCCGAAAACAACGGCAGGGCAAAAAGCGGATTTGTTCCGTAACTTATTGCAGCCACGGCGCCGTTTGCAACACCTTTAAAATATCGCTTCAATCTCTTCCCTCCGGCGGTTAAGCCTTGAAATTCGACATATAGTAATTTGCCGGATATGAATATGCAAGTTCTTTATTCACTTCGACAACTTCGTGGTTTAAGTCTTTGTTTGCGTAATTTTGGTCAATAACCGGTAATTTGTCAGCCTGTTCCTGTGTTTTTATTATTTCACCCGCAGGAACATATCTGCCTGACGCAACTTTTACGCCTATAACCTTTGCGGTCGGTTCTATTACAACGTTGTCGCCGATTTCTGATTTATATATAAAAGACTGCATACCGGCAAAAACATTATTACCGATTTTTGCAGGCCCGTGAACCTGTGCCTGATGAGCAAGGCTGGTATTATTTCCGACATATACCGAATATTCCGCGTTGTTGTGCGTTACTCTGCCGTCTTTAAGACCGTGAATCACAACACCGTCTTGAACGTTTGTTCCGCGGCCGATATAAATGGGTGTGCCTTCATCGCCTCTGATTGATGCGAACGGTGCCACATTTACTTCCGGACTTATTATGACATTGCCTATAATGCTTGCCTGCGGATGTATTGCACTTCCGTTTGCTACGAGCGGGATTATCCGTTGCGGTGTAAAGCTCGTAATCGGGTTCGGCATTATATTCGGTTGATTAATTCTCGGTAAAACAGCTTGCATATTACTTTCTCCTTTATTAATTATAAAATGAAGAAAAATATTTTTTGCGGTTTGATTAACAAAAATTATCAATTGAGCGCAATATCTTTTTTGAGTGAGTCTATGAATTCCGGCCGGTATAAAAATCCCAGATGTGAACCGTTGCTGAAAAGAACCGTTTTTTTGCCGGTGTATTTTTTGAGCTGTTTAAGTTGTTTTGAATCGGTCAAATAATCATCTGTTGCGTGGTAGATTTTGTAGTTATTATTTTTCAAAAAGTAATCAGCCAGAGGATAAAGACTTGCGTCATATTTTAGTGATGCAAGGTTTGAGTATTTATCGTTAAGAAGGTATTTTTGCGCGTAATCGCTGTAGTTCATGTTATTCATTTTTGTATAAAAATCACTGCAATTTTTGCATTTTGACCGGTTTTCAAGCGTAAAGACCAGATCGGAGAGTTTTTGATGCATTATAAAACCGGTAATCAGTTTTCCTTCTTCATCCGAAAACGGCAGAGAAGAGATTTCGAGTTCGCCGGATTCTTTGCGGTCATAAAGCTGCAGGACTTTTGCGGCAGTCAGGGCTGTTTTGTGCTTGAAGTTTTCAGTATTATTTTGCCATTCGCCGGTATTTTTATCTACCTGTTCCATTGCATAAATCAGTTCCACGGGCGGGCATACGGCAATATATCTGGTGCTGCCGAGGGTATTATTTTGGGATTCTTTTTGGGCAAGAAAAAGAGATGTTAAGGCACCGAAAGAAGTTCCGAAAAAGAGTTTTTCTTCCGGTTCAATATGGTATTTTTCATGTAAGGAGGCCAGAATTTTTCCGGTGACATTTTTCAAATAGTCGGCATCATTTGCCGGAATTCCGGGTTTGTAATCATCCGGCATGCTTTTTACAAATTCCCACTGAAAATGGCTTCCCTGAATTATAACCGAATATCCGGCGTCATAAAAAATTTTTGCAAATACAACCGAGTGGTAAGAATTTATGCCTTCGCCGATAGAAGGATAAATTACGGCAACCGGTGCTGTTTTGTTTTTTTGAAGGATATATTTGAATTTATAATCAGGTTTTTCGGGTGTAATATTTACGGAAGAGGTTTTTATTCTCTTTGCAAAACTTCTGTTCCAGATTGATAAGTCCGACCAGATTGAATCGTTAATCTCCGGCAGATCAAAAAGCGCCGTGCGCATTGCATCAACTACGGGTGTTTGAGGATTATAATCAAAAAGTATTATATCCGCAAGAAGTTTTGAATTATCAGAGTTGTAATTTTTAAGAATAATATTATCAATATTTGTTCCGCCTTTTATTATATCCGCAACGGTCAAAGTATTTTTTTCATGTTCTGCGGTTTTGTCAGGCGTTGTTCGGGGTATATTTTCCGTATTAATGATTTCTTCTCTGTCGAGGTTTGCACATTTTATATGTGTTTGTATCCCGTAGAATTTTTTTGCAACGTCGTAAGGGTCTGCGTAGTTTGATTCAAGCATTTTTGCAATCGGCTGAATATAAGCTGTTCTGTTAACTGTCAGACCTGCTTTTACTATTGCAAGAACCGGCGTAACCACATAGACTGTCGGATTCAATGCGGTATCAAGAATTTTTCCGGTAAATCCTCTCGGTGTTGAGGGCGGAAGTGCCGGTAACACAAGATAGGGGCCCGAATTCACTTTACATCCGGAAAGCGCCTGTTCCATGTTTTCATCAACCGGTTTTATTTTGAAAAATTTTTCTGCCGGATCAAAAAGTCCGCCGAGTCCGAGAGTTGTGTTGGTTAAAAATCTTACGGTTTCGGTGCCCGAGGATTTGAAGTCTTTTTGTATAAGGCAGCTTATAACGCGTTTGGGGTATTCTATATTTGTATAAGCGCTTTGAATACGTTCAATGCCGTATTTGGGCAGAACCGAGGCCCATATTGTATGAATCGGTTTTACGGCATATTTGTTTAATTTCAGATTGAAATTAAACATTTTTCTGTTAAAGTTTTCGCACCTGTCATTTCCGGTATAAGTTCCTGCAAAATCAGGATATTTCGGTAAAGGTTCCTGAGCTGAAACAAAGCTGTTTAAGCACAGAAAAAATGCAAGCAGTGCAAGAAATTTTTTATATTTTGACATTGTAATCCCCGTATAATTAAGACTATTTATTCTGTTTATACGGGTACGGGAATTTCATTACTCAGTGCGGTATTACGGGAGTTTAATTATAAAGCGCCTGACTGAAAATTTTATAGACCCTTTGAGTATATTCTCTTGCATCTTTATCAGTTCTGAAAATTCCGTCATAATGGCGTTCGCATTCTGTCCAGGCATCCGACCCCGCCATTTGTTTGGTATGTTCCATAAGCCCGTGGGTATTCACAAAAGATGAAAGCGGAAAAATGTCATGAATTTGCATAAATGCGGGGAGTTTGTTATTAGAGCTGTTATAGCCGAAAAGACAGGAATTGAGCCTGTTGAGGCGTTGTTCAAAGGATTTTTCTCCCGAGTCATTATCGTTGGAAACCTCAGGACCTGCCGCATAATCAAAAGAATATTTTTGTTTGTCGGATTCATGTTTTACATGTTGTATATTGTCAGCGTTTCCCCAGTGAGTTCCGGCGGTAAACCCCATTTCGCGGTATATTTGGTTGTCGCTGCATTTTTCGCCTATAAATGACAAATCGCATCTGCCGGTTTGTTCGCGAATTTTGTAGAGAATATATGCCATTTTGTCTTTGTTCGGAACTCTGCCGATTCCGCAATAGCCGTTCATGTCTATAATATGTTTTGCGCTGTCAAAATATATTGCGTCAAATCCTAATTCAATTGCCCAGACGCAGGCGTCAATGTATGCTTTTTCGTGTTTGTCCCATGAAAAGTTTTCGCCTTTAACACTCAACTGGCCTTCAGAAATCGGCATTCTGATACCGGTTCTGAATCCTAAAAGGTGCGCAAGGTCGTTGAATGCTCTAACCTGTTCATCATCTCCCATTTTGTGATCCAGACCTCTTGCGGTAAGATTTTTGCTTATTCCGTTGTGAAGGTTAATATGATAAAGAGTTTCGTCCTGTGTTGTTCCGTCGCCGTAATGAGATGGGTAAAGCTGAGAAAGAATTATGCAATTTGCGGAATTGTTTGCGGAAGGGGGAATTGCGGTTATTAATTTAAGGGTGTTTAACAATCCGTCAGAAATCCGGCCGTTTTCGTATTTTGCAATTGCACGCGGATTAATTTCAATATAATTTGCATAGCGCCCCCAGTTATTGCCTCGGATATCGGGCGCCGTTATAAAATCGGGAATATGTTTTTGATTGGTTAATGTCATTACGGAATTTATTGTTTCGGCCGGTGTCCGTTTTAAAAGCTCATTGGGGTATGCATTAACCCATTTTTTGCAGCCGTATTCATAAATATGTTGATTAGTCCAGTTGTCAATTTGCGGGGTGTTTTGTCCGCTTGTCAGCCAGTACAGCTTTTTTACCGGCTGCATATCCCCGTAATAACCCTTGAAATTTATAAAATTTACCGGCATGGCAAAAGTTCCCCTTTGCGGTACGGAACTGTTTCGGGGCGGAGTTTTTTCGCTGCCGCGGTGAATTTTCGGGTAAAATCCGTATACGGGTGAGATTCTCATATACTTATTAAACCTGATGAAAATATTTTTTGCTAAAGTTGACAGAAATTGATACTATTGATTGGGAAAAACATGTATAAATTGCTAAAAAATGAGGTACCGCTAACCAGGGCTTGCCTCCTAGTTTGGGAGGGGCGAGCGTTAGCGATACCAATTTTATTATACCAAATAATTTGCAAAAATTCAACCCCCCATTCAGCCAATATGATATTGATAGTATAAGTGTTGAAGAATTTTTAAGGTACAACCCTGTAGAAACCATGTATTTATTGAAGACTAAATATTAAACCTGATGAAAATATTTTTTGCTAATACTTAAAAAAACATACGGGCAAATATTGCCCGTATGCGTTATAAATTTTATGCGGCGGCTCTTCTGTAATAACCCGAAACCTGCACTCCGTCGGAGCGTGTATAACCGTTCACGTAAATTAGATCACCGAGAGCCACACGGTAGTCGGCTTCAGTGCGAGGTATAACGGAACCTTCTTTCAAAAGTTGATTTATAAGAGGTTCATACGCACGGAATGTAAATCTGTCCATTTTCCCGATATCTTCACCCGTAAGAATAACATTGTCCAGATTGTCGAGAAATCCCAAACTATCTTTTCTCTTTTTATATTCCACAGGTGTTAAAGCATTATTTATATCACCCATATTTTTGACCTGATGTGCTTCTTTGTACCCGAAAATAAAAGGTTTACGCTTTGTATCATCACTGATGGGAACTATAAAGTCATTTCCGAAAGATTTGCCCAGTTTTGAGACAGGATCATACGGGTCGCGGAAATTATAAACATTTGCACCTTTATTAGGACTTTCTTTTGCAGCTTTTATTCTTCCTATGGGGTATGCATTGATTGTATATACATCCGTCTCGGGATTTTTTATCCCGACATATTGGCTTTCACTTCCGCCTTCCGAGTGTCCTATTGAATTCATTTTGTAGCCCAGCGGTTGATATTTTTTAGCTATTTTTTTGTGATAGTCATTTGCTTTTTTCATTTGCCCAGTTGGTTTACCGAATGCCATTTTGATATTTGTGAGAATATCTTTCGGGTTTTTAAAGTCGGTTCCGATATTAAATACTGCAATTTCTTTTGTAACATCATTTTTTAAAACCACTGCTTTGAAGTTAGTTTTTTTGTCATGAGTGTAATCTTCAAATTTCCAGTCCCCGTAGTCCTGATTTCTAAGCCTTTCGAGGTTTGAAATATTGTCACCGATTTGACGGTATAAGTTTTTGAAAGTATTTGCTTTAGCAAACCTTTCTTGTTGTTGTAAATTAGTCATTTTTTCCCTTTCTGTGTTTTGCGCAACTTAAATAGAGTATTTGAAAATTTTTCAAATACTTTAGGGCAATATATTTGGCAATATTAATCTTTAGATTCTTTCAAACAGTCTCTTTCAATATACATCTCAACTACATTAATAGATGGTTTGTCGTAGAAGCGTTTCCAATAAAATGAAGCATATAATTTGCACCTGCCCTCTAAGGTCACATAATAAAGATTGTCCTTGAAATATCCCATATACATAGAGACAAAAATTTTATCATCCTTGATTTCATCAGGAAAAGGATATGCAGGTGTATTCAGAATAAGTTTTCTGCAATATTTTGAAAATCTGTCATCTTCAAAAAAAGTATCTAAGTGTTCAATAGACCCGTCGCGGTTTATGAAAAACAAAAATATATTGTCTTGTACAAAGAAGAAGAGTTTTTTTTCAGGGTGGAAATTATCATAGAGTCTTTTAGCATAGTCGTTGAAATATTCTTCGTACTCTTTGATAGAATTAATTTCGGTTGTATCCGGGACTTCAGCACGGCAGGGTAAACAGCACATAAATGCAATGATTAAACCAAAAAAGAGATTGAATAAAAAGCGCATACTACTCCTGTAAATAAAATACGTAAGGAATTTACCATCAAAGGGCTTGAACCGCGTATTTATACGGTCAATTATACCATATAACCTCAAAATCTGTCAATGTTAATTTCTAGACTTTTTAAAACGGTCTCTTTCAATATGTATTTCAACGATATTAATAGATGGTTTGTCATAGAAGCGTTTCCAGTAAAATGAAACGTATGATGTGCACCTGCCGCTTAAAGTCACATAATAAAGATTGTCCTTGAAATATCCCATATACATATAAATAAATATTTTATCGTCCTTTATCTCATCAGGAAAAGGATACGCAGGTGTATTCAAAATAAGTTTTCTGCAATATTTTGAAAATCTGTCATCTTCAAAAAAAGTATCTAAGTGTTCAATAGACCCGTCACGTTTTATGAAAAAATAGAAAAAGTTACCTTGCTCAAAGAAGAAGAGTTTTTTTTCAGGATGGAAATTCTCATAGAGTCTTTTGGCATAATCGTTGAAATATTCTTCGTACTCTTTGATGGAATTAATTTCTGTTTTATCAATAATCTCAGCATGACATGGCAAACAGTACATAAATGCAAAGATTAAAGCGAAAAATAGATTGAATAAAAAGCGCATACCACTCCTGTAAATAAAATACGTAAGGAATTTGCCGTCGAAGGGCTTGAACCGCGTATTTATACGGTCAATTATACCATATAATCTCAAAATCTGTCAATGTTAATTTTTAGACTTTTTAAAGCGGTCTCTTTCAATATGTATTTCAACGATATTAATAGATGGTTTGTCATAGAAGCGTTTCCAGTAAAATGAAGAGTATGATGAGCACCTGCCGCTTAAAGTTACATAATAAAGATTGTCCTTAAAATACCACATGAATATAGACACAAAAATTTTATCATCCTTGATTTCCTCGGGAAAAGGATATGCAGGTGTATTCAAGATAATTTTTTTGCCGTATTTTGAAAACCTGTTATCTCTGAAAAAAGTATCTAAGTGTTCAATAGACCCGTCGCGGTTTATGAAAAACAAAAATTCCTCACCCTGCTCAAAGAAGAAGAGTTTTTTTTCAGGATGGAAATTCTCATAGATTCTTTTGGCATAATCGTTGAAATATTCTTCATACTCTTTGATAGAATTAATTTCTGTTTTATCAACAATCTCAGCACGGCAGGGTAAACAGCACATAAATGCAATGATTAAACCAAAAAAGAGATTGAATAAAAAGCGCATACTACTCCTAAATATATACAAATTATACTATATACACGTAAAATTTGTCAATTTAAAGGCGGGATTTAAACCCCGCCTCTCAATTATTCAGAAATTCTTCCGGGAACAACAACTCCGCCTTTGAGGTTCTTTTTGTAGTATTCAACGTGCGGTTGAAGTACACTGTCAAGAACTTCAGGGAATGCTATTCCTTTCATTATTTTTTCAACAATTTCCTGATAAACGGTTGCGAATGCTCTCAATTGAGTCATAGCTCCGGCAGCTTCAGGAGTCAAGCCCATTGATTTTGTTTCAACGGATTCGTTGAAGAATGAGCCCATGCTCTGATAAGATTTTTCAAGCGCTTCAATATAGCTTTCCGCATTTTCTCTGCAAACGCCGCTATCTTTCGGAGTTGTTAAGGCAAAAGCGAATTTGTTCGCCGGATTGAAGTGAGCTTCTGCACTGTGGTGCATTGCATCAGGAACTTTTGCAACCTGTTTCAAAGTATTTTTTACGGATTCATTCTGCATTTGAGCGTGCCAGTAAACAGTATTTTCAAATATTGAGCCCATATACTGGTGAACCGATGTCAAAATTCCGTTTAATGTTGCATCAGCCCAGAAAATACCTTCTTTTAACGCATCATTTTTGCTTAAATCAGCGCTCAATGCGCGGAAAGAAATTTCCTGTGCGGCTTCAAGCATCTTAACCATATCTGATTTTGCCATACCTGCATAAGCAAGTGTGAACAGGGCATGATCATCAAATGCCGAAAATCTTCCGCCGACATCATCATGTATATAAAGATCGCCCAGCCAGCCTTTTTCGTTTGAAGTTCTTCTGAGTTCGCTTTTTTCCGCATTGCCGTCAGTTACAGCGATAAAGTGTTTTGCTGCAAGTTCTTCATAATTTGAATGGCCTTTTGCTTTGTATTCGTTTTCAAGCATTGTTTGTATTCTCAAAAATCCGTCTTTTGTTTCAAAAGTCGAACCTGATTTTGATGCAACAAGGTAGTTGGATTTTGTGACATCGCCCAATCTGTAAAGATATCTTTCCAGACTGGCGGAATCAACGTCGGAATAGAAAAGTATTTTGTCCTGATTCACATTTAAACCGTTAATACTGAGCATGTGTTCAACGGTATGTTTTGAACCGCCGATACCGAGTACGCTTAATTTTTCGGCACCGGTTTGTTTTTTTAGATTTTCAGAAAGAGTGTAAATTTCGTCAACTCTTTTAATCTGTTCCTGCGGTAAATTTACCCAGTTTAAAAATTGTCCTTTTTTGTTTGCGCGTGAAGCAAATTCATTTACGAATTCAGATATTTTTGATGAATATTTGTCAAAATCAATACCTGAAAAGGTTGTTGAAATGCCGGGGTTTATAATAGTTTTTTCTGTCATAATGACCTCCTTGTTCTAATTGTATCATAAAATTTTTTTCAAGTCGTTAATTATTTGTGTCAGGCAAAATTCTTTTTTATCAGCCGGAAAAGTTATCAAATTGTTTATATTTTGTTCAAAATTTCGGGGCAGAAGTTTGCAATTTTCTTTAGCAAAGCGTACGAGCCGTTTTTCACCGGGGTGAAGCTGTTTATTCAGAGCAAAAATCACATCAAAATAACTTGCAAGAAAGGCGCTTATTCTGTGGTTTATGCTTACAATATCATTTCTTTTAACCGCCAGAATTATTTGATCGGCAAGCGTTGCGGACATTTTGCCGTAAATTAACGGCAGGTTTTTGGCTATGATATTTTTTTTAAGCTGTTCTGGGTATTCTCCGCCGACTTTTTCCTGAAGATTTTTGTACCAGCCGTACGGATCGTACAAAATTTTTGAATTTTTTACGTTATAAACAAAACATGTGGAATATCCGACCGAGGCCCAGTAATTTTGCCATATTCTTTTGATTTGTTCTTCAATCCATTCGGGCGAACGGTACATTATGTCAATCCCTTTTTTAGTTCCTTTAAGTATCCATTCGTCACCGTTTTCAAAAAAATTATTATCAATTTCAAATTTTTCCGCAAACTTTTCCGCTGTCCGGCGTCGTTTTTCAACCTCAACGGGTCTGTCGGTATAAAAATACAAGTCATAATCCGAAACTTCGTCGTCATAGCCGCTTGCGGCAGAGCCGCCCAGCGCAATCGCTTTTATACAGTTCGCGGATTCAAATTCGTTTAATATGTCTTCTAAAATATTCATGGCCGGCTCCTTTAAAAATTATACTAAAAAAATATTTTAAGTCGGCATGTTTATAGTATAATTTATATTAGGATAGACAGTAGATTAAAAAGGAGGCCAAATGGGCAAAATAGAAGTTACACATGAAATCGAAAATCAATGCTGTGTATGCCGCGGAGTAAAAGGCGTACCGGCTCCTATCCCTCAAGAAGGTGAATGGACAAAATGTAAAGAAATTAAAGACATTTCAGGTCTTACACACGGCTGCGGATGCTGTGCACCTCAGCAGGGTACCTGTAAATTAACACTTAACGTTAAAGAAGGCGTTATTCAGGAAGCTCTTGTCGAAACAATCGGATGTTCCGGCATGACTCACTCTGCAGCAATGGCAGGTGAAATTCTTCCGGGCAAAACAATTCTTGAAGCGTTAAATACAGACCTTGTTTGCGACGCAATTAACGTTGCTATGAGAGAACTATTCCTGCAAATCGTTTACGGCAGAACACAGTCTGCGTTCTCTGAAAACGGACTTCCGGTCGGTGCAGGTCTTGAAGACTTAGGCAAAGGTCTTTGCTCTATGGTTGGTACAATCCATTCAACCAAACAAAAAGGCGTAAGATATCTTTCTTTAACTGAAGGTTATATCCTGAAAATGGGACTTGATAAAAATAACGAAGTTATCGGATATCAATTTGTTAACCTCGGAAAAGTTATGGACGCCATTAAAAAAGGCGTTGATCCGAAAGAGGCTTACGAAAAGAATATAGGTACATACGGCAGATTTGCCGATGCGGTTAAGTATATTGACCCGCGTGAAGAGTAATATTAATTAAGAGGAAAAGAAATATGACAGTTAAATTTGAAGGACAAGACAGACGCGAAGCTACTCTTAAAAAAGTTTTACCTGAATACGGGTTCAAATCTTTGGAAGAAGCACGCGATTTATGCTTATCAAAAGGCATTGACGTAGATGCGATTGTAAAAGGCATTCAGCCTATCGCATTTGATAACGCATCCTGGGCATATACTTTGGGATGTGCTATTGCAATTAAAAAAGGTATCAAGAACGCAGCCGATGCAGCCGAAGCAATCGGTTTAGGCTTGCAGGCATTTGCAGTTCCGGGTTCTGTCGGCGACAGAAGAAAAGTAGGTATCGGCCACGGTAATCTGGCTGCCATGCTTTTGAGAGAAGAAACAAAATGTTTCTGCTTCCTTGCCGGCCACGAATCTTTTGCAGCCGCTGAAGGCGCAATCGGTATCGCAAGAAATGCCAACAAAGTAAGAAAAGAACCTTTGAGAGTTATCTTGAACGGTTTAGGAAAAGATGCCGCTTACATCATTGCAAGAATTAACGGTTTTACTGCTGTTGAAACCGAATATGATTACAAAACAGGCGAATTAAAAGTTAAAAAAGAAATTCCGTTCTCAGACGGCGAAAGAGCTAAAGTTAAATGCTACGGCGCCGATGATGTATCAGAAGGTGTTGCAATTATGATTAAAGAAGGCGTTGACGTTTCTATTACAGGTAACTCAACCAACCCGACAAGATTCCAGCACCCTGTTGCAGGCACATACAAAAAATGGTGCTGGGAAAACGGAAGAAAATACTTCTCAGTAGCATCAGGCGGCGGTACGGGCCGTACGCTTCACCCTGATAACGTTGCAGCAGGCCCTGCTTCTTACGGTATGACCGATACAATGGGCAGAATGCACGGCGATGCTCAATTCGCAGGTTCATCTTCAGTTCCTGCTCACGTTGAGATGATGGGTGTTATCGGTATGGGTAACAACCCGATGGTCGGTGCGACTGTTGCGGTTGCCGTTGCTGTCGAAAAAGCTATGTCGTAATTTTTTTAAAAAGCAGGCCGTTTTGGCCTGCTTTTTTATTAATTTATACTTGCCAAAAATATGTTCTCCCCTGATAATCTATATTTCTTAGACATGCTTTATATATTTAAAGATATTTTACGGTTATTTATTAATCATTTCTTTGGTTATAACAAAATCTTCTGCACGGGGAGTAAATTCCGGGGTGATTTTATCCTCAAGCCCGAGGTTTAGTGTAAGTTCTGTGGGGATAAATCTGAATGTATCGTAAAGATATACTTTTCCGTTAGCATCAATTATTTTGAAATATTTGACGCCCAGTCGGCTGAAATCTTTGTTCTCTTTCAAATCTTCGAATGCTTCTTTGAAACGTTTAATATTTTTGAACTTGTTTTCCATATCAAGTTCGGACATTTCGGGATTTCGTTTTAAATAGAGTTCCTTAAACCTTCCGGCAGGTATCAAATCAAAGTCGTAAGGATCCATCATTTGTGAATAGCGTACAAGTTTGTACGGAATTTGGTGCTGCCATCTGACATATTTTTTATCACCGCCGGCATCAGCAAGGTATTTCAAGTTGAGAGTTTCAATAACGTGTTTTTTTATCAGTCTGAAATCATCTTCGGTGAAATTTTTCATATTGGTTTCCGAATTACTTACCGGCCTTGTTATTATGCTGAAATTACTTTCACCGAGCAGCGGCGTAAAGGTAAACAGCATATTTGCCATTCTGTTTATATAAATTCCGTAAAGCCGTTCGCCTTTGTTGTTTGTTTCAACGGGTTCAGAAGATGGTTTGTAATTTTTCGGATCAAACCCCAGTTCAAGAGCCTTTGCATATATTACATTGAAGGGGCTCATTGAAAGATTTATCTGAAAAATTTTTTTCTGACTGTCCAAATCCAGAAGATAATCTACATATTTTTCGGCTCTTTTCTGCATTTTGGGACTTTTCGGGTTCCAGCCGGCAGTATCAAAAACTGCCTTGCAGTCAGTGGCATCGTAAAATTTGTCTATAAGTTCGGTATAATCGTGTTCGCGTCCGTTTTTGTCGAACAGCGATATTTCCATACAGTCGGCATCATAATAAATATCAGTGTAACCTTCGCCCGCGTATACCGTCGGAGTAATTCCGAGGCGTTTTTTGAGCTCTTTTATGCCGTCGGTGAGTTCGACAAATTTTTCGTAAGGCATTCTCGTTATAAAATTGTCGTGTTCCTGTTCGGGCGGTTTTGCTCCGGCATAGCAGTGCAGGCATTTGTTTGTGCACCCTCTTTTTATTGCAACTCCGTGAAGATTTTCAAATATGAACGCGATTTCTTTCATATTTAAACCTTCAAAAATTTTTATTCCGTTTTGAATGCCTTCAAGTTTATTTAAGTTGTAATCGGCAAAGTTCTGCGGAATAAAAAATCCCAGAACCTTCATTTTTCCGGCATATTTTTGCGCCGAATCGGAAGGTTTGCTTCCCGTAAAACTGAAACTGTCG
The DNA here is from genome assembly GCA_944323995.1 of Candidatus Gastranaerophilales bacterium. Lineage (GTDB taxonomy): Bacteria > Cyanobacteriota > Vampirovibrionia > Gastranaerophilales > Gastranaerophilaceae > SIG32. The sequence continues at coordinate 151,975 of CALUUN010000002.1, read as the reverse complement.
AAAGGCAGAGGCTTTGTGCGGGGTGTATATCTGCGAACAGGTTTGTTCGGGCTAAAAGTTACGTTTTGAATTTGCATATTTATTTAAAACCCGTAAAAAATAAATTTGTCAAAAGAGGAGCTTTTAAGCTCCTCTTGAATTTCTATAATGTAAAATCATTTTCGGCCGGAAGGATTTCCGGTATCTTTTTAACCCATGCTTTTGCATCATCCGAGGCCTTTGTCCAGTTGACCGAAACAAGTCCGCGCTGCACCCACATAAGTTCTTTGAAAAATTCGTACTGTGAATTAAGCGCCTCTACTTTTGCTTTCATATAGAGATTCTGTGCATCCGCAAGCTGGGTTATCGGAACTTCGCCTCTCAAATAGCCGTTTTTAACCATCTGATAGTTTTCTGCCTCCGCAAACATCGCCTTGTAAGATTTTTCAATTACAAAGTATTTTGCAATGGCTCTGTTTACGACTTCTCTTATCTGCATTTCGATTTCGGTATTCACCTGTTCTAAATATGCATTAAGCTCGTTGAGTTCGGATTTGCAGCGTGCGATTTCGGCAATTTTTGTACCGCCTTCAATCGGTTTCCACTGCGCCATAATCATAAACCTGCTTGATGTGGTATTCAGGTTAAGCCACGGAGTGCCCAAAAGACCGCCTGATGAAATGTAAGTCGGCGCCATTTGAAGATTGCCTTCTGTTTGATAGGGAAGGTGTCTGTCAAATTGTGAACCGTATTCATAAGACAGCATTGCATTAGGCATAAAGAACTTTTGGACATAATTGCCTATTTCGGCCTTTTTCATTGCTATTGCGGCCTTAAGTTTTGTTGTTTCCGGCGCAAGGTAGACTGCTTCTTCAACAAGAAGATCTATAAACTTGTTCAGTTTTTCCGGTGTTCTTACATGATCTATTACATGTAAGTCAGAGGTGTAAAACGCCGGATCGCTTGCGGTAATGGGTTTTAGTTCGTAATCTTCGGTCTGATTTTTGTAAAGAAGTTTATTTATGTGAATTTTTATGTTTTTATAATCGGCACGCATGGAAAGGAGTTTTTTCTCCGCTTCACTCACCTGCCCTGCCCAGCGCAGAACTTCTTCATTTCCGCATACGCCCATTTTTTCTCTTACACGCGCGATTGCAAGATTTTCGCGCATCTCTCTCACGTATTCGTCCTGTACTTTTATCATGTTTTCCATAATCAAAGTATCAAGGTATAACAAGCCAACTTCAAGCCCGATGTTTTGTTCGGTTAATACTTTTTCGGCCTTGTCGAATTTAAGTTTTTTATGTTTAACAATAATATTTGTGACAAGATCCGGCGAATATATTACCTGATCAATCCCCAGCGTAAATTGTCCCACACGGGTCGGTACGTTTGAATATGATTGAGCGTAAGCACTGTTATATGTCTGGTGCCCCAGATCAATTCTGAATGTCGGAAGATATTTTAAATATGCCGCAACTGTTGCCCTTCTTGCAGCATCAACAAGGTATTTTTTCCTTGTCATATCAAGGTTGCTTTCTTCAAGCGTGTTGAAAACATACGAAAGATCGTAGTATGTTTTTTCTTTGTTTGAAATTACTTCCGCATTGTTTAAAAGCCTTAAAGGTGCGGAATATCCGAGCATTTCGCCCGTATCTTTGTTGTAAAAAATGATTTTGTCATCGTAAAACGGAATTTTTTCATCTTTAACCACTTTTCCGTGCAAAACTCCGTGAATATTGAAAGAAGTCGCTTCGGCGAGTTTGCGGTCAACATCGGGTGTTGATGTGCCCAGCAGCGCGCCGAGTTCAACGTCTTCTTTGCCTACAGAGGAGAATGACGGAAGTTTCTTGTCGTTTAAATATTTGTATAATTCACGACGCTGTTCGTGACTCAAATTGAACATAGGTGTTACAAAGACCGAGTCGGCGTCGGACGGAATTTTGTCAAGAGAAGCCTTGAGGTTTTTGCGGCTTACCGGAATTACCACAAAATCCAGATCGCAATTTTTTTCTTTGAATTTTTTGTTGATTATTGCGTTCCAATCTTTTTGTGTTTTGTAAAAAGTCGCATTCATTAGAATAGCGGTCTTTTTCTGGGTCGGAACAAGTTTTTTAAAGATTATAAAATCGTTTACCGACTGTTTTACCGGATTGAAAAAAGCACTGCTTCCGAAATCTCTGAGGCCGTATTCATCAATAGTTATTACAAATTTGTTTTTATTTTTTTTGTTAGTTAAATACAAACTCGACATATAACCGAGTGAAATTACCATCAAAGCCCTTGATTTGAGCGCTTTTTCAGATTCCATTGCCGCGCTTTGTTCCGTCCAGTCGCCCGTGTATACAAGGTCATTCGGAAAAACCGCCTTGTAATCCGGCAGTAATGATTTTGTAATTGTTTTTTGGAATGTTTTTAAAACCTCCTCGTTTTTGTCAGACGGCCCGTCAAATACAAAAGCCAGTTCTATGCTTCTGGCATTCGGAGCCGCTTGCAGCTGTTTTTGTGCAGGTACTTCCTGAATTGCATACGCTGCGCCGGTGTAGCTGAAAAATAGCAAAAGCGTCAGCATCGCGCTAAAAATCTTCTTCATTCTTTAACTCCCTAATAAACATCATCCTCTAAAAGATATTACAATTATACTCTTTAATTTCTTATTTGTCTTTAAATTTTAAACTTTTTTACAATTGTTTACCGTTGAAAAAAACGGGCTCCCTTTTTTAAGGGAACCCGTCGTTTGTTATTTTAAAAAGTTGAAATAAGTCAGGCCGGTATTCGGTGTTGAACCGTTGTTAATCAGATTCATATTGCCTGTTCTGTTTGTAACGTCAATTACGCTGGCACCCGAATAAGTATCTTTTACTCTTGCATTTCCGGTAAATTCAGCCTTAATCTTGCCGTCTCTTGAGATTATATATCTCACGTCGGCTTTTGAATACTGATCGTCAAGAGCTTTGATATTTATGTCGCCGAGAGCTTCATAATCGGATTTGTAAGCGTAATTTGTATCGTTAAAGGTAAGAGCTTTTTCATCGGTACCGATAGAACCGCTTGAGATTAACGAAAGGCCTTTTGCTTCAATATTGGCTTTTGTTGCGTCTTGAGCGGCATTCAGAATAGATCCGGTTTTGCCGTCAGCTGTTAAATCGGTAAGAAGAATTACTCTGCCGTCAGCTTTGATATGACCGATGTTCATATCGGAACCTTTGCTTGAAAGGTTAATTACGTAATCTCCGCCGTTGCCGATTGTGTCGTTGGTTTCGGCATTGATTCTGCCTTTTACATCAACATTGATTGATTTTGCTGTGTCAACCTGTGAACCGTCAGGGCCGTAAGTGTAGCCTCCGCCGCTGGTACCTGTTTCAACACCGATTTTACCGTTGTTTACTTTGATGTTAAGGTTTTTGCCTGCTGCAATCATTGTTTGTTTTGTGCCGGCATTCAGTACTGAACCGTTTTCCTGAGTAATATTTACATTGTTTTCAGCCTGCAGGTTCGGTTTTGAATCTTCGGTCATTAACGCGCTGCCGAGTACAAGGTGCGAGTTGCTGTTGGTTACGTTGATGTCTTTGCCCTGTACGTTACCCTGAACTTTGATTGCTTTAGAGCCGACATTTGTTAAATTAACGTTGCCGTCTGTTTTAACAACCGCATTTGAGCCGATTGTAATACCGCCGTTTTCGTGTTTGTTCTCAATGAGAATATTATCGCTGTCGAGGCTGTTTAAAGTGCCGTCGATAACTGCTGAATATCCGCTGTTATTTTTAATGTTTATTGCGTCATTTTTGCTTATAATCCAGCTGTCTTTGCTCATATTTAAAGCACCGGCGTTGTTTTCAATGTTAACGGGGCCGTTCTGGTTGATTATTATACCGTCAATGTTCATGCCTTTTACGCCTGAATTTCTGACTGTTGTTTTGCCGTCATTTGCGATAATTGCATTTTGACCGACGGTCAGGTTTTTACCTCTGTTTGTAATCATCAACGTGCCTTTGTTTTGGACAAGACCGTTAACTTTAAGATCGCCTGATGTGTTATAGATAGTTGTTGCGCTGTTATTTTTAACCTGACCGTCAAGGATTATGCCGTTTTTACCGGTGTTTTGAACAAGAAGTTCGTCGTTGTTGTTCAAAATTTGTCCTTCTTTTGTCAGGTGCAGACCGCTGCTTTTTTGAGCGCTCGTAATATTCATTTTGCCGTTTGAATTTTCAACTTTTCCGCTGATGACAAAATCGCCGTTCCAGTTTGAAATTGCGGTTGAACCGTTGTTTTCAATGTTGCCTTTTATTTTAAGGCCTTCGGCGCCTGTGTTTGCAATTTTAATTTCGTTATTGTTTGAAATATATGAATTGCCGTCGAGAGTCATTCCGGAACCGTTGTTTACGATTTCGAGTCTGCCGTTTGTATTTTTAATAACGGCGTTTGTTGCGATGTGGCCTTTAAGGTTTGTGATATTCATTTTGCCGTTGTTTTCGATTAAACCGTCAATGTCGGCACCTTTTTCGGAACCGTTAACAATGGTTAAAGTTCCGTTTTTGTTTGCTATTGTTGAATTTTCATCCATTCTTAAGGCTTCTGAACCGCTGTTTGAAATGCTCAAGTTGCCGTTTGTATTTAAGATATCGGCATCATAAATGTTCAGACCGCCGTTTTGGTTAACGATTGAAATATTTTTTGTGTCGTCGCTGCTTTTTGCGATAACGCCGTTAATATTTGTACCGCCTTCGCCTGAGTTGAAGATTGTTACGTCAGCGCCGTTGCTGATGATTGAGCCGATGTAGTCTGTTTTGTCGCCGTTAACGCTGCTGTTGATGTTTAAAGCGTTGCCGGAGTTTTTAACGACAAGTCTTTTGCCGTTTTGTGCGACAGTGTTGTTAATATTTAAGTCGCCGTTTGTATTTTCAATTGTTGTATAGCCTGAGCCCATATACATACCGTTCAAATTCATTCCGCCTTCGCCGGAGTTTGTGATTACGGTTGTATTGTTGTTGCTAATAGTTGAATTTTTACCTGTGTTAAGAGCGTTGCCGCTGTTTTGGATTGTTAATTTGCCGTTGGTGTTTATAACATCACCGTTTATATCAAGGTCGCCTTTAACGCTTTGAATATTTGTTGTGCTGTTATTTCTTACGGCGCCGTCAATTGTAAGACCTTCCTGACCGGCGTTTATAATCTGCAAGTCGCCGTTGTTTGAAATTCTGGCATCTTTTGTAATTGTCATTTTTGAATCAGCGTTTGAAAGGTTCATTTTACCTTCTGTATTTTGAATTTCACCGCCGATTGTGAAGTCGCCCCACCAGTTTGTTAAAGCTGTTGAACCGCTGTTTTTGATTGTACCGTTCATTTTAAAGCCGTCTTTACCGGTGTTTGCCATTTTGATGGCTGCGTTGTTGGAAATTTCGGCACCTTGTTTTACTTCCAATCCCGAACCGTTGCTGACGATTGTTAATGTATCATTTTTATTTGCGAGTTTGCCGCCGATTGTAACTTTGCCGGAATTGCTTGAAATAAGTGTAACACCGTCATTTGATACGTTGCCGTTTACGACTAATTCTTTACCGTTGCGGTTAACAAGACGGAGTTCGCCTTTGTTGTTTACGTTTGCGGAAGATTTTACGCTTAAGTAGCCGCCGTTATTTACGGCAGAAAGCGTTCCGCCTGAATTTGAAATATCGCCCGTGATTGAAATGTTTGATTTTCTGTTTACGAGAGAAACATTTCCGTCAGCGTTTTCAATTTTTCCGGAAACATTAAGGTTTTCGGTTCCGTTGTTTGCGATTGAAATATTTCCTTTGCCGTTATTTTTTACAAGACCTGCAATGTCAATACCGCCGTCGCGGACGTCGGTTTTTATCATGATATTGCCGTTTTCAATTGCGATTTTGTCGGCAGGTTTGATATTGCTTGTATTAACAAGAGAATTGAATAAAATATCCGCACCCTCGTGGGAAGTTAATAAAGCTCCGCCGTTGTTTGCACCGGCAATTAATGCGCCTTTTGAATTAATTGCTACATCTCTGCCGATAAGGTTTATGTCGCCTTTTGTAAACACTTTTCCGTTAATTTTGATGTCTGCGGTTCCTCTTTCAAGCGAAGCAAGGTTGCCTTCGTACCCGCCGTTTATGTATCTTTTGTAATCTGCCTGTGACGGTGTGTAAACTGATAACGAACCCACGTTCAAAACACCGCTTGCTCCGACTACCATGCCGTTAGGTGATACAAATATTGCATGACCGTTGTAGAACTGGTTGTCACGCATTGAGTTTACTATACCTTCAATGTTGATTTTATTGTCAACAAGGTTTATGAAATGTTCTATGTTGTCTGCCCCGTATTTAAAAATAAGGTTTGCGATATCGCCTTTGCTGAGGTTGAAGTTTTCGTATTGTCTGAAACCTGTTTCGCCTTTGATTGTTTCAGGGTTAATGTTGTAAATTCCGTTGTTGCCCGTAACTCCCGAAATATCGGTTGCCAGAGCACCCATTAGTGCGGATTGCTGCAATAAAAAACTTACGCTTAAAGCGGCAGCAATCAATTTTCTTTTACTTAAATTTCTCATAGATTTTTGCCTGTGTCCTTTCATCAAAACTTTAAAAAAAGTAACTCCTTGGTATTAACATTTAAACATAAAAATTTTTGCGCGGTTGTTAAGTTTTTTTAATTTTATAATTTATCTTAATATTCGGCCTAAAAGTATTGAACAAATATATACTACATATCTAAAATGTTGCATAATGTTAATTTGTGGTATAATGCAGCAAGGAGAGAAAAAATGGAAGTTTTGGAAATTTTAATTGTAATTTTAGCGGCATATCTTATCGGATCAATTCCGACGGGATATATTATCGTAAAACTTTTTACAGGAAAAGATATCAGAACAATAGGTTCGGGTTCAACCGGCGCTACAAACGTAAAGCGTGTTATGGGTAAAAAGTGGTTTTTCACCGTAATGATTCTTGATGCAATAAAAGGTGCACTGCCTGTCGTTCTGGCGGAAATTTTTACATCATCTTTTGCCGGAATCGGACTTTTGCCTGTTCTGGCGGCTGTTGCCGTGATTATAGGCCACAGCAAATCAATATTTTTAAAATTCACCGGCGGCAAATCGGTTGCCTCGGGCGTCGGTACAATTCTTGCGCTTAACTGGCAGGTCGGACTTATTATTGCTGCTGTTTGGGCTGTAATTACTTATTTTTCAAAATACGTTTCTTTAGGTTCAATAACAGCACTTTTTATATCGCCGTTTTTGATGTGGTATTTTAAAGAGCCGGCAGCATATATATGCTACTGCGCGCTCGGTGCAATTTATATAATCTATCTCCACAGAGAAAACATCGGACGGCTTATCCGCGGTGAAGAAAACAAAGTCAGAGAATAGTTTAAAATTGTAAAATGAATAAAAGAGCGGAGTTTATTCTCCGCTCTTTTAACACTTATTGAATAATTTACGGTATAATGCACATTCCGTAATTGCCGCTGTTGGTTCTGCTTGTTGCGGCGTTAGGCATAAACTCAGTTGGCTCAAATATTACGTCATCTGCTATCATGCTGCCAAACATAGAACCGGCCTCACGATTTATCCAAATCTTTATAGTTTGACCGTTCAAAAGGTCAGTTAATCCTAATTGCGCTGCTCTTTCCGGATCAACAGTCAAATTTTCAGTGCTGGTGTTTGAAACAATATCATCCGTATTATACAAATACTTAGCTATTTCAATCATCTGATTTTTACTAGGCACATATTGCTTGCCTCCGCATGTTTTTACAACACCTCCCCAATAATCTTTATCTTGGGTATCACACGTTGATATACCCAAATCATTTTTTAATTCTGCGCATTCAGCTTTGGTTATAGATTCCGGCAAGAATATCTTTCCGAAACATACTCCGTTTAAGCTGAAAGCACAGCTGCGTCCGAGGCGGTTTATATTAATACCGTGCAGGTCTTTGTCCGATGTATTCGGAGCTTTGAAACCCGAAGTGTCATACAAAATCGCAAGACAGCTTGTTCCGGTTATCTGATTGCTGTAAGGATCCTGTCTGCAATCAGGGTTGTATGCAACAACACCCGTGACGCCGTTTGCAAATTGTACTCCGACAGTTTCTGTTCCCCAGGTATCTATGCCAAAGTTTGAGGCGGTTTTAATTTTTGTCATGTCGATTTCTTCGTTTTCTTCGCCCCAGTAAACTTTGTCGGCAAAGCATGTTGTTATTTCGTCGTTACTGCATATTTTGTTTATTTTCATGTGCTTTGAAAGTTCGTCAACAAAGTCTGCAGTGGTTCTGTAACCTGCTAAAGTTGCCTGACTGTTCATAACTTTTAAAGATTCTTCAAGTTTGCGCTCAAATACTTCCGAGGCTGTCTGCCAGGCTCTTTCCTGATAATTTTGTATTAGTGTCGGTATTGTCAGTGCCGCTATAATTCCGATAATTGCCAGTGTGATAAGTAATTCAGCAAGAGTAAAAGCACTTTTCAATTGTTTTCTTAATGATTTTCCCATGTTCTCTCTCCTTTTAGATTTATAATATACCACAACCAAATTATAATTTCACTAATTAGAAGTAAAGTTACTATTATCGCGTTCGCGATAGGATATTTTATATATTACATTCAAAATTATAATTATGCAAGAGGCAAAGAAAAAAATCATACTTTCTGCAATCGGAAAGGCAGTGAAGCGCCTTCGGGGCGGCAAAAGCCAGTTTATGCTCGGTGCGGAGTATGATATTCCGTCATCTGTTTTGAGTGATCTGGAAAGGTTTGTAAAAGATCCTCAGCTTACGACCATTTTTAAACTGGCGGGCGCATTCGGGCTTTCTCTTTCCGAATTTGCAGGTGAAATTGAAAAAGAATTGCCGGAAGATTTTTCGGTTAACGAAGAATAATGTTTGTCATATAATAAGTTATATGAGCAGAGTTTTAGTTTTATTGTTAATAAATTTATTTTTAATATCTTCTGCTGTGTTTGCAAACGATAATATTCCGGATGCAACGCTTCAGATAGCCCGCGAAGCAGAGATTAAATCCGCGGTTCAAAATCCGGCAAAGCATATTGTTCGTGTCGGACTCGGCGACAGTTCTTTTTCAAGATATGATTTTGAAAAGGCCGGAATTTTTGCCGACGCTCAAATGCAGGTTTTTGATAATACTGAATTAATTTTTGAAGTTCCCGCTTACAAAACGATAAATCTGAAACTGTCCTCTGATATGTTTGTTTTGACTTATGACAACGGTGAAGTTATAGATCAGGTAAAAGGCCCTGTCAGATTTGTATGCAATGACGGAAAGCTCGGGGTTAAAAATCTTAAGCGTGTCGGGGCACAGGCTTTTTACAGAGGCGAAATTGAGATTACAAAATACAATAAAAAAATCGGAAGGTTCCATATTGTAAACGTGATTGATGTTGAAGATTATCTGAAAGGTGTTGTGCCGAACGAAATGCCGGTATATTTCGGGCTTGAAGCCTTGAAAGCACAGAGCGTAGCCGCCAGAAACTATGTTCTTTCTCCGCGGACAAAAGCCTATGACGCATTTGATGTTGTCGACAGCGTTGCAAGTCAGGTCTATTTCGGCGCAGGTTCGGAAAAAGAAGCCGGCACACGCGCAGTTGAAGAAACCGAAGGGGTTGTAGCGCTCTACAACTGGGATTTAATCCTTGCGCAGTATTCTTCTACAGCCGGAGGATATACCGAAAGTTTTGCAAATGTTTTTTCTGACCCGAAGTCAAAAGTGTTTCCGTCGGTCGCAAAGCCTTATTTGATTGCCAAACCGGACATGTTGAGCCAGAAACCTTTGACTCTTGAAGAAGATGCGGCGGCTTTTTATAAATCAAAACCCGATTCGTATGATATGAAGTCACCGTATTTTCGCTGGCAAAGGAGCTGGACAAAAGACGAACTGCAAAATGCCCTGCAAAGTACTCTTGCGGCACAGTCGGCAACGGGTTTTGTTCATCCGGCGTTTAATAAAGGCGGCAAGCTGGATGAAATAGTTAAACTTGAGGTAACCCGCCGCGGTGAATCCGGAAAAATTATCGAGATGGAAATTGTTACAAAATCTCAAAATTATAAAGTCTTTAAAGAGCTTGTTATAAGACGGCTTTTAACCTGTAATGGAAAGGCTTTGCCTAGTGCAAATGTTGTATTTGAACATAAATATGACGATGACGGAAATCTTTTATCGGTTGATGCGTTCGGCGGAGGTTACGGGCATGGTGTGGGTTTGAGCCAGTACGGAGCCGGCTTTATGGCAACAGAATTGAAACAGCCTTACGAAAAAATTCTTAAACATTATTACACTGATATTACACTCGCCACAAAACCCGTCATACTCTCTTCAGCACAGCGGATTATTACACAAAATTTTTATACAAAACATAAGCATGCAGAAATTGTTCTTGACAATAAGTATCAATTATCGCATGTTTTGGTTAATATAAACGGTAAGGAAAAAGATTTTGAGCTTTCAAAAGGATTTTTTAAACGAGTCGAAAGAATTGATATCTCAAAATTTATAAAACACGGAAGAAACACTATAACCTTCTACTATCCGCCCGAAGAAAACGAAAATAAAGGGTTGAGGTTGTTTGTGGAATTGACGGGAAAAGATGACGACATATTCTGAAGATAAAACTACAAGTGTATTGAAAGCGGCATGGCTTATTGCCGTTGTGACGGTTTTCAGTAAGTTAATAGGATTTATTCGTGATGTTGTTATTGCAAACTATTACGGAACTTCAACCGTGTCGGATGCATATTTTTATGCTTATCAAATTCCGGCTCTTGCCATAATCCTGCTCGGCGGCGTGGGCGGCCCTTTTCACAGTGCAACCGTTGCGGTGTTTTCTAAACTTATTCCGAATTTAAGAGAAAAACCCGAAGAACAGGTCGAAAAACTTTTCTCCGTCTTTATGACAACAACAATACTGTTTTTCGCGGTTTTGGCTTTGTTATGTTACTTTTTTGCAACCCCCATAATGAATATAATTGCCTCGGGCGGAAGTCCTGAATTGATAAACCTTGCGGCTCAACATTTAAAAATAATGTCGCCGGTTTTGATTATCGGCGGAGTTGTCGGAATTTATTACGGTATTCTGGTTACTTACAGATATTTTATGCTGCCGAATTTGTCGCCGATTGTTATGAGTGTTGTTATAATCATAATGGTTATGACGGCAAAAAGCGATAACGCCGGAGTAGTGCTGGCGTGGGCAACCACAATCGGTGCGGTGTGCCAGCTTCTGTTGCAATATCCCAAAATCAGACAGCTGGGATTTAGATTTAAACCTAATTTTGAAGTCCTCAATAATGTTCAGTTTAAAAATATTTGCGAATTATTGTTCCCTGCGGTTTTGAGTTCAACCGTCGGACAGGTTCATATTTATGTTGATATGTTTTTTGCATCATCGTTAAACGAAGGCGTTTGGACTGCAATCGGTTATGCAAACAGAGTTTTTCAGTTTCCGGTCGGAATTCTGGTAACTGCTTTTCTGGTGCCGCTTTTCCCTATATTTTCACGTCTTGTTGCAGATAATGATATGCAAGGAATTAAAAATTATTTTAACAAAGGTGTCGGAGTGCTATTTTTCGGCGCAATTCCGATAATTATCGGTATTCTTGTTCTGGGTATGGACGGTGTGAGGCTGATATTTGAACGCGGTGCGTTTGATGCGCGTGCTACATTTATGGTTACGGAAGCCTTGTGGTTTTTGTCTTTTTCAATTATTCCTTATGTTTTCCGCGACAGTATTACAAGGGTTTATTATTCGTTTAATGATTCCGCAACGCCTTTTATGATTGCGTTTTCGTCAATTGTTTTGAAGGTTTTGCTGAATATGATTTTGATAAATAAACTTGGTATGGGAATCGGCGGTATTACGCTTTCCACATCACTTGTGACCCTTTTTAATGCGTGTATGCTCGGGATTTTGATTTCTAAAAAAATTAAACTCGATTACGGCAGTTTGTTTAAAAATCTTTTGAAAATGTGTGCTGCTGGGATTATTACTTTTGCGGTATGTTTAGCTGCCGGGGTATTATTCGACAGAGTTGTTGAACTTCCGAAATATCTGTTTGAAATCGTGAAAATTTCGGTTGTCGGTATTGTCTGCCTCGGAGTTTATGTCCGGCTTAACATATTATTTAAAATGGATTACGCGCAAGAACTCTTCGACAGGATTTATGCTAAATTAAGGAAATAAAAATGGAACTTAAAAATGAAAAAGAAATAATAAAAATTCTTGAAAACGGCGGTGTGATAGCTTATGTAACAGATACAGTCTGGGGTTTGGGTTGTCTGCCGGATAATGAAAAAGCTGTTAAGAAGATTTATGAAATCAAAAAACGCGAGGCTCAAAAGCCGCTTATTTTGATGTCCAATGAGGTTTATAACTTGCTTGAATATGTTGAACCTTTGCCGAAACTCGCCTGCAAACTTATCAAAAAATATTTTCCGGGCGCTCTTACACTTGTTGTTAAAAAAAGCAAAAAAACTCCCGATTACATAACTTCCGGCATGGATACCGTCGGGATAAGAGTTCCCGATAATGAAGTTTTCAAAAGGATATGCGAAATTATTCCCGGACATGTTCTGGCAACTACAAGTGCAAACCTTTCCCATCAGCCCTCCGCAAAAAGTTACAAACAGGCTTTTGAAAACATGAACGGACTTTGTGACCTTGTCGAGGAAGATTACGGTTTTGAATGCAAAGGGCTTGAATCAACCGTATGCGGGGTTTTCGGCGATGATTTGAAAATTTTCAGACAGGGGGAAATTAATATTTCGTTAGATTAGGCAATTTTTCTTCTTTGAAATCCTTTATATTATTATAGGGGATTTACACAAGGGGAATATTTTGGCAAATATTGCAAAAATCGGCAGCCTGATTTCAACCGTTGTAAAATCGGGAAATACGCGAAAATTTATTTACTCCACCGGCGGCAGCCGCGGAACGTTTTTTGATGCGTTTAAGGAATTTAATTCGCGTCCTTTTATGGCTCAAAAACTTGCAAAACGCATTAATAGCGTATCTCAGACCGTAAAATCCGACGCAGACAGTATTTTAAAACCGCTTTGCGATGATATAGGCGAATTCGGAAGCCGAATTAAAAAAGTTGATAAAATTACCGGAAAAATTCCGCGTGCAATTGATGACTTGACTTTTGACGATGCGGTTGAGTGGATTGCAAACGGTAAAATTACAAATATTATCGGTGACGGTTACGGTGCAAGAATTATTCTGAACAGCCCGAAAGATGTGCCAAAATTGGTGAAACGGCTTATTGAATCGCATAAACAGGGCAAAATTAAGCTGAGCCTCGTGGAAAATTACCGCGGAAACGGCATCAATCCATATATTAACGGAACCAACATGAGAATGTTGAATGAACTTGAGTCAGGGAAAAATATTGTGCTGAATAAAATAAAAAATGCCGGATATACCCGCACAAATACTGATATTTTTATCAACGGTACAAAAATTGAATTTCAAATCGGCGGCAAATATACAACAAGATTCGGTGAAATTGAACACTATCTCTATGATATGCGCTCTAACGGCACTCCCGATTTGAGTAAATTGAACAAATCTCAAAAATCATTGTTTTATAAAATGAAAGAAAAATACCTCCTTATAAACAGAAACGAAAAAACAGACGCCTCTTATAAGGAATATCTTACACAAATATGGAAAACACTTAAAACAGCTGAAGAAAAAGGTTTGCCTTTCCCTGCTATGCCTGAATTGCCGGCAGGTATTCCGAAAATTCTTTCCGCTGAAAATTTGTTCAAACTTGAAAAAAATTGTAACAATTTATTGCTGCATGGTTAAAAAAATTTTTTACGTATTTTAAGGTAAATATGGTGACAGGTATAAATTTCACAACAAATTCAATAAAAAATGTTCGAAAAGCATGTCTTATCCTCGGCAGAAAAATCGGTACCGATATCAGACCGAATGTATCTTTTGATGTTGCGGAAATCAACGGCAAAGCATTTCTTTCGGTGCAAAATCTTTTGACCGAAAAGAATAAGGGAATGTTTTTGAAACTTGTTAAAGGCAAAAACACCGCCTCAATTCTGCTTGCAAAGGGCAATGATAAAAAATTGAAAAAACTTGCCCCGACATCTTCCGATTTTGTCAGCAAAAAACTTTACGAACTTTCTGCCGCGCTTAAAAAGGCCGGAATTGACGAAGCCAAAAGCCTTACTGATTTTTAAACGCTTTCGCTATTGATTTGTTATAATCGGGTCTTAAAATGCCTTTTTCGGTTATAATTCCCGTAATCAATTCGTGCGGTGTAACATCAAAACCCGGGTTTATTACATTCACGCCCTGCGCACAAACCGGTTTGCCGTTTATATGTGTAACTTCGTCGTGCGAACGTTCTTCAATGGGAATTTCGTCACCGGTTTTTATATTTATATCAATGGTTGATAAAGGTGCTGCAATATAAAACGGGATATTATGGTATTTTGCGGCAATTGCAACAGTGTACGTTCCGATTTTGTTTGCGGTATCACCGTTTGCGGCAATCCTGTCAGCGCCGACAACAACCATATCTATCATACCTTTTTTCATAAAATATGAACACATTCCGTCAGTAATAAGTGTTGTCGGAATCCCGTCCATCGTAAGTTCAAGTGTTGTAATCCTTGCTCCCTGCTGGCGCGGACGTGTTTCGTCGGCAAAAACCTGAATAGAATTATCTTTTGCAAAAGCCGAACGGACAACGCCGAGTGCGGTTCCGTAACCGACTGTGGCAAGCGCTCCCGCATTGCAGTGAGTCAGAATTGACGCACCTTTCGGGACAACTGTTGACCCGAAGTCACCGATTTTTTTGTTTATTTCAATATCTTCATTTTCAAGTTTTATGCCGTTTTGTTTTAATTCTTCCACCAATCCTTTAATATCGGATTTGGAGTTTTTGATAATTTCTTTTTGCTTTTCGACCGCCCACATAAGATTTACGGCTGTCGGGCGGGAAGTTGCCATATAGTCAGCTTTTTCCAGTAATTTTTTTATAAAATCTTCGCGGCTCAAATTTTCATTTTCAAGTTCTTGAGCGTATAAAACAACACCGTGCGCTCCTGCTATTCCGATAGCCGGTGCGCCTCTGACAATCATTTTTTTGATTGCGTCAAACATTTCCTGTCCGGTTTTTATGTCAATGTACTTAAATTCGTACGGAAACAGGGTCTGATCGACCATTCTTGAATATGTGTCAATCCATTGTATTGTTCGTATTTTTGATTTAAATTCGTTCATTATCTCCTCACTTTAATTTGAAATGTTCGTCTTCTTTTTCGTTTAATATTCTGAAAAAATCCATTCCGTAATATGTTAAAAATCCCGAAAAAGCGTTAATTGTAGCGCAAAGCACAGCCATGAAAATTACAAGCACAATAATCAATCCGAGACTTGCGTTGCTTAAAGCCATTGAAACTCCGTAATTCGGATATATTTGGAAGAATTTGGCCAGTGCAATAATCAACGGAATGTACAGAACTGAAAATCCTATAAAAGAAATAAACCCTATAATTGCGCCGAGGACTGCACTTTCCTGAACTGATTTTACGGAAAGCATTTCAAGTTTTGTCATAAACAGTATGACAGCGGCTGCGGACAGGCACATCAAAATCCAGAAGGCAATATCGCCAAGAAAAGGTATAACAGTGATTACACCGAGCGCTGCGCCTAAAAATATGCTCAAAAAAGCTGCCTGTTTTAAAATAGTTTTATTCATAAACACTCCTTGTGTGGCAAATTGCAATTGCGATTGAGTCAACCGTATCGTCAAGTTTGGGCAGAGATTCCAATCCGAGAGTAAGTTTTACCATGTGTTCGACTTCTTTTTTATCGGCTCTGCCGTAACCTGTCAAAACCTGCTTAACTTCCATCGGCGTGTATTCATAAATCGGTATCTGAAATTCTTCCAGTGCGGCAAGAATTACACCCCTTGCGTGTGCGACCGGCATGACAGTTCTCTGATTTTTAAAATAAAAAAGTTTTTCGATTGCTGCCTGATCCGGACGGTATTTTTCAATCAATGACTTTAAGTCATTGAAAATTTCAAGCAGCCGCTTAGATTCTCTGTCATCTTTTGAAGTTTGAATTGAGCCGGAATGCAAGAGTTTCACATTCTCTCCGTCAAAATCCGCAATGCAGTATCCGACGATTGCCATACCCGGATCTATGCCTAAAATTTTCATATATAAATTATAACATAAAAAGTAAAGGCGGATAAAATGGTGAAAGAATATTATTCTTTGCAGCTGTGTTTATCTTCCCAGCTCAAATCGTTGCAGTGAAGGTAGTCCATATTTTTGTTATAAATTACCCATGCTGTGCAGCCGTAGCCGTTGTGGTCGGCATTACTTTCCATATTGCATGATGTTTCAAACGGGCGGATTAAGTCATCTTGTTTGCCCATTGGAACAATTGCATTTTTGTATATATGGAAAGAGAATCTATCTCTGCCATAAGCATTTGGCGGGTTGTCAGGGCCGTTTATATCAATACTGAAATCTCCGCATATTCCGCTTGTGCACCGGTAGTTGCTAATCCAGCCGCCCTGAATTGATGTTCCGTCCTGTAGCAGCAAAATATCAGTACCGTTTGTAAATGTTTCTGTTGAAGTCGGATTTCCGTTTAGAAAATATCCTGTTTGATCTTTTAAATCCAGCTGATTTACACGTTGTGATACTTTCAAATACTTTGACATTATATCCAGAAATATTTTACTGTTTTTAACGGTTACTTCACTTTGCGTATGTTTACCGTCTTCGCTTGTTCCGACTTGAGAGTTTCCTGAAAATCCCCAGCTTGTGATATCGCCGTATTCGATTTTTGCCAGCGCATAGGCGTTATTTATTACGGAAAACGATTTAATCAATTTGGTTACGGTTTGTTTTTCCTGATAATTGCTGATTAATGTCGGAATGGTTAAAGCCGCGACTATACCTATAATTGCAAGTGTTATCAAAACTTCCGCAAGTGTGAACGCTTTTTGAATTTGTCTTTTTTTCATTTTTAATTATCTCCTTTAAGCATAAACAATACTGTAGTTAATATTTATTATAGTAAATATTATAATTATTATAATCTCTTTTTATTAAAATGTCAACAATATACAATATTTTTTATGAAAGAAAATTTTGCTTATATTTTGGGCTCAAATATAAAGGCGGAAAGACTGAGGCGTCATCACACACAGGACGATCTTGCGGAGCTTTTGGACATGAGTGTAAATTATGTAGGCAAAATAGAGCGCGGGGTAATAATTCCGAGCGCGTTTGTAATTTTCAGGCTGTCAAAAATTTTAAATGTTGATATAAACGACTTTTTTAAGGAAATTGAATAAATTTAGAAGTTATCCAAATAATTTTTGATTTTTTTTACAAAATATTTTATTTCTTCAAAAGATGCAGAAACTTCCGTTGCATCGGGTTGGTACAAAAAATCGTAATCAGATTTCTGTCTGTTAGTAAATGCTTCTTTATATATTTGAAACATTTTTTCATCAAATGTTTTATCGGTGTATATAAATTTTTTATTAAACCATCCCATCAATTGAGCATGTTTTGATGTAAAAAAATCATTTTTATATGCTAATGCCGTAACGGCATAGAATACAGCATAGTATAATCTGTTTTGACATGTTGAATAAAATTTGTTTTGAAAATTACTTTCGGCAGATGAAATAGCTTCAAACGCTTTTTCCATTGCATGATTAATCAAAATTCTTTTATCTTGCTCCATAAAATATACCTTTATTTACAACCTGATTATAATATACCGGATTGTTTTTTAGTTCTGAAAGAGTCATCGGATGGATGTCGAAAACAAGATCAAGTTCTGCCTCAAGTTTGCCTATAATCCTCCACAAATTCATTCTTTCTTCGCGGCTTAATGTATTGTTAAACAATGCCACTAAATCTATATCGCTGTCATTTGTTGCAGTGTTATGAGCATACGAACCATATAGATAGACTCCGTTAAAATCGGAATAAAAAGACTTTATTTTATTGTTTAACTTGTTAATGATGCGGTCAATTTTCTTCATAGATTAATTATATCATTTTTTTAGATAAATATCAATAAAAAACCGGAAGTTTAAGATTAAACTTCCGGTCAAATTTATCAAGTCAGAAATTATTCTTTCGTATATTCAGCGTCGATAACGTCGTCATCCGAGCCTTTTGAATCTTCGGAGGACGCGTTTTCGCTGTTAGCTGACTGAGCGGTTTCGCCTTCTTTTTGAACGGCTTCGTAAGCCTTTTGGGAAATACCGAACATAGTCTGCTGCAATTCATCAGACAATTTTTTGAGTTCATCGACGGGTTTGTTTTCGTCGAGAGCTTTTTTCAAGGCTTCTTTTTGTTCGTTCAATTTAGTTTCGTCAGCGGAATCAATTTTGCCTTCAAAATCTTTTACGATTCTTTCGGCGGAACCGATTAAGCTGGCAGCATTGTTTTTAATTTCAGCTTCTTCTTTTTTCTTTTTATCTTCGGCCGCATTGGCTTCGGCTTCTTTAACCATTTTGTCGATGTCGGCTTCCGAGAGGTTAGAAGAATTTGTGATGGTAATTTTTTGTTCTTTGTTTGTGGCTTTATCTTTAGCTGAAACATTAACAATACCGTTGGCGTCGATATCAAAAGTAACTTCGATTTGCGGCAGGCCTCTCATTGCAGGCGGGATACCGTCAAGTCTGAACATACCTAAAGATTTGTTATCTCTTGCCATTGGTCTTTCACCTTGAAGGACGTGGATATCAACTGCGGTCTGGTTATTTTCGGCAGTTGAGAACACTTGAGATTTAGAAACAGGTATTGTGGTGTTTCTCGGAACAAGCGGAGTCATAACGCCGCCCAAAGTTTCGATACCGAGAGTCAACGGAGTAACATCGAGAAGTACGATGTCTTTAACTTCACCTGCGAGAACACCTGCCTGAATAGCGGCACCTACCGCAACAACTTCATCCGGGTTAACGGATTGGTTGGGGTCTTTGCCTGTGTATTCTTTAACGAGCTGTTGAACGGCAGGGATTCTTGAAGAACCGCCGACCAGTACGACTTCGTTGATGTCAGATTTTGTAACGCCGGCATCTTTCAAGGCGTTTTCGACCGGAGTTTTGCATCTGTTAAGCAAATCGCGGCTCAAATCTTCAAATTTAGCTCTTGTAAGGTTCAAATCGAGGTGTTTGGGGCCGTTTGCATCAGCCGTAATAAACGGGAGGTTTATATTTGTTTCCATAACTGATGACAGTTCGCATTTAGCTTTTTCAGCGGCCTCTTTAACACGCTGCATGGCCTGTTTGTCGTTTCTGAGGTCAATACCTTCCTGTTTTTTAAACTCATCGCACATCCAGTCCATAATCTTCTGGTCGAAGTCGTCGCCGCCGAGGTGTGTATCACCGGAAGTTGAAAGAACTTCGTGCACGCCGTCGCCGATTTCAAGGATTGAAACATCGAAAGTACCGCCGCCCAGGTCGAATACCAGAACTTTTTCACTCTTTTCTTTTTCAAGTCCGTAAGCAAGAGCTGCTGCGGTCGGTTCGTTTACGATACGCAAAACATCAAGGCCTGCGATTTTACCTGCGTCTTTGGTGGCCTGTCTTTGTGCATCGTTAAAATATGCCGGAACCGTGATTACGGCAGACGTAACTTTTTCACCGAGGTATGCGCTTGCATCGTCTGCAAGTTTTCTCAAAATCATTGCAGAAATTTCCTGCGGTGTGTAATCTTTTCCGTCGATGTTTACTTTGTAATCTTCGCCCATGTGTCTTTTTATTGAAGCTACTGTTTTATCAGGGTTCAAAATAGCCTGACGTTTTGCAAGCTGACCTACAAGTCTTTCGCCTGTTTTAGAAAAACCAACTATTGAAGGGGTTGTACGTGAACCTTCAGCGTTGGCTATGACGGTCGGCTTGCCGCCTTCCATAACGGCTACAACTGAGTTTGTTGTACCTAAGTCAATACCGATTGTTTTTGCCATAATTATCTCCTTTACTAATGAATATTTTTTTATATTATCGTTATAACATTATTTTTTCGGAATTCTTAAAAAATAAACAAAAAATTAATAATTTGCCCGCTCAATTTTTAAAAGCGGGCAAAGATGTTATTCGGTAATTTCTTCTTCCATGTTATTAGAGCCCGGCAGGCAGACTCCGAACTGGCAGTTAGAATTGTAGTTGCGGTTGTTTGTGACTGTGTCGGGCGTTGTGTTGATTAACTCATCATAGTAAGGTTTTTGATATTTCGGCTGAAACGCGTCGGGTTGTTTGAGTTCTTCAAGGGGCTCAGGAACGAGTTTTTGTTCAAGCGGTGTATTTATATCGTCCTGAATTGACGCGGTGCAGGGCTTGTTAATATCTATACTGCATGCCGCAAATACCGGCATGGAAAAAAACGGTATTATTAATAATGTTAAAATTTTTTTCATACTTTTTACCTCCAAAATCCAGAATAAAGCATGCCGCAATCTTTTTCATCACCAAAAAGCGGAACAAATTTTTGCGGCAAATAGGTAAATATGCCAGTATACATATAACAAAATATTTTTAAATAATACTTTCGTATGATGTTTAGTTATTGACAAATAGAAAAAAACAAATATAATGGGAATATGAATAATTTGGAACGGAAAAGATTATTTTTATCTAATATGGCTCAAACCCGCGCCACACGTGGCCTAAAAGTCGGGGGGGGTTGCCTTTTCTAAGCCTCAAGGCACTTTTCCGTAGTTTAATAGTCTGTATTACTGTTTCCACAACCTCATTGCGGTCCTTTATTGCTATGAACAAACAATATTTGACGGATCGTCAGTATGCATTATTGATTTCACCTTTCGATAATGACTACTTGGGCTGCAATGGGGTTGTGAAAGCAGTAGCATGCGGGTATCCGCAAAAGTGATAGTTGTAACAAAAAAAGAAAGGTAAAAGATTATGACAAAAAGATTCGGCTTTACTTTGGCAGAAGTATTGATCACATTAGGTATCATCGGTGTAGTTGCTGCCATGACTATCCCGACATTGATTTCAAACACAAACGGTGCACAGTTCAAAACAGCTTACAAAAAAGCTCTTTCAACTTTGAATCAGGCAATATTAATGAATATTGCAATGGATAATGAAGATTTTAGCACTATTGGTGATGACAAAGACACACAAACAAACACCGGCACAAGATTGTCTGAAATTTTTGCTGCACGTTTGAGCGGTGCAAGCAGCACAGATGATGATATTGCACGTTATTTCGCTGCTAATACAAACGGTTTTAAAGTAGGTGAAGGCGCTGATGCAAAAACACCGGTTCTTACTTATCAAATGGCTTGTACCGGTACTGGTTTAAATACGAAACCGTCTGTAGGGGAGGGTGCAACAGCATCCGAGTGTTCTAACGGGACTTCAACAATAACAATCAATATGACAGAACCTACTGCAAGCACAGCCAGAGTATACAACATGGCTGACGGCACTTCATTTATTTATCTAAATGATGCTTACGATTGTACAAAAGAAGATGCAGTTGCACATAAGTGCTACGGATTTATTGATGTAAACGGTGATGCTAATCCTAACCGTGTAATAGATTGTGATGAAGGTACAGGTACTGACGATGTTCCTTGTACAGTATCATCAACTGGCGTTACTGATATTTATCCTGTAGTATTCTACGGTCAGACTGTAGAACCTGCATCTGATGCGGCAAGAGCAGTATTATTCGGCAAGTAATTTACCGGAATAAATTCACAAAAAGCGGGACATATTTGTTCCGCTTTTTTAGTTCGTAGTAAAATATTTTCATGATCAAAAGTGCTTATATACATATCCCTTTTTGCAAATCAAAATGCAGATACTGTTCTTTCATCTCTTATACTCAAACGGATTTGAAAGAGGATTATCTCAACGCTCTGTTGAAAGAAATTCGGCATTATTATAAAGGCGAACTTCTGGACACAATTTATTTCGGAGGAGGAACGCCTTCGCTTTTGACGGTCAGTGAATTTGAAAAACTGCTCGGCATGTTTAATTTTAACGAAAAAAACGAAATCACGGCTGAATTGAATCCCGAAACCTTGTCGCAGGAGTATCTTAACGGGCTGAAATCGACCGGCATAAACCGTATCAGTATCGGGTGCCAGACTTTTGATGATAATATTTTAAAACTTATCGGACGGCGTCACACTTCAAAACAGGCGGAAGCTGCCGTAAAATTTGCGCAAAATGCGGGTTTTGACAATATAAGTCTTGATTTTATATACGGGCTTTTGAACCAGACTGTCAAAATGTTTGAAGATGATTTGAAACACGCATTATCCCTAAATATCGCGCATATTTCGCTTTACGGCTTAAAAATTGATAAAGGCTGCTATTTTTATACACACAGACCGCAAAACCTTCCGGATGAAGATATTCAGGCTGATATGTATTTAAAAGCGATTGAAATTCTCAAAGATTTTAACCATTATGAGATAAGCAATTTCGGCAAACCTTCGCGGCATAATTTGAATTACTGGAATAACAATAACTATTACGGCTTTGGCGCAGCCGCCCACGGTTATATTGAAAGCACAAGGTATTCAAATTTTGAAACCCTTGAAAAATATATTCAAAACCCCTTGAATCACGCTTTTGAAACCCTTTTAACAAAACAGCAGAGGCTTGAAGAAGAAATTTTCCTCGGTTTGCGCAAAACAAGCGGCCTTGACCTGTCAAAAATTAACAAAAAATTCAATATAGATTTTGAAAAAAAATATTCAAATATCCTCAAAAAATACCGAGATTTCTTTGTCAAAACCGATTCGGGATATGCTTTGAATACGCGTGGAATTATGGTAAGCAGCAGTATTCTTTCGGAATTTTTGGATTAAAAAAAGACCCTTTGCAGGGTCTTTTTATGATTATGCTTCTACGTTAACGCTTTCGGCTTTTTTTGCAAGCCCCGGAATTTTCTGTAAAATGTTTCCGTCAAGCCATTCACCTGCTTTTGCAAGGTAGTGGCCGGCTTTTTTCCAGATGTTTGCATCTTTCAATGCTCCGTTGTCAAGCGTTTTTAGTACGTTTGCTTTCTTACCGGCAATTAATCCGCCGCCTACTACAAGTGCCGCAACAACTACTGCTGCCAGACCTTTCCAGAATTTACCTTTTTTCTTCGGCGCTTCTTGTTTTACCGGCGCTTCCGGTTTTGTAAATGCCCCCGGGCGGCTGATAGGATCTTGAGCCGGCGCATTTGCTTTGAAACTTACTGCAGAAACAGAACTGATCATGAGAAAACCTCCTATATTTACACACACATTTTATCGCATTCTTAAATCATATAAACCCTCTGATATCATGATTTTGACCGAAAAAATAAACTTTTTCAACAATCGTTACAAAAATTTACATTAAATCCGGAATATTTTAAATTCCCGTGTCATCCTATATATTCAGAGGAGAAAAAGTATATGGAAACAATGATTTATATTGAACAAAAAGACCGTAATGAAGCAGCGGAAGCCGCAAGAGGGTTCACCGTTGAGGATGTAAAGCAAAGAGTTTACGTTAATGCTCTCGGGGCTGAGCTTGTTATGAAATATCTTGCGCAGGAAGGAATTAACCTTTCAAACACCTGCAATCTTCACAGCATTAACAAAATAGCAGGCGAATTTGATATCTCGGATATCATGCTTTCAAATATCCATATTGATGTAAGAGCGGTTTATGACAAAAACCTTATATTCATTCCGAAATCCCATTTTGAATACGGTCTTGTGCCCGATATATATCTTGTTTTGCAGATGACTGACGATACCTCGCATGCAAATCTGCTCGGATTTTTTAAGCCCGCCATGATTAATAAAAACAATCAAAACAGCGAATATTATTTTATTGAAAAAGAAAAACTTTCGGATATATCCGATTTGAAATCTTATATTGAAAATTTCAACGGAAACACAACGCAGGTTCTTACGGAAGATGAGACCGAAAACGCACACCGCCTCGGACTTGCGCTAATCGACCATGATATTACGGAACAGGATAAAAAAGAACTTATCCGGATGCTTTTGAAAAGTGCGGATTTAAGAGAAGATTTGATAGAATTTGAAAATTTTGAGAGAATTTCCTATCACGTGGCAACAACAGAAGTGCTGGAAGATCTGCCGCGCGCAAATTCCGGTGAAAATCAAAATCTTATTCGTGATGAATTTGAAGTTTTTGAGCACAACGACGAGTTTCCTGCCGATAATTTCCCTCTCACCGAAGATGACCTTGTCGATATAACTGATGAGAACGATGAAACAGCGGAAATTGAGCTTTCGCAGAATGCTGAAGAAATTTCTCCTGAAGATTCAATCCCTGAAGAAGAAACGGATGAAGAAAGACTTTCACCCGATGAAACAGAGGAAACCGAAGTCGAAATTTCCGATTCCGGAATTGATGATGAAGTGCGGGAAATTCAGGCGAAAACTGATGTTCAAGAAGTACCGGAAGTTCCCGAAATCCAAGAAGAACAGGCAGAACAGCCGGTTGAGCAAACCTCGGAAGAGCCGGAAATGTTTGAAATTCCTGAACTTTCCGAACTTTCCGAGGTTCCTGAACTTTCTGAAATTGATGCGGTTGATTTGACTATTCCGGAAATTTCAGACGATGCCATTGAACCGGAAATTAATGACCAAGAGAATTCGGACAAAATTGATTTTGAACCCGAACAGGCCGCAGAAACAGAGGATGAACCTGTTGCCGAAAGACCTCATCTCAAAGAACTTGATACCTTGCTCGGTAATTTTGATTTTGATGAAAACACCGCAATAAAAGAGTTTCGGGATGATGTTTATAACAATAATGACAGTGAGCATGAAACGGTTGAAGATGAACCTGCGGAAATTGAAGAACCTGCTGATATAGAAGATCTTGTTAAAACCGAAGAACCTGCCGCGGAAATTGATCTTCCACAAGAAGAAACCGTATTGCCGGAATCTGCTGTGTCTGAAATTGCTGATTTTGCGGAACTGACTCCGGAGTTTCCGGTTGACGATTTGCCGCAGGAAGATTTGCCGGTTGAAGAACCGGTTGCCGAAGAGGTTACCGAATCAATAGAAGACCTTGTTCTGTCTGATAATATTCCGTCAGAAGATAATTCCGTGATTGAAGAACCGGTTTCAATCGAGGATATTGAACCTGTTGAAACTGTTGAAGAAGAAAATATTCCGGCAGAATCTATATCTTTTGAGGAATTAGATGCTCCGGCTGAAAATCTAAATTCAGTAATTGATGATGATACGGAAAATACGGCTGTTTCGTTTGATGAACTTGAAACTCCTATTGATGAAACTTTGCCGCCGGCTGATGATGAAACCCGGGAGGCAGCGCAGGCTGAATTGCAGGAACAAGCCCCTGCAGGTGTAGCATCCGAGCAAATTGTTCAGGAAGATGCAGCCGCTGAGTTTCTGGAAAATCTAGCCGAAAAAACAGAACAGTCAAATGCGGCTCCGTCTTATGAAAATTCTACGGCAATAACAAATTCCGACGTAAACCGTCCGGCAGGCGAAATCCCGATTGATATCAATATGCAAATACCTCTCAAACCGCATGTTTCGGAGGTTAATACCGATATGGAAAAATTGAAAATTCTCTACAGTACCTCCGGCGAATCTCAAGAACGAACAGGTGACAGCCTTTTTGGAAAAACACTGCTTCCCGAAAAAGGTAAAAAAGCAATTATCGCTGCAACTGCCGTAATCGCTGCTCTCGCCCTGCTTTTAATTTACGGTTCGGTTACTAAAACTGAAAAACAGTCAGACGAACAGAGCACACAGAATATTCTTGAAAAAAATCTTCCGCAGCTTGATGATCAGCCTATTCCGGAAACCGCTGCAGTCATGCCTCAAAAACCCATGACTTTCCCTGAAGATATTGCAAAAACCGCAGCGCAAAATGTTAACACTCCGCAGGCTCCTTTGACGGATACTCCTTACCTTGAAGTCGAAAAACTTGCCTGGGCAGTGCCTGACTATGTTTCGTATAATAACGATTTCAAAAAATATCTCCAAACCGCCGGCAAAAGTTTGAAACTTTCACTATCAAGCGATCTTTTGCTCGCAACCGAATATGCTTATTCCAATCAAATTCAGGTTGATGTGGTTGTTTCAAAAGACGGTGTTGTAAAGGACTCAAAGATACTCCAGTCAAGCGGTTCCACCCAGATTGATAATATTGTGTTACGAACTGTTAATGATACGCTGAAGGTGGTCAAAGCCCCTGCTGGCGTGATTGTCGGGGATAATATCCACTTGACACTTAAAATATATCTATAAATATGCTATAATACCACAAGGTGAGGAAACTTTACAGTGGATTTAGCACAGGACAAATTAGATTTAATAGAAAAAATTATAAAAAATGACAGGAAATACTCAAATAATGAGGATTTGTTTGAAGATTTCTTTAATGAAACCTGCAAACGTTCTTTGAATATTGTTAATATTGTCAGCTCTGACGCTGCGCTT
Source organism: Candidatus Gastranaerophilales bacterium (assembly GCA_944323995.1). Lineage (GTDB taxonomy): Bacteria > Cyanobacteriota > Vampirovibrionia > Gastranaerophilales > Gastranaerophilaceae > SIG32. Next base: position 125,501 of record CALUUN010000002.1, on the reverse strand, counting down.
GAGGCATATTTAAAGAAAATTGCAACCACATCAATAATAAACGTACTGAAAGATTCAGGGCGCCTTAAACGTACAAAAGAAGGTTATACTCCGGTTAAAGAAGTGTCAGCAGATGCCGACTACGCCGGATGCGAAATTTCTTACGGCAGTTTCGCGGTGAATATTACGCCCGAAGAATTGGCTGTTGAAAAGGATACTTTGAAATATATTGCAGGCCTGCTTGCCAAAATTGATGATGAAGAACCCGAAAAACAGTATTTACAAATTTATAAATTGCGTTATGATAGTGGCATGACCCAGAAAGAAATCTCGGATGAATTAGGTCTTTCCCAGTCAGAGGTTTCAAAACGATTGTTTAAATTGATGAAAAAAGTAAAAGAATCGTTTAGTTAAATTCAGGTGGAATTATGAAATGTCCCGTATGCAAAAAAACAATTCCCGAAAATGCACTCAAATGCCCGTACTGTAAAACAAGAACCGGTTTGTTGTGCAAAAATTGCAATACGGTAAATTCAATCTTTGATTTGAAATGCAAAAAATGCGGAAAACAAATCTTGAAAACCTGCGCCCACTGCGGCAGTGTTAATTTCCCCGACGCCAAAAAATGCCGCAAATGCGGTATACCTTTTGAATCCGTTGAAGAACCGGCAAAGATTGATACGCTTGAATACAGACCCGACTTGATTTCTCAAAAAAATGCTCTGACTATTTTAACTCAAGGCCTTCTTGACGACGACAAAAAAATATTTTCTTTGAGCGGTGAAAAAGGTATCGGAAAAAGTCATGTGTTGAGAAATGCTGTCTTGAAACTTAAAGAGCATAATTTTATATGGATGTTCGGCAAATGCACACCGCTAACCCAGTTAACTCCGGGCGGCATGATTCAGGATATGATTTTGAATCTCTATGATCTGCCTAATTTTTGCATAAATACGGCTGATTTTAAAAAAGATGCTGCAAGTTTTTTCAGAAACGAGTTTCCGGAAATGAGCCCCTGTGAGGTGAGTAATTTTGTAAACTTTCTGTATTCGGTTCAGGAAGGGAATTTTGAAGATCTGCTGATAAACAAAAAGCACACTTTTAATATACTGTACAAAGTTTTTGACAAAATTTCACAGATGGGTAAATTTGTGATAATTGCGGACAATTTCGATTTTATAGACGGATTTTCGTTTGAATTTTTAAACACGCTTTTAAAACGCGAAAACCTTTTACCCAACCTCAAACTGGTTATGCTTTATGCTGATCCGAAACCTTCAAAAGGGTATTTTTATCTCGGCGAAGATATGGAAAATGCCTATCTCGATGTCGGTGTCGCTCCTTTGAATAATCAGGAAACGGAGGAATTCTGTAAACTTTACGAGGATGCTTTTTCATATACAAACGAATTTGAGCGCGGGGATATTATTTCTAAAAGCAAAGGTCATCCGGCGTTTTTGGAGCAGGCTTTGAGTTATTGTTTTGATTGCCAGATAGGCGACAAACCTTTCAATCTGCCGTTAACGTTTACCGAATTAATAAATGAAAGACTCAAAAATCTTAAAGACGTAAATCCGGTTGCCTATAAAACTCTTGTGGGAGCTTCTGTTTTAGGTGATAAAATTAACCTTGCGCTTTTGAGAGAGATTTTTGAATTTGATGAAAAAGAATTCGGCGGAATAATTGATTATCTGCGCGAAATGCATTTTATCGGGCCGGTTAATGAAATATTCTATGAATTTAAAAACCTGCTTTTGTGGGAAACCATTCTCACAAGTTCAAAACATGATGAAGATTTCGCGGAGATTAATACAAAAATCGCAAATCGCCTGAATAATTTCGTTCTCAATTCAAACGCAATTATGGGTATAATAGCACAGAACCTTAAACAGACTCAGCTTGCGCTTGATATCTGGACAAAGAATACAAGACTTGCCGCATATATAGGCGACACAAACCTTTATGTAATTTCGCAAAAACAGTGCCTTGCTTTGATTAACGAACTTGATGAAAGCGAAACCATAAAAACACGCTATAATATTTCGGAACGCCTCGGCAAGCTCCTCACGGATTATAACCCCAAAGAAGCGCTTGAATTTCTTCCCGACGCTATTGCTAACGCAAAAGCCGTAGGCAACAGCCCCAAAGAAATTGAACTTCTGGGATATCTTGCGCATTGCTGCCTGAAAACGGGTAACTATTACGGTAATGTTGAATGCGTTGATAACGTGCTTGCTAAAGTTCCTCCCGAACATAAAATTGAAACCGCGCTTTTGAAATGTTCAAAACTTGAAGCATTACTGAATATAGGTAACTGCGGTGAAGTTATTAATACGATTGATAACGATATAATGCCTGTTCTGGATGAATTTCTGGCAAAAGAACCCAGATCCAAAATCACTTATGATTTTGTTTATGAAACTTGGATTAAGTGTTATCTGCTTCTTGCAAACGCTCTTGTTATGCAGGGGAATGACCGCGCCTTTGAAATTTTGACTATACTGTTTGATATTATAGAGCGCAACCGCATTCAGGATAACCTTTTTGTATGCAAGTGCAAACTTACTCTGGCATTTGCAAATACTATGAAGGGTGATTTCTATACCTCAGAAACAATTCTTGACGATGTTTTGAAAATATACAAGACAACTTCAATGGATAACGAAACCATTTTGCGCTGGAATTTGATAGAAATTCTGAATAATTTCTTCCGTGAAAGATATGACGGCTTGCAGGAAGATCTGTTTCAGGTTGTTACATTTGCCAACAACTGCGGGGATAATTTTACCAAAAATGTTCTCAAAACTCTGCTCGGTAAAATCTTTAAAGACCATGAACAATCAAAACAGGCGCTTGATATTTATAACGACCAGATAACATATTTTGCCAAAGAAAAAATGGCTCTGGGCGCACTTTTGACCTGGTATTTGATAGCTGAAGCAACGCTTGATGTTGAAGGCCCGCATGCGGCAATCGAAATCGCTTCGCAGGCGCTTGATGTCGCGCAAAATCCGAAAATTAACAGCTATTTCTTCATAATCCTTTTAAAAATGCTTATCGCAAAAGCAAGCATAGTTATCTCGGATTACGAAACCGCAAAAATCCAGCTTGAAAATTCAATTATTCTTGCGGGCAAATTTAATATGAAAGATTTGCTCTCGCGCTTGTATCTCTTGTATGGCAAGTATTTTCAGGAAATCGGGCTTTTAAAAACCGACAAGCAATCAGAATATCTCAAAGGCTGCGGCAAAATGTATGAAAAAGCAACCGAAATCGTTAAGCAGACAAAAAATAACTGCGTATACATAGAAATTGAAAAAGCTAAAAATGTTCTGAAATCGTTTTGCCAGCTTAACAGTATAAAGATTTAACATGTTATTTTTTTTATCGCGGGAGCGGAGTTAAATTTTATTGAAAATATATGTGCACCGGAAAAATGCACTAAAAAATTAAATTGATTTTTAATCTTAAATCTGACATATAAATCAAATGTAACGTTTTGTAAATATTGTTGCGATGGGGCTGAAACCCTGTTATAATGCCTGTATGGTATGGTATGGTATGGTCGAAGTGTGCCTGCTAAAGTTTTTTTAAAATTTGCCGTTATCATGAATACAGGGAAAAAGGGAATATAAATTTTAAGGCGGGACTTGTCCCGCCTTCATTTTTATCTGTAATTTGTAAACTGCAGAGGGTAATCGTATTTTTCTTCATTTTGTTTTAACATCCTGATTACCATTTGCAAATCGTCTTTGTCTTTGCCGGAAACTCTTACACTGTCGCCTTGAATTGACGGTTGAACTTTTATTTTCATATCTTTTATATCAGAAGAAATCTTTTTGGCAAGTTCTTGAGTTAAGCCTTTTTTCAACTTATAAACCTGTCTTACATTGCCGCCGAGAGCGTTTTCTACGGGCTGCGGGTCTAAAATCCTTATGCTTAAATTTCTTTTTACAAGTTTGGATTGCAAAATATCATAGATATTTCTCAATTTCATTTCGTCATTTGTGGTTATAGTAATTGATTTATCCGAATCCAGATTTATGTCGGAATTTGAATCTTTGAGGTCAAATCTTGAAGATACCTCGCGTTTTACCTGATCAACCGCATTGACAAGCTCTTGTCTGTCAAATTCCGATACTACGTCAAAACTGCAATCTTTTGCCATAATTACCCCCTTTTTTGTTAATTATAGCATAAAAAAGGTAAGAATTTAATTCTTACCTAAAGGGGATGTATATTTTTTTAGGGTTTTTTCTTTTTGAATAAGTTTTTTATTTTATCCAATCCGCCGGAAACGGCTGTTTTGACCTGTTGATAACCGTTCTGAAGTTTCGGTTTGAGATTTGTCAAGAACTGCGGAGTTTTAAGTTTGACGCGTTTGCTTAAAATCCAGCCGCCGATTGCAAGTGCACCGAGAACAATTGCGGTGGTTTTTGCGGTTTTTTTGGTTTCTTCTTTTTTGGTTTGCAGTTTTTCAAATTTGTCATCCGCAAGCACCGGCCTCATAGGCGACATGCCATAGCCGTACATAGGCATCATCGGCATTACGGGCATCGGGCTCATCATAAAACTGCTCGGGATATCCTGATAAATCGCAGGAGTTATCATCATATTTTCCATAACCTAATTCTCCGATTACACATTACCTTATATTTATAAAGTTTATTGCGGTTTGATTATTTACTTTTTTTATTAATTTGTAAACTTATGTAACAGGTCTGTTTTTTTATTCTTTATTAAAAGTTTTATAGTATAATTAAATAAAAGGGGTGGTTATGACCGAAAAAACAGAAAACAATCAGGAACTTAACATAAAGTATTTTCGTCCGTGGGGATATTATATTGTTATAGCAAAAGGGGAAGGCTTCCAGTCAAAGATTATTCATGTTAATTCGGGCCAAAGGCTTTCTCTGCAATCTCATAATCACAGAAGCGAGCACTGGGTAGTGCTGTCGGGCATGGCAAAAGTTGTTTTGGAAGGTAAGGATTATTTCTTATCTCCGGGGCACAGCATTGATATTCCGGTGAAAGCAATTCATTCTCTGCAAAATCCTTATGATAAAGATATAGAAGTTATTGAAATCCAGATGGGTGATGATCTTTCTGAAGAAGATATCACAAGATACGAAGATATTTACGGCAGAGTATAGAAAGTTCTCTGTAGTAATTTTCATTCAGCAGTTTGTAAAAAATTTCCGTTGAAACGGGCGCAAGCTCCTCGGTATATTTGCGGTCAATATAGAGTGCTTCAACAAATCGGGCAAAAAGTTCAGAGGGTTTTGTGTAGTATTTTTTGTTTTTATTTATTCTTGCGGAAATCCGCGACTGTTTCTTTTTGAATGAGCAAAGCCTTATATATGCCGCAAATTCTGCAGGCATGGCCGGAAAATCTTTTTCGATTGTGTCTGTTGTATAGAGTTTGGTTTTCTTGGTCCAAAAGCCTTTAATCAGTTTTATCCTGTCGTATTTTAAAAGATATTTGGCGTCGGAATTTTTGATATATTTTTCAAATTCTTTGAATTTTTTTGAACGTTGAAATTTCGGATATCCTTTTTTTATTATTTTTTCCTGTTTTTTGATTTCTTCTTTTACGAGGGACTTGTGGAATTCGAGTTTTTTGCAAAGCGAATTTTCGTCGACAAAATGCGTAACTTCAATCAATTCTTTTTGAATTACGGGATCGGAAGATTTGAACAGAACTTCAAATGTGCCGCCGGTTTTTGGCATGTCAGGCTCAAGTTTAAAATGGATATAGTGCGCAAATTCATGTATAAGCGTCGGGATTTTTTTGTTGTCGGGAAGATTTTTTGAAATATCAATACGGTTTTTCAGAAAAAAACCGTGGTGTCCGCGGGCTTTTGTGCCGGTATGAACTTCTATCCCGAGAGTTTTTAAATATTTTATTATCTCTTTCATACTTATTATTATAGGTTAAAAAAAAGTAATAATCTCTTGCGGTGTGTTATGATTTGATAAATAATATGAAAAAAAGGAGTTTTTATGAATGAAGTTTCAAAAAGCAGTAAGGTGAAAAAGTTTTATATTATTTTAGGAATGCTTCTGTTACTGCTTATACCGATAATATTTTTGGACAATATAGTAAGCGACAGAGAATCATATAAAGATTTGGCCGTAAGAAATGTAGCCGCATCGTGGGCTGATTCACAGACAATTTATGCGCCTATTTTGATTCTGAATTATCCCTCTGACAAGAAAAATCCGCAAAGACCTCTTGAATTAAGAAACTTCAATGCTGATATCAGCGTGAATGTCGAAATGCGCAAAAAAGGAATTTTTCATGTTCCGGTTTATGTTGCTGATGTCAGCTTAAAGGGTGATTTTGTGAATCCTTATGCCCCTTTGAAAAGAATTAAAGCGGATTTATTATTCAGGGTGAGTGATTCAAAGGGATTCATTTCACAGCCGCAGATTAAATTTGCCGGAAAAGATTTTGTGACTGTATACGATAATGAATATTCAAGAGTTTTGACAACAACGGATGAAACCCTTCCTTTTGAAATAAAATATAAAATAAGAGGTTTGAATAATTTATACGTAGAACCGGAAGGACAGAATAACGAAATTAATATAACCGGAAACTGGCCGGATCCGAGTTTTCAGGGAGATTTTCTGCCGGCACAAAGAGAAGTAACAAATTCCGGTTTTAAAGCGGAATGGACTGTCCCTGCAATTGCAACAACATCTTTGCAAAATCCGGTGCTTGGCGCTTCGTTCCTGACTCCCGTGGATAACTACAGAATGGCAATACGTGCGGTTAAGTATGCATTTTTATTCCTGTCATTGACGTTTTTGTCATTTTTCATATTTGAAATAACATCAGAAAAAGAAAACCGTATTCACCAGCTCCAGTATCTTATGATGGGCGGTGCAATGCTTATATTTTACCTTTTGCTGGTTTCAATATCCGAATTTTTGCCGTTCGGGTTTGCGTATTCATTTGCTGCTGCAATGACTATAGGCCTGATAGGATTGTATACTTATTTTGTTATTTTAAAACGTGAAAGCAAACGATTTCCTGTATTAATTTGTGCGATTATGGCGTTGTTGTACCTGTTTTTGTACGTACTTTTGATGCTTCAGGATTTGTCGCTTATTATAGGAAGTTTCGGACTGTTTTTAATTATGTCGCTCGTTATGTATTCAACACGTAATGTAAAATGGTATAATTAGAATATTTTGTACGGATTCAGAATATTTTTGGGGTCAAAAACTTTTTTGATTTCGCGCATATAATTCAGGGCAAGCGGACTTACGACTTTCGGGAGATGTTCGCGTTTTGTCCTGCCGATGCCGTGTTCGCCGGAAATTGTTCCGCCGAGGCCTACGGTTAAATTGTAGATTTCGCTTTTGGCAAGTTTATAATTCTTATATTCTTCTTTGTTGTTAAAATCAATCGGAATCTGCGGGTGAACGCTGCCGTCGCCGACATGTCCTATCAGACAGACCGTGAGGTTGTATTTTTTACAAATTTCGTGGATGCCGTTGACAAGTTCCGGAAGATTTTCACGCGGAACTATTACATCATCTGTTGTAACATCGGGTTTTAATTTTGCACAGGCCGCCATTGAGGATCTTCGGGCTGCCCAGATTTTTTCCGCTTCTTTTTCTGTTGATGAATATTGAATTGCGGAGGCTCCGCTCTGACGCAGGAGGTTTGTAATTACCTGTTCATCCGTTGAATTTTTCGGGCCGTCGATTTCTATAATCAAAGCTGCTTCTTTATCGGTTAAAAGTCCTGCCGGATTAAATTGTTCGACTGTTTGCAGTGCATTTTTGTCCATAAAATCTATTGTCGCGGGCAAAATTTGCCGATCAATTATTGCGCTGACTGATTTTGCGGCATCAGAAAGCGAATCAAAATATGCCATTATAACTTTTGTACACTGCGGTTTGGGGATAAGTTTCAATGTTGCTTCAACAACAATTCCGAGTGTGCCTTCAGAACCTGTAAAGAGGCTTCCCAGGTTGTATCCTGCGGCATTTTTTATTGTATTGGAACCTGTTCTTAAAAGTTCGCCATTTGCGGTTACAACGAGCAAGTCAAGCACGTAATCTTTTGTAGTCCCGTATTTGAAAGATCTTGCGCCTGCAGAATTCTGGGCAATGCTGCCGCCTATGGTTGATACCGCAAGATTTGACGGGTCCGGCGGATAATATAGCCCGAGTTGTTCAACCTGATTTTTTAAATCTTTCAGAACCACTCCGGGCTGAACGCGTGCTGTCATGTTTTCGCGGTTAATTTCAAGGATTTTGTTCATTTTGGAAAAGTTTAAAATAATTCCGCCGTGTTCCGCGATACACGAGCCTACAGTATTTGTACCCGCTCCGCGGCAGATTACGGGAATTGAATATTTGTCCGCGATTTTTATAACATTTTGCACCTGTTCAATTGTTTCAGCAAATACAACAACGTCCGGCAAACAGGTTTTTTCAAATGAATTTGAAGCGTCAAAAGCGTAAGCGTATCTTTCTTCAAGTTCGCATAAGACGTTTTCCGGTGTCAGTGTTTTTCGTAAATCATTTATTGCTTTATTCATCAACATAAGATGCCAGCTTTTCTATTGTGCCGCTCAATTTGGCGAGCTGTTTGTCTATTTTATCAACTTTTTTGCTTAATTTGGTGTCATCAATATCATCCACCGCAGAAAGAATTTTTTCAAGCTGCATTTCAAGCCGGTCAATTCTTTCCTGTTGTTTGTCAAAACGTTCGGCAAGAGTTTTGATAAGCTCAAGCTGGTTCGGGGTCTGGGTTTCGAGCTTTTTAATTATTGAATGAATTTCTTCAATCGGGTTTGTCTGACGGCATATGGTGTCGATGTTTGATTGAAGGTTATCAATTTTTTCGGTTTGTTCGTTTATATTTTCAATATTTTCACTTGCCGTATCAATCCATTCACCCATATACATTAAGGCCTGGCGCATTACTTTGTCAGAGTTGGCCGAACCTGTCACAACGTTTGTGACGTTGTCGAGTTTTTTCTCAATGCGTTCAGTGATTTCGGTGTTGTCAAGATAGTTAATTCTTTCTTCAAGTTTATAAACTATATTGCTGAAATCGTTCAGGCCGTTATTTAACGCATTGTAGGATTCATCAGATGTAAGAAGAAGTTTGTTAGTCCTTGAACTTATGCTTACAATATCTTCGGATAACTTTTCAAAATCTGATTTTAAATCGGCAATTTGTTCCTGTGTCAGAGAATTTTGCAAATCTTCGACAGAGGTTACTATTTTGTGAATATTGTCCGAAATATCTGCGATATCTTCATTTGAGGTTGAATTTGAGATATCGTTAATTACAAGCCGAAGTTTTGCGATATCGGATTCCACATCCTGCAATGTATAAGAATATCCGTCGTCATTGTTCGCAATTTGTTTTAGCTGCTGTTTAACTTCAATCAGGTTTTTGTTTATTTCTTCGGTTTTTTCTTCAACAAAATCTTTTATGTCTTCGGATTCTTCAATGAATGAAATTTGTTCAAATACATTCAGGATGGTTGAAAGTATGCTTTCGCGCATATCTTTCAGGTCAGTGTTTTCAATTGTGTCAATTTTATCAATGAGTTCTTGAAGCTGATTTTCTATTGCGTTAACTTTTTCCGCGCCGGCTGTATTTTCAAGAAGCTGACGCTGGGATGATATCATGTTTTTGACTTCGTCAATTTCATCCAGAACTTCGTAGTCATCATCGTTGTCGGTCATTGCAATTATGTCGATTTTCTGATTCAAAGTATCAAGAAGCTCAGATATTTTTGTGTTGTGACCGGAAATTTCGTTTGTTTTATCGAGAATTTCAACAAGATTATTTCTTTCGTTAAAGATTCTGGTAACTTTATCGGACAAATCGCTTTTCAAATTGTCGATTGCCCAGGTTATGTCGTCGTTGTTCATTGCAACCGAGAGAAGATTTTTTAAATCTTCGCCGGTTTGTAAAATTTTATCGCCTATTGTCTTTTTAACGTCGTCAGCGGAGGATGTAACAGTGTGTTTTATGACTTCGCTTGTGTCGCTTATTGTAATTTTATTTATTATTGCGCGTTTAACATCTTCTGCGGAAGTGAGGATAACATCTTTTACATTAAGAGTTTCCGCGGCGTTATTTACAAGTGTTTTGACCTCTTCAATTGCTTCTGATATTTTTGAGGTGTTTTCCAGAGTTGTTTCCTCAAATTTTGCGGACAAGTTTTCTTCAAGGTTGCTGAAGGCATTCAGACTGTCCTGCAGATTTGAAAGGGCGTTTTGAACGGCTTCGGATTGTGAATTTACCGCATCGGTTATGTCGGTATTTATCAGGTTTATTTCCTGTTTTACGGCGGTAATTTTTTCACGTACTTCTTTGAAATGTTCCTCAAAATCAAAAGGTTCTTCTTCATCTTTTGAATTCAATTCATCTTTAAGATTGTCAATATGTTCAATAAGTGAATTAATTTGCTGTTCAACTACTTCGGAGTTTTTGGAAAGTTCGTGGTGAACTCCTGCCTGTACCGAATCCTGCAAAGTCGAGATTGCAACACCGAGTTCTCCAAGTTCGGAAGAAATCATATTAACTATTTTGGAATCTCTTGTTTCCTGCCCGTAATTCCATTCGGTGAAATCTTTTGAAATTTTTTCAACTTCGGTTTTCATTGCACTCATTTCGGCAACCGCTTCGCTGATTTTTATTCCGGTATCGCCGGAAATTGTTCTGACTTTGTCCGTAAATTCTTCAATTTGGTTACGGAGTTCTGCCAATTTTTCATTGCCTGCTTCATCACTTGAGGTTATCATATCCCGCAGTGCAAGAAGTTTTTCGCTCAAACTTGTTTCGTTGGCTGTCTGTGCAGAGGTTATTGTTTCCCTCAAAAAGTCTATGTTATTGTGCAGACTGGAGAATTTTTCACTGTCGTCTTCAGAGAGTTTTTCCATAACATCATTTTGGAAACCCGAAAGTTTTTGGGAAGTTTCTTCAAGGTTCTCTTTGATATCGTTAATTCTTGATTCAAAACTTAAAGTGGTGAATGTATCAAGTTTTGAACTTATATTTTCAACTTCGCCCGAGAGTCTTTCAGCGTTTGCAATTGATGCGTCTTTTAAACTTTCTATGGAACCGTTTATTGTATCAAGTTTGCAGGCGGTGTTTAATTCGTCGATTTTTTCCGCACTTGAAAGCGAAATATTTTTCAAATTTTCAAGATTGCTGTTAAGGTTTTCAAATCTGTTTTGAAGGTTTAATTCATCAATTTTTTGCAGACCGGTAAGCGAGATATTTTTCAAATTTTCAAGATTGCCGTTAACTGTTTCAAATTCGCCTTGAATGTTTAGATTGTCAATCTTTTCAGCACCTGCAGCGGTTATGTTTTTTAAAATTTCCATATTGCTGCCGATGGTTTCAAATTTGTTTTCAAAATTCAATCCGTCTATTTTGTCATTAATTTCTCTTAAATTACCGGACAATTGTTCGGTGAGTCCGGCATGCATATTTTGCAGCCGTCCCGCGTTTGAAATCAGTTCGGTATTCAAATTATCTATTTTCAGCTCAATGTTATTGACCGGCAGATTGTCAAGTTTGCTGCTTAAGTTTTCAATATCAGAGGAAATTTTTTCGGTGCCGTGAAGCGATATCTCGCGAATATCACTCATTGAATTATTCAGCGTGCCGAAATTTGCCGGAATATTCAGGTTCTCAATCTGTTTTGAAATTTCTTCGTTATCTTGCGAAAGTTTTTCAAAAACTTCGGATTGCATATTTTTCAGGCTTTCTGCAGCGTCAAACAAACTGACATTCAGGTTGGTTATTTTTTCTTCAAGCGGCTGATTTGTCAGAGAATTAATTTTTTCGTTAATACTGTTGATATCGCCGGTTATTTTTTCGGTATCGCGCGCAAAACCTGCCTGCAAGCCTTCAAGAGCATTGGCGATGGTTTCAATGTTTTGGTGAATATCAAGGTTCTCAACTTCTGTAATAAGTTTTTCGAGAACTTCTTTGTTGATGTTCAGATTTTCGTTTAAACTTGCGGAATTATCAATAATTTTTTGAATAAAATCGGCAAGGTCATGTCTGAATCCGGTGAAATCTTTTTCGGTTACGACATCGGAGAGCGTTGAATTTAAGCGGTCAAGATGTTCATTAATCATCCGGTTAGTGTCTTCGTTTGCGCTGTGGAAAGTTGTTCGCAGATTTTCAATAATATCCGAAAACTCATGAACAGTCTGATAAACACCTGCAAGGTCAGACTGCTGCGGAAGACTCGCGATTTGGGTTTCAAGCGCTTTTGCCTGTTCAAAAACCGGATCAATATCCTGTTTTGTTGCAGCGGAATCAAGTTTTTCAGAGATTTCAACCGATTTTACAAGAACGTTTTCAATGTCGCTTTTTTCGGCAACGGGAGAAAATTTTTCGGTAATTTCTTCCGCTTTTTTAATTATTCCGTCAAGTTCCGATTTTACAGACAATTCATCAAGTTTTGCCTGAAGATTTTCAACAGTATTGTGCGTAATATTTTGCAAATCATCTTTTTGCGGAAGTGATGAAATCTGTGCGGAAAGTTCATTTGTTTTTTCCGCAAAATACCTCAAATCTTCACGCAGCGGCAAAACATTCATTTTATCCGATATTTCGGATGTTTTACTCATAATTGAATCAATATCCGATTTTTCGGCAAGTGATGAGAATTTGTCAAAAATTTCATTTGATTTTGTGGCAATTGAATCCAGTTTTTCAACCGCTTTTTCAATATCTTCTTTTGTGGAAATTTTTTCTAATGTTTGCGCTAAATCGTCGTTTTTCTGATCGACAACATGCAGGGAAGAAAGTATTGCATTTGCCGAAAGATAAACGTTTTCCAGTTCGCGTTTTACAATATCGTTTTGTGCTGTAGGATCCATTACAATAAGATTTTTGAATATGGACTGGATATTTGAATTTATATCGGAAATTGAGGATTCAAAATTTTCGTTAATGATTTCAACATCTTTTCTGATAGCCGCAACAGATGTAATAATTTCGTTTTTATCTGATTTGTCGGCTGAAAAAGCGGCAAATCTTTCGTTGTATTGCGCCAGAAGTTCTTTTTGATTGTACAGTTCCTGTGCAATAGTTTTCATATTATCGGAAAAAGTGTCAAACATCTCCTTTGCCTGAGAGGTTTTTATGAGCTGTGACTGCTCATCGGTGAGGGATTTAAATGAAGTTTCCATTTTGCCGAATTCTTCGACAACAAGCGCATGCCGTTCTTCGAGAGTTTTTTTAAGTTCGGTCAGATAAACTTTTATCAAGTCATCCGCTTCGGTATCGGTTGACATAAATTCAATCTTGTTGTTGATACTCTGCAAAAGTTTGTCAAAAGTTTCCGCATTACGGTCAGCTTCAAGTTTCATGTTATCTAAAATTTCAGCAAGTTCTTCTACTGTTTGTGCCATATTTTTTAATTTCCTCAAATAATATCCCTACATCTTATTATAGTACCAGAATTATGGATGATTTAGCAAAAATATTAAGTTTATTTATTACAATTGTAAAGATTATAGCCTATTTTGGTTAAATTAGTGGTACAATAGAGCATGTATTACTACTACAGGTGAGGTAGATATGAGCCGAATAGTTATAGACAGTACAAAGTGTAAGGCTTGTTATTTGTGTGTAAACGAGTGCCCCAAAAAACTCATAAAAGTGAGTGATAAAACAAACAAACTCGGTGACAGAATAGTGGAATTTGACGATCCCAAAGGTGAATGCCTTGGCTGCGCCATGTGTGCGGTAAGGTGTCCGGATCTTGCTATTAAAGAGGTGTATAAAGGATAAGAGATGACAGAGTGTTTGAAAAAGACAAAAGTTTTAACAAAAGGGAATTATGCAATAGCGAATGCGGCGGTAATAGCCGGTTGTGACTGCTATTTCGGATATCCGATTACTCCGCAGAGCGAAATCGGAGAGTTTATGAGCGGAAAGATGCAGGAATTAAAACGTGCTTATGTATCCGCAGAAAGTGAACTTGCAGCGATTAATATGTGCATCGGAGCATGTTCGACCGGTAAAAAGGCAATGACTTCATCATCATCATGCGCAATTTCATTGATGCAGGAAGGTTTGTCTTACGCCACATCGGACGAACTGCCGGTAGTTGTCGTAAGCGTTATGCGCGGCGGCCCGGGGCTCGGTAATATTTTCCCTTCACAGGGTGATTATAATCAGGCTACAATCGGCGGCGGCGACGGTGATTATAAATTAATTGTATTATCGCCCTCCACGGTTCAGGAAGCCGTTGATTTGACTTATAAAACTTTTTATCTTGCGCATAAATACAGAAATCCGGCCATGCTTCTGGCGGACGGACTTCTGGGACAGATGATGGAACCCGTTGAGTTCGGTGAATACCCGTATCCTGAAATTGATAATTCATCCTGGGCGCTTTCGGGTGCAAAAGACAGAAAATCAAGAATAATAAGATCATATTCTCCGACCGAAGAACCGCAGTGCGAGCATATCAGACACCTGTTTGACAAATATAAACAGCTTGAAGAAAACGAAGTTATGTATGAAGAACTTTATACTGACGATGCGGATTTGATAGTTTCGAGTTTCGGCAGTCTTTCAAGAAATGTTAAAGCGGCTATTAAAAAATTAAGAGAAAAAGGCCTTAAAATAGGATTTTTCAGACCGATAACCCTGTTTCCTTTCCCGTCTGAACGGATTAAAGAACTTGCGGAAAAAACAAAAAAATTCCTTGCGATTGAAGTCAATATGGGGCAAATGGTCAGAGATATAAAACTTGCGGTCAACGGCAGAGTGCCGGTGGAATTTTTCGGCAAGCCGGTCGGAGCATGGCCGAGTGTTGAAGAACTGGCTGTCGTTATAGAAGGGGCGGTGTAATATGGAAACACAGGTTTTTAAAGTACCGGAATCTTTTAAAAAAGATTTTAAATACACATTTTGTCCCGGATGCGATCATGGTGTTGCAATAAGACTTGTCGGCGAAGTTATGGACGAACTCGGCATAAGGGAAAACACAATTGCCGCAACTTCAATCGGATGTTCGGTTACTATATACGATTTTCTTGATATGGATGCAATAGAAGCTCCGCACGGCAGGGCTCTGGCTGTTGCAACAGGGGTTAAGCGGGCCAATCCGGATAAATTCGTGTTTACATATTCAGGCGACGGCGATTTTGCGTCAATAGGTTTGGCTGAAAGTTTGCATGCCGCACTCAGGGGTGAATCATTGTCCGCAATTTGTATTAACAATACAACCTACGGCATGACAGGCGGCCAGCTCGGGCCTACAACGCTTTTGGGACAGGTTACAACAACTTCTCCGACCGGTCGTAACCGTGAATACTACGGTTACCCGATTAAAATAGCCGAACATGTTGCGCTTTGCGACGGAACGGCATTTTCCGCAAGAGTTTCGCTGGATACGATTGCAAACATAAGAAAAGCAAAACAGGCGATTAAAAAGGCGTTTGAAGTACAGCTTCAGGGGCTCGGATTCGGGTTTGTGGAAATCCTTTCGACCTGTCCGACGAACTGGAAAATGACTCCGCAAAAAGCTCATGAACGGGTAAGAAATGAAATGATGCCGATTTTTGTTCCGGGTGTGTATAAAGATATAACTAATAAGGAAAACAACTAAATGGAAAAGAATTTTATAATAGCAGGATTTGGCGGTCAGGGTGTTTTACTTGCGGGAGAAGTGCTTGCAAATGCGTTTATGCTGGATAACAAAAATGTTACCTGGTACCCTTGTTACGGTGCCGAAATGCGCGGCGGGACAGTTAACTGCGAGATTGTCATGAGTGATGAGGAAGTAAGTTCCGTTAACAAAAAAGATGCCGATTTTATCATTGTTTTAAATCAGGCATCGTTTGACAAGTTTGAACCTAAAGTCAAAAAGGGCGGATGTTTGATAGTTAATACATCTCTTGCGGAAAAAGTTCAAAACAGAGATGATATAAAATACGTATTTGCGCCTATTTCTCAGATGGCTGAAAAACTAGGCAACGTAAAGATGGCAAATATGCTGGCTCTGGGGATGCTGCTTAGAGCCGGCGGGTTTTTGAATGTCGATATTCTTGAAAAGGCGCTTGATGTTGTGCTTCCGCCGCACAGAAAAAATCTTCTGCCCCTTAATAAAAATGCCATGGAAATGGGCTATAAGTATGATTTATTGACAGTAAATTGCTAAAATCACCTAAAAAGTCGATTTAAAAAATGCGGAATAATATTATTCTGTTTCATGTCGAAATAAAGAGGTTTACAGTGAAGAAAGAATTGTTAATAAAGGAGAAAGAACGTCAACTCGCCCGATTAAGAGAACACGCGGACAAAAGTTCCGTTTGTGCAGAACTTTATAACAAAGTCGTTTTAGAAAAAGCAATCCTGAAAAAAGAGTTGGAAGATTCACGCAAAAACAAATTTGTAGAAGGTGTAAAAAACCTTTTGCCCCGTAAAAAAATGTTAATTTGTGACTATTTTAAAAAATAGCCTTTAAATTTCAATAAACTCTAATTTAAATCCTAAAATCTGGCAGATATAACCCATTTCGTAGAGTTTGAGTTTATTTTGCGAGAGTCTGTAGTTGAGGTTTTGCGGCGAATAGTATTTCCCGCTGGCTTCGGACAATTTTTCAGCAAGCATTTTCATTGTCCATGCTTTTTTGGAAAGCAGGATCTTGACTTCTTTTTTAGCATCAATTTTTGTGATTTTGTCGGATTGCATAATAAGTAAATTATATATTTAAATCTTGTTACTTGCTTGACAAAACAAAAGAATTGTTGCATTATTAAAAGTATTATTTTATTAATAAAAATATACTTTTATAAATTTGAAGGAGAAAGAAGATGTTTAAAAAAGGTTTCACTTTAGCGGAAGTGCTGATAACTTTAGCAATAATCGGTATTGTTGCAGCGCTGACAATACCGACATTGGTGCAGAATTTTCAATCAAAGGCATGGGACACAGCATCAACGGTTTTCCAACGTAAGCTTGAAGAATCTTTGAAGGTTATGAATACGCAAGGAACTCTTGCTGGTTATTCATCTACTGAAGCGTTCGTGAATGAATTATCTAAACATATTAAAATAACCAAAGTATGCAAAAACGATGACATAACATCATGCTTTGCAGATAAAGTCTACTGGGGCGCTGAAAATGAAGAAATTGACATGACTAAAATTAAAACTTCTAAAAACTTTGGTCAGGACAATTGGGATACTGAAACAATAGGCTTACAATTTGCAAACGGAGTAAACGCAGTAGTAGCATATAACCCTGATTGTCATCAGGATCCATACAGCAACCAAATAATAGGTTCAGACTGTTTAGCAATTCTTTATGATGTTGACGGTTTTAAAAATCCTAATACATCTGGTAAAGATTTACGTTCTATAAATGTTAAAAAGCTTGCAAATAATTGTGCTTTCGAAATTGGAGGAACGTGTTTTACTGCACCATTTGCTCCAAAAGGTTTTAGTACTTCTGAATGTGCTGAGTTAATTGCAGAAGGCAAGGTCAATGTTATAGGATGTGGAGCTGTAATAAATGCCGATGATTATTGGTTAGGCGCAGTCCTTACTTGTGGCGGAAAAGATAAAATGCCTACAAATGCTCAACTTCAGGAAATTTCCGATTATATTTCTGCATCCGGTCCTTTAGGTGCTGCAGCTAAAGCTGAAGAGTTGGGATTTAAAATACATCCTTCATCAAGAACTTTTTATTTATGGAGTGGTGAGGAACAGTCTAAACTTACAACATATGTCTATAGGTATTATTTTGGCGGAGGAGGCTACGAGGGACGATTATCTACGTATTCTTATAAACATATCGCTCCAGACTCTCTTAATACATATACCTATGCGGTATGTATTGAATAAAATATTTTTAAGCATTATTGTAAACAGTTATAAAGCATGATGGGCATGTTTTTCGTCTTGAAATCATGTTCGTGATACAATTTTTATTGTTTAAATTTAGATTTTAGATAGGAGAAAAACTATGACAGAAAAAAGAGTATGGCTTTTCAGAGAGGGTAATGCAGGCATGCGTAATCTTCTCGGCGGCAAAGGTGCTAACCTTGCTGAAATGACCAATTTAGGCCTGCCTGTTCCTCCGGGGTTAACCATTACAACAGAAACTTGTATGGATTATATTAACCACGGGAACAAAATGCCTGAAGGGTTGATGGATGAAGTTAAGTATTATTTGAAGGAAGTTGAAGAACAGGCCGGCAAAAAATTCGGCGATTCTCAAAATCCTTTGCTCGTTTCGGTCAGATCCGGCGCAAGACTTTCCATGCCCGGTATGATGGAAACAATTTTGAACTTAGGTTTGAACGATGACACTGTTGAAGCTATGATCAGATTGACTAACAATCCGAGATTCTGCTATGACAGCTACCGTCGTTTCTTAACCATGTTCGGTTCAGTTGCCTGGGAAATGGACAGACAAAAATACTTTGAATCAGAAGTTGAAAAACTTAAAGAACGTGAAGGCGTTAAAGAAGATACCGAAATTTCTGCAGACGGCTGGAAATCTTTAATTCCTATATACAAAAATGTTATTAAAGAAGTTACAGGCAAAGAATTCCCGCAAGATCCTTACGTTCAGTTAGAAGAAGCAATTGAAGCGGTATTCAGATCTTGGAATATCCCGCGTGCGGTTGCTTACAGAAACATGAACAAAATCGACCACAATTACGGTACTGCGGTTAACGTTCAAACAATGGTATTCGGTAACATGGGCGACGACTGCGCAACAGGTGTTTCGTTCACCCGTAACCCCGCTACCGGTGAAAATAAATTCTACGGTGAATATTTGACAAATGCTCAGGGCGAAGACGTTGTTGCAGGTATCAGAACTCCGAAACCTATCGCTGAACTTGAACACGAAATGCCTGATTTATACAGACAGTATGTCGATATCGCCAAAAAACTTGAACTCGGTTACAAAGATGTTCAGGATATGGAATTTACGATTGAACGCGGTAAGTTATGGATCCTTCAAACACGTAACGGCAAAAGAACCGCTGCTGCAGCTGTTAAAATCGCCGTTGATATGTATGAAGAAGGCATTATCACAAAAGAAAGAGCAATTCAGCTTGTTGATCCGTATACCGTTAACCAGATTCTTTTACCTTGCTTTGATACAAAAGCAATGGAAGAAGCTCACAAGATTTGTACCGGCGTAAATGCATCTCCGGGTGCTGCCGTTGGTAAAATCGTATTCGATACGGAAGAAGCTGCACAACGCGGTGAAGCAGGTGAAAAAGTTATCCTCGTACGTGTTGAAACATGCCCTGATGATATTCACGGTATGGCAGTTTCTCAAGGTGTTTTGACATTACGCGGCGGCGCAACTTCTCACGCAGCAGTTGTTGCTAAAGGTATGGGCAAACCCTGCGTTTCAGGCTGCGAAGATTTGAAAATCGACCTTGCAAATGAAACCTTGACAGGCAGCGACGGCACTGTTTACCGCAAAGACGATATTATCTCTCTTGACGGCGGTAAAGGTATTGTTATGGAAGGTGCAGTTAAACTCGTTGAAGCTAAAATTGACGACAACTGGAACAAATTCTTCGGCTGGGTTAACGAAATCAAAAAATTGCACGTTGAAGCAAACGCCGATACTCCGAAAGATATTGAAAACGCTCTGAAATTCGGTGCTGAAGGTGTTGGCCTTTGCAGAACGGAACACATGTTTATGGATCCCGACAGATTGCCATGGGTTCAGAAAATGATTATTGCAGGTACTCCGGAAGCAAGAAAAGAAGCGTTGAGCCACCTTCTTCCGATGCAGTATTCAGATTTCTATGCAATGTTTAAAGCATTAGGCGATAAACCTTTGACAGTAAGACTTCTTGACCCGCCGCTTCATGAATTTTTACCTGATAAAGAATCATTGATTGCGGAAGTTGCAACATTGAAAGCTCTGGGTAAAGACGCATCTGAAAAAGAAGAACTTTTACACGTTGTGGAAGGACTTTCCGAAGCTAACCCGATGATGGGCTTGAGAGGATGCCGTCTGGGATTGACTTACCCTGAAATTAACGAAATGCAGGTAAGAGCAATCTTTGAAGCATGCTGCGACTTGAAAAAAGAAGGCGTTGCTGTTCAACCGTGGGTAATGGTTCCGTTAATCGGACACGTTAATGAATTGAAAACGGCAAAAGATGTTCTTGTCCGCGTGGCAAAAGACGTTATGGCTGAAAAAGGCGTTGAAGTTAACTACAAATTCGGTACTATGATTGAAATTCCGCGTGCCGCATTAACTTCGGACGAAATTGCAGAATATGCCGAATTCTTCTCATTCGGTACAAAC
Source organism: Candidatus Gastranaerophilales bacterium (assembly GCA_944323995.1). Lineage (GTDB taxonomy): Bacteria > Cyanobacteriota > Vampirovibrionia > Gastranaerophilales > Gastranaerophilaceae > SIG32. Next base: position 105,211 of record CALUUN010000002.1, on the reverse strand, counting down.
GACCTTACTCAGATGACGTTCGGATATTCACGTGACGACGCTGAAGGTAAATTCCTCAACCGTTACGTTGAACAAAAAATCCTGCCGTCTAACCCGTTTGAAACTCTTGACCAGAAAGGCGTCGGCCAGTTGATAGAAATGTCAATGGAAAGAGGCAAGAGCACAAATCCGAACCTCGTAGGCGGAATTTGCGGCGAACACGGCGGCGATCCCGATTCTGTAAAATTTGCTCACAGAATCGGTTTGGATTACGTATCCTGCTCACCGTTCAGAATCCCGCAGGCAAGACTCGCTGCTGCTCAGGCTGTTGTTGAAGAAAAACAGGCTGTCCACAGCTAAGGCCTTTGGATAAATAACAAAAATGCGGCTCTTATGAGCCGCTTTTTTGTTATGTTATAATAAAAATATAAGGAGCTAAGAATATGATTATAATTATGGAGCCGTCGGCTTCCGAAGAAAATATAAAACGGGTTGTGGAAGTATTAACCGAACACGAATTCAGAGTTATAGTAAATCACGGTGAAATTCACACGGTAATTGATGCGTTCGGGGATAAAACGTCTATTACTCCGGGCAGAATTAGTGCATTAAAAGGTGTTAAAGAAGTTAAAATTATCCGTGAACCTTTCCGCCTTGCTTCACGCGACAGAAAGCCCGAAGATACCGTAATTGAATTTAAAAACGGGGTTAAAATCGGCGGTGCAAACAAGCCCGTAATGATTGTCGGCCCGTGTTCGGTCGAAAGTGACTACGAAGGTTTAAGACAGGTTGCTTTTGCAGCAAAAGAAGCCGGATGTGAATTTTTGCGCGGCGGTGCATTCAAACCCAGAACTTCTCCTTATGATTTTCAAGGGTATGAAGAAAAGGCGCTTAAGTACCTTAAACAGGCAAGTGAGGAAACCGGTCTGCTTACCGTAACCGAGGTTATGGATTCTGCTGATTTGGAACTTATCTGCAATTATGTCGATGTTATACAAATCGGTGCACGCAACATGCAGAATTTCAAACTGCTCAAAGCTGTCGGCCAATGCAGCAAACCCGTAATCTTAAAACGCGGGCTTGCAAGCACTATAAGAGAATTTTTGCTTGCGGCAGAACACATAATGTATAACGGTAATTCGCAGGTTATTCTTTGTGAGCGCGGTATCAGAAGTTTTGACAGTACATTTACAAGAAACGTTATGGACATAGCTTCTATCCCTGTAATCAAAAAGTATTCCCACCTTCCGATTATCGCTGACCCCAGCCACGGTACCGGTCAGAAATATTTGATAGAACCGATGACAAAAGCAGGATTAATTGTCGGCGCTGACGGAATTATGATTGAAGTTCACCATGATCCTGAAAATGCCCTTTCAGACGGAAAACAGAGCCTTACAATCCCGATGTTTGTCGATATGATGGGCCGCGTAAATTCCATGATGGATCACTTGCATTACGAAAAAACTTGCCTTTCGGCAAATGTAGACTAAAAATTATTTGAAAATATTAATCGCTGCCGGCTTAATTTTCACAAATTAAGTTTTGTAAAATTGCAATTAAAGTCACACCATTGATTGATGAAAACTTCAAAAAAAGTGGTATAATAATATTAGAGGAGATAATAAAATATCGCCGGATCCCTGTACTGACAGGAGGCAAAAGAATATGAAAAATTTACAATTTCAAAACGACTTAGATAAGTTAATCGAGATCTTGCCCGAAAAGGTCCGAAAGCACATCACCTATGATAATATGGAAGATGTTATAGAAATCGTTTTGGATATCGGGCGGATTCCTGAGATAAGGCACTCATCGGGAAAGATAGAGTATCTGGGCAAATCGGAGGTTACGGACGAAGATATTTCGTACATAACGCAAAGGGTTCAGGAATTCACATCGGATAATCGTTCAGGCATCCCCGGAACACTCCACAGAATCAGCGCAATAAGAAACAGACAGGGAAAAGTCATAGGTCTTACATGCAGGATAGGCAGAGTTGTTACGGGGACAATTGCATGTATAAAAGATTTTTGTATGCAGAATAAAAGTATACTGTTTTTGGGCAGACCGGGGGTCGGCAAAACGACAAAACTCAGAGAAATCTCGCGTCTTGTCGCCGACGAACTCGGAAAACGGGTTGTGGTAGTCGATACATCAAATGAAATAGCCGGTGACGGTGATGTTCCTCACCCGGCCATAGGACATGCACGACGTATGCAGGTTCGCCAGCCGGAGTTTCAAAAGGATGTAATGATAGAAGCAGTCGAAAACCACACACCCGAAGTTATTGTAGTCGACGAAATCGGTACCGAAGCGGAAGCGCAGGCCGCAAGAACAATTGCGGAGCGCGGCGTTATGTTGATTGCAACTGCCCACGGTAATACTCTTGAAAATTTAATCAAAAACCCGACTCTGTCGGATTTGGTCGGCGGCATCCAGTCGGTTACGCTCGGTGATGATGAGGCAAAACGCAGAGCTTCCCAAAAAACAGTTCTGGAACGTGAAAAACAGCCGACTTTTGATATTGTTATAGAAATTCTGGACAGAAATACTCTTGCGGTATACAAAGATACTGCAGAGGCCGTTGACTATATCCTTCGCGGCTGGCCTATAAGACCTGAAATCAGAAAAGTCGATCAGACCTACGAACATAAAGAACCGACAATTGCGGAAGAAATCCATAAACTTGAAGAAAAAATTCCCGATTCTTCAGACAGCCTGAAATTCAGCTTTAACAGAAAAGAGTATGCAGAAAGCGTAAAAGCCTTTAAAAAGATATATCTTTATGCGGTATCAAGAAGTATTGTTGAAAAAGTAATCGAACGGCTTGATTTGAACGCGGAGATTACACGCAGTATAGAGGATGCCGATATTGTAATCGCCCACAAAAACTTTGCAAAAGGCGGAGCAAAAGTCTTGAGTACGGCAAATGATTACAGGCTGCAAATTTTCTATGTAAAAACAAACTCAATGGCTCAGATTCAAAAAGTTTTGAAAGAGGCTCTGGATGTCCCTGAATCCAACGAAACGCTGCGCGGATATTATGATGATGCGGAACGCGCGCTGGATGAGGCTAAAGCCGCAATTAATAAAATTCTTGCAGGTGCGGAGCACGTTGAGCTTCAGCCTCAAAACCACCAGATAAGAAAACTTCAGCACGAGCTTGTTGAACAGCATAACCTTGAAAGCGAATCGGTTGGCGAAGGCGAATTGCGGCATTTGAAAATTGTCGGCGGCCGCGATATGGAAAATAAAAAGATAGGCTAAATTTTTCCAAGCATTGTTTTTGCAGGCGCATACCCCGGCAGAATTTCCAGACAGGTCAAAAGTGCTTTTTTGCATTCGGGAATATTGTTTTCTTCTTTATAAATTTCCGCAAGAATATAGTGAAGTTCGGGATCCTGATAAAAATTATCACGTGCTCTTGTAAAGAAAAACATCGCCTGAGGCTTTAGCCCGTTGTTTAAGAACACTCTGCCGATGAATTTGTGTACTTCGGGGTTAATTGTGAACATAAAATCAGCGTAACGTACTATTTTTTCAACATAATCGCCTTTATAGTATGTTATAAGTATATTCAAATCTATTTCAAGAAAATTTCTCAATTCAAAATAGGTCGGGTATCTTGAAACACATCCGTTAATAAAGTCCAGCATTACAAGTGCCCAGTGGGCGCGCATATCTTGTTTCTCAATGCTTTCAAATATTTCACGGGCTTTTTTAAGATTATCCAGCATAATTTCGCAGTATCCTTCTTCCAATTTGTAGTTATGACTGCCGAAAAACTTTCTGCAGCCTCTAAATTTTGCTGCAAGAAAGTCTTTTTTTGCTGTTTTATAATCAGATATCATATATTAATATTTGTTGTCGTTATCAGAGAATGTAAAATCAGGAAGCATTGAATTCATCATCATTGACTGCAAAAGCTGCGGGTCAATTTTTTGACCGTTCTGGTGCTGGCTCATTAAGAAAGGAACCATATTCATCATTGAATTATTGTTGTTATTGTTTCCGAGCAGCATTCCAAGTTCCGCATATTGGTTATTCATTTGCATCGGTGTGACCGAAACTGTTACACCGGCTTTTTTCAAAGTTTCAATAGCTTTTATAATATCGTCGTTTGTGGCGGTATTTTCAGCTGTTTTTTTCTGATCGGCGGCTTCGCCTTTCTGGTCAAAATCTTTGATTTTCTGAATATCTTCGTGTTCGAGGTCTTTTTTCTCGTTTATAGTTTTTTGAATATTTTTAAGCTGCTGCTGCTTAACTTCCTGATTAAGTTCTTCGGAGAAACCGTTTCCGTAAGGAGAATTTATAAAATCGTCAAGCGCTTCATCAGTTTCACCTTCCGCAGTTTCAGGCGCACAGGTCGGGCCGCCTACAAGGCAGTCGCGGCCTTTTCTTGCGTATTCCGTAAGTATTCTGTCGGAATTCAGTTTTAAAACAGCTTCGTAAGCCTTTACAGCCTGATCTTTTTTGCCGACCTGCGTATATGACATGCCCATATAGTAGTATACAACCGGATTTGCCGGATCTGTTTTTGTGAGTGAAATCATTTCCTGCAGGCAGCCGGAATAATTGCCGTGTTTGTATTTATTTATTGCACTGTTGATGTTTGCTCTGGGGTAATATATTTGTTCGCTTTCCCATTCGGGCGGTTCATCATCGCCGTAAAACTCTTTAGATGTCTTGTCTGAGGCTTTATTTTGAGTTTGTGCTGCGGGTTTTCTGTTTATATCATCATAAAGATTATAGCCGAAAGGGCCTTTTGTGTCTTTGCCGAGTGCACCGAATGATGCCGTGCTTGTCACAAATATTAAAGATAACAATAACAGTGCTGTTTTTTTCATATATTTTCCTCTGTTTTTTATATAATGATTATTTCACACAAATCAATTATATAACATTTCCTTTAATATTTACTAATATAAATATATGAAATTATTTCAAAACATGACGTTTTTTGTATAGAATTACAAAGAACAAAATAATTAAAATTGTAACCGCGATTATAACAAGTTCAATATATTCTTTGATTGTTTCCCCAAAGAGCATAAGAACAATGCTTACGATAAAGAATCTTAATCCTCTTCCGAAAAAGCTGGCCACAAGAAATTGCGGGAAATTCATCTTCAAAATTCCGCTTGCTATTGTGAAAATTTTGTACGGAATCGGTGTGAATGCCGATAAAAACACGGCAATTGAGCCGTATTTGTTATACAATTTTTCAACATGGTCAAATTGTTCGTGTTTGTTTCTGAAAAGAAAATTAAAAACGGGTCTGCCTCCGAAAAGTCCTATGATATAACCCATAACTCCGCCGAGCGCTGAAAATATTGTACAGATAAATGCGTAATAGAGAGCTTTTTCCGGTTTTGCAAGATCCATTGCTATCAAAAGAATATCAGGCGGCGGAACAAGGAAAAAACTTTCAATAAATGCGTTCAAAGCAAGTCCCTGAACTCCCATGCTCTGAAAAATATTATTCATTTGCGTTAAGATTTCGTGCATATTATCTCCTTATTAATACTGTATTCGCAGCCGCAGTAATTTTGTCTGTACAAATTGAGTTCTTTTGAAATTTTATTTGTTTTTAAAAATCCGTCTTTCTTTTTAAAATCAACTGCTGTGTAGATAAGATTATTTTCTGCGGCAATTTTTTCACCGATTTCGGTGAGTTTTTGAAAATTTTTGTGCGGGCTTATGACAATTGATGTTGTAAATTCCCGAATCCCGAGTTTTTTTGCCAGCTCTGCGGTTTTGGATAAACGCAATTCAAAGCATTTGCCGCAGCGTTTTCCTTTTTCAGGTTCACTTTCCAAACCCTTTGCCGCAGAATAAAACTCCTCCGGCTCATAATCTCCTTCTATAAGTTCGCAATCAAGAGCCCCGCACAAAATTCTTTCTGCCTCAAGCCGTTTTTCATATTCGGATTTCGGGTATATATTAGGGTTATAGAAGAACACAACAGGTTCATATCCCGCATCTTTTAAAAAAGTTACGGGATAACCGGAACATATTGCGCAGCAGGCGTGCAAAATTATTTTATTTTTCTGTTGCTCCTTCATCTCTCAGCCATTTCTTAAATTCGGAGTACGGTTTCATACCGACATGCGGTTTTCCGTTTATGATTGTGCTCGGAGTGCCGTTAATATGATTTGAATAGGCCTCGTCAATATCGGCTTGAATTTTATGCATTGTGTCAAGGCTGTTTGCATCATCTTGAAGTTTTTCCAAATCAAGATTCAGACTTTTTGCCAGTTCTAGAATTTCTTTTTCGTTATTTGGCTGTTTTTCAAATAACAGGTTGTTCATATCCCAGAATTTTCCCTGATGTTCGGCAGCAACGGCATATTTTGCCATTGTGCAGGAACCTTTGTGAAATTCGTTTCTCAAATATCTGTTGCATTCGGTATCCAGAGGCATGTTATGGTGAACAACTTTTACATCCTTAAACTCTTTTGCCAGTTTGTGAATCATAATGTTATATGCAAAGCACATCGGGCATCTGTAGTCAGTGTAAGCGTGCAGAACAACTTTCGGATTTTCCGCACCGAGAAGATTTCCCGAAACAGCGTATTTGTTTGTTTTTGCCTGTGTAAATTCTTTAAATTCTTTTTGTCGTTTTACCTGCGGTGCAAATACGTATGATACGCTCGTGTAAGTTAAAAATGATGCCGCAATCAAAACAACGGCGCCGAAGGCGATTGCGTAAGGCTTGATTTTTAAAGCATCTGTGAAATCAAAGAAACTTTGCTTGAATGCCTGTTTAAATCCGATACCCTGAGCCGCGGCAATACCGATTAACAGGTTTAGGATATATGTAAATGCGCAGAGTATGCACAATTTTTTGATTTCAAAAAGGCTCAGGCATAACAAAATCATAGAAATAGCAAATGAAATTACGCCGAGTGCCGCAATGTATGAAAAAGGATTTTTAAAAACTTCCAAAAATTTTAAGAATTTTATATTTTTCAGCTTGTCAACAAAAAGCATCAGGAAAATAAACGAATATAATAGCAGCCCCCAGTATGCAAGCGGTATTCCGAAAAATTGCGACTCGGTTGTTTTTGCGATTCCGTCACAGTCTATAAAATCGTTTACCGAACAAAAACTTGCAAGCGCATACGGGTTAAAGTTTGCATTATAGTAAATCATTGCCAGTTTAATTGTGGTAACAAGCCCGATAAGAGCCAAAACGGATATAACCGTAGTTTTTTTATCTTTTTCCATTATATTCTCCCCTTATTCTTTAGTATTATTTTACATGGCTGAATACAATAAATCAATAGTACAAAGCGTGAAAATCAATTCCCCGAAAGTTGAATTAAATCGGGTATTGTAAATTCTGCGTAACAAAATTTCAAAAGTATTAAAGTTTTTCCGAATACTCACCGTAAATTTATGCGTAAGAGGTTATTGTGCTTAGAATTAATAATTTAGAAAATAATAACATATATCTGCAAAATCAAAACCGGCAAAAGGCACCTTCGGAACCGGAAAAGAAACCCGATATTCCGCCAAAAGGCACCAAGCCTGCAACGGAAGATCCGCTTGGAGTTGCAATAGATTCGGTTGTAAATATTCCGGCGGGCAGTCATCGTGTGCAAAAGGGGCAGACGCTTTACAGTATTGCAAACCATTACGGTACAACTGTTGCCAAAATTATAGAACTGAATCCCGAGTTAAAAACGGATAAAAACGGCAATAAAGTAATACAGCTCGGGTCAATTATAAAAGTATTCGAAGTTATTGACACACCGCGGCAGCCGGTTATTCCGCCGCAGGAAGATGCTGTTTACGGCTCATGGCAGATTGAAAAAGGCAAAGGCGCTTATTCAATTATGTCAAAATTTAACCTGTTCAAAGAAGAACTTGAAATGCTGAACCCGGATATTGATCTGGAAAATATTAAAAAAGACCAGATTTTTAAAGTTCCCGGTTATGAAGTCAAATCCGGCGACAATTTGACATTAATTGCAAAGGCTCATGATATAACTCTTTCAATGCTGAAAGAACTAAACCCCGGACTGGATGACAATACCATAAAATCCGGTCAAATTTTAAATGTTCCGAAACTTGCCGGACAGAATTTGATATCGGAACAAAGCGAACCTGAGGTTCCGCCGGAATCAGGTCAACCGCAGCCGGAAGTTGAACAGCCCACGCAAAAAATTACTCATAAGGTCAAAAACGGTGAAGCTCTTTCAAAAATCGCCGAAAAGTACGGCGTCCCGACCTGGGCTGTTATGCTGCATAACAAAATTGAAGATGTAGACAAAATTTATAAAAATCAGGTTCTGGAAATTCCGACAGAAGAAGAAGTCGCAGAGCTTACCAAACTGAAAGACAAATCTCAGGCGTCGCCTGAAAAAGTGCAGTCATCACATACGGTTAAAAAAGGCGATACGCTTTCGGAAATAGCTTTGAAATACGGCGTAACCGTTGCTCAGATCAAAGAATGGAACGGATTGAAAAATAACGACATCAGACCGGGGCAGGTTTTGCAGCTTTCTAAACCTGAAACAGGTGCACCTGAACAAAAACCGCCTGCGCAAAATGCGCCTGTTCAATATACTGTAAAAAAAGGTGATGTGTTGTCTAAAATTGCCTTAAAATACGGTGTTTCAACCGCTTCAATAATGTTTAAAAACGATATTCAAAACCCGAAACACATTCAACCCGGACAAAAAATAATAATTCCCGATAAAGAAGAAGCAGCAGAACTTGAAAGGGCGCAGAAACGAATTCAAACGGAACGTAAAACTCCATCTTCAGCCCCGCAGCAGACAATTTCTTCAGGACGCGGTATTGTTATTCACAAGGTAAGAAAAAATGATACAATAAAAGATATTGCAAAGAAATACAATATTCCCGTAAAAGATTTGCTTATGTATAATGATAATTTACGCGGAGTGAATTCTTCCACAAAACTTTCCGAAAAAGAAATCAAGCATATACAGATTATTGCAACAAAAAAAGCAGTAATTGATGCAACGGGCGTAAGCGAAGAATTTATAAACGATTTAATTTCGATAGAAAAGAAAAAGAGCAGAATTTATAACGATGCCTGCGGAATTCCGACAATCGGAATCGGCCACAATACACGGGCACACCGCGACACGGAATATTACCGCGGCAAAACGCTTTCGGATAATCAGATATACAGCCTTCTTGCACGTGATATTACGGATGCCCAAAATAAAATAAAAGCGGCAATAGGAAAAGATGCCTATGACAATCTTTCGCGCGGACAAAAAGAGGCTTTGTACGGACTTATATTTAATACGGGCGGACTCAGCGGAAGTCCGAAACTTGTACAGGCACTGAAAGCCGGTGATTATGTGGAAGCAGCCTGTCAGATGGATCAGGCCTGCGGCACTGTGAACGGCAGAATGCAGGTGCTGCCGGGGCTTGCAAAAAGAAGGTTTATGGATATAGCAAAATTTGTTGACGGTTCAAGATTTTCATCAAGAGAAACCAAAACCGTTATGGAAACAGTCCAAAGGCTTTATGACAGCGGGTTTAATAATATTAGGAACAAAAACTCGCGGGTTGATTACAATGCATACGCCAAAAAATTCCTCGGGGAATTTATTGACAGACAGTGGATAGCAATCAAAGAGTAGTTATGATTTCTCCGACAATATTTCCGTGAATTGTTTTTATGGTTCTGTCGATTTCAATATTTGCCCACCGTAAATTTTTCAAAGTGTCGATTACCGTAATTTCGCGGGCTTTCATATCTCCGTCGCAGATTTTTACGGCAAAGCCTTCTTCACTTTTTGTGTTGACGACAATACAGAGTCCGCCGGCTCCTACTTTTGCTATGATGTTTTGTGAGTTCTCAATAATCTTTGTGTCAGTTCTGTTTTCTCCGCCTATAATGTACGGAAAATCAAGAAATGCGCGCGTAATTTTTTCATAAACCGGATTGCAGAAAAGATTCAGATATCCTTTAACCATATTTTTAAGCGGCATTGAATGAATGGGAACACCGCAGCCGTCAGAGGTTACGGGATAATTTTGTTTAACTTCGCACAGTTCGTAGATTTTTTGTTTTATCAACTTTTGCAGCGGATGGTTTATGTCATCATAGGTCAGTGTATCCCAGCCGTTCATAACGCAGAGCCCGAGCATCATAATATGTTTGCCTGAACAGTTGTTGTGAAAAACGTTTTCCGATTCTCCGTTAATCAGAAGTTTTTCCTGTTCTGTTTTGGAAAGAGGTTTGTGTAATCCGCATTTTAAAGCCGTTGGTTCAAGACCGATTTTTTCAAGCAGATTTTGTGCTGTTCGGGTGTGGATTTCTTCACCGGCATGGGATGCACAGCAAAGCGCAATTTCTTCCTGCGTCATATTAAAAAACTTATCCATGCCGAAATCTATCAAAAGGCTTGCCTGTAAGGGCTTGGCGCATGAGCGCAGAAAAAACGGATAATTGTTTGTTTCTCCGGTTGTTCCGATGACTTTTTCTCTGCTGCACAGTACAATAAAGCCGAAGTGTTCCTGCTCAACAAGTCCGTCGCGAATATATTTTACAAGTCTTTCAGGTGATGTCTCAATCATAATTTTTCATAATTTCCAGCAAATTTGCAATTTTCTTTTTCAATTTTTCGTTTTCTTCTTTCAAATCCGAAATCTCTTTTTTGTACATTTCTTCCTTGTCGCAAAATTCGCTTTTGCCCTGCGGAACGGAGTTATGATCAAGGACAAAGCGTTTTTTTGATTCTTCTTTGAAGGTAAGCATTGCGCGCACGTCATCTTGAGTTATGAACCCGAGTTCCACAAGGATTTCGGCAAATTTCTTTTTGGAATTTTCACTTATGCTGACGGCTTTTTGCAGCTGTTCTTCAGTTATGACGCCTTTTTTCTCAAAGTATTCGCCCGTTCTGAATTTGCCCGCTATAAAACCTGCCATTGCTTCAATTTCCGCATTTTCAGGTTTTTCGACATAACCCTGTTCAATGCAAAAGATAAAATATTTTGCGGTTTCTTCCATTGATAAAAACGTGTTAAGCGAGATTTCCAGAATATTAGAGCCGCTTTTGCAGTATTCAAGAAAATTATAGATGTTCAAATCAAGCCCGCCCGTGCGGTTTGTTAATTCTTCACTGCCTTTGAAGGTTAAAACAGGAATATAGAGCGAAAAAATATCGTCGGATTTTTCTTTCAAAAATTTTTCACATACATGCGCTTTGATATCCTCCGACAGCTTAAGACAGATTATCTGTTTAATCCAGAGCGGAAAATCCTCGACTTTTTCCAGAAACGTATTGAAAATACTTTTTTTCAAAACCACTCTCCTGTATCCGGATTTTAACATATAAATGTTTTAACTTCAAGCCTTTATTCTGCCGGAAACCACCATTCGGGAAGTTCTTTTAACACAAGCGAAAAAAATTCGTCAGGTTTCATATAAAAAGCCTCGGCAATTTTGCAAAAAGTGGAAATTCGCGGATCCAGTCTGCCCTGTTCGGCAAGCAGAAACGTGGTTTTTGACATGCCCATTTCATAAGCGAGGGTTCGGCTTGAGAGGTTAGCCTGCTTGCGCAGCCTTTCGACAACTTTGCCCAGAGCCTTTGACAACTCTTTCTTTCTGACTTCTTCTTGCATATTTTAATTTTACGTGTTATTATACCTTTGCGGACATAATTATGTCCATAATGAAATCAGAAGAATATAAGGAGAAAGTAATGAAAAATAAAGCCGCCTTCACGTTAGCCGAAGTGTTGATAACCTTAGCAATAATCGGTATTGTCGCAGCGTTAACAATCCCGACACTAATGAACAAATATGATATGCTAACCACGGCAACAAAGTTAAGAAAATTTTACAGCACGATGGTGCAAGTAAATGAACGTGCGGTATCGGAGGAGGGCAATTGGCAGACATGGGAATTAACCGGTGCAAAACCTGTTTTTAACAAATATTTTAGAAAATACTTGTCAGTGGTTAAGATAAATGATGATAGCGATTGGGTATATTTTGTTCTAAAAGACGGGACTTGCGGGCGATTGCGAACAAATGGCGGCACCTCAGTTTTTAAAGATTATTATATCGGCATAAGTACAAATTGCGCAAGCGTTGATGATTATGGCAGAGATTTTTTTGAGATTAGCTTGTGGAATCTTAAGGATACAACAAAACTATGTAATTATTCAGCAACTGGTTGCGGTTGGCCGGGTAATCCAAGTTATTATAATCCTTCCTACGCTAACAGAAAAGATAAAGCATCTTGCAGTTTATATGGTGGTGCCTGGAACAGTTACGCATGTTTTATGAAATTTCTTCAGGATGGAATGAAATTTAGTGAGGATTATAAATTTTCTGAACATAAATCTTCAAAGCCAAGTGCCCCGTCTATGTGGGACAAGTAATTGTAAAAAATCTTAAAGGCTTGATGGATTGTAGTTTTACTCGAGAATTCATCATCTGACTTAATGAGGGAAAATTACGTTGCTCACTCTATTATTTGATGTACTTTCATGTTATAATAAAAACATGATAAAAAAGTTTTGCAGTGTTTTATTATTAACGTGTATATTGCTTTGCGGGTGCGGAAAAAAGGAAGAAGTGATTAACGATACACTCACCGCGATTAAGCAAAAAGATATTCTTGTTGTCGGGGTTAAGACTGACACGCCGCCTTTCGGCTATCTTGACAAAAACGGCAAAAACCTCGGTTTTGATATAGAGCTTGCAAGACTAATTGCGCAGAGAATTCTCGGTGATCCCGCAAAAGTTTCCTTTGTTCCGGTATCGCCTGCAAACAGGATTATGAAACTTACATCGGGAGAGGTTGATATGATTGCTGCAACCATGTCAATCACTCCGCAAAGACAGATGATTCTGGATTTTTCAATTCCCTACCATACTGCAGGTCAGGCAATTATGGTAAGAAAAGAAAGCAAAATAACTTCACTGCTTGAACTTGAAGGCAAAAAAGCCATAATTGTTTTCGGTTCGACCGTTGAAAAGGGACTTCGCTCAAATGTTCCCAATATTACGATAATCGGATACAAAACTTACCCGGAAGCCTTTGCGGCGCTCAAAGCAGGCAAAGCGGACGCGATGATTGCCGACGATACAATTTTGATGGGATTTGCAATGAATGACAAATCGGTCAAAATCCTTCCCAAGCGCTATTCAAAAGAACCCTATGCAATCGCGTTCAGAAAAGATATAGAATCACAGAATTTTATTGACGAAGTTAATTTCGTTCTCAAAGAAGCGCTTAACCGCGGCGAAATAAGACAATTAAAATCAAGATACGGTATTAATTAGCATCTTTCAACAGCAAAATTGTCCGCTCAACTTCTGTTTTTAAGTATTCAAGCTGTTGTGTGATATTATTCGGGTCGTAAATATATCCGGCACCCGAATAGGCAAGATACGGATTGTATTTTAATGCTTCCGAACGCAAAAGTGCAATTGATTTTGCATGCGTGCTTAATTCCATAAGTTTTTTGAACGAAATATATTCACCTTCAGGTTTTTGGTCGTATTTTGTTCTCAAAAAATCCGCGTTTTTGTTGAAATAATAAACCTTTGCATTAAAAAGCTGCACGCTTTCGTTGCTGTCAATTGAATCGTAAATTTTTTCGAGCATCGGGATAAATTCATTGATATCGTTAATATAGCGGGAAGTTTTATCCTGTTTAAGAATAATGTTTACAAATGCAGGATTATCTCTGGGAACGGGTTTTATCGGGTCGGCGGAGTGAAAATTTTGAACCTGTTCAAAAACGGGTTTTGTAGATTTGGGCTCAGATGGAATGTACTGCCGCGTCAAATCCGGCAGTGTTCCGACATAACCCATGCCGTCAAAATCAGGGTTATTTTTTACGCCGTATGCGGGTGTGCATAACAGCAGCATGAAAATTATCGCGAATAACTTTCTCATACTTTTATTATAACGATTGTTCTTTAAAAATCATCATTTATATGAATTAAAGTTGATTTTAAAAGGTTTTCGGCATAAAATAAAAAAGGAGCCGGAATATGACAAAAGATGATTTGCTTAAATTGTATAATATGAATTTGGAAGATTTGCTTGCTTTATCTTCCAAATATGTTTCCGACAGGGTGGAATTTTGTTCAATAGTTAACGCCAGAAACGGAAAATGTTCACAAAATTGCAAATACTGTGCGCAAAGTTCGCATTACAGAACAAATATCGAAACTTATCCTCTGATTGATGAAGATGAGGTAATCAAAGCGGCACTGGATGCAAAATCAAATCACGCAGACAGATTTGCAGTGGTAACTTCCGGTAAAACTCCGGCCGAAGAAGATTTTAATAAAGTTTTAAGCCTTATAAAAGCGGTAAATAAAATCGACGGGATTAAAAGCTGCGCCTCAATCGGAATTCTTGATGAAGATATGGCCAAAAAACTTGCACAAGCCGGATTGAAAAGATTTCACCACAATATCAACACTTCCCGCTCTTATTATCCGGAAGTCTGCACAACTCATACTTGGGATGACAGATTAAATACCTGCAGGCTTGTCAAAAAATACGGGATGGAACTCTGCTGCGGCGTAATTCTCGGAATGGGCGAAACCGTTGAACAGAGAATTGAAATGGCGCTTGAACTTGCCGAAATTCAGCCGGAGTCAATTCCGATAAATATTCTTATGCCTATTCCCGACACGCCTTTTGAAAATTACCATGACAAAATTGATGAGGAAAATATCCTGCGGACGCTCGCCGTATTTAAGATTGCAAACCCGAAATCGGTTCTTCGGTTCTGCGGCGGCAGGATGAGATTAAACGAAGAAAATCAAAAACTCGCTCTGAAAACTTGCGTAGAAGGAATCTTAATCGGTAATTACCTGACAACCGTCGGCAAAAACCCCAAAGAAGATATCAAAACCGTAAGAGCGCTCAATAAAGTTATTGTATAGAGTTTTTTTCCACATAAGCGTCAAAATCCGCTCTGTCCCAGCAGATGTTGCTTCTGATTTTTTTTGCGGGAACTCCTGCAATCAGAATATTTTTTTCGTCGAATTTTTTATTAACAAGCGCCATTGCACCGATTACCGAACCGTCTTGAACTTCCGCACCTTTTAAAATCATTACTCTTGTGCCCACCCAGACTTTATCATGAATTTTTATGTCCTCGGGTGCGTTAATGATTTCGCCGGTTAATGTGTCGGTTATTGTGTGTCCGTCATTGTTTCTGATTATAATATCGCGCGCAAACATGCATTCATCGCCTATGTCAACGCGTTTGGAGCTTTTTGCAACAACGTTCATATTTCTGTAAACCGAAATTCCGCCGCCTACAGTTATTATTCCGCCGTTTTCCATTCCGAAAGTTGTGTGTCTTATGAATCTGTGGCGTGTCGGTTTTACCGAAAAGTAATTGTTATCTCCGTTCATTACAATTGCGGTGTTTATAAATTTTGACGGTAATTCAATCCTTATGATATTGTTGTTGCCGGTAATTGTTATCGACAATCCTTTTACGGGTTCGTAAGGAATTTCCTGCCCGTCTTTTATTAGTATAACTTTGTTTCCGTCGCCTTTAATGTTTACGTTATCTGTCATTTTCCGCTCCTTGCGCATTCTCTGCAGTCAGGTTCCGCATGAATTACCGCCATTGTGTTGCCAAGTTCTGTTTCCAGCTTCTTTTCAATTTCGTCGCAAATACTGTGGCATTTTAATATGGTCAAATCCGGCGGAAATATCAGTGTAATTTCTATATACTTGTACGCCCCGACCTGTCTTGATTTTATCTTTTTGAAATTTATAACACCCTTATCTTTGAAATCGTTTATAATTTTTTCTATAACTTGTATGTCTGATTCCGGCAGCGAACCGTCAAGAAGATTGTTGAGTGCTGTTTTTGTAATCGAAATTCCCGTTTTTAAAATTAATACGGCTACAATAAGCGCTATAACAGGGTCAAGAATGCTTATTCCCGTAAGTTTTATTAAAACAAGCCCCAGCAAAACCCCGAAGGAAGAATAAATATCCGTCCTTAAATGTTCCGCATCCGCTAACAATGCAATTGAATCCGATTTTTTTGCAACCTTGAAGAGATAACTGCTTACCGCAAAATTTGCAGCCACTGCAAAAAGCATTACGTAAATTCCGAGTGCAGGCTCAAAATCCGCTGTTGTGTGAAAAAATAATTTTTTCCCCGCTTCCGTAAAAATAAAAACGGATGCAAATATGATTAATATGCCTTCTATAAATCCGGACATATCTTCATACCGCGCATGTCCGAACGGATGCTCTTTATCCGCCGGCTCGGAAGAGCGTACTACGGAAAAATAAGTCAAAACAGACGCCAGCATATCACTTAATGAATGCACCGCCTCCGAAATTATACTGATACTGCCCGAAATAAAACCGGCTGCAAGTTTTAAAATGATTATTACGGCGTTTGATAAAATCGAAAATCCCGCCGCGAATTTTTTTTCCGTATTCAGCTCCATAGCCCCTATTATACCATAAAAATCATGCAATTTCCCGTTAAAAATATAAATAAATAAAAAGGGAACTTTCGTTCCCTTATACAACTATCTCTTCTCATACCCAATGATATCTATTGTCAATCTCCTATTGTAAAGGAGCTCTCCACAAAGAATCATTAAATTTATTTTGATTTGCATTCAATTCAACAGACAAAGTTACGTTGCTCGGTGTGAATACAAATACCAGATCGCCTACTTTTTGCGGTTTGCCGTTCAAAGCGTGTGCAGCACCGCATACAAAGTCGATTGTGCGTTGTGATTGTTCTTTATCCAGCAAGTGAAGATTTAAAACGATTGTCTTTCTGTCTTTCAAATACTGAACTATGTTTGCGGCATCATCAAATGAGCGGGGTTCCATTACGATTACTTCGTATCCTCTGAAATTCGGATGATTTACTACTTTTAAATCGTTTGTTCTGTCTGCTTGGTATGAATACTTCGGATCAATTGCGAGATTGTCCTGTACTTCGTATTCGTCGCCCATTTCTTCTGCCATTTCATCAAATATTGTTTCTCTCGGTTCAAAACCTTTTACCAAGAAGTCTACTACTGATTTGATTTTGTCTGTTACTACTGCCACCGTTATTCCTCCGTTTATTTACTTAAATAATTTTCTTCCTATCCTTAGTATTGTTGAACCCTCGCGGGCTGCTATTTTGTAATCCTGACTCATCCCCATAGATATATCTTTTAATTTGCAGTTGAATTGTTTTTCAAGAGCATCCCGTATTTGTCTGATTTCAGAGAAAAGTCTTGTCAATTCTTCTTCATCAGCCCCGAAAGGCGCCATATTCATTACGCCTTTTACATCAAGGTTCTTTAGATTAATTATCTCGCCGAACGCTTCAAAAATTTCTTCTTTTGAAAATCCGAATTTTTGTTCTTCGCCGGCATTATTAATCTCGATTAAAACCTTTTGCACTTTCCCGGCTTTGCCGGCTTCTTCCGAAATCTTTTCAGCAAGCCTGAGCGAATCCACAGAGTGTATATAATCAAAAATTTCTATCGCTTTTTTCACTTTATTCGTCTGCAAATGTCCGATAAAATGAAACGTTGAATTTTCTTTTATTTTCTGCGGCAGATTGTTAATCTTTTGTGATGCCTCAATTACCCTTGATTCCCCGAAATCCCTTAACCCCGCATTGTATGCCGCAATTATGGCGCTTTCGTCAAAATACTTGGTAACTGCAATGATATTTGGTCTATAAGGTGCAATTTCTTCTTGTATCTGCAAAAGATTTTTTCTGATTGTTTCCTGCACTATCTTCACCTCTACAAGAAATCCGCCCGCAAAGCAGACTACATATTAATTGTACTCTAACCTGTTAACGCGGACAACTATTTTATTTTTAATGTGCTCACCCCCTTTTTTACTACTCCCGAAACCATGATGTTGACATGTTTTCAGCCATAATTAATATTTCTTAATTTTTGGTTACAATTTGTAATACTTGAGCTTTTCGGGCATGTATCCCATGCCAATTTCTTTACAATTTGTAAAAGTCCGGTAAAAAATTGGTTTTCTTGTTATAAGAATAAACCTTTTTTGAATAAAATTTATCCTTCGTTTATATGAGATTTTATTAAAATACAGAGTTGAGCGGGATATTTATTTATGGTATAAACTCTTTATGAAAAATTTTGCAATTTGTTATAACAAAACAATTGAGCATTCCGCAGAAGTTATGCATCAGGTCAAACAGATGCTTTTGAAACACGGTATGACTGCCGAGTCGCATGATATAGATGATTTAAAAAGCGGTTATGATTTTGTTTTTGTTATCGGCGGCGACGGAACAATTTTAAAAGCCGCAAGATTTTATGCCAGAACCTCCACACCGATTTTCGGGATTAATCTCGGAAGGCTCGGGTATTTGTCCCAGTCCTCAAAAGAGGATATAAAAACTTCAATTGAAAAGATTTTGAACGGAGATTTCCGGATAGAAGACAGGATTATGCTTCAAAGCGGTGAAAAAATTGCCCTGAACGATTTTGTCGTAAAAGGCACAACAACCGGAAGAACTTCAAGATTCTCTTTAAAAATCAACGGAAAACTGGTCTGTGATTATCTGGCGGACGGAATTATCGTAACAACTCCGACAGGATCTACCGCATACGGACTTTCAGCCGGCGGGCCCGTAATCTCGCCTTTATTGAATGCGTTTGTAATCGTTCCGATTTGTCCGCATACGCTTACGGCACGCCCGATTGTTATTCCGGATAACGAAGTTATTACAATTTGTTCGGATAAAGACTTGACAAACTATGTTGCATCTACAGACGGTCAGGAATTTTATGAATTTGCAAAAGAAATTGAAATTAAAAAATCCCGCTATACCGCAAAGTTAGCGCTTCTTGACGGCGTGGAATTTTATTCGGTTTTAAGAAATAAGCTGCACTGGGGTATATCACCGGCGAATATTTAGCCAAAATTTTTTAAAATTTTATTAACTTTTGTTCATAATTGGCATGGAAATTATTGTACTTTTTTTCTATTTAAAATAGTATGTTAGTATATTATTGTCTTACCCGCTTAGCCGTGGTGGAGAAAATTAACCCGAAAACAAGTAATATCAATATAAAGAGGTAAAAATAGTGGAAAATTTCGTATCAGATATCTTTGCAAGAAAAGATGACACAACAAGCACTCCCGTAAACAGGTCTCCCGTAAACCCTACTAATATTAAAGTAGTCGGCGTCGGCGGCGGCGGCGGAAACGCTGTTAACCGAATGATTAAAGCCGGCTTGTCAGGTGTGGAATTCTGGTTAATGAATACAGACCTGCAGGTTTTGGAATACGGCCAGACAAAAAATAAAATTCAATTAGGCGCATCTTCAACAAACGGATTGGGCGCAGGCGGAGATCCGTCAATCGGTGAAAAAGCCGCAGAAGAAGCTCAAAAAGAAATTACAAAAGCACTTGAAGGTGCGGATATGGTATTTATTACGGCAGGTATGGGCGGCGGAACCGGTACCGGTGCAGCTCCCGTTGTTGCCAAAATTGCCAAAGAATTGGGAATTTTGACTATCGCAGTTGTAACAAAACCTTTCTCCTGGGAAGGTAAGAAAAGACAAAATCAGGCTGTTCAAGGTTTGGAAAAACTCAGAGAAGCAGTTGATGCGGTAATCGTTATTCCTAACGACAAATTGTTGCAGGTAGTCGACAGACAGGTAACATTGACAGAATCGTTTATTATTGTTGATGAAGTTCTGCTGCGCGGTGTTCAGGGTATTTCTGATATCATTACCGTTCCGGGACTTATTAACGTTGACTTTGCCGATGTTAAAAATGTTATGCAGGCTTCAGGATCTGCCCTTATGGGTATCGGCCGCGGTCAGGGCGAAGGCAGAGCTATCAAGGCTGCTGAAATCGCTATCAATTCGCAGCTGCTTGAAACATCTATCAACGGCGCATCAGGCGTTATTGTTAACATCACAGGCGGCCCGGATATGACGCTTCACGAAATTACTGACGCTGCAAACATCATCCACGACGCTGTTCTTGATGATGCAACGGTTATCATCGGTACTGCTGTTAACGAAAATATTCAGGGCGAAATTCAGGTTACGGTTATTGCAACAGGCTTTGAACTGAAAAACCAGATGCCTGAAGAAAAAGTTGAACCCAAACAGTTGAATGCTGCTGACTTTTTCGCAAGCTCAGGTTCGTTTAACCAGCCGAGAAGAACTTCAATTCCGGAAGTTTCACCGAGTTTCACAAACATTGAAATTCCGGACTTTCTAAAGAAGTGATGATTTTTGAAGTATGAAAAAGTGAGGGACGGGTTTCCGTCCCTTTTTTTATCCGTAAATTTTAAAAAGAGAGCGCTATGGCGCTCTCTTCGGGGTTGTATGAGAAATTACCGTTTTTGGAATACCATTACGTATTCGTGTTTGAAAATGTAAAATCCGCCGGCAAGCGCTCTGTAGCGCCAGAGGTTTGCGGTTTTGCCTTTTGCCCGTTCATTTCCCTGCATATCTTTGACTATAATAGCTTTCAGAGCAAAACCAAGTTTTTGCATTCTTGCCATGCATTCAAACCCGAGCGGCTGGACTTCCGAATTCTTATAGCTGTCGCCGATGATAAGGGCTGCAAATCTGCCTTTTTCAAGCAAATCGTATCCGTTTTTGGCAACTTTTTCGAATAAATCGTAAAACTCTGCGGTTGATGCGCAGTTTGATAAATCTTCTTTTTTATCCGAAAATTTAATAATATCATCATAAGGCGGGTGAAGAATCAAAAATTGTGCGTAATCTTCGCCCATAATATCAAGCCTTGCCTTAATTTTTTCTTTTGCGATTTCGGATGCCGAATCGGCGCATATAATGTTTACGTCGGTTACAAGCTGTTTGGGAGTGAATTTTTCAGAAACTTTTTCCGCAAGGTCGTCTTTTAATTCAACGCCGATGCAGCGTCTTTGCATGTTGACGGCTTCAATTCCGGAGGTTCCGGAGCCGAAAAATAAATCCAGCACAACGTCATTTTTCTTTGTGAATCTTTCATAGAGCTGCTGTGCAATCTGCGGGATGTAATTTCCGTGATATTCGTTTGAGTGTCCGTGTTCTTTTAATCTTGACGGAAACTCCCACAATGTATCGGTTTTTATATGATCATAATCTCTCCAGGCATTCAAATTTATATCGCTGTATGCTGTGGTTTTGACTTTTTTTACAACCTGCAAATCAGCTTTTTTAGCCGGCTTAAGTTTTGTGTTGGTCTTTAATCTTGCCAATTCTCTTCCCCCGATTAATTAATACAGCTTTATTTTATAGAAATGTTTCAAATTTGTAATCAAACGTTTAGATGAATTTGTGTTTGTAGTACATTAAAATTGAATGGAGGAAGTATGTTAGAGTACGGATTTACCTTAAACACTTTTTTTATGATTACCGGCTTCCTTCTTGCGATGTTCTCGTGTGTTTCCAATGACATTATCCAAACATTGGGAACATTCTTAAGTGCAAACAAGAAGACAAATTCATTATATATATGGGCGTTTACAAGTGTAGTTTTAATTCTTACGATAGGTATAGGCTGGATAGTAAATGACGGAGATATGTCATTCGGCCGTTTGGACAGAATACCGGTTGCGCATACGTTCAGTATTATACACGTTTTACCGCCTATTATATTATTAGTTTTAACACGCTATGGCATACCTGTTGCCACAGCGTTTTTAATATTAAGTATATTTTCGGTAAGCGATGTGCATGTTATCGGATTGATGATTACAAAATCATTTATCGGGTACGCAGTGGCATTTGTTTGCGCGCTTGTTATTTACAACATTATTGCGCGTCCGATTGAGCGTTATTTTTACTATACGCAAAAGAAACATTCAAAAAATATTTCAAAATGGTGGATGGTTGCAAAATGGTGTTCAACGGCGTTTTTGTGGTCGCAATGGATTATGCAGGATGCCGCAAACCTTTTTGTTTACCTTCCGAGAAAAGCCTCATTGGGCGAGTTGATATTTGTACTTACGGCCTGTACGATATTTTTAGGCTGGATTTCTTATAACAGAGGCGGCGAAATTCAGAATATTGTTAAAATGAAAACCAATGTTCAGGATCCTCGTTCCGCAACCATTATTGACTTAATTTACGCATCATTGCTTTTGTATTTCATACAACTAAACAATATTCCGATGTCAACGACGTGGGTATTTTTAGGACTGCTTGCAGGCCGTGAGATTGCGCTTTATCACAGATTGCGTTTTGAATCTCCGAAGAAAATGTACAAACACATTTTGAAAGACCTTGCAAAAGTAACTTTCGGTATGATAGTTTCTCTTGTTGCGGTTGTGATTTTAACAAAATTCCATGTTGTAAAAGATTTCTTTATAATGCACTTTATGGGGTAATAAATGGCCAGGATAAAACAGTTATCAAAACATTTGATTAACCAGATTGCGGCAGGTGAAGTAATTGAACGTCCGGCATCGGTTGTAAAAGAATTAGCCGAAAACTCAATAGATGCAGGCGCTTCCAGAGTAAGTATCGAAATTACGAATGACTGCCGCGACATAAGGGTTGCGGATAACGGTTCGGGAATCCATCCTGATGATATTATGCTTGCATTTGCAAAACACGCCACAAGCAAAATCCAAAATGATGAAGATTTGTTTGATATTCATACACTCGGATTTCGCGGTGAAGCGCTCGCAAGTATTATTTCAATTTCAAAACTTACCTGTACAACCAGAACAAAAGACTATGATACCGGTACAAAAGTTAAGTGCGAAAATTCGGAAGTAAAAAAGGTTGAAACCGGCTGTGCAGTGGGCACTATTATGGAGGTTAAGGATTTATTTTATAACCTTCCGGTCAGACTTAAATTTCTGCGCAACCCGAATACGGAATTTTCTTACATACAAGAAATTGTCCAGTCGCTTGTAATAATAAACACAAAAGTCGGATTTGAATTAAAAAGAAACGGTAAAACAGTTCTAAAGACAACAGGACAGGGAGATTTAGCCCAGACTTTGAAAGAAGTTTTTTCGACTGATATTGTTGAAAATCTGAAACCTGTTTCCAAAACGGACGAGCTTGCGGGACTTAAAATTACCGGTATGGTAAGTAAACCCGATTATACAAGATCAAGCAAAAAAAATTACCATCTTTATATAAATTCCCGCTCGGTCAAATGTCCGGTTATGCAAAAAGCGGTCGATACGGTTTATAAAACGCTTATTGCAAACAGCAAGTATCCTTTTGTGGTTTTGAACCTTGAAATTCCGGTGCATGACGTTGATGTCAACGTTCATCCGACGAAAAAAGAAGTCAGATACAAAAATCCGAACCAGATTTTTAATTTCGTAATGACTGCGGTTGAAGGCGGGCTTGCTAATTATGCCGCACCTGAAATCAGGCCTGTTCCGCCGCAAAATGTTGTAAAATTTGAGCCTGTTTCGCAGGATGTAAAAATTGATAATGAAGAAGATACTATGTACGTATCCGATGCGTTTATCACGCAAATTCAAGAAAATATTAAGCACGAAACCGTTGAACAGCAGAAAATAATCAATGAAATTAAACCTAAAGAGCCGGAACCCGAAGAAAATATTATCGGCCAGTATAAAAATACATATATTTTAATTGAAAAAGATGACGGGCTGGAAATTATTGACCAGCATATCGCAGAAGAAAGATATATTTACGAAAAACTCAAATCCGAAAAACAAATTGCATCTCAAATTCTTTTTATATCGGATGTGGTTGATGTTTCCGCAAGCGATACGGCAATAATAAGAGATAACATGGCAAAGTTTGAAAAATTCGGATTCGGTATAGAAATTTTGAATGAAACGGAAATTATTCTCAGAAAAGTTCCTATGCTTATTGCAAAAGTAAGCCCGAAAGAAATTATCGCAGACATTCTGGAGAATATTGAAGGCGATATAGACAGACTTGAGGAAAAAATTCTTATAACAACATCCTGCAAAGCATCCGTAAAAGCAGGACAAAAATTGTCAATCTGGCAGATGCAGGAAATAGTTAAAAAATGGCGCAGTACCAAAATGCCTTATACATGCCCGCACGGCAGACCTATTTCGCATATAATTCCACATAAAGAAATCGCTGCGTTTTTCATGCGTCAGGCCTAGTTTCCGGCACTGAAGTTTAAATAGAACCGCGATTGTAACGAAATGTAAAAGTGATTTTAAAACACCCTGAAGCTCTGTAATAACGCCTATTTTGTGCCTTATGATACGGTTATTTTATCCATTTGTCAGGTCAATTATTCAGGAGAAAAATTTTTAATAAATGCATAGGGGATAATTTACATAATACAAGAATTGGAGGACATTATGGGGATTGATGGCGTTAATTTTGATGCAAAATTCGCAGCGTACGAAAAGTATTTAAAGGCAAATGCTGACAAGCTGGGTCTAAAAGGTGACAAGCTGGCGGAACAATTCGGAAGATATTCGGTCGGATTGCAGTATGATCAAATAAAAGCTGATAAAAAGGCTTTCGGCAAACAATACGGTAAGGAACTTGCACTTGAGCGACAGGCAAAAAGAAATGAATATGTTAAGTTCTGGGAAAATGCTCTTGATGAAAAAGATAAAATGGATGCTAAAAAAGCCCGTATAAGAAAAGAAATTGCAGAAATAAAAGGCAGAAAATCAGGAGTTGTTCTTGCAGATGAAATAGCCGAAGCAAAAATTTCCGCAAACACGAATAATGCAAAAGTCGCAGAACTTGAAAAGCAGCTCAAATATGAACGCGGTAAACTTGAACGATTTAAGAAACTTGCGCAAGACAAAGGACAGATTTCGGGTGTCGTAAAGGCTGATGAAATTGCTGAAGCTAAAATAAGAGGCACAGCAGAGCCGGCTAATTCAAAAGTTGCAGAACTTGAAAAACAACTCAAATATGAACGCGGTAAACTTGAACGATTTAAGAAACTTGCACAAAACAAAGGGCAGGTCTCAGGTGTCGTAAAAGCAGACGAAATTGCCGCCGCAAAAATTCTTGAAAATCAAAAAGGCGGCAGCAAGATTACGAAATTATTAAAAGGCAAAAAAGGTAAAGCAGGACTTATTGCAGCAGCAGTGCTGGCTGTCGGTGCAGGTATAACGGCTCTTGTAAAATCCGGCAAAAAAGATGATACTGCTCCGGTTAATGAAAACCTTGAATTAGTAACAGATCCGGAAAATATTATCGGCCCTGTATTACCTGAAGAAGAAGCTGCTGATACAACAGGCACAACCGATACGACAGATACAACAGTTGTAATTCCGCCGGCAGGTTCGGACACAACGGAAGTAACTTCGCCTGATGGTGCTGATACAACAAAAACTGCTCCGACAGAGGAAGTTCCCGAACAGTTGATTATTCCGGGTGCAGACGGTGCGCCGTCCGATTTGTACACAGTCGTCAAAGGTGATAATGTATGGAATATTGCCAAAGCTCATCTGAAAGAACTTCATAAGGATGTTGAAGGATACAAACCGACCAACTTGGAAATCCTGAACCATACAAAAGAAATTATGGAGTTGAACGGGCTTAAATACGAAGCTGACGGATACAGGGTATTGATTTATCCGGAAGATAAATTAAAATTATCGGCATAAAAATTCAAAAGACCGCCTGAAAAGGCGGTCTTTTTTTGTTGTACATGGAGAAATTAGTCTTTAGCGTGGCCTGCAGTACCGAGAACGTCGCGCATTTTGTGCATAACCATTTCTTTAACTGCAGTTCTGCCGGGTCCCATATATTCTCTCGGGTCGAATTTTTCAGGATGTTCAATGAAAAATTCTCTGATAGTTGAAGTCATTGCAAGTCTCAAGTCAGTATCAATGTTGATTTTTGCAACGCCGTGTTTAGACGCATAAGCGAGCATATCTTCAGGAACACCTTGAGCGTCAGGCAAGTTTCCGCCGAATTTGTTGCATTTTTCAACAAATTCTTTCGGAACTGAAGATGAACCGTGAAGAACTAACGGATAATCATAGCCTACAGCTTCGTTAACAGCTTTTTTAATTGCAGCCAATCTTTCAAAATCAAGTTTAGCTTCGCCTTTGAATTTGTAAGCGCCGTGAGAAGTACCGATAGCAACAGCTAAAGAGTCGCAGCCTGTTTCTTTAACAAATCTTGCTGCTTCTTCCGGATCTGTGTATGTTGAATCTTTAGCGTGAACTTTAACATCATCTTCAACACCCGCAAGTTTGCCGAGTTCTGCTTCTACTGAAACTCCGCGCGGATGAGCGTAATCTACAACCTGTTTTGTTAGTTTGATATTTTCTTCAAGCGGGAATCTTGAACCGTCAATCATGACAGATGAAAATCCGCCGTCAATACATGCTTTGCAAATTTCAAAATCAGCACCGTGATCAAGGTGTAAAGCTATAGGAACCGTTGTTGTAGCCAGTGCAGCTTCAACAAGTTTGATTAAATATGTCTGGTTAGCATATTTTCTTGCACCTGCAGAAACCTGTAAAATAATAGGTGATTGGGTTTCTTCAGCAGCTTCCGCAATACCCTGCAAAATTTCCATGTTGTTTACGTTGTAAGCACCGATAGCATATCCGCCGGCAAGTGCTTTTTTGAACATTTCGCCTGTTCCAACTAATTTTCTTTCACTCATTTGAGTTCTCCTTCTTAAAAAATTTTACACACATCAAGTGTATTACAAACATTTACGGATTACAAGAGGATATCTTGTTAAGATATCGTTAAGATATATTAATTTTATTGAGAACTCTTTACAAACCCTAAAAATACTGATATAATAGGCTCAAAAGGTTAATGAATTAAAAAATTAAGTAATAGTGGTAGCAAAAAAGGTTTTTAGGCGATTTATATTGAGAAAGCACTAAAAACAAGGAGTTGTTATGGCAATTCAAGCATTATCAAGCATTACAAATAAAGGTTACTCAAATATAAGTTTCGGAAAACGCAGCGAAAAACCCGCAAAAAATCATAACGTTACAAGTCCGATGAAAGCGGTTCCTCTGGCGGTTATGATTGCAATGAGTCCGTTGACAACAACAAATGCAGCAGACATTATGAGAGCGGAAAACAATGCAAATACCATTGAACTTGCGGAAGCTCCGCAATCACAGGGTCGGGTGCTTATTTACGGTGATTCTTTCAAATCCGCAAACGGAACTGATGTTACCGTTATGGCTTTGAATACAAAAGGCGGCTCCGACAGCTATGATAAAATTATGATAAAAGCCGGACAGTTTGAATTTGAGGCTAAAGACATTGTGGATAGAGAAATCTATCTGTATACGGGAAACGGCGGCAAAGAAGGGCCTTTGCGTATTAAAGAAGTTGTCGGTGAAACTGAATTTGACGGAGAAAAACAGAGATTCAGCTTTATAGATCCGCAGGTTGTAGGCTTTGTTGAAGCTGTTGTTGCTCAGCCCACAAACGAAAGTAATATCAAAGGTGTCCGCAAAGCCCATAGCAATTTGATTATTGCAACACAAAAAGGGGATTTGGCTTTTGTTGACGATGATTATCTTCAAAATACATTCCTTCCCGCTATGAAGAAAAACTTTAATGCAAATTCAGGTAACGAACTTGTTATGTCAAAGTTTAAACAGAGAGGTCAACTCAATGAACTCAGGGATTTAGCTATACAGGGAGAAGGACTTTACGGAAATTATACAATCAGATTTTATGATACCGATAACAACAAGGATAACTTTGAACTTATGTCTGTGCAAAAAGACGGAGAAAATGAGTTTCTTGTTACGGGATTCACATTTATAGACGGTCACCTGCACGGTGTTGACGATAAGGTATCACTCGGTAAAATTTACGGTATTTTGTTACAGCCGGATCCGCTTGCATTAGCGGCAGAGCAAGATCCTTTGATTATGACGGATGATTTTGTTTTTGGTGAACTGGCTGAAGCGTTTGAATCACCTAAATTCAATTTAGAAAAAGCCGGTTACTTTTCTGCTAATACCAAAACCGTCAATTTCGCTTTAGGCGATGATTAATTGTAAACAAATGTAACAACATGAAAACATGCTGAAATAGCGCTTTTTGGGATGTTTTTATATATTTAAGTGTTAAAAACAGAGAGAAAATAATGGCCTTTAGCGATAATACAATTAAACAGAATGTGAATGTGCAGCAGGTGCAGACAACGTCTGCCGGAGCCGTCACGTCAGGTTCTGCCGCCGAAAGCGCCAAAATCATTGTTCCGGTAGCTGTTGATGAAGAGTTATTAAAACTGTTAGGATTAACTCTTGAACAATATTTGCAGCTTCCTGACGAACAAAAAAACGAAATAAATAATCAGATAAATCAGATTAAAGCCTCCGGAAATGAAACCAATCTGGGTGTTACGGGATTGTATGTGGAAAAAAATCCTGACGGACAAACGCAGGCAAAGCCGGAACCGTTGTTGACAGAATCACCCGATATTGATGTAAAAGCCGAAACAGATGCAGGCAAAGGACTTCAGATGCGTCGTCCCGACACCGTAAACAAAGAAGATTGGAAAAACATGTCGCATGAGGCCCATGTGGCCTATTTAAAATCCGGATTGGCCGAACTTTTAAAAGATGTTCCGGAAGAACACCGCGCAGAAGCGATAAAAGCGCTTGTTGACAACCGTATAAAAGAAACACGCGGCTTCTCTGATGAGAGATGGGACAATATGAACGATGAGCGCAAAGAAAAATTAAGAGAAAGATTTATGTCCGATTTTGCGCTTGTGGTTGAGAACGAATTTACTAAAGAAGATTTTGCATCATTGTCTTATGAGCAAAAACTTCGTCTTGAAATAGAATTGCAGGACAAAGAACTGCAAAAGATGAATGAAGTTCTGGCTAATATGCCTGATAATCCGGACGCAGACATTGATCCGGAAAAGTACCAAAAATTACGGGAAAATCTGGAAAAAGCAATAACGGAAAAGCAGCAATCATATGAGAAAGATAAAGCAAAAGAACGTTTGATGGCAAGTCTTGATATGCTTTTAACTGATGAAACGCCGGTTTCTCCGAAAGATATAGCCGAGAAAAACTCCGGTGCATTTGCTGCAGGCGCGCTGCCGGAAGGGTCTGAAATACGACCGCAAGGGAATTTAGCAGAGCTTGCCGCGATGGATTCTACCAAAAGCCGCAAACCGATAAAAATACCCGGCATGCACGAATCCGGCAATGATAATATAAATACTGACAACTCTGCAGACATGTTCAGAACGCGTGTCGGTCGTGATGTTAATTTTAACAGCCGGAACGACAGGCAGCTATTCAAAAAAATATTTACCGAAAAATTTGATGAGAATCTTTCACCTTCAGAAAATGTTTTGGCAAAAGCCAGAGATCTGGCTAAAGTTAAAGAAAGATTAATTGAAAGAACTCAATCCGAAGATCCCAAAATTAAAGCAATGGCGCAGGAACAACTGGACAATTTTTTGGATTTCACTATTGATTTAGGATTTGATGATAAAACTATTCTTGCTGCCAAAAACGGCGAACTTTCTGATGAAGCGTGTGCTGTAATTGCGGCTAATATTGAAGAGCATGCAGCCCGTATGAAAGGTAAGAAAAATCCTGATGCGGAAGATTTGCAGTATGCTCAAAGAATGGCCGGCATGCAGGGTGCAATGATACATCACGGTTATGAGCCGGGAAAGAATTTCAATGCGTTATATGAAGATTCACGCTATACCAAGGTTGTGGGTGACGGATTAAGGAGTATAAAAGACTCAAGACATGTATTTAAATATTTAACCCAAATGACCCCGCAATTAGCGTCTGAACTCCAGACGTCGGAATTTGACAGCAATATGGCTTATACTGATACTTTTGAAAATGAAAGTGATGCAATAGCTGCTCAGAAAGAATTAAACGATATAATCGGCGATTTGGCCGTAGAAAATCAAAGCCATGCCTTTGAAACAATAATGACATCAAAATTTGATGAAGTACAGGAACACGCCGCAAATAACATTTACAGGTTGGACGAAAGCGTCAGAGATTGGGCAAGCGATTACACCAAATCACTCGGCAAAGAGAATTTGACAAATGCCATCAGAACAGAGCCGCCTGTTGATAACACAAATTCATCCGCGCGTTTAAATACTCAGGAAACTTCGCAATACGATAATTCTTATCAGACAAATACAATTTCAAACAATTTAAACGATAATATAAATATTATCAGCTATGAACAGCTTTCAGAACCGGCAAAAGCGGTTTATCGGGAGGTTGAATCGCACGACGGTGTAATGACACGTGATGAAGCGGTGAAATACTTCAAAAGCCTTACTCACAAAGAGCAGAGCGAGTTGTTAAAATCTCTGCCTGCGCAGGTGTTCAGCAAACTTCCGGTTACTGTATGCGAGGATTTCCCCGAATATATTCCGACATTTGTTGATAACGGCAGAGGTATCGAAATTATTACTAGCTGCAGTTCAATTACGGCAGACAATGCAATCAGAAGAATGAAAAGCTCAAGCAGCAGAGTTAAACAACAGCTTAATGAATTTATCATAAATAATCCGGCACAATTTACAAAAATTTCTCAAGAACATGCAAAAAAAGCGCTTAACCTTGATGAAAAACCAACGGAAGAAAAACCGCTCAGATTCAAGGCTTGATTTTTTAACCTGTTTGTAATTTAATTGTCTTACAGCGGTTCGCCGCGAGTCCATAAGAAAGAAGACAATTTTAAATTGCCGAAAGATATAGTTCTAGCAAAACATGCGGGATTTTGCTACGGTGTAAAAAGAGCCGTTGAAACCGCTAAAAAATTAAAAGCCGAAAACCCTGATAAAAATGTTTTTGTGCTGGGTGAACTTATTCATAACACTCAGGTTATTCACGAATTGGAAAATTTAGGGATAAAAACGCTTAACAGTATTCCTGAAAAAGGCGAAGGTATTTGTGTTATAAGAAGTCACGGCGAGAGCCCGCAGGTTATCGAAAAGATTAAGCAGGCCGGTTTTGAACCCGTTGATTTGACCTGTCCCGACGTCAAAAAAGTTCAGCAAAAAGCCGTTGAATTGGCAAATGACGGCTATTATGTGGTTATTGTCGGCAAATCCGAGCACCCTGAAGTTATAGCAATCAAGGCAAATGCGGAACTTTATACCGACAAAGTTGTTGTAGCAAGTTCGGTTGAAAAATTAAAACCGCTTGAGGCGGATTTGAAATCTCACAAAAAAATAGGTGTAGTTGTTCAAACAACGCAGAGAATTACAACCCTGACGCCGATTGTGGAATATTTGACGGCTATTGCAAAAGAGCTGCATGTTGCAAACACAATCTGCGCAAGCACTTCAATGCGCCAGACCGAAGCCAGAGAACTCGCACAAAATAGTGACCTTATGATTGTTGTAGGCTCCAAAAAAAGCGCCAACACAACCCATCTGGCTGAAATTTTGAAAGATATTACAAAAACAATTCATATTGAAAATGATGAAGAATTGCAAAATTATATTGCTTTAATCAAAAACGCGCAAAAAATTTCAATTACTGCGGGAGCCTCAACTCCGCAGGAAGTTATAGAAAAAGTCATTGAAAAAATTAGAAAAGGAGAATAAAAAAATGACAGCAACATTAGAAAAAACATCTATGGATGAATTTGAAAGACTTCTTGAAGAAAGTTTTTCAAAAACTTATTCTGTAGCCGATATCGTAGAAGGTACGGTTGCGAAAAAAGAACAGGACGGATATTTAATCAGTATCCGCGGAGCAAAAACAGAAGCATTTTTGCCGAATAAAGAAATTCCGTCCGGCGAAGGCGCAGAAACTCTTGAAATCGGCGACGAAAAAGAATTTTATGTTTTGAAAGAAGAAAACGACGAAGACGGAATGGTTTTGTCGCTCAAACGTCTTGCTAACGCTCAAGCCTGGGCACAATTAAATGACGCAAAAATTCAGGGCGATACAATTCTTGCGAAAGTTGTTTCCATTGTCAAAGGCGGCGTTCTTGTTGACGTGGCTGATTTGAAAGGATTTATTCCTTCATCTCAATTGAGAACCGGCACACCGTTTGACGGTCTTGTTGACCAGAAAATCGAAGTTAAAGTTCTTGAAGCTGATCCTAAGAAAAACAAATTAATTCTTTCACAGCGTCAGGCAATGGCAGAACAGCGCGATCAGGTTGTTGATAACATTCTTTCAACACTTGAAGAAGGTCAGGTTGTTAAAGGCGAAGTTGTAAGAATTGCTGATTTCGGCGCATTTGTTGACATCAACGGTATTGACGGATTGCTTCCGATTTCGGAAATTTCATGGTCAAGAATCAAACATCCGTCAGATGTAATTTCTCTCGGTGAAACCATTGAAGTTAAAATTATTAAAATCGACAGCGAATTAAAGAGAATTTCTCTGTCATTAAAGAGAATGGGCGAAGATCCGTGGCAGCAGATTGAAGGCCAGTTTGAAGAAGGCCAGATTATCCCCGGAACCGTAAATAAAGTTACCGGATTCGGCGCTTTTATAAATATTTTCCCCGGAGTTGAAGCATTGCTTCCGGTTTCTGAAATGGCAGAAGAAAATGTTAATCCGTTCAATCAATTCAAAGTCGGCGACAGCGTTGAAGTTCTTATTAAGAAATTCACCCCGCAAGAACACAGAATTGCTTTGAGCATAAAAGATATTAACAAAGAAGCATAAGTTAAAGCTGAAAATAAAAAAGACCTTCATTTTGAAGGTCTTTTTTAATATTTACTTTCATAAATCAGGTCATTTACCGTAATCCCGAAAACTTCCGCTATTTGTACCAGCATTGTAAGTTTTGGGTTCATCTTGCCATTTTCAAGAAAACTTATTTGTTGTTGTGAAATGTCAGCAAGTTCTGCAAGTTGCTCTTGAGAATAATCGTTTTTTGCACGCAGAATTTTTAGATTTTTTGCTAATGTGTCTTTCAACAATTTTTCGTCCATTCAAATATTATATATTGCAAAATAAATATAGTTTATAGTAAAATGTATATAAATTATGGATAACATAAATAAAATATTGAAAAATGAAATAGATATAAATAAATTAAGTCTTAATTTATATAATCTCGACCTTCAAATGTTAAGACTTAAAGATTTGCTTGAGGTTATGAATTTTTATTTAATTAATAATCAGACAGGTTATGATACGACGGTTAATGTTTTACAAATTTTCATTGAGCAGTTTCAAATGTTTGAAAAAGATTATGAAAACTTGTTCAAAATGCTTAATTCACACTATTCGCCAAAATAATTTTTTAACCCGACAGTGAGTTTTTTATTTTTGCAGAGTTTTTTGAGTTTTGCAATTGCACGGTTTTCAATCTGTCTGATACGTTCTCTGGAAACACCGTATTGCGAGCCGATTTCATCGAGAGTTTTTTTTGCGCCGTTATTGTCAAGTCCGTAGCGCAAAATCAAAACGTCGCGTTCCTTCTGGCTTAGCTGGTTCAAAATCCTTCTGATATCTTCAAGAAGGTTTTCCTGCGAAACTCTGCTGTCAGGTGTGATTGTGCTTTCATCAACTATAAAGTCCGAAAGTTTCGTGGCATCTTCATCAGAGCTTGCGGGTGTATCCATGCTGATTGTTGACTGTGCGGCTTTTACAATTGAGGTCAGTTTACTGACCGGAACCCCGAGGCGGTAAGCTATCTCCTGTTTTGTCGGAGTGTGTCCCAATTCCGTTGTCAAATCAAGCGTTGCGCGGCGGATTTTTCCCAGAGATTCTATCATGTGGATGGGAAGTCTTATTATTCTTGCTTTATCCGCAATAGCGCGGGTTATAGACTGCTGAATCCACCAGGTTGCATAGGTTGAAAATTTGTAACCCTTTGTGTAATCAAATCGTCCGGCAGCTTTCATCAGCCCCATGTTGCCTTCCTGTATCAAATCCAAAAAAGAAAGTCCGCGGCCGATATATTTTTTTGCAATGCTTACGACAAGACGTAAATTTGCATTTACCAGCAAATCTTTTGAAAAATCGTCGTGCTCATCACGAATTTTTTTTGCAAGTTCAAGTTCCTGTTCGCTGGATAAAAGCGGAATTTTGCCGATTTGTTGAAGATAAATCCGCACGCTGTCATCCGCGTTAACAGTTGATAAACTTTCCTGAACTTTCGGATCTTCAACCGATTCAAGAACGTTGTCCTCGTCGTCTTCCGATTGAAGCTGGTGAAAATCTATATTATCGTCCGAAATCTCGTCTGTGAGTATTCCGAATTTTTCAAACTCTTTCTTCATTGTTTTGCTCCGTAATTTAATATTACAACAGATTTTAAATTTCAGCTTTTTTGTTAAATTTGTTTAACTTTTGCCGCACTGTTTCAAATATAATCGCACTCAGGGCATTTGAAACATTCAGGGAATTAAAATTATTCATCATGGGAATTTTTACGATATAATCAGACAGTTTTAAAAGTGATCTGGAAACCCCCGCGTGTTCCGCGCCCATAATTATTGCGCAATTCATGCCGCAATAATCTATGTCGTAATAATTATCTTTCGCGGACGCATCTGTTGCAATTATCCACCAGTCGTTATTTTTTAGTTTTTGTACAGCGTTAACCGGACTATTGACTTTTATTATGGGTATGTGATTTATTGCGCCGGCACTTGTTTTTTCCACAACTGAATTTACCTGTACACTTCTCCTTGAAGGGATTATGATTGCGCTGACTCCCGCACACACACAGGTTCTTATTACGGCGCCTAAATTGTGCGGATCTTCAACTCCGTCAAGAATTACAACCGTATCGTTTTCGTGCGGTTTTTCCAGAAAATCTTCAAGTTCAATGTATTTTACCGGTGAAATCTGCGCAATTACACCCTGATGATTGTATTCGGCATAGGGCTGAAATTTTTCCTTTGCGGCAAATTGATACACTATACCCTTAGATTTTGCAAGCTCTTTTATCTTGTTTAACTTTGCATCACTGTGGATATTGTTTGAGATTATAATTTTGTTTATCTCTCTGTCAGCAGCTGTCAGCGCTTCCAGAACCGAATTTTTGCCGAAAATTATGTCGTCCATTACTTTGATACCTCAAGCATCCTTTCTATACATTTGAGAGCTTTTCGGGATGTTTCTTCTTCAACTTTGATTTCATGGGTTTCATTGTTTAGTGAATTATAAATATCTTCAAGAGTGTTAACTTTCATGCTGGAGCAGATGAGATTTTCTTTTATCAGCTCAAACTCTTTTTCCGGATAGTCGCGTTTTAGCCTGTCAACAACTCCCTTTTCGGTTGCAATAATATATTTGTTGTCACAACTCTCTTTTACAAAATCCATAATCGCTGTCGTGCTTCCGACAAAATCAGCAAGTGAAGAAACTTCCTCTTTGCATTCCGGATGTGCAAGCAGTTTGACGCCGGGATTTTCTTTTTTGATTTTTAAAACATCTTCAACAGTTATGTTGTGGTGAATCGGACAATATCCATCGTATGTGATTACTTGAACGTTTTTGAGCTGTTTTTCAACCCATCTGCCGAGGTTTTTGTCAGGCAGAAATAAAACTTTATCCGCCTGCAGGTTCTTAACAATTTCCGGAGCATTTGAACTCGTGCAGCAGATATCGCATTCGGATTTTACTTCCGCGGTTGAATTTATGTAACATACCGTCTTAATATCAGGATTTTTTGATTTGAATTCTCTTAACTGATTTAAATTTATCATGTCCGCCATTGCACATCCTGCGTTCAAATCCGGCAGAAGAACTTTTTTTTGAGGACAGAGAATTTTTGCGGTCTGCGCCATAAAATAAACTCCCGCAAACACAATTATGTCAGCATCGGTTTTTGCGGCCATCCTGCTTAAATACAGAGAATCCCCTACGTAATCCGCAACCTCATCAATTTCTATGTTTTGATAGCTGTGTGCCAGAATTACCGCGTTTTTCTCTCTTTTCAGCTTATTGATTTTTTCTCTTATTCCTTCCATTAAGGGTTTTATCCTCCAAGTAGTGTAAATTTATGTTAAATTTGAGATGTTTATAAAATATATTGTATAATAAAAATAAGAATTAAGTGCAAATTAACGGAAATTATGATAGAAAAATTTTTAAATGACTTGTTATCACAGTTCGGAGCCGGCAGTAAAGAATTGATATATCTTTCGGTAACACCCGGTGTCGGACTTGAATTGATTCAGATAGATCCGGCAATAAAAACTGTTAAAACCTACGGGCACAAACCGCTTGAATACAATGATTCCATGCGCGAAATCGCAAATTACGACGATTTTAAAACCGCACTGGAAGAACTGTTTACCGATTTGAACATAAGCCCGAAATGTAACATTGTTTTAAATTTGCCTATGGTGCATTTTGGTAAAATTGATTTGCCGCTTCTGCTTAATGATGAAGGCGTAACAGAAGCAATTATTTCCGAAGTTGAGCAGGCATATATTTTCAAACGCTGCGAGCCCGTTGTCAGCTGGTACGAAGCGTCTGCAAATTCGCCTTCCGATACCAGAACGGTATTTTATTCGGCTTTGCAAAAACCGGCTATAGATAAAATAAAAGATATTTTGACCGAGATGGGTGCAACTTTGACAGGTATTGAAATTTCGCTTGTTTCATCCCTCAGAGGTCTGCTGTATTCCGGACTTACCGAAGTCGCAATGGAAGAAAACAGTGTATGGAACCTTTTGATTATTAATTCAAACGGTTATTCACTGGTTTCTCTCACCGGTAAAGATATTGTGGATTATTACGAAGAACCGCTGGCGTTAAAAACTTATGAGCTTGATGAGATTTATGATGCAATTAATGCGTCTGCCCAGATTGCTCTTATGAACAGTCCGAGCAATTACCTTTATGTGATTTCGGAAACCGACCTTGTAAGCTCGGAACACCTTGTTTCCAAAGTGCAGTTTGAAGGTGTGGTGGATTTTCTTGAAAATAACAGTTTCCGAAAAAGAGAAATACTTCCGGTAAGTTTGAATATCCTGCCGGATCAGGTTATGAAAATTTCTCTTGAATCAATCGGTGTGGCTGTTTCAAGAATTTGTAATTATCCGGTTAAATTCGATTTCCTCGGTAATAAGTCAGGTGAGCTTACGGGTTCTGAAGCGGAGGAAACTTTTTCTTTCCACTTCAACGATAAAGAGATAGTTTTGACAGAAACCGTAATGAAAAAGATGTCCTACGCGGTTGCAGGTATCTTGATTATTCCGGCGCTTGTTGCCCTGATGACTCTGCCTATGCTGCAAAAAAGTTCTCAGGCAAAATTAGACAAAGTTAACGAAAAAGTCAAAAAGCTGGACGATGAAATTTCCAGACTCACGGAACAGGCATCCGTATCCGGCTCATTTGTCGTAAAAACCGAAATAGAAAAGGTTTTGAAACGCAACAGAACTAAATTGATGGCCTATTCCGCAATCGGTGAATCGGTTCCTAAAAATTTGTGGATTACATATTTTAATGTTAAAGAAGACGGCAAAATCGACATCAAAGGTATGTCTGAAAATGTTGAAGATATTTATGTGTTCTTTAAAAATATGAAAGATTATCTCACGGATTCGCAATTGCGTTTATACAAGCTGGAAATGCAGTCTGAATCAATTGACGATGCGGTTGTCTTTACCGAACCGTCATTTTATGAATTTGAAATAACCAATATGTCCGAAGGCGAATTAAATACTTCCGGCACTACCGCCGCCAAGTCAACTACGGCAAAGCCTGCGGAACAAAACAGTACAAAGGTTCCTAATATTGAGCCTAAAACTACGGCAAAACCCGTAAATGCTCTTGAACCTATTAATATTGACTCAAAATCTGAATAAGGATGTTTGAATGCACGAAATTGAACTATATCTTAAAAAATTTAAATCTTCTATATTAATTCTGGCAGGCGCGCTTTTAATTTTTTGTATTGTTATAAGCCGCGTGGTTCCTATTGTTACCGGAATTTTTAAGATTTGGGATGAACATGCAAAAGCTGCGGCAGCACTTGAAGATAAAGAAAGAACTCTGGAAAGTCTTAAAGAAAAAACAGCCAAGGCGAATGCTGAAAATAAAGATATCCCGAAAGAATTTTTTAAGCCCATAGAAAAAGGTCTTGATACCGAAACGGTTATCGCCGACGAGTTTGCGGAAATTCTTACCTTAATCCGCGGCAACGGTATCAGAACACGTTCGATAAAGTATGAATACGACCCCAAAGATGATAATTTCGTCAAAAATGTTGCGGACAAATACAATGTTGCCAAACTTAATGTTGAAATGATCGGAACTTATAAAGATTTTGAAGGTTTTTTGAAAGAGCTTTATAAGCATGAACATTTCCTTGATATTTCATCGGTCGAAATAGTTCCGTATCAAAAAGACAGAAAGATTTTGATTATTAAATTTCAGTTGAAATTATACGCACAAAAATAAGTTATTCCTGAAAAAGCCTGAAATCTATCCCGAAAAGCGGTTCGCCGTTTTCTATGCAGGCTGCACAGCACGGTGTTTCAAGTGTGTTTTTTCTTGAAAAATCTCTGAAACTGCTTCCGCAGCGGCCTCTGTGATCGTTTGCAAGAAACGGACATGTGTAAACTCCTTTTGCGGTTAAAATTCTTCCGTATTCGCAATCCAGTCCGCAGGTGAAGGATTCAATTTCGTTGTGTGAATTTTTGTCGTACCATTTATTTATTTTGAAATTGTTATCTTTTGCTTCAAATCCGATTTTGCTGCAGACTTTTTTAAATTCCGAAAGTAATACGTCTTTGCCTTCGTTGTAGTAATCAGTTATGCACAGTATCGGGTTAAATCCGTATTTCACAAGGCTTTTTATTGCATGGAGAACCTGTCTGTAAGTTCCTCTGCCTCTTATATCGTCGCTTTTTACTTCATTGTAGTGGTCGATGCTTAATTTGAATATTATTTCAAAATTGCTTTCGCCTTCAACGCGTTTTAAAAAGCGTGCTTTTTTTTCATTTATAAAAGAGCCGTTTGTAAAAATACAGACGTTGCAGCGCTTAAGACAGAGGCGTAAAATCGTGTTAAAATCAGGATGTGTCATCGGCTCGGCACCTGTCAGATAAATGCAGTCGATGTTTTCGTTTACTGTATCATTTAAGGCTTCTTTTATTGAATCTGTTGATATAAAATCTTTTACGTTTTTGGTGAGCGGAAAATCAATGTAGCAGTGCTTGCATCGCTGGTTGCAGTTTTTGGCGGTTAATTCTATAAAAAGATTGCTGAAAGTTTTCATTTCGCAAACAGGTGCTGTGTATATGTTGTTCATGGTAAATCCCCTTATCTTCAAAAATATTTTATGATTAGGGAGATTAAATAAAATCCGCCAATATGGCAATTAGTTATTTTTATCGGGATAGTTTGTAAAATGATGCGGCTTTTTGTCTGAAAGCCATTTGCTCATAATATAGTTCTCATAACTCAGGGCAAAGTTATTCAGTGCATTTACAAGAACCCTGCCGCTTTCCGATTTGCCGACAATTAAAAAATCACCGGATTTGTTTTCGGCAAGCATTATTTCGCGGTGGACTATTTTGTCGACATTGTTTTTCGGGTTTTTGTAAATAACAAGTCTTATCCATTCGCAGAGCAGTTTTGCTGCGGTTGTTTTGCCTGTCATCAAATCCTGATTATGCTGTTGTAAATATTTGGAAAATTCGCTTAATATCATATTTTAAAAGGGTGTTGTTGTTGCAAAACAGATTATATCACGGA
This sequence comes from Candidatus Gastranaerophilales bacterium, assembly GCA_944323995.1. Taxonomy (GTDB): domain Bacteria; phylum Cyanobacteriota; class Vampirovibrionia; order Gastranaerophilales; family Gastranaerophilaceae; genus SIG32. The sequence continues at coordinate 65,639 of CALUUN010000002.1, read as the reverse complement.
TATTGTTTTTATTAAATTCGTTAATCATTTCTTCAAATGTTGAACCTGTTGTGCAGATGTCGTCAATAATCAGAATTTTTTTATCAAGAAGGTTGGCCGCTTCAATTTCAAACGCATTATGCAGGTTTTGCGCGCGTTCTTTTTTCGTTAATTTGTACTGCGGTTTTGTGTCTTTAATACGTTTTATAAGGCTGAAATTCGGTGTATATCCCGTCATCCGGCAAAATTCTTCCGCAACAAGCTCCATGTGGTTGTATTTGCGTTTTTGCATGCGTTTTTTATGCAAGGGAACCGCCACAACCTGAAAATCGCTGGTGCGGTTAAGTTTTTGCCAGTATTCATACATGAATTTGGCCTGAAAATAGGCGAGATCTTTTTGTTTGTGATATTTTAGACCGCGAATGAGTTTTTGAAGTTCTTTTGAATAAATTCCCGCGCAGTATATGTTAACTCCGTTGATTATTCTGTTAGGCTGCACCGGCAGATGTGTGAGTTTTTCGTAACATTTTGAGCACATTCTGACGGATTCTTTTGAATTTTTGCAAAAGTAACACTTTTTCTTATATATCCAGTCTAAGAGTCCGAGGAATATTTCTTTCATATACTTATTATAGCATATTTTAGTTTATCAGACCGGCAGCTTAATACAAAACTCTGTTCTGACGTTTTCTTCGCTTTCAACAGTGATTTCGCCGCCGTGAGAGATTGCAATTTGCTGGGAAAGATAGAGCCCGAGGCCTGTTCCGATTTTGCGGAATTTTTTGGCTGCGGAATAGTATTTGTTAAAAATCATTTTAATTTCATCAGGCGAGATTCCCTGTCCGTAATCAATTACGGAGATTGTGATATATCCTTGAAGTTCGCCTGTTTTTATATCAATGCATTCTTTTGTGTTGCTGTGAGAAATTGCGTTTGAAATAAGGTTTTTGACTACTCTTGTTAATTGGATTGGGTCGGCAAATACGGTGAGAGCTCTTTCAGGCGTAAAGTTTATGGTTATGCCGGACTTATTTGCAATCGGCTGCATTTCGTCTATTATGCTTTCAATAAACGGGTTGAGCACAATTGTTTCTTTCAAAAGCTGAATACCTTTTTCTTTGATCTTGTAGGTTTCAAGAAGAATTTGTACAAGGTCAACAAGCTCTTTGTTTGACGATTGCATATTTTTCAAAGCGACTCTTTGCTTGTCGGTAATTTCTCCGAATTTACCTTCAAGGAGAAATTCAACAATATTTGCTTCGGCAACAATGGGAACTTTAAGATCATGGGTCAGGGTTGCAACAAAATCTTCTTTCAGGGTTTCGATTTCACGTTCGTTTGTAATGTCTTTTATCAATAGCACAAAACGCTGTTTTTTGTCGTCGGTTGTGAGTTTTTGAGAGCTTATTATAAAATTGTTTGTGGGTGTGTGTTTTATAAAAACGTCGTCACCGTTAAGTTTTTCCGGACTCAAACCGTCAGCGAGTTCTATAAATTCAAAAATATTTTTTCCTATAATATCTTTTCCCTTTAACCCGAACCAGGTGGAAACTTTCGGTGTTGCACGGAGAATATCGGAGTGTTCGTTTATTATCAAAATTCCGTCGGATAAAGAATTGATTACCGATTCAAGAAGTCTGTTCTGGCGCATTAATTCCGCCTGATATTCAATAATCATTTTTTCTCTGTCGTTAAGAGTTTCAACCATTCTGTTGATACTGTCCGTAACGTTTTGATATGTCGGATGCTCAAGTTTTTCGATTTTTGTTGTTAAGTTGCCGTATCTGACGGAGTTTACCGTATTAGTTACCGTTCCGAGATAGTCATTGATTTTAGACCAGCGCTTGTTTGTTTTTCTTGTGATGAAAAACAACAGTACGAATACCAGTATTAAACAACAGTTGATAATATATGTAATCATTTGTGTCTGCCTTATGGTATAATTATATCAGATATAAGGAAATTTGTATATGATTAAACTGCCCGATACAATTAAATGGATTATAACCGATTTTGACGGCGTTATGACCGACAACTGCGTCTATATAAATGCGGACGGTTCCATGACAAGAAAAATGAATTTCAAAGATATAATGGGAATTTCTATCCTGAGAAAAAACGGTTACAATATCGCAATAATTTCCGGCGAAAAAAACAGCGCAATTGAAATTCTTGCGAGGCAGTTTAATATTGAAGAAGTTCACCAGAATATCAGAATTAAGATAGATGTTTTGAAATCAATAGTTGAAAAATACAATCTTTCCAAAGAGGAATTTGTTTATATCGGTGATGACATAAACGATACGGCATGCCTTGAGTTTTCAAAGTACAAAATAACCGTTCCCCATTCGGTTGAAAAACTTAAAAAGATAGAAGGCATCCAAATAACAAATTCACAGGGCGGATCGGGAGCATTCAGAGAGGTTGCGGATTGTTTAGTTGGCTGAAAAAAATATCGGATAAAGTAAAAGATTTGAACGTTTCGGTAGATTCTTACAAAAAAGAAACCGACAACCAGACGATTCCTTCTCTGGCTTATGTAAACCGTGCCAAAAAACTTATTGAAAAAATGCGTTATGTTGAAGCGAAAAAAGTTTTAACAGAAGCGCTTGCCATTACACAAAAAGATGCTCTTGTATATAAATATCTCGGTGTCGCGGAAGAAAGAGCCGGAAATTTCAATGAAGCGATTGAGGCTTACCGCAAATCCGCCGAATTAAATCCGCAGGATAAAAATATCTGGCATAAGCTGGCTATGGTTCTTGTTACCGTAAGAAAATACGAAGATGCCGAAATTTCTTTTGAAAAAGCAGACAAAATTTCACCGGTTAATACAGATATCCAGACAGGCTGGGGCATGGCTTTGTTTAAACAAAAAAAATACAATGAAGCGCACGAAAAGTTTATAAAAGCGATTAAAATAAACCGCTATAATTTCGCAGCAATGCTGCTTGCGGCAATCGTAGAAGTCAGGCTTGAAAAATATGATGATGCAGAAAGTAAATTGAGTTTTTTGACAAATACATGCCCCAATGAGAGCAATACCTATGAGTATGCAAATTTGTATTATTTAAAAGAAGATTACGAGCATGCCATTCGTTATGCACGCATGTCGGTCGATTTTAACAGGAGCATGCTTCCCGCTTATTTGCTTTTGGGAAAAATTTATTCAATATTGTTTGATTACGAAAACGCTACAAAATGCTTTATGTCCGCGGAAGAAAGAGAACTGAAAAGTCCGCTTCTTTATTCGGAATGGGGGAACGCTCTTGTAAGACTGTGCAGATTTGAAGAAGCAAAAGAAATCTATCAAAAAGCGCTTCTCGAAGATGTTGAATGCCCCGAAGCTCAGGCGGGCATGGCTTTGTGTGCTGCGGAAACAAAAGATTTTGAAAAAGCGCATGACTTTATAAATTTTGCAGGAGAAAAAGATGCTTCCAATGTATATATAATAGAAGCAAAAGGACTTTCGGCTCTGGCATACGGCAACACGGAAGATGCCCTGAATTATTTTAAAGAAGCTCTTAAAAAAGACCCTAAAGATGCTTATAACTATTTCAGACTGGCAAAATGTTATGAAAAGCTGGGTAACGATAACATGATAAGAGATTCTTACGAGAAAATTTTGAAATTTAATCCGAAATTTGCACCCGCTTATTTTGAGTTTGCGCAATATCTTATTTCACAAAAAGATTATCAGGACGCCCGCAGAAAGTTAAGAAAAGCCGCTAATCTCGAGCCTAATAACAGACGAATATTAAATTTGTTATTTTATGTAAGTTACATACTTGTCAAAGAGGACGTTTGTGAATATAATGTAAAAGAGGCAATTTCTCTTGCCGATAAAATAAACGGATTTGAATACCCCGATTTGAGGGCGGACTTAGAAAAAATTTTGAAAGAAATAAAAGAAAATTAATGAAAAAGATTATTGTTCAAAAATTCGGCGGCACATCAGTTGCGGATACCGATAAAATAAAAAATGTAGCAAACGTTGTAATCAGAGAAAAACAAAACGGCAATGACGTCGTTGTGGTGGTTTCCGCAATGGGACACACGACAGACCATCTTGTGAAAATGGCAAAAGATTTAACCCCGAATCCTTCGGGCCGCGAGATGGACATGCTTTTGTCAACCGGCGAAGGTGTTTCAATAGCGCTTCTTGCAATGGCTATTCAGGCAAAAGGTTATGATGCCGTAAGTTTTAATGCAATGCAGGTCGGTATTATGACCGAAAATATACATTCAAAAGCAAGAATTATTGATATAAAAACAGATAAATTGCGCAAAAACCTTGATGAAGGCAAAATAATTGTTGTTGCCGGATTTCAGGGCGTAACCGAGGACGGCGAAATTACCACCCTCGGCCGCGGCGGTTCGGACACATCGGCCGTTGCGCTTGCAGCTGCTTTGAATGCCGAACGCTGCGATATCTATACTGACGTCGAAGGTGTTTATACAACCGACCCGCGCGTTGTTCCCAATGCTTCAAGACTTGATGAAGTTTCTTATGAAGAAATGCTTGAACTTGCGCACGCCGGTGCTAACGTGCTTCATCCGAGAAGCGTTGAAACCGCAAAACAGTTTGCTGTTCCTTTGCGCGTCAGAAGCAGTTTTAATCTTGATAACATGGGTACTTTAATTCTGGGAGTGGAAAAAATGGAAATATATAAACCGGTTGCCGGCGTTGCCGCTGATTTGACTCAAGCAAGAATTGTTGTCTGCGATGTTCCTGATAAACCGGGCGTTGCTGCAGGTTTGTTCAGCGCTCTCGCTAAAGAAAATATCTCCGTCGATATGATTATTCAATCTTATGCACGGAAAATTTCTAATACAAATGATATTGCTTTCACAATTGATGCGAATGATTTGCCGAAAACTCTTGCTGTGCTCGACAAGTTGAAAGATGAAGTCGGCGCAACAGATGTCAAAGTTGACGATAATATCGCAAAAGTTTCAATTGTCGGTGCAGGCATGATTGACAGACCCGGTATCGCCTCTACCATGTTTGAAACACTTGCGAAACTATGTATCAACATCAAAATGATTTCTACAAGCGAAATTAAAATAAGCTGTCTTGTCGATAAAGCGGATGCACAAAAAGCTGTTAAAGCGCTGCATACCGTTTTTGACCTCGAAAGCGATGTTGTCGCCGATGTCAAAGGCGATCTTCCGGATGTTTAAAAAGTGTAATTTTTACATTAATTTTTAAAAGCGCACAATCCTGCTTAAATGCTTATACTGTGTGCTTTTTTAGTGAAAAAAAACGGGAGTATGAGCTCCCGTTGGAATTAAGAATAGCTGGAAGTATGAAAAAGATTTAACTATATTAAAATAAAAAGGCATGCCGTTTTCAATTAGCCTGTAAGCTGTGTTAACTCACCTGAACGGACTATTTTTTATTTCAAATATTCCCCGATAGGGCATGCCAGGGTGTATCTTTACAAGGTCTAAAACAAAGCAATAAGTGTATTTTTGCCACTTTATGCCAAATAGCGCACGGTGATTGAATTTTGCCACTCTTAATAAAACTTTACAATAGGGGTTGACAAAAAGAACTTTATAGTATATAGTGAAATTGTTAGGATGAAGTGTTAAAAAAACACTTAATAACAAAAGCCTCGAAAGGAGGGAGTAAAAATGAGAATATCTCCGATACAAAATATAGCAACAAAACATATAACCTTCGGTGAAGGTAACATGAATAACATAACCCCGAAAGTTGGTCTTTTATCTCTTCAAAATTCAGATAAATTAAACTTTGAAAAGAATTTAAGACTTACTCAAAATGCAGATGCAGTTCAGTCAAACCCTTTAAAAGCATTGGGCTGCAAGTTTGCCAAGGCTTATAATATACTATTTTCACCAAAAGCTAATGATACAGAATACATCCACCTGCCTTATATGGCATAAGATGCATAGAATCCTTAACTACTTACCCCAACTTGTAAAACTCTAGCAATTTACCCCAAATTGCTAAGTTTTTTTTTAATAAAGTTTTTTTAAACATCAGCTCCGCCGTCTGACATTTTGCGGCGGACTTTTTGTGCACCTTCGGTTTGATTTGCAATATACAGGGCAAAATCGGTAGCCTCCTGATCTCTTGCAACGGCTTCCGTCAAATTGAGAGTATCTTCAAGTGAGAGGCTGCAAAGGGTTTTGTCATTGACGTTTTTCAGATACCTTTTGAAATCCTGCTGGGCTTTATAGTCAAAACCCGGAAGGTTTGATTTTAAAGAATACCATTTGTAAAACTGCTGAATCATGTATAAAGGTTCAATATTTCCTTCCCGCATAATAAAGGCCGGCTTAAAATACAGCGAAAATTTTCCCGTTGTAAAAAGGTTGATATATAACGCTCTCAGCCCCTTAAGTTCAAAAATTATGCCTTCTTCTTCGCCTATTGCCGAGAGGATTTTGTCGGCATTATTTATTTTGTAAACATTAGTTCCGGCGGCCTCAATGTATTCAAGAAGTTTATATGGATTATTTGCGCAATTCTTGACAATATCTTCAACATTTTTTCTCACAAGTGTTTTAATTTTTTCGGTTTCCGCACTCAAAGTCACATGTTCTGTTGCGGAGAGAATCGTTTTTGTGGTTTTATTTTTATAAGAATGTTTAAGACTGCTGCTGAGTCTGTGCGATAATGTCTTTTCACGCATTGCCAGTATATAGTATAAAAATTTTCTTATAATTTTATCCATGGCACAATTATACCAGTTTTTATTAAATATAGCAATTTATAAAGAAAAAATAAAGATTGTAAAAAATACACTTGCTTTTTTACTTTTGTTGTTTTATAATGTAATTGTGAAATAAATCACGATAAATAAAAAGGTTTTTATGGTATAATGATTACCCCTAAAAAGCTGACGTTATAATCAAAAAGGAGATAATTATGACAACAAAAAGCAAAAAGACGGTTGAAAAACTGGAAAAGACTTTGAACAAGTCTACACTGGTTGACAACGCCGAACAATTGGAATTGCTTATCGAAAGAGTAAAAAAAGCTCAAAAGATTTATGCAACTTACACACAGGAACAGGTTGATGCAATTTTCAAAGCAGCAGCAACCGCAGCTGACAAAGCACGTATTCCTCTTGCAAGAATGGCAGTGGAAGAAACCGGCATGGGTGTATTGGAAGATAAAATTATTAAAAACCACTACGCTTCCGAATACATTTACAACAAACACAAAAACGCAAAAACCTGCGGAATTATTAAAGAAGACAAAACCAACGGTATCAAAATTGTTGCGGAACCTCTCGGTGTTATTGCAGGTATTGTACCTACAACAAACCCGACTTCAACTGCTATATTCAAATCATTAATAGCTTTAAAGACAAGAAACGCAATAATCTTTTCACCGCACCCGAGAGCAACAAAATGCACAATTGCAGCTGCAAAATTAGTTTTGGAAGCTGCAGTTAAAGCGGGCGCTCCGGAAGACATTATCGGCTGGATTGATGTTCCGTCAATTGAATTGTCAAATCAGTTGATGAAACACGAATCAATCGCATGTATTTTAGCAACAGGCGGCCCGGGAATGGTTAAGGCTGCATATTCATCAGGAAACCCTGCCTTAGGCGTAGGCCCCGGTAACGCTTCAGCCGTTATTGACGAAACCGCCGATATCAAAATGGCTGTTTCATCAATCATTATGTCAAAAACTTTTGATAACGGTATGATTTGTGCATCAGAACAGTCAGTAGTCGTTGTTGATGAAGTATACGAAGAAGTTAAAAAAGAATTTATTTACAGAGGCGCACACTTATTGAGTCAGGCTGATGAAAAGAAACTTATGGCTCTTCCGTTCATTGATCCGAAACGCGGAACTGCCCATCCGGCAATTGTAGGTCAGAGCGCAAGAAAGATTGCCGAACTTGCGGGATTTGAAGTTCCGGCAAATTCTAAGATATTGCTTGCCGAAAGACCTAAAGTTGATTGGGAAGATCCGTTCTCCAGAGAAAAACTCTCCCCGATTTTGACAATGTATAAAGCAAAAGATTTTGAAGAAGCAGCCGAAATGGCGTACGAACTTGTAATAAAAGGCGGTGCAGGCCACTCTGCTGACCTTTATACAGATGCACGTCATCAGGAAAGAATTGACAGATATGCCGAAAAAATGCCTACCTGCCGTGTATTGATTAACTCACCTTCAGCACAGGGCGGTATCGGCGATTTGTATAACTTCAAACTTGAGCCGTCACTTTCATTAGGATGCGGTTCTTGGGGTAAAAACGCAGTATCAGGTAACATTGGTGTTGAACACTTACTAAACTACAAAACTGTTGCTGAAAGGAGAGAAAACATGTTATGGTTTAAAGTTCCGCCGAAAGTTTACTTCAAAAGAGGCGCGGTTGATTTAGCGCTCCGTGAACTTGAAGGCAAAAAACGTGCATTTATTGTAACTGACAGATTCTTGTTCAATTCAGGCGCAGTTGACCAGATTGTTAATGTTTTGGATGAAATCGGCATTGACCATCAGATATTCTTTGATGTTAAACCCGATCCGACATTATCAACAATCAAACAGGCAATGGAAATTATCAAACCTTACGAACCTGATGTTATCATTGCGCTGGGCGGAGGTTCTCCGATGGATGCCGCTAAAATTATGTGGTTAATGTATGAACAGCCTGATACGGTATTTGAAGATATTTCAATGAGATTTATGGATATCAGAAAAAGAATCTGCAGAATACCTGATTTAGGTAAAAAAGCAACCATGGTTGCAATTCCGACAACATCAGGAACAGGTTCCGAAGTTACTCCGTTTGCAATTATTACCGATGATGCAACCCATGTAAAATATGCAATTGCGGATTACGCATTGACTCCGAACATGGCAATTATCGACCCGAACTTTGTTGACGGTATGCCGAAAGGCTTGACAGCGGCATCAGGTATTGATGCACTTGTTCACTCAATTGAAGCGTATGTTTCTTCCATGGCTACAAACTTCACAAATTCAAATGCTCTGGAAGCAACAAAACTCATCTTCAGATATCTTGAAAGATCATACAATGAAGGTGCTAACGACCCCGTAGCAAGAGAAAAAATGCACTATGCAGCTACAATTGCCGGTATGGCATTTGCAAACGCATTTTTGGGCTTGTGCCACTCAATGGCTCACAAACTCGGTGCTATGTTTAACGTACCGCACGGTGTTGCAAACGCTTTATTGATTAATCAGGTAATCAAATACAACGCAACGGATTGCCCGAAAAAACAATGTACATTCCCGCAATACAAGTTCCCGAACGCAAAAGCTAAATACGGCCAGATTGCGGATGAACTTAATCTGGGCGGCAAAACCGACGATGAAAAAGTCGAATTGCTGTTAGGCGAAATTACAAGATTGAAAAACGCAATCAACCTGCCTAAATCAATCAAAGATTTCGGTGTAACCGAAAAAGACTTCTATGATAAACTTGATGAAATGGTTGAACTTGCATTTGACGATCAATGTACAGGTGCAAACCCTGCATATCCGTTGATGGAAGACATCAGAAAAATTTACATTGACGCTTATGAAGGTGTTGTAAGAGATTACGAAAACGACTAAAAAGACCAAATGAAAAGCGGCCGGCGAATGCCGGCCGCTTTTTTTATATAAACAAAATTTTAGAACATCAAGTCTGCTTCGCGGGCTGCGTCAGCTAAAGCTGCCACACGGCCGTGATATAAAAATCCGCCGCGGTCGAATACTACGCATTCAATACCTTTAGCTTTTGCTTTTTTAGCAATGGCTTCACCGACAACTTTTGCAGCGTCGATGTTTCCGCCGTGAGCTAATTTTTCTTTAAGGTCTTTGTCAACTGATGATGCAGAGCAAATTGTTACGTGTTTTTCATCATCAATTAACTGTGCGTAAATATGTTTTGTGCTTCTGTAAACAGCCAGTCTCGGGAATTCCGATGTGCCTGACAATTTTGTTCTGATTGATTTGTGTCTTTTTTGTACTTGCGGTTTTCTTGTTTTTTGTTTAATCATTTTATTTTCCTTTCATTTTACCCAAACCTTCTTAAAAGAACCACTTCTAAGGGTTTATGCGGGCTTGTTATTATTTTTTACCAGCTTTACCGGCTTTACGTCTGATGTGTTCGCCTTCGTATCTGATACCTTTTCCTTTGTAAACTTCAGGCGGACGTTTGCTTCTGATTTCAGCCGCAACATCGCCTACTGTTTGTTTGTTGGAACCTTTTACGGTAATTTTTGTGTTTGCTTCAACAGACAGAGTAATTCCTTGCGGAGGTACAATGTCAACAGGGTGAGAATAGCCTAACTGCATATTCAAAGTAGTACCCTGCATTTGAGCACGATAACCAACACCCTGAATTTCAAGTTTCTTTTCAAAACCTTCTTTAACACCGTGTACTGCGTTTGCAACCAGTGTTCTGAACAAACCGTACAAAGCATCGGTTTCTCTTGATTCACCTACTTTTGAAAGCAAGATGTGGTTGTCTTCAATTTTTACTGCAATTTCGGGGCGAACTTCTACTGATTCTTCGCCGAGAGGTCCTTTTGCGGTAACTTTTTGACCTTCTATTTTGATTTCAACTCCCTGCGGAATTTCAATCGGTTTTTTACCTATACGTGACATTTTCTTTTCTCCTTTTGGTATATTTGTACAAATTTGAGCTTTTCTACCAATTATGCTCAATTACTAATAGATGTAGCAAAGAACTTCGCCGCCGATATTTTCTTTGCGGGCTTTTCTGTCTGTCAGCAAGCCTTTGCTTGTTGAAACGATTGCTACACCCATACCGCCCAATACCTGCGGCAGGTTTTTAGCTTTTGAATAGCTTCTCAAACCCGGTTTTGAAACTCTTTCAAGTTTTGTGATTACGGGTTTGTGTTTTTCATCATATTTCAAAGTAATAACGAGGACTTTAAATTTTCCTTCTTCTTTTACTTCGTAATCAGTGATGAAACCTTCTGATTTTAACAATTTAGCCAATTCCACTTTCAATTTAGATGAAGGCATAGAAACAGTTTCGTGAGAAACCTGGCTTGCGTTTCTGATTCTGGTTAGCATGTCTGCTATCGGATCTGTGTTCATATTTATTCCTTTTCTGTTTGCGGAACCTCAGGCGTCAGCGCTTCGGCTCCTTCTACCCGTTCTTACCGGATTAATTGCTGCTCATTAAAAAGCGTATTCCGGCAGTTAACGATACTTATGATATTACAAACAATTTTATTTTACAAGCGATATGTTTAGACATGTTACATAAATTGTTCAAGCGGCTTACTGTTAAAAAATAATTAATAAATTCAGGATTTAATAAATTTTATATTATCATAAGAATAGGAGATAAATATGCAATACAAAGATTATTACGAAATATTGGGAGTAAAGCGCGGAGCAACCGAGTCCGAGATTAAATCGGCCTACAGAAAACTTGCGCGCAAATACCATCCGGATGTAAATAAAACAAAAGAAGCCGAAGCAAAATTCAAAGATATAAACGAAGCCTACGAAGTTCTGGGTGACAAACAAAAACGGCAGAGATACGACAGCCTCGGTTCAAACTGGCAGGGCGGCGCGGAATACACTCCGCCTCCGGGATTTGAACAGTTTAATTTTGGCTCCGGACAGGGAGGTTATCAAACCTTTAACTTTGGCGGTCAGGATTTGGGCGGATTCTCCGACTTTTTCAGTTCGCTTTTCGGCGATATGATGGCGGGACAGACTTCAAGCCGCAGAATGGATTTCGGCGGATTTGATTTCGGCGCCGGACAGAGTGCAAGACAAAAAACGCGCCGGCCGAAGGCTGAAAATCTTGATGTCACGATGACTTTAAACATTACGGCAAAAGATTTATTTAATCAAAAACCTGTTAACGTAAGGTTTAATCAAATGAAGAAATGTCATCAATGTCCGCCTTCAGGCGGGTTTTGTGCGGCCTGCGGCGGCACGGGTATAATTTCGGAACCAAAATCCATCAAGGTAAAACTTCCGGCAGAAATCAAAGAAGGGCAAAAAGTCCGCGTAAGAAATGAAGGCAAAACGGACGATTACGGTCAAAAAGGCGATTTATATCTGGTTATTCATATGCAGGATAAAGAATACGACATTGACGGCTGCGATTTGACAAAAGATATTGAAATTACGCCTCCGGAAGCTGTTCTGGGAGTCAAAAAAGATATTGAAACTCTTCACGGAAAAATCGGTATAAAAATTCCGCCGAAAACTTCTACCGGTCAGATACTCAGGCTGAAAGATCTGGGGCTGCCCAAAAAAGGCGGCGGATACGGCAATTTAAACGCAAGGATTAAAATTGTTATCCCGAAAAATTTGTCCGGCAGACAAATAGAATTGTACAAACAGCTTCAAGAATCTGAATAACCACTTGACAATTCTTCCGAAAAATCAGACAATAAATTCAAGGGAGAATTTAATCATGGTAAAAGAAACATATCTGCATGACAAACACGTTGCACTGGGTGCGAAAATGGTTGACTTCGCGGGCTGGCACATGCCGGTACAGTACAAATCAATCATTGAGGAACATAAAAACGTCCGCGAAAATGTCGGGCTGTTTGATGTTTCGCACATGGGCGAAGTTTACGTGGTAGGAAAAGATGCGGAGGAATTTCTGAACAAAATAGTTCCGCAGGACATTTCAAAACTTACTGACGGAAAGGCAGTATACTGCCAGCTTCCCAACCGCAAAGGCGGACTTATCGACGATTTAATCATATACAAATTGAGAGAAAACACCTATCTTATAATCTGTAACGCCTCAAGAGTTGACGAAGATATTAACTGGATGTCGCTGAACCAGCGCGGATATACGATTAACCTTGATAATCAGTCGCACAATCTTTCATTGCTGGCTGTTCAGGGGCCCAAAGCAATTGATTTGATGCATAAACTCGGTTACACTGCGGATCAGGATTCTTTTTCAATAATAGAAGCAAATCTTTTAAACATTCCGATGTTTATCTCAAGAACGGGTTATACCGGAGAGGACGGGTTTGAACTTCTGGTAATCAATGAATATGCGGAATATCTCTGGGACAAATTGCTGGCGGAAGGCAAAGAATTCAACATTATGCCTGTCGGTCTGGGGGCACGCGACACTTTACGTTTGGAGGCTGCACTGCCTTTGTACGGAAATGATTTGGACGAAAATACCACACCTGTTGAGGCGGGGCTTTCATGGTCGATTCCGAAAGACAAATTTGAAGATTACAACGGCAAAAAGGTTATTACTGAACAATTGGAAAACGGGGCGCCGAAAAAGTTAATCGGACTGAAAATGCTGGACAAATCCGTAGCAAGACATGAATATGAAGTTTATTATAAAGGCGAAAAAGTCGGAGCAGTAACAAGCGGCGGGGTTTCTCCCGTGTTGAGTGCGAATATTGCAATGGCTTATGTAAAAAATATTAAAGAAATTTGCACGGGTGCAGTTGTTCAGGTTATGATAAGAGAAAAACTTCATGACGCTGAAGTTGTAAAACGGCCTTTTATCACAAAGAGAAACAGAGTAAAATCATAATAAGGAGATAACGATGAGTATTACGGAAAAAATTTTATGTTCAAAATCTCATGAATATCTGTTGGAAGAAGATGAACATTACACAGTCGGATTAACCGATTATGCAGTTGAGCAGTTAGGCGACATAGTTTTTGTTGAATTGCCGGAAGCCGGAACCGAATTTAAAAAAGGCGAAACATTTGCAACGGTGGAATCTGTTAAAGCGGCATCCGAGATTTACATGCCTGTGAGCGGAAAAATTCTTGAAGTAAATGAAACAATTGCGGACGCTCCGGAAACATTGAACGAGGACTGCTATGAAAAAGGCTGGCTTGTAAAAATTGAACCTACAGGCGACGATTCCGAGCTTGCGGATCTTTTGGAATACGAAGACTATAAAGAAGAACTTGAGTAATGAAAAATTTTTTGGTACATAACGAAGAAATTCAAAAAGAAATGTGCGCTGCAATAGGCGTTGATTGTGTCGAGGATTTGTTCAAACAAATTCCCGAAAAAGCGAGAATGCAAAAACTTGACCTTCCGGAAGGTTTGAGCGAAATGGAAACCCAAAAACGCATTAAATCACTAGCAAAGAAAAACAAAACCGATTATGTAAGTTTTCTTGGCGGAGGGTGTTATAACAAGTTTGTTCCGGCATGTATTTCTCAAATCGCGCAGAGATTTGAATTTAATACGGCCTATACACCTTACCAGCCGGAAATTTCGCAGGGTACTTTGCAGGTTATGTACGAATTTCAGACAATGATGTGCAGACTAACCGGCATGGATGTTGCAAACGCAACCGTTTACGATGCGGCGACAGCCTGTGCGGAGGCTGTTTTGATGTCGGTAAGGATTAAAAAAATCGACAGGGTTCTGGTTGCAAATACACTCAACTCCGAATATAAAAAAGTTGTAAAAACCTATACCGATGCTAACGGAATTGAAGTTGAATGGTTTGACAAACTTCCCGAAAGCACTGCGGATTATTCTTGCGTATTAATTCAAACCCCCGATTTTTACGGCGAAATTGTTGATGTAAAACCGGTTGATACGCTGCTTGTAATCTGTACGGATGTTTCCGCGTTGTCGATTTTAAAGCCGGTTGAATGTGATATTATGGTCGGTGATGTTCAGACACTCGGAATTCCGATGAGTTTTGGCGGGCCGGGTGCGGGATTTATGGCATGCAAAGAAAAATACATGCGTCAGCTTCCCGGAAGGCTTGCGGGAAGAACGGTTGATGCCGAAGGAAATCAAGCGTTTACGCTCACTATTCAAACCCGCGAACAGCATATTAAACGCGAAAAAGCCACAAGCAACATTTGTTCAAATCAGGCGCTTATCGGGCTTTGTGCGGCTGTTTATTTAAGCGTCATGGGCGAAAAAGGTTTTAAACAGGCCGGATATTTGTCCGCAAAACAGGCTCACAAACTTTCCGAAAAACTTGCGGCAAAAGGTGTAAAAACTTTGAACAAAAAATTCTTTAACGAATTTGTTATAGAAGTTAAAGACGCTTCAGAAACGCTTGCAAAACTTAAGAAGGCCGGAATTATAGGCGGCATAAAGCTGGATGATAATAAAATTCTTGCAGCCGCAACCGAGATGATATCTGATGAAGATATTGAAAAATACGCGGCATGCATATAACAAATGGGCGATACGTGACTCGAACACGTGACCCCCACAACGTCAATGTGGTGCGCTACCAACTGCGCTAATCGCCCGTGATGTAATAATAACACAAACATTTAAAAATGCATAGCATCAATTTGTTTTAAGATACTTTGTATATCTTTTAAAAGTTCGCTTTCCATAAACAGAAGCTCCTGTCTGTTGCATCTGTCGTTTTCATATTTCATTGCGGCGAGTTTAGTCATGACTATTTTGTTAAACGACAGAAATTCGGAACAATTTTCAATAATATCAGCAGCTCTGTAAGGAACCTGTCTGTCATGGAGTCTGAGAACCGAGCGGAATATAACCACCAGAGTTTTAATAACATTATTCAAAACTTTTCGCATTTCGCGGTCGGAATTTATTTTCAGCAGGAAATTATTTTTATATTTCAAAAGAAGATTTTTCAATTCGGATTCGCACTCAAGCCGCAGGAAATATTTGTTAATACAAATAGATTTCGCAATATCCTGACCGTACAAAAGCCTGTAATTATCTTTTATGTCGGAATATTCAATTGAATAGACATCAAATGACGAATACCATTCTTCTTTGTTCATAATAACCGGAAGAGGGTTTTTGGCATTAACCCATTTTTTAACCGGTTTTGATATGGAATACAGATTTTCCGCGCTTAATTTATCGGTAACAATCATCAAATTAAGGTTATTTTTAGGATTTTCGACATTTGCCTGCGAACCGAAAGCAAAGACCGAAATCAAATTTTCGCCCAAATTATTTTTTAAATCATCTAAAAATTTGTCCAAACTTTTCATTTTAAAAATCCTCTCTTATTTACCAGCTGCCCGAACAACCGCTTCCGCCGAAACCTCCGCCTCCTCCGAAGCCTCCGAAACTTCCCGAATTAAATCTTCTTCTTCTCGGAAAAGCCAGAAGTGCAATAAGCCATGCCCACCAAGGAATATGTTCACGCTGTGAGGAATTTTTAGCGGAAAATTCCGGCGGACAGGAACCCTGCTGCTTTATAGTGACGCCTTCAGCCTGAGCAATTGTTTGTGCAAGCAGATAAGTACCGCGTCTTATGCCCTTTTCGTAATTATTTTGTTTGTAATAAGGCAGAATATCATTATTCATTATATTTTCAAGCGTGCTGACAGGGATTTTATCCTCAAGTCCGAGCCCCTGTTCAATTCGCATTCTTCTTTCATTCAAGGCTGTCAGATAGACCATGCCGTTATTTTTTCCGACGGCGCCCAGTTTGTAAGATCTTCCGATATCGAGCGCAACTTCTTCAACAGATCTTCCGTTCAAAGACGGAAGCGTCACTACCGCAAGGTCGGCGCCTGATTTTTTTTGCAAATCCCAAAGCGTCATATTCAAATCGTTTTCAACTTCTTCTGAAAGCAAGTTTGCTTCATCAGCTATAAAACCGTTAAAATTAAGTGCTATTTCAGCATTTGCGCAAATAGAAAATCCGGTTGAAAGAATCAGAATAAGCAGTAAAATCTTTTTTAACATACAAAAATTCTAGCAATATATAAAGATTATGTCAATAGGTAATACTTTTAGATTTCGTAATCTATACCGTAATCTTTCAGAATTTTGTTGAACCTCCGGTTATTTTTTACGGCGTCTTTGAGAGTAAGCTGCATGTTAACGGTGCTGGGAAAGTTTGCATCTTCAAAAGATATACCGTTTTCAAAAACGGATTTCAAAAAGTCGTCATAGGTTAAATCAGCATCTTTGACGGCATGCTTGTCTTTTATGGAAAGTCTGTAATGGAGTTTTTCCGCGCGTTTTTTAAGCGAGTCGAACGGGGTATTGGATTGTATAATTGAGCGCATGCAGCATGTTGCGTTTTCAACCGTGCCGCTGTCTGTTCTGAATCCGTTGGCGTAATGGAATTTCAGGGCTTGCGGAAGTGAATTAATTTTGATGCTTTTTGCTTTATTCTCTTTCATAAGCATAACAGACAGAGCACGCAAAAGGCTTCCGAACCCTTTTCGTTTTTCGGCCGGATTTTCGATTTCGATGTCAATTCCTTTGATGAAATCTTTTTCTTTTCTGAAAAGTTCACGGCCTATGCTTTCAGTGCCGCGTTCCAGCGAAATCATGTTCATAACACCGTCAAAATCGGCGCTCAGGTTATCTTTCAATTGTATTTTACGGGGTAATTTAAGCGAAGTATTTTTTACCACACACCAGTCAGGTTTAATCATATTCAGTTAAAGCATACTCCAATAAAAAAATTGCCCTCAGAGCAATTTTCAACTTAATATTTGTTAAAAAAGGCGACACCCGGATTCGAACCGGGGGTAAAAGCTTTGCAGGCTTCTGCCTTACCACTTGGCCATGTCGCCGTTTCGTTTCTTTATCATAAAAAAGACATAACCGATTGTCAAGGTTCAAAATCAAAAAGCGCCTTGATGGGTATATTGAGCGCGTCAGAGATTTTGATGAGCGTTTTGAGCCCGGGTCTGTTTATGCAAACCTCGATTTTGCCGAGATAATCAAGGCTGATACCGCATTTTTCAGCAAGTTTTTCCTGCGTCAAATGCGCGCCTTCGCGAAAATACTTTATCCGCCGCCCGATGCTTCTGTATAATTCATTCTCGTCCATTTGACAATTTTACTGGATATGTTAACATAATGTTACTGGACAATATCCAGTAAAAGATATGTAACTGCATGATGTATAATTCTGGTATACATATTTATAAATCAAAGGAGAAGAAAATGAAAAAGATAGGTTTTACCTTAGCGGAAGTGCTGATAACTCTTGCAATTATCGGAATAGTCGCAGCATTGACAATCCCGACATTAATTCAGAATTATCAAACAAAAGCATGGAACACAGCATCACAGGTATTTCAGAGAAAACTCGGTGAAGCATTAAGAGTAATGAATGTTCAAGGAACCTTAGCAGGTTATACAACAACAGAAGCATTTGTTGATGAATTGTCTAAACATATAAAGATAACAAGAATATGTGAAAACGATGACATCACAACATGCTTTGCGGATACCGTAACCTGGGGTGATGAAGAAGTTGATATGTCAAAGATTAAAAAGGCAAAGAACTTCGGACAGGAAGATTGGGATACAAATACGGTAGCAGTACAATTTGCAAACGGAGTAAACGGCGTAATAGCATACAACCCAAGTTGTACGCAGAACCAATTTAGTAATCAGGTAACGGGAGAAAATTGTCTTGCAATATTATATGACGTAGACGGATTTAAGAATCCCAATACTGTATCAAAAGATTTAAGAAATAATGATAACGTATTAGCACTTGCTGGTGTAAAAAGCGGATTTTGTATATCAGACGGAACATGTTTCACAGCACCTTTCTATCCGACAGCACATGTATGGAACGGTTGTGATACAAACGGAACAACAAGTGACCCTGATGACTTAGCATTTATGAGTAAATATGGCCTTCAATATTGCTTGTATTCAGACTATGGAACAAATGACTATTGGGCCGGTGCAGTAAAAGCATGTAAAGATATGGGTTCAAGTTTACCGAGTCAGGAACAGTTAGACCAATTAGCGAGAGACTTGTACCCGGGCACGACAATAAACACAAATTATGCAACAAGCAACGGACAAAGAGATAACGACCTTGCAGTATCAATGGGATTTTTTATATCCTATCCCAGCGACTCGTTTTGGCTGTGGTCGAGTGAGGAGGGCGACAAGACCAACGCGTACAGCCGCTACTTCGCCTCCACGGGTACTTTCCGGCAGGGCAGCTACGGCTACACCCGCAACGCCAGCAGCGCTCAGGTGGTGTGCTTGGCGGAATAGAACGGTTGTTGTCAAGACGCAGCAATAGCCTCTCCCCTTGTGGGAGAGGCCGCAGTTGTGTGAACGCAGTGAACTACAAATGCGGGTGAGGGGTCTAAATATGCATGAAGTTCTCAAATTACCCCTCACCTGAATTTCTAACACTCGTTCCTCGTGTTGAAATTCTGCCTCTCCCACAAGGGGAGAGGCTAGTTCGCCGTAAAACTTGTCATGCTGAACTTGTTTCAGCATCTTGCAACCGTTATAGAATTGTAGGTCGGATTTACTAATCCGACAACGCCTCACCGGAGTTTTAACCTATGAAAACCCGCTATATTACAGCTTAAGCCCCCCACCCCGGCCCCTCAAGGGGGGAGGGAGTTTCAGACATATCATTATTTGTCATGCTGAACTTGTTTCAGCATCTTGCAACCGTTACAGCATAGTAGGTCGGATTTACTAATCCGACAACCCTTCACCGGAATTTCTAACCTACGGAAACCCGCTATATCACTCTTAAAGCCCCCCACCCCAGCCCTCCCCCTCAAGGGGGGATGGAGTTTCAGGCATATCATTACTGCAACAATGCGATTAATACGTCGCTTTGCGCTTATCGGATAATGACATATCATTGCGCGGAGTAAATCAAAGACACGTCTTAATGACTTCAAATTTTATCTCCTTCCGCAAAAAGTTATTTTCGTGATAAGATAAAACGTGATGGACAAGTCATTTTATACGATATTCAAAACATTTTTCAAGGTAGGGACTTTGCTTTTAGGCGGAGGGTATGTAATATTGCCGCTTTTGCAGTCCGAACTTGTAGAAAAGAAAGGCTGGATTGACTCTGATGGATTATGTGAATATTACGCACTGGGGCAGTCTGTTCCGGGAATTATTGCAGCTAATATGTCAATTTTTGTAGGGTACAAGCTGCGCGGTCAAACCGGTGCGCTTGCGGCGGTTTTAGGTATTGTAAGCCCCGCTTTTCTGGCGATAGTTCTTCTGGCTTCAATACTTGAAGAAATTGTGCATTTAACTTTTATCCAGAGTATTTTCTGGGGTGTCGGGATAGGCGTAATTCTTCTGGTCTTTCTCGCGGCAAAAGAAATGTGGAGCAAAAGTATTGTCGACAGGTTTACCTGCATTGTATTTTTTGCGGCGTTCATATTGTCCTCGTGTTTTCACGTATCGCCTGCAATTATAATAATTCTTGCGATTATATCGGGCGTGGTTTACAGGCAGCGGGTTGCTGCGGATGCGGGGTGTGAAAAATGATTTATCTGAATTTGTTTATCCAATTTTTTCATATAGGTTTGTTTTCATTCGGCGGCGGTTACGCAACCTTGCCTTTTTTGTATCATATTGCCGAAAACCAGCAGTGGTACACAATTAAACAGTTAACCGACATGATTGCGATTTCTTCAATAACCCCCGGTCCGGTAGGAGTGAATGTCGCTACATTTGCAGGTTTTGTAACCTCGGGAATTTTAGGTGCGCTTGTTGCGACAACCTCTGTTATTTTGCCGTCTTATATACTTGTTATTATTATTTCAAAATTTCTTGAACAGTTTGAAACCAATAAAAACGTAAGAGCCGCAATTTATGCGCTCAAACCCGCAGGCTGCGGACTTCTTGCAGCGGTTGCGGTTGATATGTTTGTTAATAACGCAAACCTGCCCGGGATGTTTTTGCTCGCGGTTTTGTTCTTCATTAGCGTTAAACAAAAACACGATCCGCTGTTTTATCTTGCTGTTTCCGCGGTTTTCGGACTTTTCGCCGGATTTTTGCATTTAACAGCTTAATATTTTTTAAAATATTGCAATAATCAGGCAATATTTTTGTTCAGGAACATTTATAACCTCGGAAAGGAAGAAAATTTATGTTTGTAAACAACAACCCGAGTTTCGGCTCAACCAGAATTCCCTACAAAGACGTACCCGTTGCAAAATATCTTGAACCTTTGAACAAATATTTTGAAGTAAAAGGTTTTGAACTTATGAAACCCCAACAGGCTGCGGACAAACTCGATTTTAGCAAAGCTGCCGCAATGCTTGACAAAGATGCCATGATTATCGTAGGTAAAGACGGCGGCCCCGGCGGTGCTGATACATTTATCGGCAGACTTCTTAAAGAAATTGACCCCGATGTCAAATATGTTGATGACGTCAAACCGGTTGAAATTGACGGCCCCGTTATTGATTTAACCGTTTAAATCGTCTTTATCAAACATTTTATACTGTAATGCCTGCATAAGATGCGTTTGTTCAATTTCGGAAGAATTGTCCAGATCCGCAATCGTGCGGGCAATCTTCAGTATTCTGTCATAGCGCCGGCCCGAAAGTCCGAATTTTACTATGGCGGATTTGAAAATTTCTTTTGAAGCCCCGTCTATCCGGCAATATTTTTTGACCAGTTCCGAAGTAAGTTCCGAATTGGTTAAAATGTTGTCGTTTTTGTATCTTTCGGCCTGAATTTGACGGGCTTTTATTACCCTTTTTCTGATTTCAAAAGAAGATTCCGCATTCTCATCAATATTCAAAAGTTCTTTTGCCGTGAGTCTGGGGACGTTAATCTGCAAATCAATTCTGTCTAAAAGCGGCCCCGAAAGTTTTGCAAGATAACGGTTTACCATAAAATCGGAACATGTGCACTGCTTTTCCCTGTCGCCTTTATATCCGCAGGGACAAGGATTCATTGCACCTAAAAGCATGAATTTTGCAGGATATTTTATTGAATGTTTTGCCCTTGAAATTACGATTTCACCGTCCTCAAGCGGCTGGCGCAGAACTTCAAGAACGCTGCGCGGAAATTCAACCATCTCGTCCAAAAATAAAACTCCCCTGTGCGCAAGCGTAATTTCACCCGGCATGGGATTGCTTCCGCCTCCGATTATACCGTTTGCCGAAGCTGTATGGTGAACCGCTCTGAAAGGACGTTTTGTCATTAACGGTTCCTCTTTTGATAAAAGTCCGCAAATACTGTAGATTTTGGTCAGTTCAAGCGCTTCCGAAAACTCAAGCGGCGGCAGAATTGATGCAAAACATTTTGCCATAAGAGTTTTTCCCGAGCCCGGAGAACCCGTCATAAGAAGGTTATGTCCTCCCGCCGCGGCTATTTCAAGCGCTCTTTTGGCTTTTTGCTGGCCTTTTACGTCTTTAAAATCGTATTCAAAAGTTTCATTTGAATTTTTCAAAAACAGGTCAGCATCAGTTTTGAAAATCTTTAGCGGGGATTCAATAAAATGGTTAACAACGTCGCCCAGACACTGTGCCCCGAAAACGTTTATGCCGTCAATCAGCGCCGCCTCTTTTACATTATCCGATGGCACAATTACATTTTTAATCCCGATTTCTTTCAGACCGATAACGACCGGCAAAATACCGCGTACTCCGCGCAAATTTCCGTTCAGCGAAAGTTCCCCGATAAATGCGTAATCTTTTGTAACTTCCTGCTCCAGAACCCCTTCTTCAATAATTATTCCCATTGCAATCGGAAGATCAAAACCGGTTCCTGCTTTTTTCAAGTCCGCCGGTGCAAGATTTATTATGATTTTGCGGTTCGGAAAACTGAATCCGGAATTTTTTACTGCGGAACGAACTCTGTCGCGGGCTTCGTTTACCGCCGTATCCGGAAGCCCCACAACCGAAAATGCCGGCAAACCGTTTTGTACATCGGTTTCAACAGAAACCTCGTAGGCGTTTAATCCGATTACTGTTGCGGTTGTTACTTTGTTGACCATAGGTTTATTATACTACAAATTTTTGGGGTATAATTATTTTATGGAAAAAGTTAACAAAATACTTGCGGTGAATTTCGGCGGGATAGGTGATGAAATACTTTTTTTGCCCGCACTTGTTTCGCTTAAAAAAGAATTTCCAAAGGCGAAAATTACCCTCGCACTTGAGCCGAGAAGCAAATGCATTAAGGATTTGACTGATGTCATTGACGATTTGATTCAGGTCGATATAAAAAATAAAAATAAATATGTTGAACTTTTGAAATTTATTTTCAAAGCGCGTAAATGCGGTTTTGATATTGCGATAACCGCAGGCGCAAATAAATTCATGAGTATAATTTTGTTTTTAACCGGTGCCAAAAAACGTTACGGTTACGATTGCGGAATATTAAGCAGAATACTTTTGTCAAAAGCGGTTCGGCTGAATAAAAACCGGTATGCCGCAAAAATGTACCATGATCTTGTATCTCCCGTAACTGCCAATGTAACAGAACTTCCTGTGATAAATATTCCGGCTCCGGAAAAAATAAAAAATTCAGTGCTTATCCACCCCGGCGTGAGCAAAATGAGCGTTCAAAAAGGTATGATAAAAACGATTCCCGCCGAAATCTGGGCGCAGACAATTGATTTGCTCGTTCAGGCAGGCAAAAACGTCATGCTCGCAGGCGGCCCGGACGACAGCGATTGTATTGAAACCATACTCAAAAACGTTCAAACAAAAGATTTTGAAAATTTTTACGGGAAAACAAAAAATATCGCAGACCTTGCAATACTCATAGGAAAAGCTGAAATCTTTTTGTGTTCGGATTCAGCGCCTTTGCATATTGCGGTTGCCATGGGAACCAAAACTTTTGCTATTTTCGGCCCGACTGACGATAAAAAACTTATTCCGCCTCAGGTTACGCCAGTCAAAGCAAAAGACAATTGCGCTTTAAAACCATGTCTTTGGGAAAAAAGACAGACTACCTGCCGCAGCCTTGACTGTTTGAAAATTTCGGCTTCGGATATTGCGGATACTGTTTTAAAATCGGGTTTGTAAAACCGTTAAATTCCGACGCTGAGTCCGGCGCAGAGGTTTATTGACTGACCGGTTATGCCTTTTGCATCTTCGGATACAAGGTATTTAACCAGTTTTGCAATTTCGACCGGCTGAACAAATCTTCTTTGCGGAATTGTTTCAATAATTTCGTCTTTAAAAAATTCTGAAAGTTCCGCCGATGCCATGCCGAGTTCGGTATCCACCCAGCCCGGATTTACGGTGTTTACCGTAATATTGTATGAGGCAAGCTCAAGTGCAAGCGCTCTTGTCAAACCCACAAGGCCTGATTTGGTTGAAGAATAAAGGCTTGCGTTTGCTTCGCCCATTATTCCCGAAATTGAACCTATATTGATTATTCTTCCCCATTTTTTGTTTTTCATGTTTACGCTTGCTTTTGCTATCAATTTTACCGGTGCAAGCAGATTGACTTCAAATATTTCCTGAATCTGTTCGTCCGTCATTTTGTCAATTGAGCCGTAAATGTATTCGCCGGCGTTATTTATCAGAATATCAATCTTTTTTTCTTCAACATAACTTTCAAGAGTTTCCACGTCTTTTGCAAGATCACATACGCAATAGTTTTCATATTCTCTCAAAAGTTCAAGGTTGCGGCCGGTCGCAAAAATAGTTCCGACCTCTTTCAATTCTTCCGCTATAGCTTTTCCGATACCTTGGGTTGCTCCTGTAACAAGTATGTTAACCATTCTCGACTCCTAACTTACCTATTATATATGATGCCATAAAAATTCCTGCAGCGCTTGCTACAAATGGTGTAGATGCGGGAATAATTTTTACAAATTCGGTTTGTTCACCGTTTTTTGTCGTAATGCGCTCGGTTTCTGAAATTTTTTCGCGCGAAAAAGGTTTTTCCCTGCTTGCTACAACCTGTATTCCGCTTTCAATTCCGCGTTTTTTTAACCGGTAAATTATATTTGAAACAAACGGTGCTTTTTTGTCTTCAATATCTTTAATATCGCATATATAAAGCTGCGTCGGGTCAATCCTGTTTCCTGCACCCATTGAGCTTATGACCGGAATGTTGTTTTTTACGCAGTTTTCCAGAAGTGCAATCTTTGAACGCATTGTATCTATTGCGTCCGCAACAAAATCAACCTGCGGAAGTCCGGTATTTCCGGTATAAAAATCATCAACAACATTTAATTTGATTTCCGGATTGATGTCTTTTAACCGCTTCTCAAAAAGTTCTGTTTTTTTAAGTCCGACTGTGGAATTTAAAGCGACGAGCTGTCTGTTTATGTTTGAGATTGAAACCGTGTCAAAGTCTACAATGGTTAACTCTCCGATACCGGCTCTTGCAAGGGCTTCCGCGCAGTATCCTCCGACTCCGCCAAGTCCGAACACGGCCGCATGCTTTCTTTGAAGTGCCTTTTGAAATTCCGCACCCCAAAAAAGTTCGTTACGCGAAAATATTTCTTTTTGCAAGCTGTTCATATAGTTTATTTAACTATACCATATCCCAGCAAAAATGTGCAAACTATAAATACTGCCGCAACAATAGCGGTAAATTTATTCAGGCCTTTTTCAGCACTTTTTTGTGATGAAAATATATGTGAGGCTCCTCCGATACCTGCGATGCCGTCGCCTTTCGGTGAATGAAGCAGTATCAAAATTATTAAAAACAATGCAGATAAAATTTGGATTGCCCAAACGAATGTAACCATTATTTTTTCTCCTTTTTCTTGTTAGAAATGAAATGTGCACGTTTGGAATTGAGTTTTATATTCTCAAACGTGTAAAGTCTTGCCGGTCTTTTTGAAGACGATTTTGTGTACTCATCAAGTTCAATGAGCCCGTCCGTGCTCAGGGCTTTTTTCCTGAAATTACGTTTATCGAGCTTTTTGTTCATAATTAATTCATACGCCTTTTGCATTTCTGTCAGCGTGAATTTTTCATTCAAAAGCTGGTATGCAACCGGACAAAGTTCCAATCTTTCGCGCGTACGCTTAAGCGAGTATTCAATAATTTCTTTGTGGTCAAAAGCCAGAGGCGGCAGGTCAGATACCTTATGCCAGCCGAGTTCGGGAGAAGTTGTAATGTTCAGGTCTTCCGCTCTCACAAGCGCGAAATACGCGCAGGTAATAACTCTTGCATTGGGGTGGCGGAGCGGATCACCGAATGTATAAAGCTGTTCAAGATAAATATTGTCAACGTTAGTACGTTCTTTTAAAACCCTCAATGCCGCCTGATCAAGGTTTTCGGATAATCTGACGTAACCGCCGGGGATTGCCCATTTGTCTTTAAACGGCTCATTCAGACGCTTAACCAGAAGTACCTGTATAGCGTTATTTTTCATTGTTAAAATAACTACATCGACTGTAATTTCGTGGGTTTTTGTTTCATTGAACATAACAATCTCATTCCCTCTTAGAATATAATATAATAAAGATAAGATTTATCTTAAAGCTAACTCAAAAATTTTTTAACATATATTAACAATCGGGGCAATTTTTTATTGAAAAAAAACTTTATATAAGTACGGGGACATAAATTTTGGGGAAAACTATGTTTTATTCATTCGGATATTTTAATAATCCTTTTATGATGATGAACAATTGGTTTATGCCGAATTTTTCATATAACTTTTTCATGCCGAATTTGTTTCTTACTCCGTCAATATTTCAATTTAACTGGCAGATGCCTGTTTTCACAACCGGTATTTCGTCAAATATATTCGGATTTTTGAATACCCAAACCGTGCAAAATACCAATGAAGGCGAGCTTCCGGCATTTGAAAAAGAAAAGGTAAACCCTGAAAGCGGAGTGAAAAGCGATGATTTTCTGACCCGTACAAAGCAGGTTGCGCAAAAATTGAACTGTGATTACAGAGATTTGCTTGCCGTAATGAATTCCGAATCGGGTCTGAATCCGAAAGCGGTTAATCCGAACGGCGGTGCGACCGGTCTTATACAGTTTATGCCCTCGACTGCAAAAGAGCTCGGCACATCAACTGATGCCCTGAAAAAAATGTCTGCGGTTGAACAGCTTGATTATGTCGAAAAATATTATTTAAATACCAAAAAAAGAGCCGGATTTAATTCATCCGAAAAACTTGACGCGGGCGATTTGTATGCTCTGACTTTCTTGCCTGCGCGTGCAAAACGTGAAGTTTTGACCGACAGTTCGGAAATTTATTACACAAGCAACAAAGGGCTTGATAAAAACAATGACGGTAAAATTACAAAAACCGAACTTGCGCAGCGTATAACAAGCCGCAGGGTTAACGAATCAATTTTTGCATAAATATTTATTACAATTCTAAATATTCCGTTGCAGTAAAAATCTTTTTCGTGTAATGTCATGATTATTAACCATGATTGGAAGGGAAAAGATGGACAAGGGATATATAGAAAACGGATTTATCGTTGATTTGAGCAATGCGAGAAAGACTTCCGAAATAATTTACGAATTATCGCGGATACTTGATATTCCCGAAGCTAAGAACAAACAGGTCTGCCTTAAAATGGGTTCGGTTGCGCTTTCGGTGCCGGAGCTGACAAGCATAAAGGCGCTTGTGGAATCAATGGATTCCGAAATTGAATTTATCAATACTTTATCGCCCGAAACAGCTGAATCGGCAAAAGTTCTCGGGGTAGAAGTTTCAGAACTTGAAAATGTTGTTGAAGCGCCGGATTTTGAAATGGAGCCTAATGTTAGTCCCGAAGTAGAAACCGCGCTGGATAAGATTTTCGGTGATAATGATTTTGACGCGGATGAAGACGAGCCGCAAAAAGAAGTTAAAGAAATGTCCGAAAATATAGTTGCTTTTGATGAAGAAGATGACGACGAAGAAACGCTTGAATTGAAAAAAGAAGCCGAAAAACTTCCGACTCTTTATATCAAAAAGACAATTCGCTCAGGCCAGAGCATAACTTCGGACGGCAATCTGGTAATTATAGGGGACGTAAATCCCGGTGCCGAAATTATTGCAAAAGGCGACATAACAGTCTGGGGTGTGCTCGGCGGAATTGCACACGCAGGCAGAGAAGGCAACACTCAGGCAAGAATACGTGCATTAAAAATGAATGCAATACAGTTAAGAATTGCGGATATTTTTGCAAGAAGACCCGACGGAGTAAATACACCGTTTGTCCAAAAAACAAGTGAATTTGTTCCCGAAGAAGCAAAAATATTCAGAAAAAATATTATTATCAATAAATTAATGGAAAATTAAGGAGAAATACATGAGCGGTAGAGTTATCGTAATTACATCCGGTAAAGGCGGTGTCGGCAAAACAACCGCAAGCGCAAATATCGGAACAGCCCTCGCAAAACTTGGAAATAAAGTTGTTATGATAGACACGGATCTGGGTCTGCGTAACCTTGATTTGCTTTTAGGCTTGGAAAACAGAATTGTTTATACAATAGTTGACGTTGTTGAAGAACGCTGCAAACTTAAGCAGGCTCTCGTAAAAGACAAGAAAAATCCGAACCTCTGTCTTTTGGCTGCTGCGCAGACCAGAGATAAAAGTGCGGTAACCGAAGAACAGCTGAAAGATATCTGTGAAAAACTCAAAAAAGATTATGACTATATTCTGGTCGACTGTCCTGCCGGTATTGAACAAGGCTTTCAAAACGCGGTTGCAGGTGCTACCGAAGCAATAGTTGTAACAACTCCCGAAATGTCTGCAGTGCGTGATGCCGACAGAATTATAGGACTTTTGGAGGCTAAAGAAGAAATAGAATCTTACAGGCTTCTTTTAAACAGAGTGCGTCCGAACCTTATCAAATCCAAAGATATGATGAGCGTTGATGATGTTGTTGAAATTTTATCCGCTGATTTAATCGGAATTATTCCGGAAGACACAGGCATTATAACTTCAACAAACAAAGGCGAACCCATTGTAAATGACGAAAAATCGCTTGCGGGCAGAGCATATATGAACGTCGCAAGAAGAATTACCGGTGAAGAAATTGAGTTTATGAACCTGGAAGAAACAAGCATGGTTGCTAAAGTTAAAAAATTCTTCAAAGGTTTGATGGGTAAGGAGAACTAAAACATGAGAGAAAATATTTTTGCAGAATTATATAACAAATTACTGGGCTTCTTCCGTCAGGCTGAAGAGGAGGAAAGCGCAAAAGACGTAGCATGTAACAGGCTCCGCGTTGTTTTGATGCAGGACAGAACAAACTTAACTCCGCAGCTGCTTGAGAGAATGCGCGGTGAGCTTGTCGAACTTCTTTCAAAGTATCTTGAAATGGATAAAGAGGCTCTTGAGCTTAATCTTGACCAGGAAGGCGAACAAATGGCTCTTATGCTGTCCATTCCGGTAATCAGAGCAAAAGATGAGGCTGAAATCGAAAAGGCTCTTGCAGAAGAAGAAGCAAAAGAAGATGCCGAAGAAATTGATGAAACCGGAGAATCTGAAGAAGTACAGCCGCAAGATTTCGAAAAAACAGATGAAAATCCCGCAGAGGATTCTGATACTGATGATGTTGCGGAAGAAAAACCAGCAGAAAAAGTTGAAGAAAAACCCGTGAAAAAGTTTCCTGACAAAGAAATTTGCGGTGACTGCCGTGAATGCGAATTGTCAGATGATATTGAATGTGAGAAAAAACAACAATCATCCGGTATCAAAAAACAAACTAAAAAAGGCAGTTAATAAAACTGCCTTTTTTGTTAATCTTCAATGCCGAGGGCGACGTATTTTTCATAAGGTATAAACTCAAAGAATTTTGCCTCATCTACTTCTGCAGTATCCTGTTTGCCGTCCAGTGTTCTTGAAAGTATAAATTTATTTGTACCGTCTTCCAAAACTACCTGAAATTTTGCTTTAAGACCGTCTTCAAATTCAATTACTCTTTCTTTTGTGTCAACTATGTGTTTGTTGTTTAATACGGTCATGCCATTTTGGTGCAGTTCGTTCAGATAATTTTGCATAAATGTTTTTTCGTTATCGGTTAATTCTTCCTGAGGTACATCCATTAGTGTCATATAAGCACTGTGTTTATATTGCATCAATGTCATTTTGCCGGAATCTCCGGATTGTGCAAAGTAATATCTGTCAAATTTATTTCCGGCTGTTTTCATAAATGTGTTATAGTTCGGGCTGATTACCTTGCCTTGATCGTTGATTTTGAACATGCCTCCGTTTTCGGATTTACGGTTAAAAGAAGAAATATATTTTTTCATTTGTTCTTTCAAGCCGTCAACAGAATCTGCCGTTACAGTTGTGCCTGCCATAGTCAGACTGTAAGAACCGTCTTCAAGTACTGCAAGTTCTATAGTGTCATTCATGCCAAGGCCTTTTACGCCAAGATCTTCGCTGACGTATTTTGCTATTTCCTCGCGTTTTCCTTCGATAGCTCTTGCCTTCTGATCTATCTTTTCACGTTCGGCTGCTGTTAAGCCTTTCTTTGCGGGCGGTTCTTTACTCGCAGCGGGAGCTTGTGCAGGCGGAGTGTCAACACCTTTTTCTTTGTCTGCGGCTCCTTTTGAAAGCGCTTTGGTTTTTGCATTTTCAAAAACTTCTTTGGTTACTTCTTTATTATTAATATAGTATTTTCCGTCAAGAATTCTGCCGGTTTGTCCTCCGGATTTGAATTCGGGTTCGGTATTTTGTAATTGTTCTTTCAATTCTTTTTTGTCCGCGCGTGCCTCCTGTCTTGCTTCACGTCGTTCAGCGCGCATTTGTCTGCGTTCTTCTCTGATTTCTTTTCTTAATTCTTTATTTTCTCTGTTGTTTTCCTGAATTTGTTTCTGTAAATCATCTATTTTTTGTTTGTGCTCATTTTCTTCAGTTTCCGGAGTTTCGCCGGTTTTGGGCGGCTCGTCGATTTCAGGAGTTTCTTCCGCTGCGGGCGGTTCTTCTGCTGCGGGCGGTTCATCTGTTTTTGGCGGGTTCTCTTCGTTCACTGCCGGTTCTTCCGCTGCAGGTGTTTCCGGATTTTGCCCTGCCGGAGTTTCAACCTCTTCGGATTGCATTATTTCGTAACCTGCGGCTTTTGCAAGCGCCTTCATTTCATCTGCCGTATAATCAAATTCTTGTCCGACCTGCATTGTTGTATAATTTGTTGCACGTTTTGTTTCTTTATGAATTTTGTTGAGTTCGTTATACAAATTCAGAGCATCGGATTTAGTCAGCCCTTTGCCGTCAGTATCTTTTATCAAACCCTGACTTGCCATTTCATCAAAAACGGATTTTAATTCAAACGTAATCCCGCTGGATTTGGGCCCGCGGTTTTGCAGTTTTACTTTAAATCCCGAATTAAAAGCATCATTGACACCGTTTGTACTCATAATATCTCCTCGGTTATTCTTCACATAATATTATTAAAAATTTTTTCCGCCGCAAATTGCCCGAAAAATTCAGATAACAGCGAAATTTTTTTAAGCCGGCGGTGCAAACCTTGATTTGACAACAATCGGAGGCTTTTAAACGATTTGTTACGAATTTTAAACATTTTCTGAAATTCAATGTTGACAGTAAAATATGTTTGTTTTACTATCGTTATGCTTGGAGAATAGCCGAAATTTAGTTTTCTCCGGGTAATACGAAACCCCGCAAGGGTTTTTAGTACGTGTAACACTAAAAAAGAAAAAGGAATACTCATGGCAAGCAGCACAAAAAGACAACGCATCAGAGTTTGTTTGAAAGCATACGATCACAAACTTATTGACGTATCATCAGACAAAATCG
The DNA here is from genome assembly GCA_944323995.1 of Candidatus Gastranaerophilales bacterium. GTDB lineage: Bacteria > Cyanobacteriota > Vampirovibrionia > Gastranaerophilales > Gastranaerophilaceae > SIG32. Next base: position 34,301 of record CALUUN010000002.1, on the reverse strand, counting down.
TAGAAACTGCAAAAAGAACAGACGCTAAAGTAGCCGGCCCTATTCCTTTACCTACCAAAAGACGTATATATTGCGTTCTTAGATCACCCCACGTTGATAAAAAATCACGTGAACATTTTGAGTTAAGAACACACAAACGTATTATTGATATATACGAACCGACTCAACAGACAACTGAAGAGTTAAGCAGATTAGATTTACCTGCCGGTGTTGATATTGAAGTAAAATTATAACCGGCAAAACTTGAAAATTTAATAGCATTATGCATAATAATGTGAACTGCGACTTCCTCGAGAAGGATGTGAGGTGAAAGCCCTCAAAGGTAAAGGTACGTAGCGCTCGCAAGAGAAAATGCAAACCCGAAACGGGGCAGGAGATTTCTGCACCAAGTAAGGCGAGCTAGAAAGGTAAAAATATGACACTAGGTGTAATCGGAAAAAAAGTAGGAATGACACAAATCTTCGACGAACAAGGTTTGGCAATTCCCGTAACCGTAATCAAAGTTGACGAAACTGTCGTAACTCAGGTTAAAACAGAAGAAACTGACGGTTACAATGCCATTCAGGTCGGAACAATTTCAGCTAAAGAAAAACATTTAACAAAAGCTGAGATCGGTCATTTCAAGAAAAACAGCCTGAATAACTACAGACATTTGCAGGAATTCAGAGTTGACAATCCTCAGGATTATAAAGTCGGCGACAAAATCGAGTTATCAGTTCTTGATAACGTAGAAAAAGTTGACGTAACAGGAAAATCAATAGGTAAAGGATTCCAGGGAACCGTCAAAAGATGGAACTTTGGCAGAGGACCGATGGGGCACGGTTCAAAAAACCACAGAGAACCCGGTTCAATCGGTGCAGGTACAACTCCGAGCCGTGTTATCAAAGGCAAAAGAATGGCCGGTAACATGGGCAACGAAAGAGTTACCATTACTAAATTAAAATTAGTAAAAGTAGACGCAGCAAACAACTTAATCTTAATAAAAGGTTCTGTTCCGGGCTGCGAAGGAAGATTGGTAACAATCGTTCCGACCAGAACAAAATGGAACTAGTGCTCTCCCCTCTGTCAAGATGGCGGTACGAAGTGCCGGATGAGAGTTCAAGACAAGGACAAGTCTAAAAACCGGCTGGTCTTGCCAGATAAAGCAAACAAGCAAGCGGTAAGCAGTCTTAAACGGAAAGATAATTAAAAATAAAGGAAAACAAAAATGTCAAAAGAAATATTAAGCACAAACGGCGAAAAGTTAGGCGAAATTACTCTGAATAAAGAAGTATTCGGCGTAGAACCTAATTTACACGTAATGCACTTAGCATTAAGAAGACAATTAAACAACGCACGTCAGGGTTCAGCCTGTGCAAAAACCAGAGCTGAAGTTTCAGGCGGCGGCAGAAAACCGTGGAAACAAAAAGGCACCGGCCGCGCAAGAGCAGGTTCTTTAAGATCACCTTTATTTGCGGGCGGCGGCGTAATTTTCGGACCGAAACCGAGAGATTACAGCTTTTCAATGCCTCAAAAAGCAAGAAAACTTGCTCTGAAATCCGCACTGTCAGCTAAAGAATCAAATTTGGTTGTAGTGAAGGACTTCTCAACAATCGCTGAACCTAAAACAAAATTAATGGTCAGTGCGTTGAAATCATTAAACGTATCCGGCAAAGTTTTAATCGTTGCGGATGTAAAAGCTGATGAAAACAAAAATCTTGAATTGTCAGCAAGAAACATTCCGAGCGTAAAAATTATTTTGCCCTCAAATTTAAACGTAAAAGATTTATTGGAAGCTGATTTCGTTGTAATGACAGAATCTGCCGTAAATGAAATAACTGAAAGGTTACAATAATGAGTAAAGAAAGAACAAACACAGAAAAGTTATACGACGTAATCAAAAAACCTTTGATTACCGAAAAATCAGTAGGTGCAACAACAATGGGTCAGTATACTTTTGAAGTAAACAAAGACGCAACAAAAGTTGAAATTGCACAGGCGGTAGAATTAGCTTTTCCCGGAAGAAAAGTTAAAAAAGTAAGAACTGTTTATATGCCGTCACATTCAAAAAGAATGGGCTACAAATTCGGCAGAACAGACAGCTCTAAAAAAGCTATCGTGACAATTGAAGGCGATCCGATTGAAGAACTCGTCGGAGCATAGCGGATTTTTGCGCAGGGTGCCGTGTGAGCGGTAGCGAACCCGGCCCGAAGCAGCGAGGACAAAAGCGAATGGCAGTGAAACGAAATGAGCGGCTTGTCCGAGTGAAGCAATAATCCAAGACGTTTTATAAATTCACCAAAAGGGGCGAAAGGCATAAGTCCCAGCAAAAGTACAAAGCCAACCAAAGGAGAAAATAAAAATGGCAATCAGAAAAATCAATCCGACATCTCCGGGACAAAGAGGTATGACAAAAAGTGATTATCAGGAAATCACTTCAACAACTCCTGAAAAATCACTGTTAAAATCATTGAAAAAAACAGCAGGAAGAAATAATACCGGCAGAATAACCTGCCGTCACAAAGGCGGCGGCGTAAAAAGAGCCTACCGTGTAATAGATTTCAAACGTGAAAAATTCGGCGTACCCGCAACAGTAAAAACTATTGAATACGATCCGAACAGAAACGTAAGAATTTCACTCGTATGCTATGCAGACGGTGAAAAAAGATATATCTTAACTCCGGAAGGCCTCAACGTAGGCGATGTTATCGTATCCGGTCCCGAAGCACCGGTACAGACAGGCAACGCTATTCCGCTGGAATTAATTCCGTTAGGTACAATTGTTCATAATATTGAACTTACACCGGGCCGCGGCGGCGTCATGGTAAGATCAGCAGGTAATGCAGCTCAGGTTATGGCAAAAGAAGGCAACTACGTTACTATTAAACTTCCTTCATCAGAAATGAGAATGGTAAGAAAAGAATGTATGGCAACAATCGGTACATTGGGTAACGCAGAATTTAAAAACCTTTCAATCGGTAAAGCCGGCAGAAAACGTTACATGGGTATCAGACCGACAGTTCGCGGTGTTACAATGAACCCTTGTGATCACCCGCACGGCGGCGGCGAAGGTAAAACAGGTCCGGGCGGACACCCGAAAACACCTTGGGGTAAACCGGCTCTCGGACACAAAACCAGAAAAATCGGAAAATCTTCTGATAAATTAATAGTCAGAAGAAGGAAAAAATAGGCGCAAGCCGGAGTTGAGCAGGTGCCGGCAATAGTTCGGCAAAAAGCTCAACAACACCGCCGTTGTGAACTAAGCGGCAAATGGGCAGTCTTTGATTGCACCGGCGAATAATACACTCAAACAAATTAAAGGAGAAATTAATGGCACGTTCATTAAAAAAAGGTCCATACGTAGAACAAGCTCTACAGACAAAAATAGAAAAAATGAATGCAAACTCTGAACATAAGGTAATAAAAACTTGGTCAAGAGCATCAATGATTATACCTGATATGTTAGGACACACAATTGCGGTTCATAACGGTAAAACTCATGTGCCGGTTTATGTAACAGAACAGATGATCGGACACAAATTGGGTGAGTTTGCACCGACAAGATTGTTTAAAGGACACGCAGGTTCAGACAAAACCGCAAAAAGAAAGTAAGTGCTTGTGCACATAAGTTAGAAGGAAAATAAAAATGGAAGCAAAATCAAGACAAACAGACATAAAAATGACAGCAAGAAAACTTCGCAGAGTAATTAACGAAGTAAGAGGCAAAGCTGTTAAAGATGCTCAAGATATGTTACGTTTTATGCCTTACTTTGCAGCAAGAGTGGTTGAAAAGAACCTTAAAGCCGCTGTTGCAAACGCACAAGAAAAATACGGCGTAGGTGCTGATGCATTAAAGATTTCTGAAATCTATGCAGACGAAAGCGTTACATACAAAAGAGGCAAACCGAGAGCGCAAGGCCGTATTTACAAAAGGCTGAAACGCACATCACACCTTACATTAAAAGTCAGTGATAATTAAGTAAAAGGAATAAAACATGGGACAAAAAACACATCCAACCGGATTTAGAGTAGGAATTATTCAACCCTGGGCAAGCACATGGTTTGCTAAGGTGAAAGAATACGGTGAATTTGTAGCAGAAGATGCTAAAATCAGAAAATTCATAAAGAAAAAACTGTACGCAGCAGGCGTTTCTAAAATATTAATTGCAAGAAAAGCTCAAAACACAACGATTACCGTTGTAACTGCAAAACCCGGTATTGTAGTAGGCCGCGGCGGACAGGGTATAGAAGAACTAAAACAAGAAGTAACCAAATATCTTGGCAAGCCCGTTGTCATCAATGTAGTGGAAGTTGCCAGAATTGATGCGGACGCTCAACTCGTTGCCGAAGCAATTGCACAACAGCTGGAAAAACGTGTAGCATTCAGACGTGCAATGAAACAGGCAATGCAAAGAACAATGAGAGCCGGTGTTCAAGGTATTAAAGTTATGGTATCGGGCCGTTTGGGCGGTGCAGAAATCGCACGTTCAGAATGGGCTAAAGAAGGCAGAATACCTCTGCAGACTTTAAGAGCTGACGTTGATTACGGATTTACTGAAGCAGATACCATAATGGGTAAAATCGGTGTTAAGGTATGGATTTTCAAAGGCAACTTGATGCCGGGCGAAAAAGCAGACCAGAACATCAAAACAAAAAGCGGCAAAGGCGAAGAAAAAGGTATGAGACGCCCCAGACGCAGAGCAATAGAAACCGAATAAAATAATAGGAGCAATAATAATGTTACAGCCTAAAAAAACAAAATACCGCAAAATGATGAAAGGAAGAATGAAAGGCACCGAAACAAGAGGTACCAAACTTGAATTCGGCGGCTATGCACTTCAAGCCTTAGAACCCGGCTGGATAACCAGCAGACAAATCGAGGCTGCACGTCGTGCAATGACTCGTGAAATCAAACGCGGCGGTAACGTTTGGATTAAAATTTTCCCGGATAAACCGATTACTGCAAAACCCGCAGAAACCCGTATGGGCTCAGGTAAAGGTAATCTGGAATACTGGGTAGCGGTTGTTAAACCGAACAGAATACTATTCGAACTTGATTATTTTGATAGATCAGTTGCAGTTCATGCTCTGGAATTAGCTGCACAAAAACTTCCTATCAAAGTAAAAGTTGTAGAAAAAGCTAAAGTTGATGCTTAAGATAAGGAAAAAATAACAATGAAATTAAGTGAAATGCGTGAAAAAACAGTTGATGAGTTACAAAGTGCAATTGTTGATTGGAAGAAAGATTTGTTCAACTACAGATTACAGCTTTCAACTCACAAATTGGAAAACACAGCGTTGATTTCCAAAACAAAAACACTTATAGCTCAAGCAAAAACAATTATAAAGGAAAAACAAAATGCCTAAAAAAGAAAAACAAGGAATGGTAATCAGCAATAAAATGGACAAAACAGTCGTTGTAAAAGTGGCTGATTACGAACCACATCCGAAATACAAAAAAATTATGGAATCAAACAAAAACTACAAAGCACACGATGCTGAAAATGTTTGCAACGAAGGCGATATCGTGAGAATTGTTGAATCAAAACCGATATCAAGCGGTAAACGCTGGGTTGTAGCTGAAGTAGTGGAAAAAGCACGTTAATTTAATTAACGTTTTCCGGAATATATTCCGGGACATCATTAGCCCTGCTAATGCGCTGTCAATGAAGTAAAATATTCTTTAAAAATAAAGGAAAGAACGATGATACAACAAGAAACAAGACTAGAAGTAGCAGATAACACAGGCGCAAAAGAACTTTTGTGCATCCGTGTTATGGGAAGCTCAAACAAAAAATTCGCAGCTGTCGGCGATGAAATTGTTGCAACCGTAAAAGATGCAACTCCGAATATGGCTGTAAAAAAATCAGAAGTTGTAAGAGCTGTTGTTGTAAGAACCAAAGCTGATATCAAACGTAACGACGGATCAGTTATCAGATTTGATGAAAACGCGGCAGTAATTATTAATAAAGACGGCAACCCCAGAGGAACACGTGTTTTCGGACCTGTAGCCCGTGAATTAAGAGATAAAGGCTATATGAAAATAGTTTCACTGGCGCCGGAAGTTATCTAGCGGATTTTGTTCAAAGCGGGAAAATGAATCCGCACGGACAAAAGCTATAGCAGTGATGCGGGCGATTTGTCCGGATGATACAAAATCAAAGACTCTAATTAAGAAAATGGAGAACAGAAATGACAGACAAAAATAAAAAAAGTTTGCATGTAAAAACCGGTGACAGAGTCATCGTTATTTCAGGCAAAGACAAAGGAAAAACGGGTAACGTAAAAAAATCCTACGCTGCGGAAGGTAAAGTTTCCGTAGAAGGATTGAATATGGTAACCAAAGCACAAAAACCGATGCCTGCTGCTGGTATTCAGGGCGGTCTGGTAAAACTTGAAGCACCGATGGATGTGTCAAAAGTTATGGTAGTGTGCCCGGCATGCGAAAAACCGACCAGAATCAAACACAGCGTTGTTGACGGCAAAAAGGTTCGTGTTTGTAAAAAATGTGGTGAACAGTTAGATGTGTAACGGAAACCGGTGGTTTCGCGCCAATCATCTTAAGAAAAGGAAAGAAAAATGACTAAAACAGAAAGTTTGAAGAAAAAATACGATTCGGAAGTAAAATCAGCATTGAAAGAAAAGTTCGGTTATAAAAACGAACACCAGATTCCCAGACTTCATAAAATTGTTTTGAATATGGGTGTCGGTGAAGCATCACACAACTCAAAAATTGCCGAATCAATTGAAGCACAATTAACTAAAATAGCAGGACAGAAAGCAGTTGTAACAAAAGCAAAAAAATCAATCGCATCGTACAAATTAAGAGAAGGTATGCCGGTTGGTGCAATGGTAACTTTGCGCGGTGAAAGAATGTATGACTTCCTGCAAAAATTAATCTGCGTAGTATTGCCGAGAATTCGTGACTTCAGAGGTGTAAGCCCGAAAAGTTTTGACGGCCGCGGCAACTATACATTAGGTTTGAAAGAACAGGCACTTTTCCCGGAAATTACTTATGAAGAAGTTGATCTGGTAAAAGGTATGAACGTATCAGTAATCACAACGGCAGAAACTGATGATGAAGCAAGAGAACTGTTAAGATTACTCGGTATGCCTTTCAAAAAATAACATTGGACAAGATCCGATAATTGAATTAGAATATAATCACAATAGAACATAAAGGAGAAATTCATGGCTAAAAAAGCGATGATAAACAAAGAAGAAAAAAGAAGAATGCTTGCAGCTGCAGGTAAATATCCGACTGTAAGACTTCATAACAGATGCAGCATTTGCGGAAGACCTCACGGATTCCACAGGGATTTCGGCTTATGCAGAATTTGTTTAAGAAAAATGGCACATCAGGGCTTGCTGCCGGGTGTTACCAAAGCAAGCTGGTAAATCAGTAACTTTTATATTGTACAAAAGACAGGAGATAATGCCCCTGTCTTTTTGCTGATTTTTAAACTAAAAAACGCGATATTCGCGTTTTTTAGTTTATTACTTGTTATTCATAGTAGCTTTTAATCTTACCATTGCTCTTGCTAAAGCAGCTTCAGCGCGTTTTGCATCGACGCTTGCACTGTGTTCCGCAAGCCGGGCTTTTGCTCTTTCCATAGCGTCCCGCGCACGAACTTCGTCAATTTCATCTCCGCATTCGGCGCACTGGGTAAGGATAAGTCCTTCATCATTTTTAAACTGGAAAACTCCGCCCATTGTAGTAAACAATTTTGTTTTACCTGATTGAACGACTTTTGTTATACCTATATCAAGAGCGGACATAAAAGGTACGTGGCCTTTTAAGATTCCGAATTCGCCGTCAACGCCTTTTGAATAGATTTCATCAACGTCTTCGTCAAATACAACTCTGTCATGTGTAATTATTTTCAAATGCATATTTTTTCCTTCTTAACACCGGATAGAACTTTTTGTCAGAATAACCGGTTATAGAGTTTTAGCTTTTTCGACGGCTTCTTCTATTGTGCCTACCATATAGAAGGCTTGTTCCGGAAGATTGTCATGTTTACCTTCGATAATTTCTTTAAAGCCTTTAATTGTATCTTCAAGTTTTACATACTTACCTTTAGTTCCTGAGAACTGTTCGGCAACAAAGAACGGCTGCGAGAGGAATCTTTGGATTTTACGGGCTCTGTTAACCGTTTCTTTATCTTCTTCCGACAATTCATCCATACCTAAGATTGCGATAATATCCTGCAATTCTTTGTATTTCTGGAGAATTTCAAGAACGCGTCTTGTAACATTATAATGTTCTTCACCGATAATATTCGGATCCAATGCTCTTGAACTTGATTCCAGCGGGTCAACAGCCGGATAAATACCCAAAGATGCAATTTGTCTTGATAATACGGTTGATGCATCAAGGTGTGAGAATGTTGTAGCAGGCGCCGGGTCGGTCAAGTCGTCTGCCGGAACATAAATAGCCTGAACTGACGTAATTGAACCGTCTTTTGTTGAGGTAATTCTTTCCTGCAATTCACCCATTTCAGTTGCAAGTGTAGGCTGATAACCAACCGCGGACGGCATACGTCCCAAAAGCGCTGAAACTTCAGAACCTGCCTGAGTAAATCTGAATATGTTATCAATGAACAACAGTACATCCTGTTTTGAAAAATCTCTGAAATATTCGGCCGCAGTCAAAGCTGAAAGACCAACTCTCATACGAGCTCCGGGCGGTTCATTCATCTGTCCGTAAATAAGTGCAACTTTGTCAATAACGTTTGATTCTTTCATTTCATTCCACAGGTCGTTGCCTTCACGGGTTCTTTCACCAACACCGCCGAAAACGGATACACCTGAATGCTCCATTGCGATGTTGTGGATTAATTCCATAATCAAAACAGTTTTACCAACGCCGGCACCGCCGAACAGACCGATTTTTCCGCCCTTTTGGTAAGGCTGTAAAAGGTCGATTGCCTTAATACCGGTTTCAAGAATTTCAATATCCGTGTTTTGATCAACAAGAGCCGGTGATTTTCTGTGGATGGGCAGATAGGTTTCAGCATTAATATCTCCCATCTGGTCAACCGGATCGCCGGTTACGTTTAAAATTCTTCCTAAAATTTCTTTACCGACCGGAATTTTAATAGGTTCGTTAGTGTTAACCACTTTCATGCCGCGTTTCAAACCGTCGGTTGATGACATTGCAACCGTTCTCACTTTGTTTGAGCCAAGCATTTGCTGAACTTCGGCAACAATTTTTTTGCCGTCTTCGGTAAAAATATTCAATGCGGTATAAATTTCCGGTAACTCGCCCTGTTGAAATTCAACGTCAATTACAGGCCCGATGATTTTGGTTATTATACCTTCGTTTTTAGTTAATGTTTCCATCCTCTGCCCCTCTTCTTTTTTTCTATACAACAATTATATAACAAAAAACTTTTTTTGTATATTCAAATTTTAAACAAATTTTTTTAATTTACTGGCAAAATTTTTTTTCTTGTGTATTATATAATGTATACCCGAATTATGGAAAAACGCATGCAAGGACTTATAGAAAAAGAACTGTCCGGCTCGGACAAGATTTTAAAACCTGATTTTAATTCAAGAACAGGGCGGGAGTTTCTTGCGTATTATTTGCAGACCAAGTTTAAACAGATTATGGCATTTGACAAAAAGTACCCCATGCCGATTTTCAGGGAAATTCATCCTGATTTTATTTCGCGTTTTTCCAAAAGAATTATAAATAATCCGGACAAAAGATTTTTGATAAGTATAACCGGCGAATCGGCAGCCGGAAAATCTACAATTTGCCGCGAGATAAGCAAAGTTATTGAACAGCTTTCAATGCCGGTTACTATTTTAACAACCGATAACTATTTTAATGATATATCGGGATTGATTGCAAAATACGGTACTTTTGATAACCTGCGCGACAGCGGATATGATGTTGACGCACCGTCCAGTTTTCAGCTTGATGTTTTAAAAAGCGATCTGCAGGATCTGGCAGACGGTCTTGATATAAAATCACCGATGTATCTTCCGAACGGCACCGGCGTTTCCATGCCGAAAGCAATTGATGTAAAATCTTCCAAAATTATTATTGTTGAAGGTATTGCAACAATGTATGAAGATGTTAAAGATGTTTTTGATGTAAAGATTTATGTTGAAACAGATGACGAAATCAGAAAAAAATGGTTTGTTGACAGAGCTGTCGAAGAGAGAAATCAGGATGTGCAAAACGCACTTAAACACTGGGATTATATAATGCAGGCCGGTGAAAAATACGTCAAACCCTACAGGCGCGAGGCAGATATGGTTATAAACGGAAAAGCCGATTTAAAATATTTTGCGCAAATTCTTGAATATATTCATACAATTACTAATAATTTTCAATAAGTAATATTAACGTTTTTTGCTTTATTGCCACATTTTTTTAAATATGTTACAATTTTTAAGTTGAGGTATGTGTATTTAACCTAAAATTTGAATTAAATACATTAAATAACTGATACATAAACAAACATATTCCAGTATAATTTTGGTATTATTAAGAAAAGGTGTCTTGTGAAGATAGAAGAAGAGCTAAAGAAAATTTATAATTTGATTAATGAAAAGCTGGATAATTATTTTAGTCCGAACGGCAAAAAAATATTTATCGGGCTTGTTTGTGCGGCGCTTGCAGCAATAATATTTTTAGCAATTTCATTCAGCGGAGGTTCAAAACAAGATGCTGCACTTCCGGAACCGGAACCTGCAGAAAACGTGCTTGCACTTCAACAGAACAGTATTGCTGAGGCTGAATCCATGACTGAAATTGAAATAGATGACATAGGCGAAACGGAAGACAAAACGGTTGTTTTGAATGTTGAAGAATACGGGCGAGCAAATCCTTTCTTGCCGGCAGACGGTGTTTTAGGCTCGGGTTATGCTCTTATGGCGCCTCCCGAAAGTTTGTCGTCGGAAGAATCCGAAGCTGCCAAGGTTATTACAACAAAAGTTTCAGGCATAATGTATGAACCCAACAGACCTTCAGCTATTTTAAATATTGAAGGTGAAGATTATCTTGTAAGATCGGGTGATTATATTAATAATTATAAAATTTTATCAATAAGCAAAGATCTGGTAACAGTCCAGCTCGGTGTAAACGTTTATAAAGCAGGCGTCGGCCAGGTAATTGCTGACGGCGAACTTAACTATAATAAAGAGGATAATTTGGAACATAAATTTGGCGGTGCCAAAATATAATTGCAGGAGCAGATATGAGGAATACAATTTCACAAAAAATTATTGCAGGTTTAATTCTAACGGTATTTACATTTTCCAATACCGCAATGTCAGCGTGGGCAGTAGATGAAGTAAAACCGGTTTTAAGAACTAACGGTGAAGAAACCGTACAGTTAAAAGCAGATGTGGCAATCACGACTGCAAAAAATCCGGTAACTTTAAGTCTGCGCGACTCGGATGCAAAACAGGTTTTGCGTATGTTTGCCGACCAGGCCGGCATGAACATAATTTTTGATTCCGGTGTATCCGGAAAAGTTACCATGGATCTGGTCGATGTTCCCTTAAATCAGGCATTCGACCTTGTGTTGAGCATTGCAGGCCTTACTTACGTGGTTGAAGGAAACACTCTGATTGTTTCTTCGGCAGGTACCGAAGTCAGTGCCGCAAAACAGGAAATAACACTTATTCCGGTAAAATATATTGATGCTTCCGCAATGGCAGACTTTTTGAATAAAAATATATTTACAATGAAGAAACCCGGACTTTCGAGTTCCGAAATTGTGACGACAAACCCGATGACAAATGAACTTCTTGTTTTCGGTACAAAAAATGACGTTGCAATTGCAAAAAAAGTTGTTGAAAAATTTGACAGAAAACCGCTGTCAACATCAATAAAAGTAAGCCACACAACACCGGAACAGATGGCGGAGCTTGTATGTGACATGCTTCTTCCTGCAACTTCTTCAGGAACAGGCGGTTCTACAGGCGGCGCAGCAAGCATCAAAGGCGGTGTTGTAACCGGCGGTGCAAGTTCAGGCAGCTCTGATGAAGTTGAACTCGGCGGCGGTGAAGTTGCATGTACCGTAAAAGCCGGCAGTTCGGGTGCACTTGCTCCGATGCCTTTGCAGAGCCTTGCGATATCTTACTTTACACAGCAAGGTACGATAGGTATTATGGGCGGATCTGAGCAGCAGGTCGAAATGATTAAAGAATTTATTGCACAGAACGACAGAAAGCAGCCTCAGGCTTATCTTGAAGTTTCTATTATAGAATTGAGTGAATCAGGAAGTAAAACTCTTGCCAATACATGGCAGTATCTGAGCAAAAACTTTTCATTCAACTATGCATCAGGTACAACACGCAGCGATCCGAACTTCCCGATTTTCTTCCACGGAAACAGATACCCGTATTATGCAGGGCCGGGACAGGAGCCTCAGTATGAAGTTACAAAATACACAGGGCCTTCCGCTTTGACTTATACGATTAACTACATTCTGGAAAATAATAAAGGCCGTGTTGTTGCAAACCCGCGTATCTTGATTACAAACGGTCAGGAATCGGTAATCGACTTAACTTCGGATTACGTAAAAACGGTTACATCTCAGGTTGTTTCGTCTTCTTTGACGGGTGCCGTTCAAAGAACCTATGAAATCGGTGACGATAACGGTATTAAAGTAACTATTACTCCGTTTATCAGTCCTGACGGTTATGTTACTTTGAATATTACCCCCGAATACGCTACAATCGCAAGCCGTATTACTTCTCCGAACCAGCAAAACCCTGAAATTCAGGATATTCAGGCAACACTTTTGCAAAGAAGAGATCTTGAGCTGAAAAACGTCAGAATTAAAGACGGCGAAACTCTTGTTATCGGCGGTATGATTCGCGAAGATGAACAAAAAACAATTCAAAAAATCCCGTTCTTAGGTGATATTCCGGGAATAGGCATGTTCTTCAGAACAACAGCTACTCAAAGAAGTAAAGAAGAAATGCTTATCATGCTGACCCCGAAAATCATTAACGATGATCCCGTCGCAAGTACAGACACTCTGTAATAATCCTATCTAAAAGAAATGAATGAACTACTAAACAGATTAAAAAACAGTATTAACAAAGAAATACTTAATCATATAAGTGATACACTAATGGAACAAAACAAATTTGTTCCTATTAGTGTAAAGGACAAGTTTTTATTTGTTGCGGTGAGTTCAGTTTCCGATAAAGATGAAATTAATAAGATTTTAAAGGATTATTTCCCATATCAGGTGAAATTTATTCAGGTTCCGGAAAACGATCTGGAAGAATTAATTTTCAGTTTGAAAAAGGATCCGGCATCAAGTATTTATGAAGGTCATGAAGAAAAGCAGATACGACTCGGTGAAATGCTTATCCAAAAAGGCTACATAACTGATGTCCAGCTGCTTCAGGCTCTGGCTGAAAGTAAACGCCAGAAAATGCCGATAGGTTCAACCCTTTTTAAACTGGGCTTTATTTCGCTTGAACAATTAAAATCAATACTTCATTTGCAGACCGGCTTTGATATGGTAAGCAATGAACAGCTTGCAAGACAGGATAAGTTCGTTAACATTCTGCCGGAAGATTTTATTAAAGCAAATCAGGTTATACCGATTTCATCAGACGGAAAAACCCTTACAATCGGTGTTGTTCATCCGGTAAAACCCGATGTCTTAAAAGAAATTATCTATCTGACCGGACAAAATCCCAAGCAGCTTTTAATGACTCACTACGAGTTTGAAAGTTCTCTTGAGATGTTTTTCAGCGCTCAGAAAAAAGAAACGCAGAAGATTATCCAGCAGATCGAAACAGAAGCCGCCGATATTGAGGTTGAAGAAAGCCTCTGGGAACAGGTTGATGCGGAATTGCGCGATTCCACGGGGTCTGTTGCAAAATTTGTTAACCAGATTATTACAAACGCAATCGACAGCAAAGTTTCCGATATTCATATTGAACCGCGTTTGACAGGTTATATTGTCCGCTACAGAAAAGACGGCATGCTGCAAAAAGTTTTGGAAATCCCGTCAAAGGTTGAATCATCAGTAATTGCCCGTTTCAAGGTTATGTCAAGAATGAATATTGCCGAGCACAGAAGACCTCAAGACGGTACTTTTTCAATTAAATACAAAAAACAATCGTATGACTTCCGTATAAATACGCTCTCGGTTTCAGGCAAAGAAAAAATGGTAATCCGTGTGCTTGCGCCTGCAGTAAGTTTGAAAGCGGACGATAAAAAGATTGTTCTTGTGGGCGCAACGGATAATGATCTTGCAAAAATTAAAGATATGGTAAGCTGCCCGAACGGTATTATTTTAACCTCAGGTCCTACCGGTTCAGGTAAAACAACCACGCTTTATTCTGTATTGAAAAGTTTAAATGACGAGCATGTCAATATTACGACTATTGAGGACCCGATAGAAATCAAACTTGAAGGTATTAACCAGTCGCAGGTTAACCCGAAGGCAGGTATTACCTTTGCGTCATGTATGCGTGCGATTTTAAGACAGGACCCTGATATTATTCTTGTCGGTGAAATCCGTGACTATGAAACCCTTGAAATCGCAATATCGGCAGCCTTGACCGGTCACCTTGTATTAAGTACGGTTCACACAAACTCGGCTGCCGCAACAGTTACCCGTTTGATTGAAATGGGTGCAAAAGATTATCTGGTATCTTCTACTCTGTCAGGTGTTATTGCACAGCGTCTTGTAAGATGTCTGTGTCCCGACTGCAAAGAAGAATATTTCCCGTCTTATGAAGAAGCAAGACAGGTTTGCGCCAAAGAAGAAGAAATTCAAAAACTGATGAAAACACCTATATATCGCGCCAAAGGCTGTAATAAATGCGATTTTACGGGCTATAAAGGCCGTCTTGGCGTTTATGAAATTATGCCGATTACAAAAGAAATTAAAAAACTTATTGCACAGGGCGCCCATGACCTTGAAATTGAAGAGTCCGCTGTTGCAAACGGCATGATAACACTCAATCAATCCTGCTTAAACCATATTAAACGCGGGGTTACGACAATAGAAGAATTTGTCAGAGTCCTCGGGATTGTTAATGAATAACAGGTAATAAAATGACTATATACAATTATACCGCACTAAAAAATAATAAAGAAATCGTAAAAGGTAAAATCGAAGCCTCAACTCCGCGCGAGGCGCGCGACAACATCAGAAAGCTCGGTTTTATCCCTACAAAGGTTGAAGAAGAGCGTTCAAAAATCCAGCAGGATGCAAAAGATGCCGCCAAAAATATTAAAAAAGGTAAGGTATCAAAACTCGGCTTGCAGGAAAAAATTGATTTTACTTCAACCCTGCAGATACTTGCACAGTCAGGTATTCCGATTATTGAATCACTTTTGTTTATAGAAAACGATGCCGCAAAATTAAAAATAAGGCTTGTTGCGCAGGAATTAAGACGGCAGATTATGAACGGTGCGACATTTGCCGATACAATAGCAAGGTATCCTGAACAGTTCGGACAAATTTATATCGGTTTGTGCAAAGCCGGTGAAGATTCCGGTGAATTGGAAAAAACTCTTGAACGTCTGCTGGAGCTTTTAAACAAGCAGGCCGCTATTAAAAGCAAAGTTATCGGCACGTTGATGTACCCGATTTTCGTAATAGTTCTGGCGGTAATTATTGTTCTTATAATGCTGATGTTTGTATTTCCCGTGTTTAAGGAAATGTTTGACACCATGGGCAAAGAGCTCCCCTGGATTACGGCAAAATTAATGGACATAGGTTTGTTCTTAAAAACATACTGGTATCTTGTTCCGTTGATTTTGGGCTCTGTGACGGCGTTCATTATGCTTTTGTTCAAATGGCAGCCGTCAAAAAGAAAAATTGATGAATATATTTTAAAAATTCCGGTTTTATCAGATTTGATTCAATTTGCAAATTTTTCAAACTTTATTGCGGTATTGCAGGTTGCATACGATGCAGGTGTTCCTATTATTGAATGTTTGTATCTTTCAAATTTGACTTTAACAAACTATATTTTAAAAACCCGTATAGAAACTGCAACCGGCAAAGTTCAGCAGGGGCAGCACCTGTCATCCGCACTAAGATCAACAAGAGTTATGCCGAAAATGATTTTGTTTATGATTGCAACGGGTGAACAGTCAGGTCGTCTGGGTGATATGCTTTTGCAGGCCACAAACTTTATTGATAAAAAACTTGATAATATTATTGATATTATGACAAAAATGATTGAACCGATAATGCTTATCGTAATCGGCGGTATCGTACTTATTCTGGCTCTGGCATTGTATCTGCCGCTGTTCGGATCTTATCTGGCTTTATAAGGAAGAAAATTAAATGAAAACAATTGTTATTACAGGTTCAACCTCCGGTATCGGCAAAGCGCTTCTTGAGCATTTTGTCCGGGGCAATACGGTTTTTGCGGGTTACAGAAATGAAGATTACGTAAAAGACTTGGAAAAAATCGGCGCAATCCCTTTCTATATGGATATGACAGACAGTAGTTCAATCCGGCAGGCTGCTGCTTTTATAAAATCAAAAACAAATAAAATTGATACATTAATTAATGCGGCAGGATGTGTGGTTGCAGGTGTGGTTGAAAAACTTGATGTTGACAGAATACGCGGACAGTTTGAGGTGAATACGTTTTCGCATCTCGACTTTTCGCAAAGACTTCTGGATTTGTTGGACGGAGGCAAGATTATAAACATAAGTTCAATGGCCGGATTTGGAATATTCCCGTTTGTGGCGCCCTATTGCGCTTCAAAACGTGCGCTGGATATTTTGTTCAATACAATGCTTCTTGAAACAAAAAGAAATATAAAAATAGTTTCCGTAAAACCCGGAGTTATCGCAACACCGTTGTGGGAAAAGTCCATCAGATTGAATAATGTTTCTATTAACGATTCTGCCGGATTTGAAAGAGAAATGCAATATATGATTAAAAACGCCGAAAAAAACGGCGCAAAAGGACTTGATGTTTCAAAAGTCGTAAAATTGATTGCGGAAATTGACGGCATGAAAAATCCGAAACCTTCTTATACTGTCGGATTTGATGCAAAAGTTGCCGAAATTATTTCCAAACTTCCGCAATCCGTTCTTAATCATTTAATAAAATACGGTTTGTCGGTTAAAATTAAGTAATTTTCTCTTTACAAGCATGGTGTTTTAGGCTATTATTTAATAAAAGTATCCTGTGGAGAGAAGAAGATGCAATATAAGAGAATATTATTAAAAATAAGCGGCGAGGCTCTTTTGGGCGTGCAGCAGTTCGGTATTGATCAAGAACCCGTCAAAATGATTGCAGAAGAAATCAAAAAAGCAATTGATTTGGGCGCCCAAATAGCGGTTGTGGTCGGAGGCGGAAATATTTTTCGCGGAATGAAAAACAGTGCAAAACTAGGAATGGATCAGGTTTCGGGTGATTATGTAGGCATGCTTGCAACAGTTATGAATGCCGTTGCTTTGCAGAGTGCATTGAACAAAATTGAAGTTCCATGCCGCGTACAAAGCGCGATTGCCATGAATCAAATTGCGGAGCCTTATATAAGACACCGTGCAATCAGACACCTTGAAAAAGGCAGGGTTGTAATATTTGCGGCCGGTACCGGAAATCCGTTCTTTACAACAGATACAGCGGCAGCTTTGAGAGCATCAGAGATTAACGCAGAGGCTCTGCTTATGGCGAAGAACGGTGTGGACGGCGTTTATACCGATGATCCGAATACCAATCCCAACGCGCAAAAATTGGATAATATTACATACGATGATATTATTAAAAACGGTTTGAAAGTTATGGATACCTCCGCCTGTGCATTATGCAGACAAAATAATATACCGATTGTGGTATTTGATTTTGAAGCGCAGGACGGTATTGTAGATATTCTTAACGGTAAAGAAGTAGGAACACTTATTAAATAATTGAAAGAGGTAAAATATGTCAGAGGCATTAGAAGAATTATTTTTATTCGGCGAAGAAAAAATGGAAAAAGCAGTTGCACAGCTGCACCGCGAATTCGGTTCAATCAGGTCGGGTCGTGCAAACCCTGCAATTCTTGATAAAGTTCTTGTAGATTATTACGGTGTTCCGACACCCTTAAGACAAATGTCGCAGGTTACTGTTCAAGACGGTACAACGCTTGTGATTTCACCTTATGACAAATCAATTCTGAAAGACATTGAAAAAGCAATTATCAAAGCTGAAATCGGAATCACACCGAACAGTGACGGTATCTGCATCAGATTAACTTTCCCGCCTTTGACCGAAGAAAGAAGACGTGAAATCGTTAAAGACGTTAAAAAACTCGGCGAAGATGCTAAAGTTGCCGTCAGAAACATTCGCCGCGATATGGCTGATGATCTTAAAAAACTTGAAAAATCCGAAAACCTTCCGGAAGATACGGTAAAAGATAATCAGGATAAAATCCAGAAATTAACCGATAAATATACCGGATTAATTGATAATAATGTTGCAGCTAAAGAAAAAGAGGTTATGACGGTATAATGACTGAAATTAAAGGATTAAACAAAAATGCTACCCGCATGCTTACAGGTCTTATTATGGGAACGGCGGCAATGGGCTGCATTATTGAAGGCAAACTCGCACTCCTTGCGATGCTCTTGTTTATCCTTTATTTTGCTTCAAGAGAATATGTGAAAATATTAAACCACAAGGGTTTTTATCCGAGTTTGAAGATGATTTATATTGCGGAAGCCTTGCTTGCCGTGATAGCTTATGTTCAAAGGTTTGACCTTGTGGCATTTGCGCTTACAATTTGCGCAATGGGCGCGTTCATGTGGGTTTTATTCCGCGGCAGACAGCCTTATATCGCAAATGTGGCAACAACAGTTCTCGGAATGGTTTATTGCGGATGGTTTCCGCTGCATTTGTTGTTTTTGAGAAACCTTGAATGTACCCGTTTTAATGACGGTCTGGCATTTGTTGTTATGATGTTCATTGCAGTTTTATTGACTGATACGGGATGTTACTATGCAGGCAGACATCTGGGAAAACACAAACTTGCACCTGTTATAAGCCCGAATAAAACAATAGAAGGCTCAATAGGAGGTGCGATTTGTGCAATTATCGGCGCAATGGTAATCGGATTGTACATAGGCCTTGAATGGTACCTGTCGCTTTCGGCCGGTGTTTTATGTACGGCTTTTGCTCAAATCGGGGATTTGAGTGAATCTTTAATCAAACGTGATGCCGGTGTCAAAGATTCCGGTGACAGCCTGCCAGGACACGGAGGATTCTTGGACAGGTGCGACAGCTATATCCTGACAATTCCGGTTATGTATTATTTCTGCAAGTATTTTGTTTTTTCACATGATTTCTTTAATAATATGATATTGTTTGTAAAAGGTTTATTTTAGATGAGAGAATTATCTGAAATCTTTAAAATCGGAATTGATAATGAAGAACTTTTTGTACGGGCATTGACTCATCCGTCTTATACAAAAGAGAGGGAATTGGATTATACGCAAAGTTACGAAAGGCTTGAATTTTTGGGCGATGCAGTGTTAAAACTTGCGATTTCGGATGTTTTATACAAAAAATATCCCGATTATCACGAAGGCGACTTATCTAAAATACGCTCAATTGCGGTTTCTGATGCAACATTATTTGAAATTTCCGAAAAGCTCGGACTTTCAAAACTTATAATCCTCGCAAAGCATGAAGAAAAACAGGGCTGCAGAAAATTGGAATCTGTCTGTGCATGTGCTTTTGAAGCTGTGCTTGGCGCCTATTACCTTGACGGCAAGTTTTTGCAGCTTATTAATTTTATAAACGAAGTTTTTACACCATATATTGAAGATATTGACAAAAATTTTGAGAAATTTAATGCAAAAGCGCTTTTGCAGGAGTATACGCAGAGTATAACCAAAACCGTACCGGTTTACAAACTTGTTAAAGAAACAGGCCCTGCTCATAACAAGACTTTTGAAGTCGAGGTCTGGTATGAAAATGAACTTGTTGCGCGCGGTTCAGGCAGGACTAAAAAAGACGCGGAACAAAAATCCGCATACGAAGCATGTAAAAAATTGGGGGTTGCCGGATGTCAAAAATAATCATATCACCGTCAATTCTTTCCGCTGACTTTGCCAATCTTGAACGCGACATAAAACGCGTTGAAGATGCCGGCGCAGATTGGATTCATGTTGATGTTATGGACGGGCACTTTGTCCCGAATATTACAATCGGTGTACCTGTTGTCAAATCAATTAAAAAAATTTCAAATCTTCCGCTGGATGTGCATTTGATGATTGAAAATCCCGAAAAATATATACAACCTTTTGCGCAAGCAGGTTCTGATATTTTGACGTTTCATTACGAAGCGGTAAAAGATGTCAGTTCTGTCGTAAATATTATAAAATCGTACGGGGTTAAGGCAGGCATGTCAATAAAGCCGAAAACTCCGGCTGAGGAAATTCTTGAATTTCTTCCGCTGCTTGATCTGGTGCTTGTAATGACTGTAGAGCCGGGATTTGGCGGGCAAAGTTTTATAAAGGTGTGTGCGGAAAAAATTCCGCTTATTAAAAAATATGCCTCTGAAAATTTAATTATTCAAGTTGACGGCGGAATTAATGCTGAAACAGCAAAAATTTGCACCGCGTACGGTGCAAATTCGCTTGTTGCCGGAAATTATATTTATAAATCCGGCGATATTCAAAAAGCTGTTCAGAGCTTAAGATAACGGCGGAATACCTCTTCTCATTTTGCGTTTGAGAATTTCATCCGGATCTGTCATTATGGCTTGATCCGCCAGAGTTATTTCATCCTGTTCCGCTGCTGTAGGAGCTTCGGGTGCTTCTTCCTGTGCAACTACAGGTGTTGTTTCATCTTGTGCTTCTTCGCTTTCGTTGCCGATATTATTTTCGGTTTGGTCTGTTTCTTGAATGCCGCCTCTTACAACATCTCTGCCGAGAGTTTCTTCAAGTGCCGCGATGTCTGTTTCGCCGTTTGTCATTTCGTAAGTTACTTCGTCATTTACGTCAAGTACGGCACTAATCGCAGCGGCCCATTGCTGGTATTCGCTCGGTACCTGCTGACCTTCCTGCGTGTACTTTAAAATTTCCTTTGCCGTTAACTGCTGCCACTTGATGTTGGCATTGAGTCTTTGTATGTCCATGTGCTTCTCCTTATTATTCATATTTATTATCGGATTAAATATCCAAAATCTTTAATTTTATTTTGTAAAGTTATGTAACGATTTTTATATAAAGTGAATATAAAAAGTCAATAAATTTTTATAGGAATTTTTTATATAAGTACGAGAGATAAATTAAGTGATTTATAAGAGAGAGGTAAAGTTATGGCAACTATGCTGTTATTTTCTAATGCGGTTTCAGATACATATAAGACAACATCAGATGCAATCAAAGGTGTAAAATTAAACGATAAATTGGTGATAAGAAAGTCATTAACAGAATTGATGAAACAGTCTTTCTTTCACGGTGCAAACAGATTTGGAACAAACTTTATAGCATAAAGTTTGTCATGGATTAAGGAAAATAGGATAACAAAGAGGCTTAAAGCCTCTTTTATTTTGCATGGCAATTTTTAAAGTTCAGATGTTTTACAGGGTGTATGGAAAAAGTTTCATTTACCTCCCGAATAAGAATGGTTCCGCTTAATGAATTTCGCAGCGCTGTTGCAAACCTTCCGCGCAAGAATTTCGTGTCTGAACCGTGGACGATAAAAGAAAGTGTTTTGGCGGATAAAGCGTACACATCAGACATTCTTGACTGTACGGTATGCGGTTTAACCGACGGGCAGAAAGTGCTTTTGATGCATATTTGTCCGACAAACCCCAAGAATAAAAGTTTTGCAAAAATTGAAGAATTTATTAAAAAGAAATTGAATTTGTACGATAAAGATTTGCAAGGGTTTATACTGGGCTCAAAAGCTGATAATATAAACAGTCCGCACAGTACAAAATTGTTTGATAAGTTTGTTGAATTTATGAAAAAATATGATATTCCGTTTTCAAAATTCAAGGGCGGATTATTTGAGCACAATGTGGCGTATTCATCAGTAAAAGATGAATGGCTTATCGGTAATTGTGTAATGTCGGACGGTTTAAGGCAGATTTACAAAAAAGATCCTAAAATGCTGTACGGCAGATTGTTTGATGAAATTGAAGTTAACGACCTTGATGAAATATTGTTATAAAAAAGGCGCCCGTGAAGGCGCCAAATAAAAATTATTAGTTACCGGTAACTTCTTTTAAGGTTCTGAGCGCAGCCAGAGTATTCGGAAAACCTACATAGGGCAGGCACTGAATTATTGCTGCCGTTACTGTTTCTTTTGAATTTCCGGCTTTTAAATTACCTTTGATGTGGCTTTTTAAAGTTACGGTATTTCCTGTCGTAACAAGAATACTTATTACAAGCAGTTCGCGCGTTTTTAAGTCAAGGCCTTCTCTTGTATAAAAATCGCCGAAACATACCTCTGTCAAAAACTTTGAAACATCAGCCCCCATATTTTGCGGAAGTCCTTCCATTGATTTTTGGATTTCGTCACCGTAAAGCGGCTTTTGTATTGCAAGTCCTTTTTCAAATCGTTCCTGTTCTGTTACTGTTGCTGTTGATTTCAGCGGTGTTTGTATACCTCTTTCTTTGAATACTTCGTTTAATATGTTCAGAGCATTCAATGTTTTCGGAAACCCTATAAACGGTGCGCATTGATAGATGACTTCCCGAAGTTCAATCGGAGTTGCGCCCGCGTTTAAAGCAGCATTGATATGTGCTTTTAGCTGCGGCAGGGTCTGCTGCACGGCAAGAGAAGTCACGGTTATCATTTCTCTTGTTTTAATATCAAGTTTACCGACCGTAAATACTTCCCCGAAAATATATTTTTGTAATATTGCCAGCATCTCCGGATCATCCCCTGCGGGATTCAATGCTTCGCCGCCGAAAAGAGTTTTGTAATTCTCCTTACAAATATCTGTTCTTGTCATGTTCTTATCCTCATTTTGTAATGCCACTGCCGGAATTATATTCTGAAAAAGCAATACAATTGTAAATAATGCAAATATTTTTTTTATCATGTTACCTGTATTCCTTGTCAGTTACTGCCTCAAGCCATATTGTCCGGTTGTCCGGCAAATTGGGTTCTATTGAGATATGTGCAAATTCGCCGTCCGGTGCTGCACCATGCCAGTGTTCTGTATCCGGCGGAATTTTTACCACATCGCCTTTTTTAATAATCTGAATTTCTTTACCTTTTTCCTGATATCTGCCTTCCCCTGCCGTCACAAGAAGAATCTGCCCTCCGGAATGCTTGTGCCAGTTGGTTCTTGCTCCGGCATCAAAGGTTACGTTTGCAATTGATGAATTCCATATATCATCCTGAGCAACAAGCCTTTGCAGATGTGTGGTTCCCGTGAAAAATTTGCTGTACGGATTAATTTCTCCTTTTGCAAAAGGCTGGTTTAATTCTTCTGCCATAATTAAATTACCTCCTGTAATAATTGCTGCCATCAATAATATAAGTAATTTTTTCATTGTTCAGCTCCTTTAAGGTAAGTTTTGAAAAAAGTTTCAATTTTGTCGAACGGAATTTTTTCAAGGTTGTCATATAAATCTACGTGGTTTGCACCTTCAACAATGTAAAGTTCTTTGTTGCTGCCTTTAAGGTTTTTAAAAGCATCTTCAGAAAAATACCTGCTGTGGGCTTTTTCTCCGTGTATCATTAAGACGGCATTACGGATTTCGCTGCTGTATGCCAGAATAGGCATATTTATTAAAGACAGTGATGATGTTACGTTCCAGCCGCCGTTTGAACCGATTGAGCGTTCATGGAAACCTCTTTTGGTTTTGTAAAATCCCACATAATCTTTTACGAATTGCGGTTCATCTCCGGTAAGTTTGTCAGGAAGTCCCGGAGCTTTTGCATAGGTTCTGTTTTTGAAATCTTCCGTTCTTTGCTTGTTAAGAGATTCTTTCAATTCATAGCGTGCGTTTTCATCCATTGAATCAAAGTAGCCTTTTGCAGTGACTCTTGTCATATCATACATGGTTACGGTAACTGTTGCTTTAATTCTGGTGTCAATAGCTGCCGCATTTAATCCGAAACCGCCGAATCCGCATATACCGATTATACCTATTTTGTCAGGATTAACATCCGGATGATTGCTTAAAAAATCCACTGCAGCACTGAAATCTTCCGTATTGATGTCCGGAGAGGCAACATCTCTGGGCTCGCCTCCGCTTTCGCCGGTGTATGACGGATCAAATGCCAGTGTTATGAATCCTCTTTCAGCCATTGTTTGTGCATATCGTCCGGATACCTGTTCTTTTACCGCTCCGAATGGCCCGCTAACTGCAATTGCTGCCATTTTTTCAGCAGGTCTGTTTTTGGGTGTATACAGGTCGCCGACAAGAGTTATTCCGAATCTGTTTTTAAAACTTACTTTTTGTACATCAACTTTGTCGCTTTTCGGGAAAGTTTTATCCCAATCCTTTGCAATACTCATATTTGTACCTCCTGTAATGAATATAATTGCTGCCATCAAAATTAAAAGTTTTTTAATCATTCTTTTCCTCACTTTCAATATGTTTAATAATTTTGCAAGGCGTGCCGACTGCGATTGTATTTGCCGGAATGTCTTTAACAACAATGCTTCCGGCTCCTATTATTGCATTATCGCCTATTGTTACACCCGGAATAATCGTAACATTTGCACCAAGCCAGACATTTTTGCCGATTTTTACCGGTTTTGGCTGCAGAGAATGCCTTCTTGAAGGTTCTGTAAGGTGGTTAAGTGTCGTTATTATTACGTTGTGTCCGATTAAACACCCGTCGCCGATTGTTATTCCGCCTTGATCTTGAAACTTGCAGCCTGAATTTATAAAAACATTTTTTCCCAAAGTAATATTTTTGCCGCAGTCTGTATGAAAAGGCGGAAAAAGCCGGAAAGATTTATCAATATTTTTGCCTGTCAGTTTTGAAAAAATTTTGACGATTTGTTCAGGGGTATGATATTTATTGTTAAGTTCTGCCGTAATCTTTAAAGCCTCCTGACTCATCTCATCAAAACTCAAAGCCATTTCTGAACCGGCTTCTACAATTTTTCCCTCTGACATATATCTGTAAAACTCTTTTGTATTAACCATATAATATCCTTTTTTACATTATTTCCGATTTTTATAAAAATAGCAAATACCTATAATGTATTCTTAATAATGCTTTTTATGCATATTTTATAAACAGCATAGTCTTTGAATGTTTTTGTAATATTACTTAACAAAAAACGCAAATATTTAGAAGTTATATACTTTATATATACAAAAGGAGCAGAGTATGACCGAAGGGTTTTCCATAACCATAGCGAAAGGCCAGGGAATTACGCAGGCGCTTTTGGAATGGGCAAAGAAGAATGAATTTGATCTAACAGATGATAAAATCACCTCAAAAGAGTGGATTAATACTGTTGAAGTGTTAAAAAAGATGCACAAAGGCCGCGGCGCAGACGGGTTGAGTGTGTTTGCAAATGATGTACTGACATTTACGGCTAAAGAGCAAGCTGATATTATGGAAGCAATGGGGCTGAAAATTTCAAGTCGAGCACCCTCAAGCGAGGGTTCGGAACCTGTTGTTAAAATGCCGGAGGTGCCTCAGCCTGAAATCCGCCAGCCTCAGCCGTCAGAAACTTACAAACCTTTTGATGAAATTGTGGCGGGTTATGAAAAAATTAACAGCCTTCCTTCAGACAAAGAAAAAGTAATAGAATACCACAAAATGAATGCGGATAAGAACCCTGAAAATTACGTTATTGTAGATAAAGATAACGCATCGCTGCAGATTTATTCCGCGGAAGGCGAACTGCTAAAAACATTTGATGCCGGTCTTGGTGCACAAAAAGGTGATGCGTATTTAACCGAGGACAGAAGAATGACTTCTGCAGGTATTTATGAAATTAAATACAAAGGCTCAGGCCATGATGATTACGCTCCGAATTACAAAGATAATATTTACGAGATGACAACCGAAAGAGGCGAAACAGGTGTTGCAATCCACCAGATTCCTCTTGGCGCGCAATGGCGTTACGGTCGTCATTATAACGGAACAGCGGATGATAACAGGTATTCAAACGGCTGTATAAATTTGACCGAAAAGGATTTTAATACATTAGAAAAATATATATCGGGCAAAGGTACAAAAGTATACGTTTTGCCGGAAGAGGAAAATAACTACCTGACGGTTAAAAACGGCAAACTATCATTGACCCAGAAAGAATATGACGGTCAGGTAAAAACTTCATTGAAAAGTGATGAATTCAAGCCTATAAAATTCAATCTTTCAAAGGACCATAACAGAAATGCCCGTGTTTATGCGGGAACGCTTGAGGACAAAAAACTTGAACTTATGGAACGGTTGAATTTAAGCAACGATGAATATAACATGCTTGCCGAACTGGCTTTCGGTCTGGCGGAGCGTGAATCCGAATTCGGTTCTGGATTTAAATACTGGGTAAAAGAATCTGCTAACTGGCTGGTTTCTTTTGCAAAAAAAATCCAAAACGATAATTCATTTAATTCCAGAGGCTTGACGCAGATGAAACTTCAGGCTTATACGGATAAAGAAACCGTTGAGCTTTTGCACGAATACGGTATTAAGGAAGATAATCTTAAAGACCCTTCAAAATCAGCGATTGCAACAATGATTGTATTAAGAGGAATGTATAAAAACGAACTTCCGAACCTGCGATCCAAAATGGCCGCGCTTAACGTAAGTGATACCGAGGCGCTTGTATATCTGTGGACGGGCAAAAGAGGCGAAATTACACTCGGAACCGCAACGCCGTCCAAAAACAACTATATTGCGGCTCTTCAAAACTTTAAAGACAGTTACAGCCTTTTACAGAAAGCATAAAATTTCAGTGTGCTAATTTTATGTGTTACAAAATTGAATTTACTAATTTTGTAAAATAAACTCAGGAAGTAGGATGTGGTAAATCTTTGATTTACCGCATCACAATTTTTATCAATAAAATTATTTTTGAGTACTCTTTAATGTTATTAGGTTTTATTAGTAAATGTACGTGGTCTTTCATTACACAAATTGCATAAATCTCAAAATTATAATATTTATGAGCATTCTTGATAGAAAGTTTTAATAATTCAATATTTTTAATCAAAAGATTGTGTTTCTTGCTTGTTGCAATGGTAATAGAAATTATGCTATTTGGAATATATAATCTTTTGTAATTTATAGATGTATTTTAGTACATATTAAAAGATGCTACGGACTTATTAAATAATTTTACCATGAACATAATTATGCTATAATAAACGCATGGCAAAGCGTACAGGGGCATTGGAAGTATATTTTTACAAGACAAGTTCAGGTAATGAACCTGTTAGAGAATGGCTTAAGGACTTACCAAAAGAAGATAAGCGTACAATCGGTTTTGATATCAAAACTGTTCAATACGGTTATCCTATTGGTATGCCTTTGACAAGACTTTTGCATGGTACTGGAGGTTTAGAAGAAGTCCGCAGTAATGTATCAAACGGGATTGCAAGAGTTATCTTCTATGTTGAAGATGACACAATGGTGCTTTTGCACGCATTTATCAAGAAAAGTCAAAAGACGCCGCAAAAAGATTTAGATGTTGCAATCAAACGCTACAAAGAATTATGCAAAAGATAAAATAATTCTTTTACCTAAATACTTAGCGACTTTTTCTATTGTATTCAAGGTGATTGAAGTATTTTCAGGATCTAAAATACGGCAAATAGCTGTTCTTGAAGTTTCAAGTTCTTTTGCTAAGCGATTTACTGAAATATTATCTTCAAGCATTTTTTGTTCCAATGCGTAAGCAATAACCCTTTTTATTGCAACAGCTTCTGACTCTTGAAGCATATCTTCTTCTTCAAGAAAACTGTCAAAACTGGTGCCTATATGTTTTTTATCAATCATTTTTAATCATCCTTTTCTTATATTTATATTGTACCAAAATTGGTACAATATTTCAACCCCTTTGTATAATTTTTTAAAATGCATTAAAAAGATAGCTAAATTTAATAAATTAATATTGGTTTTTATTGTGATTAGATAGTCGGGCATACTGAAGTGTATTCGCACAAAACAATATTGTTGTAATATGACTTAAGTAATCCAACTAACAAACCGGACTTTAAAAAACACGGAACGACGAGGCTTGTCTTGGATTTGCTCCACGCTCACAGAGTTTCGCCTTAAAGCCTAACGGCTTAGCCGGCTCAATCTGTTCGCTATCCGGACTAACTCACTATTGTTCGTGTCGTCCGTCCGCAAATCCGCCGAACTCGCGATAAGCGTTTCTCACCACCGGCATTCAGCCATTAAAAAAAGCCGCATAAAGCGGCTTTCTTTTATGGCGGGAACGACGAGGCTGTCTTGCCCTGCTCGCGATAAACGGGACTCCGGACTTTCTTTTCAGCAACAAAGTTGCTTCCAAAGAAAGCTCCTCCGCCCTCTGCTCGCAGGTCGCTCGAACTCAAAAAGAGTTCTCGCCTCTATCATTCTAAATTAAAAAGCGGTAGAAAAAATCTACCGCTTTTTAATTCGGAAATAATGCGTTTTATATCGAACCATTTATTACAACATTAAAATTGCAGTTAATGAATAAAGATAGTACAAAACTAGTTTATATGTTAAATCAATGGGCTTTAAAATATATAGCTTAATAGTAGTAAATATCCTATCTAATTAATTGTTATGAATATGCTTATACTTTGTTATTTCATCAACATTGGCATATTTAGATAGTTTATTATAGGTTTCATTAAGTAGTTCTGTATTCATCGAATAGTTATTAATTGTGGATAACTTATATTTAATCTCTCTTGCTAGATTACTGTAATATGTTACAATAACATTGCTTTTAACCGTAACATCCTTAAGAGTACACTTATCAGAAAATGCAATCACAGAGTATATAGGAATAGTGTCATCAATATGCTTTCTAATTGCTCTAATATGAGTTGCATTCTGCATTATTGGATTATAAAAGCGTTCTTTATGGCTTTCGCCGTAACCTATAGGAAGTGTTTGAGTCCATTGCTTATGACTTTCATTGCCGAATATCCAACCGCTGTAATTCTTACTTTCAATAACAAATAGTCCTTTAGGGTGAAACATTATAATATCTATTTCAGAGGTTTTGCCATTATCTCTAGGGACATATAAGTTAAACAAGAACTTGCAACCCATTAACTCAAAGGATTGTAAATCCTGATATAACCTATATTCTCCATATTTACCATTATCACCAAATACAGACCAGTATGAATTCTGTGTATTTCTGTAATAATTACTATTCTTGTATTTGTTATAACGCAATGTAAATCTAATTATAGGTATTGCTATAACAAAGGCTATTATTAGGCTGATTAATATTGTATCTTCCATAATTACTTTATTGTTACTGCAGGAACCGTTTTTAAACCCATTTTTGCTTCATATTGATATCTACCAATTTGTTTAACACACATTCCTCTAGGTATATTAATCTTTTTGTCATCGTAGAAATTAGCTTTTTCATCGCCTAGCAGTAAAACAAGTAATTCGTTTTCATCATATATTGCATTCGGACGAGTTTTAGCGTGTGCAAGTGCCATATTTGGCTCGATTGTTTGCATTATCTCTATTTGTTTTGCCCCCATGCATTTACCTTCTTCTTCAAATATTGTTAATCCCGGATAGCCATTATTACTTGATGAATTAACTGCTATTCCAAATAACACCATTAGTATAAACATTGTAACCATGCCTGCTATGAATATTAGAATATTCTTCAACATATTATTAACTCCTATAATTTCACTTCTTAATATTATCATGAATATGCTAAAAGCTATGTTTCTTCTGATTGCATTTGCAATCTTTGAATTGACATCTACCTTTATTGTCTAGGTTTAATACTTCATCTGAAATATATTCTACATCAATCCTGTAGGACTTTCCTAGTTGTTTAACACTTTCATAATATACCATTTGTTGCTGTTTATATTACTGAAAAAATAGCAGGGTTCGAACTCCCTGAAATCTCCTCAGGGCAATAAAAAAGAGCCTCTGAAAAGGCTCTTGATTTAAATGGCGGGAACGACGAGGCTCGAACTCGCGACCTCATGCGTGACAGGCATGCGCTCTAACCAGCTGAGCTACGCTCCCATTCTGTCATCGCCTTTTGACATTTTTTATTATATAATGCTGAAAAAAAAAATGCAATAACTATTTCCGATAAATTTTTTAATATATCTTAAAAATTTTTCCCATCCGGCGCAATTTAAATTTTCAGCTTACTTTTATTGGTATGCCTTCAAACAGTGTAAATTTTACCGGCAGATGTCCGCAGATAAAAACCGCATACAAAGTTTGTCATATTGTTAATGAAAATTTTCCGCATATTTCATCGACAAAGTTTTCGCCTATGTTTGAAAAAATCAAGTGGCAAAATGCGGACAGTTACGGTAAATTTATTAATTACAACCCCATGTTTCCTCTTTCTTGTTCAAATGCGTCAGAGAGAAAATTTTTTGAGTTATTACTCTGTCAGACAGATTTAATCAGGGACATGAACAGAGCAAGAGAGCGCTGTTCATTGGCAAAAACAGGTCTTGAAACCGCTCTTTATAATTTTTCACAGCTCAAATTCAACAGACTCGGAAATTGTATGGAAGATGCCCGCGCGAGCGAAACAATTATGCGTATGAACGGTTTTGATAACGTCTATACCGCAAATCTTAAACGGGGCAGCCAGCACATTGACCATATGGTCTGCGTGTTTAATAAGGACGGAAGCAAATTTGACGGCAATTGGAATAAAAACACGATAATTCTGGACGCCTGGAGCGGAATTTGTGATTTTGCAGGGAATATGTTC
Organism: Candidatus Gastranaerophilales bacterium; assembly: GCA_944323995.1. GTDB lineage: Bacteria > Cyanobacteriota > Vampirovibrionia > Gastranaerophilales > Gastranaerophilaceae > SIG32. The sequence continues at coordinate 3,484 of CALUUN010000002.1, read as the reverse complement.
AAAAAATACGAAAACATGTTTAAAGACTATTTCTATATTTCTGATTCCGGAAAATTCGGGTTTCATAACGTAAAATCTTTGAAACTTTCAGATAGTGATTTGAACACCCTAAAACAAAAATATCCGGAATTACTGTTTCGCAGATAAAAAAAGAAGCCCGGAGGCTTCTTTTTTAGTTATATAACGGGGCGAGTTTTTTGGATTGCTGCGGGATTACGCCTTCTTCAATCGGAAGATATACCCTGTAATCTATTTCCGCAAAGCAATTGTCAATGCTTTCTATCTGTCTTAACTCGTCCTCATTGATGTTTCCGCTTTCAATCATGTCGCAGATTTTTTCAAATCTGTCCACGTGTTCTCTGAACCTGTCGGTTGCATAGTCTTTTGCCTGCCAGGTCGTAATCAGGAACGGCCAGTCTGAGCTTTGCAGGAGCAGATTTTCTCTGGCCATCTGATTTAATGCTCTGTGAAGCAATTTGTCCTGCGGAATTTCTTCGTATTTAGAAGCGATTTCCGTAGCACGTTTTTCGCAGGAGTGAATAATCGGCCACATCCATTCAGTCAGATGGTTGTTCCATACGTAGAAGTGTCCGCCCTGACCCCAGGAGCTTTCAGGGATCTGGATGGCTTCTGTCGGCGGATGTGCGTGAATATATTCACCTGCGGTCATTCTTTCAACTTCCGGCAGATACTGGTTGAATTTTTTGATAACCTGTTTAATAAATTCAACACCTTCAAACCACCAGTGTCCGAACAATTCAGTATCAAACGAAACCATTACAAGTCCTTCTTTACCGTTATGCGCCATTTTGTAATCATTCAGCAGGTGGTAAATCAAGGTTGTGTAGTGATCTGAATTTTCGTTAACTTTATTCAAAGCAAGCACCGGATCGTAAAGCATTTTGTCGCCCAGATCGGTTGTCGGAGATGTTATTCTCCAATAGTGCATGCCGGATTTGTCATCTTTTCTGTGAAATTCACGGAAGCAGCCGTCACCGGGGTATCCGTCAGCAGCAGACCAAACCTGATAACCCGCACGGTCATTTCTGCCCATAACTGCAACCTGTGCATCAGGCAGCCAGTATGCTGAATATGTGTCATAACCCGTTGCGGCACGTTCCGGCAGCGGGATATATTCAATATTTCCGTAAACTCCGATTACACGTCTGTTTCCGATTGAATTTCCGCCTTCTATTACGTGAGATTCCGTAAAGAAGTATTCAATGCCGTTGTTTTGAAGCGTAACTTCAATTGCCGGACGCCAGTGTTTTTTCCCGTCTTTTCCGACATATTCATAGCCCTGTCTGTATGCGCATTCAGGCAGCCAGCAGCCTTTTGCTTTTCTGCCGAATAATCTTTTTGTTGTATCAGAACCTACTTTGAATTGTGCATTCAGGTTGTTATCGGTTGCCAGAAGCGGTGAAAATCCGTGGGTAGCACCGGATGTGGTTATTTCAATACAACCTAAATCCTGATATTTTTTGAATGCTTCAATCAAATCCATGCCGTATTTGTTTACGAAAGAATCTTTTATATGATTGAACCAGTCGAAATAGTATTTAGCCAGATATTTCAAGTGTTGTGAGTGAGCTACATTCGGATCGGGGTATCTTTCCAGATCTTTTGCAACTTTTTCAATTCTTGAATCAAGGTATTTTACAAACCCGTGTTTCAAGTGCTCATCATTTAACTGTTCAGCTAATATCGGTGTAATTCCGACCGTTAATTTTGCTTTAATACCTTCGTCATAAAGCTCTGCGATTGCATTTAAAAGCGGTACGTATGTTTCCGCCATGCATTCATAAAGGTTTTCTTCCCCGAAAGGCCACATACCTGCTTTTCTGTAATAAGGAAGATGGCTGTGTAACATGAATACAAATTGTCCTGTCGACATTTATGCCTCCGTTTCTTGTGAGTTATTACTTACTATAACCCGATTTTATATATTATATATATAGCACAAATGTTTATAAAATATAACCCTTAAGAATTAGTTCTTGTGAATAATTTTACAAATATTAATATATTGTTTTTTAAACACTTGCAAATAAAGTTTTTTCGGATAAAATAAGAATTACTCACATCCTCAAAAGGGCGAAGTCATTAATCGCCGAATAATGTGAAAGGAAAACAAAAATGGCAAATATTAAATCTGCTAAGAAAAGAGTGTTAATTGCTGAAAAAAACAGAGTAAGAAACACAGCGTTCAAAACATCAATCAAATCTGCAGTGAAGAAAGTATTGGAACTTGCAAAAGGTGAAGATAAAGATGCTTTGAACAAAGCAATTTCAAAGGCTTATCAGTTGTGTGACAAAGCCGTATCAAAAGGCATTTTGCACAAAAATACGGCAGCAAGAAAAAAATCAAGATTAACACTTGCCGTAAACAAATTAGCAAAATAAATTTAAAAGCCAAAAAGCACCTCATTAGAGGTGCTTTTTTTGTTGAATTGAAAAGGAGAAAGATGTCGGTATCTGTTTTAATGCCAGTATATAATACAAGGAGAGCGGAGCTTCAGGTTGCAATAGAGAGCATACTGGATCAGACGTATAAAGATTTTGAGTTCATAATTATCAATGACGGTTCAACAAACGACGCAGAAGAAGTTATTCTGGACTATAAAGATGACCGGATAAAATATTATAAAAACGAAACGAATCTTAAATTAATTTCCACACTGAACAAAGGGATAGATTTATGCAGCGGAAAATACATAGCGCGTCTGGATTCTGATGATTACAGCGAACCCGACAGGCTGGAAAAGCAGGTCAAGGTAATGGAAGAGCTGCCGAATGTGGGGCTTACGGGTTCATTTTTCAGGCGTGTGCCGGAAAATATTACAATAACGACGCCGGTAAGGCCTGATATTATAAAACTGTGCCAGCGGTATGTAAACAATTGTGTAGCACATTCTTCGGCAATGATAAGGAAGTCGGTTTTGACCGAAAACAATTTGCGCTACAATTCATACTGCGTGCACGCGGAAGACTACAAACTCTGGTGCGATATGTCATATGTCTGCGATATAGTTGTAATTCCGGAAACTTTGATTACCGTAAAAACCAACGCTGACGGGGTATCACAGAGTAATTTGGCATGGCAGCGCAAAATGGTTACGGTTATTATGATGGAAAACATGATTCGTGATTTTCCGTGTGATAAAAAATACCTTTATTCGGTGCTTTTTAAATATATAGAAGGTACTGCGGTTTCGGATAAGGAATTTGAAGATATGAAAGATTTTCTTTCAAAAGTTACTCAATATCTTCAAAAGGTTATGGGGCAATATTACAGCAGTGATTTAATTTTCCGTTCAATTATGTCAATACCGCTGTATTTTGTTCGCGAAAAATAGGTCAGGATTTTTTAATAACTTATACTTGCCAAAAAACAAAAAATCTGATATATTAAACATGTAGCACATTAACAAGAAGGAGAAAAAGCAATGTTTAAAAATGTTAAGAAATGTAAAGTCGGGGGGGG
>CALUUN010000001.1 GCA_944323995.1 Candidatus Gastranaerophilales bacterium | reverse complement strand
GCATTTGCAGACTCGGTAAATTGCAACGATAATGCGATTACTACGTCGAATGCTGCGCATTCTCCTCGTAATGACAAGGGATACAACCCTCTACCTTTGGGAGAGGGTGGCACGCAGTGCCGGGTGAGGGTCAAAAAGGCCGCCTTCACACTTGCGGAAGTATTGATAACACTGGCGATTATCGGCATTGTTGCAGTACTGACAATCCCGACTTTAGTGCAGAATTTCCAGCAAGATGCATGGGACACAGCATCAGAAGTATTCCAAAGAAAACTTGAAGAATCGTTAAAGGTAATGAATGTTCAAGGAACGTTAGCAGGCTATACAACAACGGAAGCATTTGTAGATGAATTATCTAAACATATAAAGATAACAAGAATATGTGAAAACGATGATATCACAACGTGCTTTGCGGATAAAGTAACCTGGGGCACAGAGAATGAAGAAGTAGAGATGGCGGATGTAAAAAGAGCATCACACTTCGGACAGGATAGCTGGGGAACAAATACTGTAGGAGTACAGTTTGCAAACGGTATTAACGGTGTAATTGCATACAACCCCGAATGCAGACAGGATCCATATTCAAATCAAATAACAGGAACAAGCTGCTTAGCAATATTATATGACGTAGACGGATTTAAGAATCCAAATACCCAGAATAAAGATTTAAGAAGTATAAACGTATCAAGTTTAGGCGGAAGCTCATGTTCATTTGAAGTAGGCGGAATATGTTTCGGAACACTTTTCCAACCGACCGCATTAACCGCAGCAGATTGTAATGCAAACAAAGAAAAATACGGTATACAGAACTGCATGACAGGTGATAATGACTATTGGGGCGGCGCAATGAAGGCATGCGCAGAGCAAGGAAAAAGAATGCCGACAGATGCGGAACTAACCACATTAGCAAATGACTTGTACGGAGAAACAATCGGCGGCGGCGATGCAGAAACAGTATACGCAACCATGAACACAGACAAAGCAAGCTCCTACGGCATCCCTCTCTATGACTTTGGTGGCGGAGTTAGCGGCTTCGGCCTGTGGTCCGGTCAGGAGACGGACGCTCGCTACGCGCACGGGCGCGATTTCATCTCCGTGACCACGGACTGGTTCTCGATTGGCGGCAGAGACGTCTCCGTCCCGGCCTTATGGGCGGTTTGCGTAGGTGAATAATCAATCATTTAATTATTCAATCATTCAGCGCCGCCGGGACGTACAGACCACAAAACGGAACGTAGAATTCAAACGATAAGTTCTTTAATAAAGCGGTATTTGTGACATTCTACAAGTGCCGCTTTTTAATAATAGAATAGCCTCTCCCCTTGTGGGAGAGGCCGCAGTTGTGTGAACGCAGTGAACTACAAATGCGGGTGAGGGGTCAATTAAATTTGTAACTTTCAAATTACCCCTCACCTGAATTTTTAACACTCGTTCCTCGTGTTGAAATTTTTCCTCTCCCACAAGGGGAGAGGCTTTGCTTACGTTGGTTCGCTTTGCTCCTCAAGGGGCGAGGCTGGTTTGCAGTAAAACTTGTCATGCTGAACTTGTTTCAGCATCTTGCGACCGTTATGGAATCGTAGGTCGGATTTACTAATCCGACGACCCTTCACCGGAGTTTTAACCTATGGAAAGTCGCAATATCACGGTTAAAGCCCCCCACCCCAGCCCTCCCCCTCAAGGGTGGGAGGGAGTTTCAGGCATATCATTATTTGTCATGCTGAACTTGTTTCAGCATCTTGCAACCGTTATGGAATTGTAGGTCGGATTTACTAATCCGACAACTTTTCACCGGAATTTCTAATCTGCGGAAACCCGCTATATCACGGTTAAAGCCCCCCACCACAGCTCTCCCCCTCAAGGGTGGGAGGGAGTTTTAGGCACTGTCGGGTAAAGTCTGTCAAAACAAGCGTACTTTTATGTATTATTGTGCTATTTTTAGTATTGACATTGTCAATACTTTGTGTTATAATGTGTTTATGTCGGATAGCACTGTAAAATACTATGAAATTCATTCTGTAAATGGTTTATATTCCGCTTCAAACTGGATTTAAATCCTGTAAATAACAAATATGAGCCTCACATATGGCACAGGCATCAAGTCGAACCGGAACAGGTTGTGTCAGCATTTATGAATCTAACAGAGGAATTTTGGAATTTAAAACATAATAGATTTGAGGGTTATTCTGAGACTGATGATTTAAATATTTTCTACAATTATTATTCAAAAGACAAAACCAGAGTTATGATAATAACTGCATTTAGAATTTAAGGAGGTAAATTATGGATATTGATAAAAAACATATTATAGAAGATACTGCAGAATACGCCGATTGCTTTGGAAATCTGCACAATATTGAGGATGATATTGCTCAGGCCGAGAAGGATGTTGAAAAATTATCGCGGAATGTTAATTTCCGCTGGTCTGCTGCTGAAATAAGACGCGCAAAACGTATTGCGAAAGCAAAGGGGATGCGTTATCAAACCTATCTGAAAGCAACCCTTAAACAGGCTATGGACCGTGATGAAAAAATGTTTATGTAAAAATGCGGCCGCAAAATAGATTGTTTTTTTTATCAGGCGCAAAATTAATATTGTCGGGCAAAGTATGCTTTACCTACATACTTTCACCCGCATTTCAAACCTGTGCCCGCTGTATCACGGTTAAAGTCACCGCCCATTCGTGCGGGAGGGAATTTCCGGCAAGTAACGACTTTTATGTGTTTGCACGGAGCATCCTGTGCTCATATTTTTAAATTTTATATTTCCATTTTATTTATATGTTATAATCAAATTATGATAGAACTGATGATTTTGTATGTATTGGCAAAGCGTGAGCTTACGATGTATTCGGTGCAAAAGTTTATCGACGAGAACTTCGGCGCGTATTCAAAGCCGAGTTTTGGAGCGTTAAAGCCGGCGCTTGTGCGGCTGGAAAAAAACGGGTGCGTTACAACCAGAAAAATGATGTCTGATGGCGGCAAGCTGTCTGTGTTTTATTCAATTACAAAGCAGGGGCTTGAGGAGTTGAAAAAACTTATTACGGAAAATTTGAGCGAAAATCCGCTTCAGTTTTTCTCTAATGCGCGTGTAAAACTCTCCTGTGCTTCTTTTTTGTCAAAAGATGAGTGTGCGCAGTTGTTTTTTCATATCAAATCGCTTGCCGTGAAGCATAAATTTGATGCGGAAAATATTATTAACAACGAATACAATCAGCTGAGTTTTTATCAAAGAATTTTGCTCGACAACGCTATTTGCGAATACTCAAATTTTATTACTATTCTTGAAGGGCTGGAAAAAGAAAATGCCGGCAACAGTTAACAGTGTTCTTCAAAATTCAATAGCGTCAGAGCTTGAAATCCAATCGGGCGACGAAATTCTGTCGATTGATAACAACAAACTTTCCGATATGATTGATTATAACTTTTATTGCAAATCGGAAATTTTGACGCTTGAGGTTAAAAAGAAAACGGGCGAAATTGAAGTTATTGAAATAGAAAAAGATTTTGACGAAGATCTGGGGATAGTTTTTGAAAGCGCTGTTTTTGACCGCGTAAAACCCTGCCTGAATCACTGTATATTCTGCTTTGTTGACCAGCAGCCGAAAGGTTTGCGCGAAAGTTTGTATGTGAAAGACGACGATTACAGGCTTTCTTACCTGCAAGGAACATATATTACGCTCACTAATTTTACTGATAAAGACAGAGAACGAATTAAAAAAATGCATCTGGGGCCGTTTTATGTGTCGGTTCATACGACAAATCCGGAACTCAGGTGTAAAATGCTTAAAAATCCGAATGCCGGAAAAGCTCTTGAAAACCTTAACTGGTTCAGAAAAAATAAAATTCCTTTCCATGCCCAAATAGTTCTTTGTCCCGGATTGAATGACGGAGAAGAACTCGAAAGAACGCTTTTTGATCTTGCAAAACTCAAAAACACCGTGCTTTCAACCGCAATTGTTCCTGTCGGGATTACGCAATTCAGAAAAGAAGGGCTTAAGCAGGTTGATAAACTTTGTGCGCAAAAAACAATTGATATTGCGTCAAAGTACAAACGCGTTTGCTGCTCGGATGAGTTTTTTCTGCTTGCAGGACAAAAAATTCCGCCCGCTAAATATTACGGAAATTTTTCCCAGCTTGAGGACGGCGTCGGCGCAATAAGATTACTGCTTGAAGATTTCAAAAAATATAAACTCCCCCAAAAATTGAATAAACCTTTGAAATTTGTCTTTGCAACCTCTTATGCGGCAAAAGACGCGCTTGAAATTATCAGCAAAAAACTTAACAAAATAAAAAATCTTACCTGCTCAGCTCTTCCGGTCAAATCCGAATACTGGGGCAAAGATATTACTGTTGCAGGTTTAATCACAACCGATGATTTGATAAGAACGGTTAAGGATATTGAAGCGGATTTTGTCGTTATCCCGTCTGTTATGCTAAGACCTTTCAGCGAGGATTTTTTGGACGGCAAAACACTTGATTATGTAAAAAAGACAACGAAAAAAGAATTTTTCGTTGTCAAAAATATTTATTCAATGTCTGAACTTGTTAATTATATAAGTTCTTTCTAGTATCTTTCAAGATATTTGTCAAGTTCCCATTTAGAAACATAAGTTCTGAAAGAATCCCATTCTTTGCGTTTGGATGACATAAATTCATTGAAAATATGTTCACCCAGCGCAGCTCTTGCAACAAGCGATTTGTCAAGCTGCTCAAGGGCTTCCGCAAGACTTCCCGGCAATGAATCAATACGCTGTTTTCTGCGCTCTTTTGTCGAAAGAGTGTAAATGTTGCTTTCAACCGGTGCCGGCGGGTCAATTTTATTTCTGACTCCGTCAAGGCATGTTTCCAAAATTGCCGCAAAGGCCAGATACGGATTGCATGCAGGATCAGGAGATCTCAATTCAACCCGGGTTGCGTTTCCGCGTTTTGCCGGAACCCTTAATAACGCACTTCTGTTTGCCAGTGACCATGCAAGATATACCGGTGCTTCATATCCCGGAACAAGGCGCTTGTAACTGTTTACGGTCGGGTTGGTTATCGCAGTTATGCTTTTTACGTGTTTGAGCATGCCGCCTATTGAATATTTTGCAACGTCTGAAAGCTCGTATTCCGCAGATTCATCAAAAAACGCGTTTTTGCCGTCTTTGAACAATGAAACGTTGCAGTGCATGCCCGAACCGTTAATTCCGTATATCGGTTTCGGCATAAATGTTGCGTGAAGATTGTGTTTCGCCGCAATCGCCTTTACCGCAATTCTGAATGTAACCACATTATCAGCCGCCGTTAAAATATCGGTGTATCTGAAATCAATTTCGTGCTGGCCGTCAGCAACTTCATGGTGCGAGGCTTCTATGTCAAATCCCATTTCCTTTAAGGTTAATACAATGTCGCCTCTGACATCTTCGCCCAGATCCTCCGGCCCCACGTCGTAGTATCCCGCTCTGTCCTGCGTTGTGGTGGTGACTTTGCCGTCTTTGTCTTTTGCAAACAGGAAAAATTCCGCCTCCGGCCCGACATTCATTGAAAATCCCATCTTTTCGGCCTCTTTCATAACCCTTTTGAGGTTGCAGCGCGGACATCCTTCAAACGGGGTTCCGTCAGCGTTATAGATATCGCAGATTAATCTTGCGGATGTGACGCCGTCTTTTTCCCGCCACGGCAAAATCTGGAAAGAGTTTATGTCTGGATGGAAAAACATGTCTGATGTTTCTATGCTTCTGAACCCTTTGATTGATGAACCGTCCAGCATCATTTCATTTGCAAGCGCTTTGTCAATGTGCTCCGACGGAATTGTAAGATTCTTTACCTGCCCGTTTATGTCCACAAACTGCAGCTTTATGAATTTGATGTTGTATTCCTTTATAAAATTTTTGATGTCATCAGATGTAAATTCTCTGTTGTCTAAACGCGTATGTTTAAATTCTTTCATGTCTGCCTCTCTTTCCACATGTTAAGAATATAGATTTTTTCCGAAAAGGTCAAGAGGTTACGCGTCTTTGATTAACTATTGTGACAATTTAGTTATTATTGCGGTTCACGGCTAAATGTTAACTTTTGTAAATATATTTAATGTATATAGCAATTATATACTCGAGAAATACTTTATTAATATGTAAGACTTGATTAAATAAACACGAGATACATAATACACACTACTATTTACACTACCTACTACACACTAACCTTCTACACACGAGGAATTACGAAACAAGAATTCCGAACTCTATCGAAAGATAGGGTTTTTTATTATGTAAAGGTTCTTTAGTAACTTTTTAGGGCAGGATATGGACGCCGGTTCCGGAGCCGCGATAGGTGTTGTTGTAATTCCAGCCGGTGTTTCCGTAAAAGCCGCGCTGATAATCCGGGCCGTAGTTGTTTATGTATGGTGAATAAATTTGGGGCGACATGCCTGTTGGAACACCGACAAATCTGTTATTAAAGAAGTTTCCGAGTGAGCCGGCAAGCCCGCGCCAGCCGCTTGAGCGGACAACGGGTGCAGTGTAGGGATAGGAGTTTAACGGTGTTACTGTTGTGAATGTGTTTTTGTTATATGAAGGTACGGCTTTTGCAAGTGTTTCATAGCGAGAGGTGAGATCTCCGCTTTGAATTGTTCCGAGCACCTGTTCTTCAAGCCTTGAAATGCGGTTTTCAGGTAATTCGTTTTCAAACGTTCTTTTGAAAACTTTTTTTTCATATTTATCAAGATTTTTATATGAAGTGTTTCCGGCTGTGTTGTTGTAGTTTACAATTATGTTATTAACCCGCTGTTCAAAAGAAAGCGTCGGATAAGTCCGATTGAATACGCTTTCTTCCAGTCTGTTAAGCCTTACGTTCATATCCTGATTTTCAAAAGTTTGACCGAGAATTGTTTTTTCGGCTTCGGTTACTTTGCGGTAATTAAGCAGAGCAAGCCTGTTGTTTGCCGCGTGGTGTATTACGCGGTGTTTCGGTCTTAGCGGCGGAAATCCGTCGCGTGCGTAGTCAATCGGTCTTGCCTGTGCGGTGTTTATTAGAAAAAACAAACATATAATTACGTAAAAATATCTCATTTTTGTCCTCAACTTTTAACAAAAGGTTAAAATAAGTTTTCAAAATATTCATTCCCCGCAACGGCTAACTTTACAATTAGCCGGTTTGTAAAAAATGTGGTAATATAAATCTTATGAAAAAAAATGTCATTGCATATCTGCATACGCACTGGGACAGAGAATGGTACAGAGAGTTTGAAGTTTTCAGGCTCCGGCTTTTGAGAGTTTTTGATAATGTTCTTGAAATGCTGGAGGAGGGCAGTATTCCGTGTTTTTATTTTGACGGGCAGGTTGCGGCGCTTCTGGATTATCTTGAAATGCGGCCTGAAAAAGAAAAACTCGTAAGGCGTTTGATTAAGAAGAAAAAACTTTTTATAGGGCCGTTTTATTGTCTGGTGGATGAGTTTTTGACTGATCGGGCATGTTTTGAAAAAAATCTTGAGCTTGGTTTGAAAATCTCAAAAGATTTCGGGTGTGAAGATTTTATAGGATATCTTGCAGATACTTTCGGCCACAGTAAGAACGTGCCCGTGATTTTGAAGAAATTCGGGATTGATAAGGCAATTGTCTGGCGCGGAGCAGGTGATTTGCCGGCTGATTTTGTGTTTAACGGGGTGAACACGGTTAATCTTATCCGCGGATATTTTATGGATATTTTTTCAGCGGATATTCCGCCGGAGGCTAAAGCAGGCTGGCTTGAAAAAGATCTTGATAAAATTGCCGAAAAGGCTTCAGATTATATTTTAATGCCCGTCGGTGCAGACCATCTCGGGGTTGAAAAAGATATCGCCGGGCAAATTAAAGAAGTTAACAAATATCTTACAAATTACAAAATCAAGCTGGGTTCGCCGTTTGATTATTTTGAAAAAGTTAAGTTTAAAACAAAATGGAATGATGAACTGCGTGACAATTCAAAAACATTTATTCTGCCGGGTTCGTATTCGGCAAGAATGAAACTTAAACAGTACAATATAAAATGCTGTTACCTGTTGGAACAGGCAGATAAACTGCAAAAAAAATACGGGTGTAAATACGAAAAAGTTATTGAGTACGCTTTTAAATTGTTGCTTCAAAATCAGGCTCATGACAGTATTTGCGGCTGTTCAACCGATCTTGTTCACAGAGAAAATATTACACGGTATGAAAAAATTATACAAATCGCAAATACGATTATTGAAGAATTGCGTCAGCAATATGAATTTGAAACACCGCTGATTCAAAGTACAAAACCGATTTCAGGCTATGATATTGCAGAAATTTCGTCAGGGTTTGAAAATTCGCTGCTTTATAATACTCAAAAAATTCCGGTTACAGAAGACTATACGACAATCTATACCTTGCGGAAAAGACCGAAAAAAACTTCGGATATAAAAATCCGTTTTGAGAACGGAAAATTATACGCGGATAATGTGGAAATCCGCTTCATACGCCGTATTGATATGGGAGATACGTATAATTTCGGTGCGGTTCCGGGAGATTACGGCGAGCAGGCGGAAATTACGGGTATTGACGGTCAGATTATTCACACAAACTTTTTTGATGTGAAATTTGAAGCAGGAAAAAGTTTGATAAATTTCAAAATTGTTTGGGATAACAGGTTAAAAAATAAACTCTGGCAGGTAAGGTTTGTTTTGCCGGAACCGGTTAATAAGACGTTTTCCGAGGATATGAACACGATTATTGAGCGGAATTTTGATCCTGATTACGACATGCTTGAACATTTGCCCAAAAAGCGCGGAATTGAGGTTAAGACGAACTTTGCACCGATGCAGCGGCTTGTCTGGGCTCAAGGGTTTGGAATAATAACAAAAGGGTTAACCGAATACGAAGTGTTCAAAAACACGCTTTCTGTAACGATTTTGCGCAGTACGGGCGTGATTTCAAATCCTTATAACACCTGCCGTACAACACCTGCGGGCCCTCCGCTGGAGGTTCCGGACGCACAGCAGGCAGGTGAAAATACTGCGGAATTTTCAATCGGATTTTTTGATATTAAAAATTGGAAAAAGTATATTGATGATGTTTTTCCGCCTATCGGATAAATTTATTGAGCATAAACATGTGTTTTATTTGTGTATCATAGAAATGTCTTTTGCAATCTGTTGTTTTAGCTCGTCAACAGAGTTGAATTTTTGTTCTTTGCGGAGCATGCGGACAAATTCCACATTTATTTTTTCTCCGTATATATCTTTTGCAAAATTCAGGATATGAGTTTCTGCAACAGGTTTTTGCGTGCTGCTGACGGTCGGACGGATACCGAAATTTGTTATGCCTTTACCGTATTGTGTATTTGTTTCATAAACTCCGAACGGGAGTTCAATAAGTTCCGGCGGGTATATTAAATTAGCGGTTTTGAAGCCTAATTTGCGGCCGAGTTTTTGCCCTTCAACAACAATGCCTGTTATTGCAAAATTATCTTTGAGCATTTTATTTGCTTTTTCAATTTGTCCGTTTTGCAGATAGTTTCTTATTGCGGTGCTGCTTATTATTTCATTGTCAATTTTTTGCGGCGGAATTTCAAAGTATTCATATCCGTATTTCTTGCTGTTATTTCTTAAAAATTCCGGTGTGCCTGATTTTTTGGCGCCGAAATGGTGATTGAATCCGGTGGATATTGATTTGGGTGTAAAATATTTCACAAGAATATTTTCCAAGTATTCTTGTGCACTCAAAGAAGATAATTTTTCGTCAAAATCTAACTCGTATAAATAATCAATGCCTGATGAGGCAAGTTTTTCTCTGCGCTGTTCTCTTGTAAGAATATATTTGGGGCAAACGCCGTAAAAAAAACAGCATGGATGGTCTTTAAAGGTTATTACTGCGGATTTTAAATTGTTTTCTTTTGCAAAATTTACCGCGGAATTTATAACCGCCCTGTGCCCTAAATGTACCCCGTCGAAATACCCCAGAGCAATTGATAAATTTTTGTTTTCATTTAAACTCGTAAATATTTGCATAAGTTTATTATAATACAAATTAATATACCGTTACAAAGTAGCAAAAAATATATTTATATGATTTATAATTCTATAAAGGAGAAAAGCATGTCATCAATACAGCCGATAAGCGGCTTTAGAGCTCAACAGACTTCATTTGGCGGACGTCATTTGCCGAGAAATTTTTCATCAATGATGAATTATATATACAAAAAAACTAACAAGAATTATTCAGGTATTGTTAATTCGCACGATATGATGCACGTAAGTACGGTATTGGATAACTGAAAAGAAATTTCCGGTGTTGTAATTTTTCAGGACGGTCACTACAGCAGCCTTATTATGGATGAGGGGTTCGAAGGTTTAAGACAGGTTTTTATGCGGACAGCATTAGAACGCTATAACAATAAGATTATGCCGCGCCGTCTGCAGGAAAAAGTACAAAGACAAAAACTTGATAAAAAAGCTCTCCGTTAAAGGAGAGCTTTTTTATTTATTTATTTATTTATTTATTTATTTATTGACCGTGCTTTTGAGATGAAGTTCTCTGAGCTGCTGCAATGATGCTTCGCCCGGCGCATCACTCATAAGGTCTTTTGCGCCTGAATTTTTCGGGAAAGCAATAACATCACGAATTGAATCAGTTCTTGCCAATAGGGCAACAAGTCTGTCCAAACCGATTGCAAGTCCGGCATGCGGCGGGGTTCCGTATTGCAGTGCGTTCACCATAAAGCCGAATTTTTCTTTAGCTTCTTCTTCTGATAATCCGAGAGCTTTGAAAATTGCTTTTTGAACTTCGGAGGAATGAATTCTGACACTGCCGCCGCCGAGTTCGGTTCCGTTATAAACAATATCGTAAGCTATTGATTTAACATTACCTAAGTCGCCGCTGTTTAATTTTTCCAAATCTTCAAGACAGGGTGATGTGAACGGGTGGTGCATTGCCATATATCTGCCTTCTTCGTCGCTCCATTCAAACATCGGGAAATCAACAACCCATAAAAGATTATGTTTGCTTTCATCAATGAGGTTCAAAGATTTGCCGAAATGAAGTCTTAATCTGCCCATAATATCGTAAACGAGTTTTGGTTTATCGGCCACAAAGAAGATTATATCGCCGGCTTGAGCACCTGCGCGGTCTTGAATTTGTTTTGCCTGTTCTTCTGTTACAAATTTCAGGACAGGAGATTTTGCAGAGCCGTCTTCAAGATAAATTATGTTTGCAAGAGCTTTAGCGCCGAAAGATACGGCAAGTTTTGTGATATCGTCGATATCTTTTCTTGAATATTTAGCGCCGCCGGGGATTCTTATACCGCGGACGATACCGCCGTTCAAAAGAGTATTTTTAACGATTTCAAAGTTAGATTCAAGAATTATGTCACCGATATCAAACAACTCAAGTCCGAAACGCGTATCGGGTTTGTCGGAGCCGAATCTGTCCATTGCTTCCTGCCATGGCATTTGTATAAACGGAGGTTTAACCTCAACCCCTGCGGCTTTGAAAGCATCAACGATTAAGCCTTCAACAACTTTAATAACATCCTGCTGTTCAACAAAAGACATTTCAAGGTCGATCTGTGTAAATTCAGGCTGTCTGTCTGCGCGAAGGTCTTCATCGCGGAAACATTTTGCGATTTGATAATATCTTTCAAGTCCGCCTACCATCAGCAATTGTTTGAAAATTTGCGGTGATTGCGGAAGTGCATAGAATTTACCTTCCTGAACACGTGACGGTACAAGGTAATCTCTTGCACCTTCTGGAGTTGTTTTGATTAAAATAGGAGTTTCAACTTCCAGAAAATCAAGGTTGTTGAGGTAATTTCTTACCGCCTGAACTATATTATGGCGCAAAACAAGTTTTGATTTCATGGCTTCGCGTCTTATATCAAGGTATCTGTATTTTAAGCGGACGTCTTCGGAAACATTTTCATCATCCAGAACAAACGGAAGTGTTTTGGCTTCGGATAAAATTTCAACGTTGTCCGGATACATTTCAACCTGACCGGTCGGGTATTTTTCGTTATATGTTTCTTCAGGGCGTCGTGTAACTTTACCTTTTACCGTAATTACATATTCGCTTCTTATTTTTTCAAAAGCCTTGTGAACTTCGGGGTTAATTTGAGGGTTTGCAACAAGCTGGAAAAATCCCGAGCGATCGCGTAATTCAATAAACAAAATTCCGCCCAAATCGCGTATTGTTGCTACCCAGCCGGAGAGAGTGACTTCTTCACCGATGTTGTTTAGATTAAGCTCTCCGCAATTGTGGTCTTTCATTCTTGTTTTAATCATTATCTTAATTTCCTTTTCTTACTATATGCTACATTAATTCTAGCAAAAATATAGAAAATTACATAGTCTTTTTTGAATTTTTATAACAGTGTCGTAAATAAGAAATGGTAATGATTGTATATTTGGATACTTGCGTATATCAAAACTGCAATTAAAAAGGTTACGGTGAAGATTTTAAAATAGTTTTGGATTTTTGTATTAAACAAAGGTTTATTAATTGTAAACAGTATAAACAAAAACGGCAACATCGGAGTGTAATATCTTCCCTGTATTCCTTGGATATGTGTATCACCGGGAACTGTCCAAATTATGTAATACATTATCAATAGCAGAACCGTAAAAATAATCCATGCTGCTGCAGCCAAAATTCTCTGGGATTTTCTAATTTTAGGTTCAGGTAAAATCAGGCAGCAAAGGGCGAATACTATAGTTGTTAATACGTATACAATATCCTTAAATCTTATGTCTAGCCAGCCCAGTATCCCGATAAGATTATTCAAGTAAAAATCAGAATAATCAATAATGGTTCTTGCCGAAATTTTCACAAATTCCAGTGGGGCGCTGACCAATAAATGTCTATGTAATTCAGGATTTGATTCCGGAAATATGTAGGTCATATTTATAGATTTCCACCATGTCATAAGCGCAAATGCTACAGCAAAACAGCTGAAGGCAAAAAGGTATTTGTGTTTTTTAATTGGTAAAAATATAAATAAGAATATCGGATAGATTGTACCTTTTGTAAATGCGCTTAATATACTCATTAAAGATAATTTAACGTAATCGGATTTTTTTAGTTCTTGTGAATCATATATTAATTTGAAAATGTAGGCAAAGAATAAAAATGCAAACGCTGTATTAAATGAATCTGCAGCAAGTGACATGCCCTCAAAAACTGTCATTGGAAGCAAGGCGGCAAAAAGAAATAACCATTTAAAAACAGGTGTTATCCTAATTGCAAGAGCAGTAACAGATATCCAAAAAAGCATATTTAAAAATCTTGCAAAATAAAAAAGTAATAACCCGTTTCCCGTAAACAGGCTCCCGATTTTTATTGCGGCTGCAGGAATTGTGTACAAAACAGGCGAATAACCGGTTGCCTGATGCTGTCCTATATAGTTATCTCGGCTAAAGACAGTTAAAAAATATTTATCAGATTTAACATTTTGTGCCGGTGTTTTGTTATAAAAAATCCCGTCAGCAACTTCGCAGCTTCTTAACAGGTGCGCCGGTTCATCTGCAACTTTTGTTGGCGGCGTCAAAACGCTGAATAAAGTTCCGAAAAATAAAGCAATTATTATAAAAATAACTTCAGGTCTTTTTAATATTTTTTCCATGATTAGTTTTTGTTAAACATTTCCTTAATGCCGTCAACCGAAGATAAAATTCCGGTTGCTTCGTACGGCATGTAAACAATTTTATTGTTTTCGCCGCTTGTGATTGCCTGCATTGTTTCCAGATATTTCATCGCAACAAGGTACTGATCCGGTTTACCTTTGTCTGCAAGCGCTGTGATAATTCTGCCGATAGCTTCTTTTTCGGCATCCGCTTCAATTACTCTGGCCTGTGCTATACCTTCCGCTTTTAAGATTGCAGCCTGTTTTTCACCTTCAGCCTGATTAATTGCGGCTTCTTTCTGTCCTTCTGCTTTAAGAATAGCTGATTTTTTCAAGCCTTCAGCTTCCAGAATTGCGGCACGGCGGTCGCGTTCTGCCTTCATTTGTTTTTCCATTGCAGATTGAATATCAGACGGAGGAATTATGTCTTGAAGCTCTACGCGGTTAACTTTTACGCCCCATTTGTTTGTTGCTTCATCAAGTATTGCGCGCAGCTCATTGTTAATCTTGTCGCGGGATACCAGAGTTTCGTCCAAATCAAGCTGTCCGACAAGGTTTCTTAATGTTGTCTGGGTTAATTTTTCTATTGCATCAGGCAGGTTTTGAATTTCATAAACAGCACTTTTAGGGTCAACTATTTGAAAATACAAAAGCGCATTGATGCTTATTGAAACATTATCTTTTGTGATTACGGTTTGTCTTGGAAAATCGTATACGGATTCTCGCAAATCTATTTTTGTTCTTTCTTTTATATAAGAATAGGTAGTGCCGTCAAGTCCTCTTTG
The DNA here is from genome assembly GCA_944323995.1 of Candidatus Gastranaerophilales bacterium. GTDB lineage: Bacteria > Cyanobacteriota > Vampirovibrionia > Gastranaerophilales > Gastranaerophilaceae > SIG32. Next base: position 195,855 of record CALUUN010000001.1, on the reverse strand, counting down.
AGTAACTTTCCAGGCAATGCCTCTGGGTGCTTCCAGAATCGGGATTATGTAATTCAAACCTGATTCAAGCGTTCTGTCGTATTTCCCCAATCTTTCAACAATAACAACTTCTGCCTGCTGAACTATTACAACTCCTTTTGCAACAAAAATTACTGCAGCAACAACTAAAATTAATAAAAATAAACTCATTTTATTCCCTTTCTTTAACGTACATTACTAAACTCTCATTTCTTTCAATAACAACTTCGCTTCCTGCAGGAATATCATGGTCGGCTCTTGCTTCCCAGCGTTCGTCGTAAATCGAAATTACTCCGCTGTTCGGGGTTACAGTTTCTATAACCTTCGCGGTTTTTCCAATATATTTTGCGGCAATACCGGTTTCTTGATTTTTTTGTGTTTTCTTAACAAGTATCGGCCGCAGAACAAGTAAAGATACAAGTGACAGCGCAACAAAAATTATTATCAACGCTGCCAAGTTGAAAATATATATCGCGCAAATCGCCGTGATAAAAGCCGCAGCCGCAAAGTTCAGAAAAAACATTCCGGGAACAGTCATTTCAAGTATCAGAAATAAAAGACCGAGTCCTGCCCAAATTTGCCATGCGCCCATATTTTTCTCCTTTTGGGTTAATTTTAACATTTTTTTTGACGCCAGTCAATAGATAATCTGTTAAGACGTGTCTTAATAAGTTATCGACTTATAAGACACTCACGCTATTTGGCAATGCAAACGCCTACGCCACCGCTCCGGGTTGGAACATCAAAACCGGCAAATGAACCTGTTTCTGAAAAATAACGCCCTCCGTATCCATTTTCGCCAGAAAATGGTACAGTGCCGTATTCATTTCCGTATATAGAAAATGCCATATATGTTGGAATGGGTAAGAAGTCGAAACTCCCGCCGCCAAACTCATATACCTTATACATGTCAATTTCTAATGAAATTGATTCCTCTGCTCCGACTCCGTTTGTGTTATATATGTAATCGGCAAGTTTTGCTAGATGTTCAAATGTTGGCATATTTTGTGCGCCTCCGCATTTTTTCACAACACCTCCCCAGTAATTCTCATCTGTGTTGTAACAATATTCTATTTGCCATTCGTCTTTATGAGCAATGCACTCATCATAAGTTAAGGGTACATTTGCTAAAAAGGGGGCTGTAAAACAAAAACCATCTAATTGCAATACACAATTGCTTTCACCAAGGGAGGATACATTTATTTGTTTTAAATCTTTACTTTGTGTATTTGGATTTTTGAAGCCGTCTACGTCATATAGTATTGCTAAACAGCTTGTTCCGGTTATTTGATTTGAGTATGGGTCCTGTTTACAAGTTTCTGTTGGATTGTATGCTATTACTCCGTTCACACCATTAGCAAACTGTACGGCTACAGTGTTTGTATTCCAATCATCTTTACCGAAGTTTTTGGATGTCTTGATTTTAGACATCTCTACTTCTTCTCCGTCCCATGTAACTTTATCAGCAAAACATGTTGTAATATCATCGTTATCGCATATTCTTGTTATCTTGATATGTTTAGAAAGTTCATCAACAAATGCTTCAGTTGTTGTATAGCCTGCTAAAGTTCCTTGAACATTCATTACCCTTAATGCTTCACCGAGCTTTCTCTGGAATACTTCTGATGCGGTTCCCCATGCTCTCTCTTGGTAGTTCTGAATTAATGTTGGGATTGTTAATGCTGCGACTACTCCAATTATTGCTAAGGTTATCAGCACTTCTGCAAGGGTGAAACCTTTTGTATTTTTATGCATTTATTTCTCCTTCTGTTACATACATGTAATGAATTAATTAAAGTTTACCATTACAATTACATATATGCAACAGCAAGATTACGAATTGTTAAAAAAGTTTGGCAGACGCGTGCGGGAACTGCGTATTGAGCGTAACAAATCGCTTAATAATTTTTCTTTTAACAGCGAAATTTTAACCTCTGCCACAGTGAGCAGAATTGAAAACGGGCTTGTTGATCTCAAGTTTTCAACGCTCATTAAACTTGCCAATGCATTGAATCTTACACCCGAAGAACTTTTGCACGATTTTAATTTTATTTATGAGCCTGATTTGTAGTAAAATATGTTTATGATAACTTTTGACAGTGTGACTTTAAAATCGTGGCTTGAAGAAAATCGTGAGTTTTTACAAGGCGCGCGCATTCAAAAAATTCAGCAGCCGACAAGGCGCGAGCTGATTTTTACTTTGCGTAACAACGGGGAAACCCGCAAATTGTACGTAAATATTTATCCGCAATTTTTTCACGTTTGTTTTATGAGCAGGGAAAATGAAGAAATGCGTTCGCTTGAAATTCCGCAAAAACCTCCGATGTTTTGCATGCTGCTTAGAAAATATCTTGAAAATGCGCGGATTTCAAAAGTTAATCAGCCTGAATTTGAGCGGATTTTAGAATTTTATGTTGAAACTTACAACGAGCTTTCGGAAAAAATTTATCTCTGTCTTGCAATAGAATTGATGGGCAAACATTCAAACGTAATATTGTATAACTATGATACTAACCTGATAATCGGCTGCGCCCACAATGTCGGTGCGGAAAAGAGCCGCGAGCGCGAAATGGCAGGCGGACTCCCTTATGTTTATCCGGCAAAGCAAAACAATTTCTGGTATGCTGCGGAAAATTCGCTCTCAAGTTTAAAAGGTTCGGTCAATACAAATATTGACAATTGTTTTGCGGAAATTATTTCCCAAAACAAATTTTTAAAATTAAAAGAAAATTACCGTCAGATTACATTAAAACGTCTGAAAAAATACAAAAACTCTCTGACACAAATGTTAACTCAGCGCGTGTCGCCTGAAAAATCTGAAAAATATCGTTTGTTTGGCGATTTAATCATGGCAAATCTTTATAATAATTCTGATTTTTCAAAGTCAATTGAGGTTTTTGACTACGAAAATAACAAAAATATTTCTATTGAACTTGATGAAACAAAAACGCTTAAAGATAACGCAAACAGGTTTTATAAACTCTATAACAAAGCAAAAACTTCAAATTTGAAACTTGATGAGCTTATAACCAGTCTGAATGCCGAAAAACTTTATCTTGAACAGCTTTTGTATTCAATAGAATCAGCGGAAAATATTGCGGATCTCTATGCAATTTCTTCTGAAATTGAGCCTGAAAAAAAACTTCCGGCGCCCCAAAAATCAGCACTTTTCCCGAAAGAAATTAAGGGCGAAAATTACACAATCTATATAGGAAAAAACAACAGACAAAACGATTACATAGTTTCAAAACTTGCAAAAGATGATGACTTGTGGTTCCACACAAAAGATTGCGCAGGCTCTCATGTCCTTTTGCGTGCCGCTGACAAAAATGACCGGCTTATTTTAAAATGTGCAAAACTTGCAAAAGAAAATTCGTCCGGCGCAAAATCTTCCAAAATCGGTGTAATCCATACTTTTGCCAAGTATCTTAAAAAACCGCCCAAAGCTAATTTGGGATATGTTACGTATTCTCATGAAAAAGAAATCGTGATTGACTAGCAAAATAAATTTTTACATGTCTTTATACCGGTATGAAAATAAGCGGCATAAATTCGTGCACTGCATTCTGTGCTTATAAATCTTCGTTCAGCAAAAAACTGGAGGAAAACCTGAATGCAAAATCTGATGAGCGGCAGGAGGAACTTTTGGGTGATGAATTTGCGGATGTGATTATGCAATCTATGACACCTTACAATTATGTCGGCGGCGGGTCTTTCAATAAGGTTTACAAAATAGATGATTACTATGTAATGCGCATTCCGTATAATTCAATTTTAAACACGGAGTATTTTTACCTCGGTGCGATGAAACTTCCCGAAAATACCGTGCTAAACCGCGCAGCAGAGGGGCTCAAATGCTATTACGGAAATCCGGTGGCACGCTTCGGCAACGTTAATATTTTACGTAATGCCATGGAAGATAAGATTGTTATGTCGTGCGGTCTCGATAACAATATGCTTTTATTGGAAGATAAATTGAAGTATTTTAGCAAATATCTGGAGGAATTTGCTAATCTTCCGCAGTCTGCTTATGACAGGCTGGCCTTTGATTTTAAGTATATGAATAATTACCGCACCAAAAATAATTTTACATATTCTTATGATATTTTGAATGCAAAAAATTTTATGAAAGTTGCGGATGAAATCCGCGTTGTTGATGATATTGATAATGAAGAGGTGCTTTTTCACGATAAAAACAGACTCTCAACGCTTCTTCAGGTGTTTTTCCAGCCGGACAGACTTCTTCCGGCAGCTTGCTTGGAGGAGCAGGATATTAAGAATATGCATTTGATTTTCAAAAAATGTGTGCTTGCGGCCGTAAAAGTTAATCTGCCATATGACGATATAGAAATGCTGGCACCGAGGTATAATGCGATTATGTTCGATGCCGGAATTACGGCGCGATCATCGGATCTGCTTAATATTTTAAAACGTGTTCCGGAAAACCCGGACGGGCAGGATATATCTAATATTGATGAGATGCTGAGCGAATTTCTCAACAAATATTCCCGTATTTGAATTTTACCTTTTATGTCTGTATAATACTGTTATGAAAGTTATTGCACTTGTTGATTGCGATTCATTTTTTGTATCCTGCGAACAGAAGGTTAATCCCGAATTGAAAGGAAAACCCGTCTGCGTGCTTTCTAATAAAGACGGGTGCGTAATTTCACGTTCTAAAGAAGCAAAGAAAATGGGTGTGCGTATGGGGCAGCCCTATTTTCTGGCAAAAGTTGAATTTCCCGGAGCGGTTTATGTTTCCTGCCATCACGATTTGTACGGGGAAATTTCCCGCGAAGTTATGAATCTTTTGCGTGAATTCAGTCCGAAAGTTCAGGTATATTCGGTTGATGAAGCGTTTATTGAACTTACCGGACTTAAAAGACTTTATAAAAAAAATTATTTCGACCTTGCCGTATATATAAGAGAGCAAATTAAAGAAAAACTTGATATTCCGGTATCCATCGGCGTAAGTTCCACCAAAACGCTTGCAAAACTTGCTTCCGACAAAGCAAAAAATACAGAAAACGGGGTATATTTAATCGGAAACAACAAAATTAAAACCGAACTTAAAAATACTAAAATAGAAGAGATTTGGGGTATCGGAAAAAATCTGACGGTTTCGTTCAAAAAAGCCGGAATTTTGTCAGCTGCTGATTTGACCGCTAAAGAAGATATTTTTCTGGATAAGCTCGCGGGAATACATGCCCTGGAGATGAAGCATGAACTTTTGGGCGAAATTGTTTCGCCGGTTGTTAACGAAGAAAAAATCCCGAAATCTATCCAGAAAACAAGTGCCTTCGGAATTTTTACATCCGATTTGAATTATATTAAAAATCAACTGAATTATCACATTCATTCCGCCTGCAGAAAATTACGAAAAATCGACTGCAAGGCTTCGACCATAGGTGTTATGCTCAGAACAAAAGATTTTAAAGTAAGTTATGAAAAAAAGATTATTCCGGTGCCGACTTCGTTTGAGCCGGAAATTTCCGACATTGCTTTTTCTTTGCTTGAAAAAATCCATTCACCGTCTATTCTTTATCGCAGTACCGGAATTATTCTTGAAGGTTTGCGCTCTAACAGTGAAGAACAGTTGTTTTTGTTCTCTGATGAGGCTGTGGATTCAAAAAAAGAAAAACTGTCAAAATGTTTTGATAATTTAGAAAGCCGTTTCGGCAAAGATATTGTGCAAATCGGGTTCGTAAAAGATAAAAAATAAACTTAATCTCACGGCGGCATTGCACGCTGATGTGAAAGTTTATCAGGATGAAAGGACTAAAAAAAGAGCCTCTTAAGAGGCTCTTTTCAGTTATTTTTCAATTATCCATCCGTTAGTCAAGTCAACCGTTATAGGTTTCAGAAGCTGCAGATTTACTGTTCCTTCCGCAGGTACTTCCAATTTTTCGCCTTTAAAGCAGAAGCGGACAAATTTCATAAACCAGTTTCTGTCTTTTTTAATATTTGATGTGGCGTTGAATACGGCAGTCTGGTCGTTGTTTGTCGTAATCAAGGCGTTTTCCAGAACAAGAACACCGTTTCTTACAAACCATCTTCCCGGTCTTACGTCAATTAACTGGCCTTTGAGTGCAGCTCCTTTATTAACAAGAATATATTTGTCTTTTGTTACGTAATTTTGTGCGGCAATTGCCATGTATAATTCTCCGGGTTCCGAGGTTTGTGAGCTTATGTATTTTGTTAATTGAACCGGAACAACCGAACCTGCCGGAATTGTACCGACGCTTCCCTGAACTGTTGCATTTTCAACAACAAAGCCTTCACCTGTTTTCTTTCTCATAGCTTCAGCAAGTTTTGCGTTCGGATTCAGTTTTGCCTGTTCCATCATTTTGAATAATATAGCGGCAACTTCCGCTCTTGTTGCGGGTCTGTCAGCTTCAATTTTAGCCTTGTCAGCGCTGGGCATTATTACCATCATGCCTAAAATTTCGGCTTTGCCTGCCGGTATTACAAACCATTCCGGAATTGTGTGTGCGTCAGCGTATGCTTTTGCGAGAACTTCCTGCGCTTTTTGTACGCTTATCTGTTCGGTAGTCAAAGCATTCACCGCAACCGCAAGCGATTCTGCGCGTGATACGGAATCATCAGGTCTGAAGGCTTCTCCTTCTTCCGGTGCCGATACAAGTTCAAAATACAGAGCTTTTTGTATTGCGTCATAAGCCCAGTAGTCTTTTGTTATATCGGAAAAATCAACCGGCTGAACAACTTTTGTGTTTTCCTGTCCTAGAGCCTTAATAGCCATTGAAGCAAATTCGGCTCTGGTTACGTTTTGATCCGGCCGGAATGTGCCGTCAGGATAACCTACGATTACACTTTGTTCCGTCAGCATTTTAATCTGCGATGCTGCCCAGTGATCATCCGATACATCAGGAAACGCACCGGCTGCCGTTACTGTCAAAGCGAGTGCCAGTACGGATAAAAGCCCCTTCAATAATTTCTTCATATAAATACTCCTATATATTCTGCAACATTCTTATATTACCTTTAAATCTTTTTTGTCGCAATTGATTGTAAACATTAGTTAATATTTGCAGCTTTTCGGCTAAAGTTTTTTGCAATATATGCCGATAAAATATTTGTAAAAATGAAAGGATACCTCTATGGAGTTCAACGTAAACAATATCGGTAAAATGGTTGGTGCAGGTGAAGTTTCAAAGATTGCAAATGTTGCGGGGCCTGAAAAGTTAAACAGTGTGTTTACAGGCGGCGCGCGTAATAAATTCGTTCCGAATACTCCTTTTAGTGCAGAAGAACAGCATATTTTAGGTATCTTTGCATCCGTTCAGGATAATATTTTGATTGAAGAGTAATTTTTCTTAATATTTTTGTATGCATTAATAATTTCGTGTTATATTTTGAGTGTTATTTTTACACGAAAGAGGTGCAGCTATGAAAATCGGTATTTTAGGTTACGGAAATCTGGGACGCGGTGTTGAGGCTGCTGTAAGACAGAATCCTGATATGGAGCTTGCGGCTGTGTTTACACGGAGAAATCCCGACAGTGTCAAGATTAAAACGGAATCCGCAAAAGTTTTAGGGATTGACGAAATTGAAAACTGGAAAGACAAAATTGATGTTTTGATTCTTTGCGGCGGAAGTGCGACGGATTTGCCGGTTCAAACTCCGGAATATGCAAAAATCTTCAATGTGATCGACAGTTTTGACACCCATGCAAAAATCCCCGAACATTTCAATAATGTTGACAATGCAGCAAAACAAGGCGGAAAAGTCGCAATTATTTCAGTCGGCTGGGATCCGGGTTTATTTTCTTTAAACAGAATGTATGCAAACGCGATTTTGCCCGAAGGTAATGACTATACATTCTGGGGCAGAGGTGTCAGCCAGGGACATTCGGATGCGATAAGACGCATTAAGGGTGTAAAAGATGCAAAACAGTACACAGTTCCGGTAGAAAAAGCGCTGCAATCGGTTAAAAACGGCGAAAATCCTGTTCTTTCAACCCGAGAAAAGCATACAAGAGAATGTTTTGTCGTGTTGGAAGAAGGTGCAGACCCAAAACAGGTAGAACACGAAATAGTTACTATGCCGAACTATTTTTCTGACTATGATACAACGGTCCACTTTATTACCGAAGAAGAATTAAAGAAAAATCACAGCGGAATTCCGCACGGCGGTTTTGTTTTAAGATCAGGTGCAACAGGGTTCAATAAAGAGGAAAAACACATTATTGAATACAGCCTTAAACTCGATTCAAACCCCGGATTTACGTCAAGCGTACTTGTTGCGTACGCAAGAGCTGCATACAGGTTGTATAAAGAAGGCCAATCAGGCTGCAAAACAGTGTTTGATATCGCGCCGGCTTATCTCAGTCCGAAATCTTCCGAAGAATTGAGAAAAACTATGTTGTAAGAAACTGAAAAACTTAAAAAATAAAACCTTCCTTAAACGGGAGGTTTTATTTTGTCAGTTCAAAACTTTCTTCAATGAGTTCTTTCAGCATATCAACGGGTGTTTTGTCCACTTCAACTTTTATCCAGTGGACTTTATTCATGTGCCATGCCGGAGTTATAAACGGATATAAATCTCTTAAAATTGCTGAATGATGCGGGTCGCACTTTAGATTTATACACAATTTTTTGTCAAGATAAAATATAAGCGCAAACCATTTGCCGTTGCTTTTGTGCCGTAAAATCGGGATTTTACCGTATTTGTCATCCTTGAACGGATAGGTTTCAACTGCATCATCTGAAATCAGACATGTTTTAATAAGTTCGGATTTGTTCATACATTTATTATACTGCGAACGGGGTTTATCGCAAATTATAAATCTGTTGTTTGATATCTTGTTTTGTTTTATAATACTTCCAAAAGGAGTAAATACATTTTTTGGAAGAATTAAAGCGGACAAAAGTTAAATTCGTCCTGTTGATTACTGTTTTTAGGTGACAATTCAAGTATGCCCAACCGACAGATTATTGTAGTAACAACAGATTGGACATTAAAATATAGATTACTAAATAAAAAATCGGATATAAATATCCGATTTTAACAATTTTTGCATACATTCAAGGAGAAGTATGGTGGGCAGGGGTGGATTCGAACCACCGTAGTCTCGCGACGGCAGATTTACAGTCTGCTCCCTTTAGCCACTCGGGCACCTACCCATTAAATTTTCAAAAATTGCCCTTGACGAGACTTGAACTCGTGACCTCTCCCTTACCAAGGGAGTGCTCTACCTCTGAGCCACAAGGGCTTTTGCTCATCTAGGCAAACAGCCGGCAATAGGAATCGAACCTACAACCTACGGTTTACAAAACCGTTGCTCTACCGTTGAGCTATGCCGGCGTCACATGTCTTATTCTATTAAGAAAAAAACTTAATGTCAAGAGTTTTTCATCTTGCCTGTGTATATTCTCAGGTGAAATCTGTATTTGTCTTTTTGCATAAGTTTTTTGATTTCGTTAAATATATCATCTTCAAGTTTATTCGGATTATGGCGAAGCCAGATGTAGCCCAAATCTTTTGTATTGCCGTAAAAATCTTTTGCTTCCATATATTCAATTTCAGTGTCTTTATCAAACATGTTGGTGAAATATATGTTGTTCATTTTTGTCAGGGCGTTTATGTTTATTTTTGCCGGCAGATTATCTTTGAATACATAGACGTGATGCGGACGGTCATTGTACATTTTTATATTGTATATACCCGCTGTTTCAAGGATTTTGTTTAAATAAAGCATGTAGCCGTTAAAGTTTTTGCCCTCGGGCATTTTTTTGTACATTAGAAGTTTAAGGTAGTCGTCGGTTTCTTTAAAGTGCTTATGAATATACTGTTTAAGATTTTCTTCGTTGTTTATCGCTTTTTGATAATTAAAAAGGGGTTTTAGTTCAGCGTATGTAAAATTTCTGTCGTTAATCATTTCGGTGAGAATTTTTTCCATATCGTTCAGCAGTCTTGAAATTTCTTTCTCTTTTTTCATGCTCTCATAAAGCAGGTCATGCTGCGTAATATCGTATAAGATTCCGTTGGCGTTGTAATAGTCGTTAATCAGCGCAACTGTAGGATTTGAAAGTGCTTTATGAACTTTTGATGTTATTTCTTTTGCGGCTTTGTCCGGCAAAATCGGGCGCAGAAGTCCGGTGCATTGCAAAAGCCTTTTTGCGGCTTTTACAGGACTTATCGAAAGCCGGCTGTTTCCATATTCATTTAGTGTAAAGTGCTGAAAGTAATTTATCATACGTGTATCAAAATAATTTTTTTTGTTCATTTGTCCCATTGTGTTAATCAGGTATTTTAAGGAACCGGAACCCGTGTAGACATTCTGCACAAAATATCTGTCCTGCGGTTTGTAAAGCCTTTTGCCCAGTGATGTCTCTGGAAGCATAGTTATTCTTGTTTTTTTGCCTTGATTTATTAAATCAAAACTGTAGTATACAGAAATTGAGATTTCGCGCATTATTTTGCGGTAAGTCTTTCCGTAAGAAACATCCCTGCTGTATAATTTTATATAATCATAGTCAGGCAGCATAATTTCATCGGCATCCATTATAAAAATCCCGTTTTTTGTTTTTATTTTGTACGGGCGGCCGGAAAGGGTATTTTTAAGCGACATTTGAATAAAGTCTATGTCAGAATCTGTTCTGCGGTTTTTGATTTCCGGTCGCGGCAAGTGTGCGATATAAAATCCCGAATTCTGCAAGCTGCTGTAAAGGCTTGCCTGATGAAGTTCGGACATTTTTATAATTTGTTTTGCAATTTCCGCACTGTTATTTCCCGTATATTGAAATTCGCCGGTATAAATTCCGGCACTGTAGTCAAAATCACCTGCTGTCAGGTTGTTTTTTAAAAATCCGGAGCCGTATGCGTTTGTGTATATTAATTTTGCGTCAGGAAAATATTTGCGGAGGCCCTTTATTGAATTTTCAAAAATGTTGTTTATGTCTTTTGAAATTTTTGCGGTATATTTAAAGGCTGCAGTGTTATTATCCGGTGTTGTTGATAAAAATATATATAAATTCCCGCTTGCCTGCAAAACTGCGAAAATTATAACCAACACGGCAAGCAAAATTAACAAAATTTTATATAACCGCTTTTTCAATTCTTCCATTTCTTTATTCTATAATATTTTTTTTAATATGTCTTTTTGTAAAATTTGTTAAATATTTAGGATGGTAATTTTCATCTCAGCTAATTAAAAAGACCCACCATAAGGTGGGTTAACAGAAGACGAGGCTCGTGTCTTGCTCGGTCGCGAGTAACGGCATTCCGCGTTTTGCTAATGTGATTTCATCACAAACGCAAAAGCGCTCCAGCCTCAGCTCCCTCGCGCAACTCGCAAAAAGGCTTCGTCAATCCATTATCTCAGCTAATTAAAAAGACCCACCATAAGGTGGGTCTTTTTAATTAGCGGGAGACGAGGCTCGAACTCGCGACATCTTCCTTGGCAAGGAAGCATTCTACCACTGAATTACCCCCGCATTTTCTGCCGTATTCTTATTATACATGAGCAATTTTTTTTTGCAAGTGTTTTTTTATGCAGCCTTTTCTTCCGTGTTATCAAGAGATTTTACGTTAACCGTAATTCTGTCTTTGAATTTTTGTTCTATTTTATTTACAAGGTCGTTACAAGAATCCACCCAGAACATTGAGGCTGTCAGAACTTTGACTTCGGAATTTTCGTCTTTTAGCTTTAATATTACGGGATCAGAACCGGCGTAAGCGCATAGTATCTGTTTGAGGAGAATTAATTCTTCATATTTAAGTTCGTCTTTTATTTCAATTGTAAATATGTTTGAATTATCAACGGGTTTTACCGAATCCACTATTATTGATGCGGCTTCTTCTTCGCTGCGTTTGCTTACTTTGCCGGAAATTATTACGCGCTGTTCGGGTTCTAAAAATGTTCCGAAGTCCGCAAGTTTGTTATTGAAGCACACCACTTCAATTTTTCCTGTTAAATCTTCTACCGTTACAAATTTTATGAATTTTGTCGGATCTTTTTTTGTCGGGATTTGCCGGGCGGTTGTTATCAAGCCGCATATTGTTACCACTTTGTCATTCGGAAGTCCCGCAATCTCGGTAATTTTATGCGTCATCAAAAACGGCAGCTTGTCGCGGATTGTTGAAAGCGGATGGCTTGTTACGTAAAATCCCAAAAATTCTTTTTCAAAATTTTGCAGCTGGCGCTGGTCAAATTCTTCATCGCTTCCTGACAGTTGGAATTTTGTTCCAGCAAAATCTTCACTGTCCTGCAGGCCCGCAAAAAGACTTACCTGCCCGAGTTCTTTGGCTTGAGCTTCTTTGTTTGCGGTTGAAACTATGTATTCAAGATTTTCAAGAAGCTGTTTTCTGCTTTTTTCAATATTTGAAAATGCACCGGATTTAATTAATCCTTCCATTACACGCTTATTTGTGCATTTGGGATCAACGCGTTTGCAAAAATCATATATTGATTTATATTCGCCGTTTGCTTCGCGTTCTTTTATAATAGCCTCAACAACAACTTCGCCGACCTGCTTTATTGATGCAAGCCCGAATCTGATATTATTTCCGTCAGGCGCAAATTCCGCGTACGATTTGTTTATATCGGGCGGCATTACTTTTATTCCGTTTTTCTGTGCTTCTTCTATATAAAGCTGTGTTTTATCCTGATCGCTTGAAACGCTTGATAAAAGACATGAAAGATATTCCACTTTATAATGGCATTTTAAATATGCTGTCTGATAAGCTACAAAAGCGTAAGCAGCCGAATGCGATCTGTTAAAACAGTAAGACGCAAACTTTTCAATTTGTTCAAACAAGGCAGCGGCATCTTTTGCACTCATCCCGTGTCTTGCGGCACCTTCTATAAACTTGCCTTTTTGCTGCGCCATTTCATCCAGCTTTTTCTTACCCATCATACGGCGAACCATGTCTGCCTGACCGAGGGTATAATCCGCCAGCACCTGAAACACCTGCATAATCTGTTCCTGATAAACGATTGTGCCGTAGGTATCTTTTAATACGGGTTCCAAAAGCGGGTGTGCGTAACTGATTTTTTGCCTTCCGTGTTTTCTTTCAACGAAATCCTGAACCATGCCGGATTCAAGCGGGCCCGGACGGAACAGTGCAACAAGAGCGCCCAAATCTTCAAATACGTCAGGCTTTAAATCTTTTACAAGTTTTTTCATCCCTGTTGATTCAAGCTGAAAGACACCGTCAGTGTCGCCTGATTCAAGCATTTCGTATGTTTCTTTGTCATCAAGAGGAATTTTATTTATATCAAATTCTATGCCGCGGCGTTGTTTTATAAGTTTCATGGTCTTGGAAATCATTGTTAAGTTTCTCAATCCAAGAAAGTCCATTTTCAAAAGCCCGAGTTTTTCAAGGTCAGCCATAGGATATTCGGTTACTATAATACCGTCTTTTGAGGGTTGTACCGGAACAATTTCGTTGAGCGGTTTGTGAGAAATGATAACACCTGCGGCGTGGGTGCCCACGTTATTTTTAATCCCTTCAATGGCTTTTGCCATATCCACAAGTTTTTTGACTTCAGGATCTTCATCATAGAGTTTTTTCAGTTCCATTCCCGGTTTCAGTGCATCTTCAATTTTGGCTTTGGGTTCTGCGGGAATTAAAGATGAAAGATAATTACTTCTTGCAAACGGAATGTTAAATACTCTTGCAACACCTTTCATTGCGGCTTTTGCGGCATAAGTTCCGAATGTGATAATCTGGCAGACTTTATCCGCTCCGTATTTTTGTGTTACGTAATCTATTACTTCGCCGCGGCGCTCAATACAAAAGTCGATATCGACATCAGGCATGCTGTATCGTTCGGGGTTTAAGAATCTTTCAAACAACAGGTGATGTTCAATCGGGTCAAGGTCTGTAATTCCGAGTGCGTAGGCGACAACTGATCCTGCAGCAGAGCCTCTGCCGGGGCCTACCGGAATATCGTGCGTTTTTGCAAAGTGTATAAAATCCCATGTGATTAAAAAGTAGGCGGAAAATCCCATCTGCTCAATAATTCCGAGTTCGTATTTTACACGTTTTTCAATTTCGGGAGGAATATCTCCGTATCTGGCTTTTAAGCCTTCGTGTACTTTTAAATCAAGATAACTTTCTGCGGTGTGTCCTTTGGGAACTTCGTAATACGGCAGAGGACTTTTTTCGCCCAGAAGCGTCAGGTGGCACTGTTCGGCTATATCAACAGTGTTTTGTATACACTGGTCAAAAGTTTCGCTGTCAAGCCATCTGAAAGCGTCGCGGAGTTCGTCGGGCGTTTTTACGTAAAATTCGTTATTCGGAAAATGGAACCGGTTCGGGTCATCTTTTAATGCGTTTGTCTGCAGGCATAAAAGCGTGTCATGCCAGTCGGCATCTTCTTTTCGCAGATAATGAGAGTCGTTTGTAATAATCATTTTTATATCAAGCTCTTTTGCGATTTTTATCAAATCAGGATTTGTTCTTTTTTGTTCTTCAAGTCCGTGATCCTGAAGCTCAATATAATAATCTTCGCCGAACAGGTCTTTATATTTTTTTGCAGCTTCTTTTGCGCCTTCGTAATTTTTATTCAGAAGGTTCTGCAGCACTTCACCGCCGAGGCAGGCGGAACTGCAAATTAAACCGTCATGATATTTTTCCAGAAGTTCAAAATTTATTCTGGGTTTATAATACATGCCTTCGCAGTGCGCGATAGAAACCAGTTTTACAAGGTTCATATAACCTGTTTTATCTTTTGCAATTAAAACAAGGTGATACAAAGGATTATGCGAGGCATTTTTTTCATGAATATCACCGTCATGGACGTAAAATTCACAGCCTATAAGCGCTTTAATACCGGTTTCCTTTGCAACGCGGTAAAACTCTATCGCGGAATACATCACACCGTGATCTGTTATTGCAACTGCCGGCATGTTGTTTTCTTTTGCAAATTCGCACAACTCTTTGACCCTTATTGCCCCGTCCAATAAGGAATATTCACTGTGCAGGTGTAACGGTACGTAAGGTCTGTTCATATATTCTATGTTAGCACACAAGATTTCAAATTACTTTTAATGTTAAAAAAAATTTCAGGCGTAATTTTTCAGCGTATCGTTTATAAGCGATATCATTTTTGTTCTCAGTTCTTTCGGAGCCAGAACGGTGCAGTCATAATCGTATCTCAAAAGCCTTTTCAACAGCTGTTCTGTCGGTTCACCCTTATTCACGATAATTTTAGAACCGTCAGGCAGCTGTTCGCGCATATATTCATTCTCTTTCAAAATATATGCATTTGAAAGTCTGCCGGTTATTTTGTAAGTTACGACTTTAGGAACCTCAAGACCGGCTTTTATTGTAGGAAGCTGTTCTATCTCGGTTATTTTTGGAACCGGAATATCGGCTATCTCGCATTCGCTGATTTTGTACACCCTTAAAAGTGCCTGTTTGTTTTCATAAATCATTTGTTTGGGAATACAAAATACTGAAATTTCTTCATTGTTATCAAGATATTTCAAATTGATTTTAAAGCTGTCGCGGCATACTTTTTCGCAGCGGTCGATTTGTTCTCTCCTGTCTGCAAAGTAGAATGAAAAGTCTGCTTTATCGGTAGATTCCATTGTTAAAAGCATTTCGTTTGCCTGATCGTTAAATCTTTCCTTTACGGTGTCAAGAAATAGTTTCAGACTGTTTTTAAGTTTGCCTTCCGGCAGTGCATTGTAATATTTTTCAAAGCAGTTTACCGATTTTATGTCGTCAAAATCAAACGGTACCGGAAACGGATTGTTTAAAAGTTTATACTGGTTGTTGGTTTTTACAATTTTAAGTCCGAAAATTTTCAGAGTATTTAAGAATTTGTTCAGCATGACATGCTGTTTTTCTTTATCGCCTTCGGTCATAAATACTGCCATAACATCGTCATAGTATGCTCTGTCTTCGTAAAGCAGTTTAATTATAGTGAAAACTTTTATGCAGCCTTCGTTATATTTTTCTTTAAACTTCTTCTGCAATGTATTTCTCCTTCATTTTGTTCAAAGCCGAAATGATATCCTCCTTGAAAGATTGAGGATACAATACTTTGCAATCCCGTCCCAATGACAGGATTCTCTGACGTGCGGTAAATTTATTAACCGATGTTATTTCTATGGTTAATTTGTTTTCATCTTCGGATATTATTTTTTCGTTTTCAAGAAGCGGGATTGTTTTGTCGTACAATTCGCATCCTATGATAACCGGATCGGCTTTGGGTTTGATTGTTTTTTGCAATTTGGTCACCGGTTTTTCTTTTATCCTGTTGACAAGAAATCTTGCTGTATTGCTGTAGTTAGGACTTGTACCGTACAGATAGACTTTTCCGTTAGTGACGGTGAGTTTTTCCGGTAAGACATCAATATTCTTTAATCCCGAAGCCGGTGATTGGTACAGGATTGAAATCTCATCATTTTTGCGGCACGCAATAATCAGCATTTTTAAAATTTCCGGATCTATTTTTTTGAGCGGTGAAATATTTTCAAGAGTTTCTTTAAGTTCCGGATTTTCGGTTGCGTTCGCTATTTTGTCGAAAAATTTTGTTATTGAGAGTAAATCATCAATTTCAATTGATTTTAAAATGCTTTTGAACACTTTTATAATACTTTTTGCGTTTTCATCGCTGATTTTCAGAGTAAAAGGATGTTTTAAAAGTTTATATTTTGAGCCTTCGGCTTTTTTACCGCGTACAATTTCGCAGCCTAATCTTTCAAGCGAGTTGATGTACACGCGCAGAGTATCAATTGAAATAGTTTCTTTTAGATATTTTTGCTGTGCAAAATAGTCGCGGATTTCCGCATAAGAGCGCGGGGCTTCAAGCAGATACGAAAACAACAGCATCGACTTAAACGCCGTAAATGACATAAGATTATATGTCACTTTTTCATTTTGCATAAATTCTTTCATACTCTTATTTTACTACAAATTTTTGTTCCAAGGCATGCTTTTTTATTTTTTCGTAATTTTCCTTTGTCAACTAAAAAAACGCCAAAAATTAACTTAATTTCATTAAATTTTCTTCATTAAGATTTAAGAACTTGAATTTTTCCGCAAAAAATATAGGGGCATGGTCAATTGTAAACAATTAATAATTTTTTTTTGCTTGTCAAATCCGTAACTTAGTTTTACATTAATATCATCAGCTTAACGGCTACCGGATATACAGTTGAAAGTATGAGAAACAGAGGTGATGGCGAAAAAGAGGGATAGCGTTGATTAGGGATTATTATTTAGGAAGGAAAATTTAATTTTGGGAGAGGGATAGTTTTAAAAAGCTTGTGTATTTACAAGCTTTTTTATATTATACAGATATGGAAGAACTTGAGTCCAAAAGAGTTATAGCTTTAATGTCGGGAACCTCGTGCGACAGTATTGATGCAGGTTTGTGCGAGGTCATGCCTGATTTGTCATGCCGGCTTATATCGGGGATTAATTACAAATATCCTGTACATATAAGAGCAAAACTTTTTCAAATTTTCAGAGGCGAAGCGTCAGTGAAAGATATTTGCCGGATGAATTTTGCTGTCGGAAAGTGTTTTGCAGATGCCTGTCAGGTTTTGATATCGGAATTCGGCAAGCCTGATTTTATTTCAAGCCACGGTCAGACGGTTTATCATTATCCTTTTGATGAAAGCCTTGACGGAATTTCTTTAAAAAGTACGCTGCAAATCGGCGAAAGTGCTGTTATTGCAAAAGAAACCGGATGTCCGGTTATATCTGACTTCAGACAAGCAGATATTGCAGCAGGCGGGCAGGGAGCGCCATTGGTTTGTTTTGCGGATGAAAAATGGTTTAAGGGCCGCAATCTTGCAATCCAGAATATCGGCGGAATTTCAAACGTTACGGTTATTTCAAAAGAAAAAGAAACCTTTGGATTTGACACCGGCCCGGGAAATATCATAATTGATTACTGCATGAATAAATTTTTCAACAAACCTTTTGATAATGACGGTATGATTGCAGCATCGGGTAATGTTTCCGAAAGCTGGCTTGATTGTCTTATGCAGGATGAATACTATTTTAAAAATCCTCCCAAAACAACCGGCCGGGAATACTTTTCGCCTGTTTATATAGAAAATGCACTTAAATTCGGGCCCGAAAACCCGAAAGATATTATAGCAACAGTTACGGCACTTACGGCAAAAACGATTGCCTCGGCTTATGAAAGATTTGTAGATACAGATATAGAAGAAGTTATAATAGGCGGCGGCGGTGCATACAACCCTGCGCTTATGAAATTTTTGAGGTCTTATCTTCCGCGCCATATTAAACTGAAAACCCATGAAGATTACGGAATTTCAAATAATTTTAAAGAAGTAATGGCGTTTGCGCTTCTGGGTTATTGCAGATGGTATAATATTCCGAATAATCTTCCGTCCTGCACAGGTGCCGAAAAAAGAGTTGTAATGGGTAAACTGACCGGATGCTGATTCTTTATCTTGATTCTGCATTATTAACTATTGTAAATTTTAAAAAAATTTTTTAGCAATTCCTGGATTTACGCGCATTAATATTTGTATAACAAAAAGGAGAAAAATATGAAAGTAAGTTTTTTGCCGAATTGCGCAGCAAAATTTGTAAGTGATACGGATTTAATCCCTAAAATTGCCCCACAAAAAGCAAGCAAAACCCACGAATATCTATATGATTCAGCTCAATCACTCGTAGAAGAAGCTGAAAAAGAAGCGGCTAAAAAGAAAAAAGCCAAAGAAGAAGAAGCAAAAAAAGTTGCCGAATTAGTTGAACATATTATAGAATATTTCGGATAACAAAAGGTATAGAGCTTATCAAATCGGACGCCATTACTCCGTATTCGGTAAGCTCTTTTGCTGCAAATTCTCCGCATAATCCGTGGAGATATACTCCTGTTTTTGCCGCATCATACAGCGGCATTTTTTGTGCAAGAAGTCCTGCAATCATGCCGGTCAGAACATCTCCGCTGCCGGCTTTTGCAAGCGCGCTGCAGCCTGTTTCGTTTATATAAATTTCAAAATCTTTTGAGCAGACAACCGTTCTGTGTCCTTTTAAAACAGTTGTGCAGTTATATTTTTCAGAAATTTCTTTTGCGCTTTTAACTTTATCGTTCAGAATATTTTCAACAGATGTATTTAAAAGTCTTGCGGCTTCTTTTGGGTGCGGGGTCAAAATCAGTTTTTCCGGAAGATTAACATTTGCCCGGATAAGTATGTTTAATCCGTCCGCGTCGATTACAACAGGGATATTTCCGGCGGAATTTATTGCTGTTTTGAAAATATTTTTCGCTTTGTCTGAAGTCGAAAGTCCGCATCCCACAGATAAAACATCAGCTGTTTTTAACTGTTTTTTAATATCTTTTAAAGGTACAAAGACAACATTTTGAGTTTGGGCTGCAACTGTGTGCAAAACGCTTTCTTCTGATGCAAGAAAACAGTATCCGCAGCCGATTTTGAGCGCGGAAACGCTTGAAAGATATGCCGCACCCGGCATGTATTTTGAACCGGCAACGTTTAACACTTTGCCGTAAGTTCCTTTGTGTGAGTCCTGAATTCTTTCGGGTAATTTAAAGTCCATTTTGTCTTATAGCCTCATATAATACGATTGCGACCGAATTTGAAAGATTAAGGCTTCTTTGCCCTTCTTTCATCGGAATTGTCAGAGCGTTTTTATCTTTTACATATTTTTCGGGAAGTCCGCGTGTTTCAGGCCCGAACACCAAAAAATCGCCGTCTTTGAATTTTATATCGGTATACAATTTGTCCGTTTTGGTTGTCAGATAATAAAAATCAGCGTCTTTATGTGCTTCAAGCAGTTCATCCATAGTATCAATTTTATGGATGTCAACGCTGTCCCAGTAGTCAAGACCGGCACGTTTTGTGTATTTACTTGAAAGTGAAAATCCAAGTTTGCCGACAAGATAAAGGCTTGCACCGGTGCAGGCGCATAATCTTGCGATGTTTCCGGTGTTTTGCGGAATTTCAGGTTCATAAAGCACGATGTTAAACATTACTTTTTCTCGAATAATTTTTTGCTTTCCGCAACTACCGGAATTCCTCTGACAACACAGAATATAATGGCAATCCAGGCAAAAGTTACCGCAATCATGTTCATTGTGTCAAATGCCGGATAAATTTCAAATCCCGGAGTGTTGGCGGCGATTATCAAAATAAATGCCGCAACTTTAGCCACCGCATAGCTTATTCTCATAAATTTTGAAGCGCAGATGAATTTGCCGATTTTACTTGACTGCATTGAAGTTTCGCCGAACGCGGTGTAACCCTGAGCGAGTGCAACGCTTCTCAGACTGTCCGTTGTAAACGCTCTTGCTATACAGATTATCGGGAAAATCGGACTAAGCCATCCTAATACCGCAAAAATAATCCAGTATGTTGCTTCAACAATTCTGTCGCCCATAATATCAAGGACTGACCCCAGTTGAGAGGCTTCGTTGAATTTTCTTGCCACATATCCGTCAACACCGTCAAGGATAAACGCGATTACTGTTAATACAAACGCAATCACATAAGCCCAGGTTGCTGGTATGAACAATAAATATACTGCCAGAAACGCAACAAATATTCTGAAAATTGATATAAAATTCGCCATGATTTTCTCCTTATTTATAAATGCTGTTTTACTCTTGAAAGCCCGAAATCAACCTGATCAAGTTTTTTAGCTCTGTCGCCGAGCATCATTTTTTCAGCCTGTTCAAGAATTTTTGTTACCATAAAACCGTTATCACCGTCAGAACGGGCTTTTTTGCCTGATTCGCAGCAGCTGATGAAATGCTGGCATTCAAGTTTAAGCGGTTCTATTTCAAGGTAATCCAGCGTAATATTTTTTGTATTATCAGCGCTGAAATTATCATAAATCGTAAGTTTGTGATCGGGCAGGGTATCGTCGAGAATTGCGGTTGCTTTAGTTCCTCTGACAAGGAGCTGAACGTGTTTTCTCGGTGTAATCCAGCTGTCCGTAATATGTCCGATAACCCCGTCCTCAAATTCGATTACAAGGTGGGTTATGTCCATAATTTCGTTTCTGTCGGTTGAACTGCCGATTGCTGAGAGAATTTTTACGGGTTCTTTGCCGATAACATAACTCATCATGGAAACGTCATGCGGGGCTAAATCCCACATAACACTTCTGTCGTTTTTAAAATAATTTACGTTAAGCCTGTCGCTTTGCGCGTACACAATATCGCCGAGCATGCCTTCTTCAATAAGCATTTTTAATCTGTTTACGGCCGGATGGTATAAAAGCAGATGTCCGACCATTAAAACGAGTCCTTTTTTATCGGCAAGATCTTTCAAATCTTTTGCTTCCTGAGCAACAGTCGAAATCGGTTTTTCAACGTAAACATTTTTTCCGGCCTCAAGCATGGCCTTAACCATTTTGTAATGCGTGTGGCTCGGTGTAACAACCGCAACCGAAGTTATTTCGGGGTTGTTAATTATGTCGTTAAAATCTTTTGTGATTTTTAAATCAGGGTAGGTTTCCCTGATTTTTGCAATATTATCTTCATCAATATCGCAGACCATTTCCAGAACATTCAGGTTGTGAAAATTTCTGACGATGTTTCTTCCCCATAATCCGCAGCCGATAACCGCTATTTTTTGTTCAGTCATTTTATATCCCTTTTTTATTATAATATACCAAAATTATTGATTGCGCTGCCTGTATGCTTCAAGTCTGAGCTGATGCATTTGTTCACAGCGTTCGAAAAACAAATCCCTGTCCTCATCCGGAAATCTTGTTGCAAGTTTGTTCAGCAATTCTTTCGGAAATTCCGAGATGTTCACCATTTTGTCCAGAACCTCGTTGTTAAGCGGATAGAGCGTTTTGTAATTTTTGTGGAAAATCATTTTTGCTTCGTTGTTTCCGCGCTCTGCTTCGTTTGTCAAAACCTGTCCTGCTTTGTAGGTTGTGTAATTCCCGTCAAAATAAATTCCTTTGTATTTTTTGAGTACGAGCCTTAAAATCAAGTCGTAATCAGCCATCAGTTTGAATTTTTCGTCAAAGTAATTTTCTTTTTCAAGCACAGATTTTTTAAAGAACATGCTTTGCCTCGGGCATGGCATTACCTGAAACGTGTTGTACATTGCAGGTGCAAACAAAAATACATATCCTTCAGGGTGTCTGCAATACGCCGGAGAAAACGAAAAATCCGCATTTTCGGCTTCCATAAGGGTAACAAGGTCACGAATTGCCGTGATGTCGTGGTAAAAGTCATCACAGCTGATAAATGATATATATTTCCCCTTGGCTCTCAGAATACCTTTGTTATAGCCGTTAAATTTGCCCGTGTCGGGTTCTGAATAGAAATTTATGTAACCTTTGTTTTTGTAATCTTTTAACAGCACGACCGTATCATCCGTTGATGCATTGTCAATAATAATATGCTCAATATTCGGATAGGTTTGCATATCAAGCAGAGTCACAAGAAGGCTGAAGTCATCCGCCTGACCGTTTTCCACAATATTGTGTGTTGTTGTTATAATACTTACCAAAGGTTCCATAACCTATAGTGTAACATGATTTATTTTGTAATGCGAATTGTAAAAATATATTAAAATTAAGCACTTGCCAAAAACAGAAAAAAATGCTATATTAAAACAGTAGTACGACACATGAACAACGAAAGGGGCTAAAAGTATGATGAATAGTGGATTTCAGCCTAAATGGGGGGGGGTACTTCTTTAAGCTCTCACCGTGCGGGTTTCGGGGTATTTAGGAGTAAAGGTTTTACGCTTGCGGAGGTTTTAATTACCTTGGCAATAATCGGTATAGTTGCGGCACTGACTATCCCGACATTAATTCAGAACTATCAGGAAAGAGCATGGAACACTGCATCACAAGTATTCCAGAGAAAACTCGGTGAAGCATTAAAAGTTATGAATGTTCAAGGAACCTTGGCAGGTTATACAACAACCGAAGCGTTTGTTGATGAATTATCTAAACATATTAAGATAACAAGAATATGTGATAACGATGATATAACAACATGCTTTGCTGATACCGTAACCTGGGGTGATGAAGAAGTTGACATGTCTAAAGTTAAAAAAGCTAAAAACTTCGGACAAAACGACTGGGATACAAATACGGTAGCAGTACAGTTTGCAAACGGTGTAAACGGAGTAATAGCATATAATCCGTCCTGTACTCAAGACCCATATAACAATAACAAAATAACAATAGGAAAAGAAAGCATAGGTGTAAATGATTGTTTAGCCATATTATATGACGTAGACGGATTTAAGAATCCGAATAATAGAGGTGATGACTTAAGAGATATAGGAAATATTGCATTAGAAGGCAGCAACTGTGCAATAGAATTAAGTGACGGAACATGTTTTACTGCACCTTTCTATCCAACAGCATTAAGCCATGCAGAATGCATAGAAAGACAATCAGAACTTGGCATAACAGATTGTAGAGATGGATATGATGATTTCTGGGGTGGCGCAGTAAAAGCATGTAAAGATATGGGTTCAAGTTTACCGAGTCAGGAACAGTTAGACCAATTAGCAAGAGATTTGTACCCCGGTAAAACAATCTACACTGATGATACAACAAGCTGGGGCAGCAGAGACAACGACCTGGCAATTGAATGGAAGTTCATCACCTCTCCCAGCTTCGACTTTTGGCTGTGGTCGAGTGAGGAGCGCAGCAAGGACATCGCGTACATCCGCCACTTCGGCATCATGTGCACGTTCCGGATGACCAGCATCCGCTACTACAGCGACAGTCCGGCGGTGTGCTTGGCGGAATAGAACGGTTGTTGTCAAGACGCAGCAATAGCCTCTCCCATAAGGGGAGAGGCTATTGCTGTTGGTTCGCTTTGCTCCTCAAGGGTGGGAGGGAGTTTTCAGGCATATCATTGCCGCGGCAATGCGATTACCACGTCGGACTTACGTCTGTATCGGATTATTGCGGCAAAGTATTTCCAACCTGTATACTTAACGACTTCTTGCATTATTTCTCAAAAAGTGTTATAGTAAAGATTACAAGACTAAGTGGAGGAGTAAAAACATGAATATTATGCAAATGATGAAACAGGCACAGAATTTACAAAAAAAGCTCAAAGACACACAAGACGAGCTTTCTAAAACCGAAGTTACCGGAGAGGCAGCAGGCGGTGCCGTTGTTGTAACATGTGACGGCCAGGGCAAATTTAAGTCAATAAAAATGACACCGGCCGCTCTTGATCCGGATCATCCCGAAAATGTCGATCCCGAAGTTGTTGAGATGGTTGAAGACATTGTTACAACCGCTATTTTGCAGGCCAGCATTAAAGCCACAAAACTTATGGAAGAAAAAATGAAATCCGTAACCGGCGGTATTAATATTCCGGGATTGTTTTAATGATTTATCCTAAATCAATAGCAGCGCTTATAGAACATTTTCAAAAATTCCCTTCTATAGGCCCGAAATCGGCACAGCGCATGGCGTTTTATTTATTAAGAATGCCTGCGGGTGAGGTGCACAAATTTGCACAGGCAATGATTGACGCAAAAGAAAATACTAAAACTTGCGAAATCTGTTTCAATATTTCCTCCGAAAGCCCTTGCGAAATCTGCACTTCGCCCAAACGCGACCGTTCGGTTATATGTGTTGTTGCGGAAACAAAAGACCTTATTGCGATTGAAAAAACAAACGAATACAAAGGGCTTTATCATGTGCTGCAAGGGCTTATATCTCCCATGGACGGTATAGGAGCGGATGATATAAGGATAAAAGAATTGTTAGGCCGGTTGACAGCTGAAGAAGTGCAGGAAATTATTCTTGCGCTTCCTCCGTCTGTTGAAGGCGAGGCTACAAGTCTTTATTTAACAAAACTTATAAAACCTTTCGGAATAAAGGTTTCGAGAATCGCTTTCGGGCTTCCGGTCGGTGCTGACCTTGAGTATGCCGATGAAATTACGCTTGCCAAAGCTATTGAAGGCAGACGCGAAATTGACTGATCAGGGGTTTTTATAACTTTTGTTTTTATAAAATAATAGGTTTATGTCGGATAATCTTCTGGAAATAAAAAATTTATTTGTCGAATACAAATCCAAAAAAGGATTTTTAGGTCAAACGCAGGCGATCCATGCGGTGAATAATCTTTCCCTTGATATCAAAAAAGGTGAAATCCTTGCGGTTGCCGGTGAATCCGGATGCGGCAAGTCAACGCTTGCAAAAGCAATTATCCTTCTTGAAAATGCTAAATCCGGCGAAATAAAATTTCAAGACGAAAATATTTTCACTATGAATAAATCAGAGCTGAAAAATTTCCGCAAAAAAGTCCAGATGATTTTTCAAAACCCGTATTCAAGCCTTGATCCGAAGATGAAAATTTTTGACACACTAAAAGAGCCCCTCAAGATTAATACGGATTTTGATGAAAATGAAATTGAAAAAATAATTTACAAAACTATAGAAAAAACAGGACTCGACAGAGAATGCCTTAAACTTTATCCGCATGAGTTTTCGGGCGGCCAGCGGCAGAGAATCGCAATCGCGCGTGCGCTCGTTTTGAACCCTGAATTTATTCTCGCGGATGAGCCCGTCAGTGCGCTGGATGTGAGTATTCAAGCACAGATTATTAATCTGTTAAAAGAGTTAAAAGAAGATTACAATCTGACGTTTTTGTTTATATCGCATGATATGAGCGTTATAAAATACCTTGCAGACCGTGTTGCGATTATGTATCTCGGGGAGATTATTGAACTTGGCAAAACGGATGAAATATTTTTCGCTCCTGAACACCCCTATACAAAGGCTCTTTTAAGTTCAGTCCCGCAGATTACGGGAAATACGGAAGAAAAAATTGTGCTTGAAGGTGATTTGCCCTCTCCGGCTGATTTACCCGCTGGCTGCAAGTTCCACACCAGATGCCCTTATTGCATGCCTGTTTGCAGAGAAAAAATTCCGCCTCAATCGCGTATTACGGATTCACATTTCGTAAAATGCTTTTTGCATCAATCCATGTTATAATCGGTTTATGGACAGAAAAGTTGTAACTACAAACAGAAAAGCATTCCACGACTACACAATTTTTGAAAAATATGTAGCCGGTATTGTTCTGTCCGGTACCGAAATAAAATCCATACGAAATAATGCAATAAATCTTAAAGACAGTTTTTGCAAAATTGAAGATAATGAAATTTTTCTCTACAAATGCCACATATCGCCTTATGAGCAGGGCAACAGATATAACAAAGATCCAGAACGCACCAGAAAACTTCTTTTAACCAAAAAAGAAATCCTTAAACTTCAAAGCAAAGTTAAAAAAGAAAATTATACAATAGTGCCTCTTGAAGTGTTTTTCTCAGGAAGTCTTGCAAAAGTGGAAATCGGGCTTGCCAAAGGTAAAAAACTCCATGACAAACGCGATGATCTGGCTAAAAAAGACCAGAAAAGAGAAATCGAAAGAGCATCTAAAATAAGATATTAGGAGCGGTTTATGAAAGTTGTAATTTTAGGCAAAGGTGAAATGCTTGCAAACCTTATTGAAGGCGTAAATGATGCCGGCTTTGAAATTGCAGGCGTGTTCAGGCATGAAAGAACATCTATTCATCCGTTCAACCTCTTTTTGTCAGATTTTTTCAAAAGTTCGCCCGAAGTTACTATGATTAAAGAGCGTAAACTATATGAAATTAAGTGTAAATCTGCAAATTCAAAAGAGTTTAAAAAGGAACTTTTAAAATTAAATCCGGATATAATGCTCGTCGGTACCTGGGGTGAAAAACTTAAAAAAGAGATATTTGATATTCCAAAAATTGCGGCAATAAATGTTCATCCGTCGCTATTGCCGGCATACAGAGGCCCGAATCCTTATATCCAAACAATTCTTCACGGCGAAAAACAATCAGGCGTTACGTTCCATTTGATAACCGAAAAACTTGATGCGGGCCCGATTCTGGCTCAGCAAAAAATTGACATTCTGCCTGTTGATACGGCAAAAGAATTAAAGTCAAAAACGGTTTTTGCGGCAAGGATTATTACCTGTGAATTGTTGAAAAAACTTAATGCGGGAATTGTTCAGGAAAGAATCCAGAATGAAAATGAGGCAAGCTATTTCCCGAATATTACGGGCGACGAGAAAATGCTTGATTTTAAATCCCAAACATCTGACGAAATCCTCCGTACAATCAGAGCGCTTTATCCTTACCTTCCGGCGTATATAACTTATGAGAAAATGTTTTTTATCGTTAATCCATACAAAGCCCGTTTGACAGATAAAACCGGCATGCCCGGTGAAATTATTGCAAAATGCCCTAAAACCCGCTCTTTGACAATTTGCTGCAAAGACGGTATCGCAGTTAAAATGAGCGGGCTCAAACTTTACGGGTTACCGATTTTTACAGGTTTTTGTATAAAACTTGCAAAAGAAGAGGGTGAAAAATTTCACCCTTTTTACTACCATGGATAATCATCCTTAAATTCCCAATTATCGAGAAACAATAACGCTGTACAACCGTGTCTGTATTCATATATAATATTTTCTTCCAGATCTTCTTCATCTTTAGGAAGTTTTTTGCATGCAAAAATGTATGTAATTTCTCCGGTATCCCAAGGCGGCACAAAACTATCATTTAATATTGCTTCACGTGTTATTCCGTTGTACCAGCCTGCCGGAAAAACTTTCCCGTCTGCTACTTCAAAATAAAAAGCGTCACGCCCTAAAAGAGTATTTTCACCCTTATTTGTACTAAGAGAAATATTTATATAAATTGTCTTTTTGCTGAAATCTTTCAAAAAAGATAAGCCAAGGCCGTTATCAAGCTGATAATTAACCCCCGCAGCACTTACCGGATAACCACATGAATAATCCTTGCCCGTACTGCATTCCGTAATATTTTTATAATATGGTAAGATATATTTTTCTAAAAATTTCCTTGTTTCATTTACATCATTGTAAGTTCCAAAATCCCAAGCTGCCATATTGCCATTATCCACTTCTGACAGCTTAATTACTTGAACCAGTTCCGCATATGCCTTTTTTACTCGAACTGCTGTAATCTTTTTCTGATACGAAGTTACCAGAGCTGGTATTGTCATTGCTGCGACAATGCCGATTATTGCAAGAGTAATTAATACTTCCGCTAAAGTAAATGCGGATTTAACTTTCGGGGTTATTAAACTGCTGTATTCAGCGCGTGAAGCTGATTTACAGCCCCCCCCCCCCCGCTCAAGGATGTGATGTAGTCTGCATTTTTGGCCATTTGTTTTCCCTCCGTTTTCTTTTCCATAAACTTTATTATACCAGCTTTTCAAATTGTTTGCAAGAAAAATTTACAACAGAACCAGATTGTGCAAAAACTTCTGATTATTCGCAAGGTCGGCAAGTTTTTCATCAACAAACGTGTCTGCAACTCCTTCTTTAAAATACAAAATCTCTTAACCCGTCTTCAATTTTGCATAAATTATCTTTTACTGTTAATTTTATATTATTATCTTCAAGAAGTTCAACTTCTTTATTGATAAGTTCGTACCCGACTTTTTTAGTTTGGTCGGAGGCGTAATCTTCAAGGTATTCTTTTAGAGTCATTAGAGCATTCGGGTGGCAGAAGTTATGAATCTGCTGCTGTTTGCAGATTTCCATAAATCTGTCGCCTGTTCTGCCGCTTCTGTAGCAGGCTGTGCAAAAACTCGGCACATAACCCATTTCCATAAGCCATCTTATGACATCATCAAGCGGACGTCTGTCCGAAACATCAAACTGTGCCGAATCATCGCTGTCCGGCATCGGGTTAAAATATCCGCCGACGCTTGTTTTTGAGCCGCCTGAAATCTGAGAAATTCCGAGTTTTAAGATGCGTTTTCTGCATTCTTCGGTTTCTCTTGTGGAAACTATCATGCCTGTGTACGGAACCGCTATTCTTATGCAGGCAACGATTTTCGCAAATGTGTCGTCGTCAATTCCGTTGTCAAAAGTTTCAGGGTCAATATCGTCCGCTTTTTTAATTCTCGGAACACTTATTGTATGCGGGCCGACTCCGTGAACCGCTTCCAGATGCTCTGCATGCATTAAAAGTCCTGCAAACTCGTATCTGTAGGATTCAAGTCCGTACAAAACACCCAGACCTACGTCATCAATACCGCCCTGCATTGCTCTGTCCATTGCTTCGGTATGCCATTTGTAATTATGTTTCGGGCCTGTCGGGTGGAGTTTTTCGTAGCTTTCTTTGTGATAGGTTTCCTGAAACAGGATATAGGTTCCTATTCCGGCTTGGTGGAGTTTTCTGTAATTTTCAACCGTAGTGGCCGCAATATTAACGTTAACACGTCTTATGGCTCCGTTTTTGTGTTTGATATTGTAAATAGTGTTTATTGATTCAAGAATGTATTCAATAGGGTTGTTAACCGGATCTTCGCCTGCTTCTATTGCAAGACGTTTGTGTCCCATATCCTGAAGTGCAATAACTTCGTTTTTAATATCTTCCTGTGATAATTTTTTGCGCGGTATGTGTTTGTTTTTAAAATGATAAGGACAGTAAACGCATCCGTTAACGCAGTAATTTGAAAGGTATAAAGGCGCAAACAGCACAATTCTGTTTCCGTAAAAATCTTTTTTAATCTGTTCTGCCAGCGCAAAAATCTCGGCGTTTTTGTCCTCAAGTTCACAGGCAAGCAAAACCGAGGCTTCGCGGTGTGATAATCCTTTTTTTAATTTTGCTTTTTCAAGTATTTTTTCAACAAGTTCAATATTGTTTTTATTTTTTTCCGCATAATCAAGCGTGTCAAGAATTTCTTCATGACAAATAAACTCTTCGGCTTCTAAAGATTTCGGGTTATACATACACCTTCTCCCTTCCAAAATATAATACACCCTTAAAAAATATTTTACAAGTTATATGACAATGCCGCCGCCTATCAAATGTCCGTCATTTGTATCGTACATAACACCCGATTGTCCTGATGTGACGGAATTTACCGGTTCGTAAAATTCAATTTCCGCTAAATCGTCAAGCAGTTTGCACTTTGCTTTTTTTGCAGGCATGTTGTATCTGATTTTAACAAAAGCGTCAAATTCTTTTTCCGCAACAGGATAAGTTAAGTTAATGTCTTTTAACGCAAGCCGCGTTTTGTAATTGTCTTCTTCTTTGCCAAGATAAACAATATTTTTTTCAGAATCAATATCAATAACATACAAAGGATACGGGGCGGAAATTCCTATACCCTTTCTTTGTCCTATTGTGTATTGATAGCTTCCGTCGTGTGTTCCTAATTTTTTACCGGTGCCGATTTCTATAAAATCGCCGCGTTTTATCCCGAATTTTTCAATCAGGTATTTTTTTGTCGTATTCGGTTTTGTGATAAAACAGATGTCCTGGCTTTCTTTTGAGTCTTTTGGCGGCAGGTCAAAATCAATTGCAATATTTTTTACCTGCGTTTTATCAAATCCGCAGAGCGGAAAAACTGTTTTTGAAAGCTGTTTTTGTCCCAATCTGTGCAAAAAATACAATTGGTCTTTTTGTGCATCGCGTGCCGGATAGAGTTTGTAAATTCCGTTATCGCATCTTATATCGGCGTAATGGCCTGTTGCAAAAATATCAGCCCCAAGCTCATTTATTGCGTAATCAAAAAGTTCGCCCCATTTTATGAACCGGTTGCACATAATGCACGGGTTCGGGGTTTTACCTTCAGCGTATGAGGTTTCAAAATAATCTATTACATGTTTTTGAAATTTTTCCGAAGCATCCAGAATATGAAATTCTATACCTAACTTGTCCGCAACCCGTTTTGCATTATTGCATACGGTTTCAGCCGCAGGAGTATTAAGCATTTTGCCGGTCAGGCCTATGACTTCATAACCCTTTTGTTTTAAAATCAATGCCGCGACCGAACTGTCAACACCGCCGCTCATTGCTACAACAGCTTTTTTCTTGCTCTGTTCCATAAAAAGATTATATAACAAAGATGTTATTAGCGCTCTAAGATTATTCTTGTGCTACAATAAATAGCAAAGGAGCGGATTAAGATGAAAATTAAATCAATAATTTTAGCTGCCGGAAAAGGCACAAGAATGAAATCGGATACCCCGAAAGTTTTGCATAAAATCATGGATAAAACCTTGCTCGGGTATATTCTGGACAGTGTCAAAAATATTGCGTCAGAATCTTTTGTAATCGTAGGTCATTGTGCGGAAGAAGTTGAAAAATATGTAAAGGATAACTATTCATCCGCAAAAACGGTTTTGCAAACCCCGCAATTAGGCACGGGGCATGCCGTTTCAATGGTTTGTCCGTACCTTGAAGATTTCGACGGATTGGTGATAATCCTGAACGGTGATATTCCGCTCATCAGAGAAGAAACTCTTAAAAAATTTGTTGAATACCATAACGGTTTGAATTCGGATTTAACAATTATGAGTGCGATTTTTGATGACCCCGAAAAACTCGGCAGAATTATAAGGGAAAAAGACAACAGCCTTAAATGTATTGTTGAGGCAAAAGATGCAACACCCGAACAACTGGCCGTAAAAGAAATAAATGCCGGAATTTATTGCCTTAACTGGCCGAAACTCAAAACAGCTTTTTCGGAGTTGAAAAATGATAATGCGCAGGGCGAATATTACTTAACGGATATTATTGGCTGGGCTAAGTCAAAAGCTCTCAAGGTTAATGCTTATGTCCTTGAAAATAACGAGGAAATTTACGGGATAAATTCACGCAAACACCTTGCGCAGGCTGCAAAAATGATGAATAACCGTAAAATGGATGAACTTATGGATAACGGTGTAACCATTGTTGATCCGTCTTGCACATGGATTTCTCAAGATACTGAAATCGGTGCGGATACAATAATTTATCCGTCAACTTACCTTGAGGGTAAAAATAAAATAGGAAAAAACTGTAAAATAGGCCCGTTTGCACATTTTAGAGGCGGTGTGGAAATCGCTGACAATGTTAAAATCGGAAACTTTGTCGAGGTTAAAAAGTCAAGAATAGATTCTAATACAAATGCCGGACATCTTTCCTACATCGGCGACAGCGAACTCGGTTCTCATGTGAATATCGGCGCCGGAACAATTACGGCGAATTTTAACCCGATAACAAATGTTAAAAGCAAAACCGTTTTGAAAGATAATGTCAAAATCGGTTCAAATGCCGTCCTTGTGGCTCCGGTTACTATAGAAGAAGGTGCAAATGTTGCGGCCGGTGCTGTTATAACAAAAGATATTAAAGCGTGGGCGCTTGCGATTACCAGAGCACCGCTCAAAGTTATAGAAAACTGGATTAAACATTAAAAAAACTCCCGAAAGGGAGTTTTTTTAGTCATCTTCTTCCAATTCTTCAAGTCTTTTATTAATCTGTGAGAGTTCTTCTTTCAAAGATTTGTTTTCTTCTTCAAGAACTTTTATTCTTTCGTCCAGACCCGTAATTTTTTCAAGTGTTGCTTTGAGTTCGTTAATTATCCCCTGAACAAACATATCAAGCTGTTTTATTGAATTAACCATTGCATAAAACATATCATCCTGCCTGATCATAAGATAGCCGCCAAGACCTTCGCGTACCGCATCCGGGAATATTTTTTGCAGATCCTGTGCGATTACACCGACCTGCGGCTTTTTGTCTTTATCGTTTTTGAAAGTATAGTTATAAACTTTCAGCTCACGAATTTGGTCAAGACCGGATTTATTTTCGCCCGTAATATTTTTCAAGCGTTTGTCGGAAAACTGTTCCGTGTAATTGAAAACGGTTGTATCCATAACTCCGCCCTGTACAAGCTGCGAAGAGGCCGCATCATATTGCAGTGTGCGTCCGAACGGAACTCCGTTAAATCCGATGTAAATAACGTTATTTCCTGCAGTGTCTTTTCCTAGATAAGTGTTGTTGTTTGCAATGATTGAACCGCCGACAATCAGGTTACCGGGAATATACACCGTGCTGTTAACATTTCCGAGATAAACCGCGTCCGTTGTGTCCGTTGCAATCGGAACCCCTGCATCAGGGCCTGAATTTGCGCCGATACATGTTTTGTTGGAACCCGTAACGTTAAGGCATGCCTGATATCCTATTGCGGTGTTATTTGCACCGCCTGTATTTTGCTGCAGGGCCGCATAACCGAGTGCGGTGTTTGCTGAACCTGAGCTGTTTGAAAGCGCCCCCATGCCGAAAGCCGTCACATAGCTTCCGGGAGAATTGTTATAAACAGCGCGGTTGCCGAGTATTAAGTTGCTTGAAGATAAATTCAATGCACCCAGAATACTGCTTGTATCCTTAAACAGTATATGATACTGATTTGAATCCGTTGTTCTTATTGTGAATTTATTTTCCGGATCTGCGGAATCCTTTGTGTTTTGTCCGAGCATGGCGGTTTGATCTGTCGCAAGTCCGTAATAAATATCTGAATTATTGCTTGCATAACGCCACGGGCTTGATGTATCAACAGTCCTCCTTTTGGTCATAAACGGTGCAAATGCCGCAAGTATGATTGTTAATATGAGCATTACGACCATCATTTCGGCAAGAGTAAATCCGGCTTTATTCTTAATACTTTTCATAATCAATATCCCCCATTAAATTCATTATACCCTATTGTTACGATATTGGCAACATTACAAACTTAATTTACTTTACTATTTTTTACGCAAATATTATAATAGGATTACTATGTCAACGGCAAAAGAAATAAAGTGGACAATGTTTATTGTTACGGCAATCGGTAATTTTATTGCCATGCTGGATTCGTCAACGGTGAGTCTTGCTCTTTATCCCATTGCTAAAGACCTCGGTGTAACGCTTTCTCAAATCCAGTGGGTCATGGTAGGTTATATGTTGACATTAACTATATTTTTGCCCTTTTTCGGAAAACTCGGTGATATATTCCCGAAAAATAAACTTTATTCAATCGGATTTTTGATATTTGCCGCAGGAGCACTTTCAAGTTTTTTGTCACAAAATTATTTAATGCTGATTATATCAAGGTGTGTGGAAGCCCTCGGGGCATCGGTTATGCTTTCAAACGCTCAGGCAATTATAGCAACGATTTTCAAAAACGCCCGCAGAGGCAAAGCTCTCGGCCTGAACGGTTGTCTTGTTGCAATAGGCGGTATGCTCGGGCCTGCAATCGGCGGTATGCTTATTAATAAATTTGACTGGCATGCCGTTTTTGTGCCGTGTATTCCGGTTGCAATTGCAGGTGCTTATTACGCGTGGAGAATTTTGCCGTCGCATGTTACAAAAGTTAAAAGTTTCAAATTTGATTACAAAGGTTTTTTGTATTTTACGGTAAGTCTTTTTGCGCTTTTGCTTGCGATATCTCAAGGTTATCAGTGGGGCTGGACTTCGTTCAAAATTGTAGCTCTCGGTGTTATAACACTGGTTTTCGGTAGTATGTTTTATATAAGAGATCACAGAATAAATTATCCGCTGATTAATTTTTCAATATTTCATATAAAACCTTTTACTTTCGGCAATCTTGCCGTAATGTGCTCTTATATGGCAATGTTTACAAACAGCATACTTTTGCCGTTTTATCTGATGGAAATATTAAAACTTGATGCTTTTACATCAGGGCTGTTGATTTTACCATATTCGCTTACTTTATCATTTGCGGCACCGATAAGCGGAAGTCTGGCAGGCAAATACGGCAGCAGATATTTGACAATTGCAGGGCCTGTTGTTTATATCACGGCTTTAATCATATTTTCAACTTTTAATACAACAACTCCGATGTGGGAAATTGTGCTTGCATCGGGAATTATGGGGATAGGAAACGGCTTGTTCCAGTCGCCTTCCAATAACGCAATAATGACAAGCGTTCACAAAAAAGATCTGGGTATTGCAAGCGGTATTCTTGCATTATCGAGAAATATGGGTAATATTCTCGGGGTTGCCGTGACAATTACCCTTTTTGAAGAATTCAGAGAATTTTTCCTTTCGCATTCGCAGCCCTATGAAACGGCATTTTTAAATGCTTACCATACCACAATGGGGTTTGGAATTCTGTTCGGCGCAGCATGTCTTACGTTTGCTTATATTGCGTATAAACCTGAAAAAAAGCAGGCTGAGTAATTTTAAGTTTTTTTTAGTATGAAATCTGTATTGCTCTTAAGATATATTCTTCAAGCATTTTCTTTTCCGACGGTTTTGATTTTGCGTCGTTAATCATAATATTAAAAGCAAGAACTTTCCCTTTAACTGTCGTGATGTAGCCAGTAATCGCACTGACATCGGAAAGAGTTCCGGTTTTAGCTCTGAGTTTGTCACCGAAGTACAACATTCTGTTTGTGAGAGTGCCTTCGCCTGCCGGAGCAAACATTTTTGGATAATCGGGAGAAATTTTATATTGTGCGGTTAAAAACGAGGTCATAAAATCGGAAGTTGCCAGATTATTTTTGGAAACTCCGCTTCCGTCAACTACTTTTATGTCGGAAGAATTCAGACCGATTTTATCCAGATAGGCAAACAGCATTTCAACGGCATTTTGGGCGCTTCCTGTTGTTTTTGCATAATGTCCGCCCGCAATCTTAAATAAAGATTCTGCAGCCATATTGTTGCTGTTCAGCATAATTTCGCTAACCGCATCTTCAATCGGGTGTTTAACTGTTTCAACAAGAGAGATATTTCCCGACGGTAATTCTTTTTCCGCAAAGGCGCCGTAGTATTCTATTTTTTCGGCGCGAATTGCATCTTCAAGTCTGAGTCTGAAGTATCTTTTCAGGTGGTTAACCGGTATTTCTTGTTTAATTTGGTTTTTGACAGTTCCTTCTATTGTCAAAACATCAGGCGCGATGTTATTGTTTCTGCTGATTTTAATTTCGCTGCTGTCGCCTGTTGTTACAAGATTCATAAAAGTAGTCGGATAAAATACATCAAGTTTTATTTCCGCCGGCGCACCTTTTGCTGTCGGAACAACCGTTATTGTTAAGAGGTTTTCGTCAATATTATATGCTCCGAATTTCGGCATAAGCGGGTTCAGGTCGTCATCCCACTGCCAGCCTTCGCCCCATTCGGTTTTATCGACAATGGTGTCGTCAATGTAGATTGCTTTCGGTTCAACAATATTTTTTGTTTTGGCTGTATTAAGAAGTTTTCTCAAATCGCCTGCTTTTAAAAACGGGTCTGCGCCAAGTTTAATAAAGAGTTCGTTTTCCTTATTTTGATATAAATCAGTTGAAAATTCGTAATCTTTTCCCAATTCGTCCAAAGATGCGGTGAGTGTTAAAATTTTCAGAGTAGATGCGGGATTAACCGGTTTTTTACTGTTCAATTCGTATAATACTTTTCCTGTTTCGGTATCTCTGACAGAAATTGAAACGGCGCCGGTGTTTATGTCGGATTCCGACAGCGCTTTGTCAATGCTTGCCGCATTAACTGCCGATGCCGTAAGTAACAACGCAATAAATAAGTTTAATAATTTCCGCATATTTTTACCTCATAAGACTCTTTAATATCTTTTAACACAGTACATTTTTCCCTGAACGCGTACATTTCATTGAAATTCAAATCGGCTTGAATTACACCTTCGCCGTCTGAAATTTCAGAAAGCACATTCCCATTATAATCAATAATCCTTGAATGTCCAAGGTTTGTTTCATTATTTTTC
Source organism: Candidatus Gastranaerophilales bacterium (assembly GCA_944323995.1). GTDB lineage: Bacteria > Cyanobacteriota > Vampirovibrionia > Gastranaerophilales > Gastranaerophilaceae > SIG32. The sequence continues at coordinate 159,354 of CALUUN010000001.1, read as the reverse complement.
ATCGGACCGAACTGGTTCACTGCTGCCGTAAAAGTTTGATTTTCAATTGCTCTGGATTTTGTCATCATCTCCCACGGAACAGGTTTGGTCGATGCCCAGGCCGCACAATTTATTAAAACGTCAGCACCTGCTTTTCTGTATGCTCTGTAAATTTCGGGAAATCTTATATCGTAACAAATTGTAAGGCCGAAATTTATTCCGTCAAGATTTACCATGACAGGATTTTTGCCGGCTGTTACAAATTTCCCTTCATCACAGCCGTAGTACGAATAAAGATGGTTTTTATCGTATAGAGCAACCGTTTTGCCGTCACGGTTAAGAACCGGACAACTGTTGTAATAAATTCCGTCTTTTGTTTTTCTTATAAAACTTCCGCCGATAATGTTTGCGTTAAAAGTACGGGCAATTTCGGACAGGAATTCAACAGTTTCGCTTGTTTCAATTTCTTCGGCATTTTTTCTGAAATCCGCGCAAGACCATCCGACAGCCCAGACTTCCGGTAATACTATTACATCTGTTTTTTTAATATTTGCCAGAAGTTTTTTTAATTTTTCAAAATTGGCTTCTTTGCTGCCGGTTTCGGCGCACATTTGGACAGCCGATATATTTATCGTTTTTTCTTCCATAGTTTTAACTTCCTGGCTTTTTGGTATTCTTCGGGAGCACGCTTTGCAAGCTCTTGCAGCGATGCTTTTAATTTTTGCGCAATATCTTCATCCGAATCGTTTTCGCCGGCGTAAATGGGTTCGCCGTATAGGTTTATGATTTTGCAATCTCCGAAAGGTGCGCGCATTTTATCCCAGGAGGGCAGTGTAATAAATGTTTTTTGCGGTGAATACCAGTGCATCGGAATAATCGGAGCGCCGGTTTCTTTTGCAAGTTTTATCGCTCCTCCTTTTACTTTGTGCAGGGGGCCTCTCGGGCCGTCAACCATTATGGCTGCACATTCACCTTCTTTTAACCGCGTTATAAGCTGCATAGTGGAAGTTACGCATCCTTTTCTTGCAGATGAACCTCTTACAACGCGAAATCCCCACTTTTCGACCGTTCTTGCGATAATTTCACCGTCTGCCGAATTGCTTATTAATACATTCAGGTGTGCTTTATCTTCTATGCCGTGTATACACAGCTGGTTTTCGTGCCACATGGCATATATACAGGGAGATATTAAAGGGTTGTTTACCTCTTTTATGTGGGTGAATATTTCCTGTATTCTCAGTATTCTGTAAACAAGCTCGGCCAGTTTGCCTATGTTTTTGTTATTGATAAGTCTTACCATATAAATTCTATTTTAGCATAAAATTCGGGCATGTGTTTTTCAGGTTTGTATTAAGCCTGTTTATATGCGATTTCATCCCTTTGAATGACTTGCACATATTCTTTTTTGATGTATAATCTGATAAGATATTACATGAATTATGAAGGATTTAACTATGAAAGTAACACTTGAAAAAGGTAAAGAAAATACCGTAAATATGGAAATTACAATTCCGGCAAAAGAAGCTGCGGACGCTTATAACAGAGCGGTCGGCAGAATTTCTCAGTACGTAAACATCGACGGATTCAGAAAAGGCAAAGCACCGCGTGCTATCGTTGAAAAACATGTTGGGGTCGAAAGAATTAAAATTGAAGCTATTGAATCTTTGATGCCGCGTACTATTGCTCAGGCGATTGAAGAAAATAAACTTGACGTAATTACACAGCCGTCTGTTACATCTTATGATTTTGAACTCGGCAAGGATTTATCCGTAAAAGTTCTTGTTGAAACAAGACCTGAAGTTACTCTCGGTGATTATAAAGGGTTGAATCTCAAAGTTGATGATTCTCCGATTCCTGAAGATGCGGAACAAAAATCAATTGATAATTTGTTAAGACAGCATTCAACACTTGAGCTTGTTGTCGATCGCGCAGCAAGTGATAAAGATATTGCGGTAATTGATTTTGAAGGCTATTCAAACGGTGAAAAAATCGCAGGCGGCGAAGGTAAAAATTATTCGCTCGACCTCGGTAATTCAAATTTCATCCCCGGTTTTGCAGAACAAATCGTGGGCAAAAACGTTAATGACGAATTTGAAATTAACGTGACTTTCCCCGAAGAATATCATGATGAAAAATTAAAAGGCCAGCCGGCAACTTTTAAAATTAAAATTCACGAAATCAAAGAAAGAGTTCTTCCGGAATTGAACGACAGCTTTGCGCAAAAAGTAGGCCCGTTCAAGACTGTTGATGACCTGAAAGAAGATATTAAAAAATACCTTGAAACTCAAAGAGAAAGAACAAATAAGCAGAGCTGCGAAAATGAAATTTTCAAAACTGTTATTGATGCTTCAAAAGTTGATATTCCTGAATCCATGATTATGAGAGAGGTTCAATCTCTGGAAGCTGATTACAAGCAAAGACTTGCTTATCAGGGAATTGACTGGGATACTCTGGTTAAATCACAGGGCGGTCAGGATCATCTTCTTGAAACTTTGAAAGAAGATGCTGCAAACAGAATTAAAAATTCTCTTGTTATTGACAAGATTGCAAAAACAGAAAATATAAAACTTGAGCAGAAGGATTTGGAACATAAGTTTGCAGAACTTGCAGCAGTATACGGTATGCAGCAGCAGGATGTTTTAAAACAGCTCGGTCAAAATCCCGATATGCTCGGTTCTATCTCTCAACAGGCTTTGAATGACAAAGTAAGAGATTTTCTTGTTGCCAACAATACTGTTGAGATTGTTGCTCCAAAAAAGGCAAAAGTTGAAGCAAAGTAAATAAAAGTTTATAATAGTTATAAGAAAGGAAATTAAATCATGAGTTTTGTACCTGTGGTAATTGAACAATCAAGTCGCGGAGAGCGTTCCTTTGATATATTCTCAAGACTTTTGAGAGAGCGTATTATATTTTTAGGTACTCCGATTGATGATATGGTTGCGAATTTAATCGTTGCGCAAATGTTGCTGCTGGATAGTGAGAATCCGGAAAAAGATATCATGTTGTACATTAACAGCCCCGGCGGAAGCGTAACTGCTGGTTTTGCTATTTATGATACAATGCAGCACATAAGAGCCGATGTTTCCACAATTTGTTTGGGACAGGCAGCTTCAATGGGTGCATTCCTTCTTGCTGCAGGTACAAAAGGCAAGAGAATGGCTCTGCCGCATTCAAGAGTTTTAATCCACCAGCCTTTAGGCGGTGCACAGGGGCAGGCTACCGATATTGAAATTCAGGCGGCTGAAATTATCAGAATTAAGAAAAGCCTTAACGAAATTCTTGCCGCAAATACCGGTCAATCTTTGAAAAAGATTGAAAAAGATACAGACCGTGACTATATTATGACACCGCAGGAAGCACTTGAGTACGGTATGATTGATAAAGTTGTGTCACGTGACGTCGTAAAAGGTTAAGTTGGAGAGTATGTAATGCCAAAACATGATGACAGCAGATTAAAATGTTCATTTTGCGGTAAATCACAGGATCAGGTTAAAAAATTAATCGCGGGTCCCGAGGTTTATATTTGTGATGAGTGCGTTGAACTTTGTAACGAGATTCTTGATGAAGAATTTTTCGAATCCAAAGACAAAGAAAACGGAGAAACTCAAGAATCCGGCGAAAAACCGATTCCGAAACCGCACGAAATAAAAGAATATCTTGACCAGTATATTGTAGGGCAGGATGAAGCTAAAAAAGTGCTGTCAGTTGCGGTTTATAACCATTACAAACGTTTAAAACACAATAAATCGGCAAAAGATGATGTTGAAATCCAAAAATCAAACATCCTGCTTGTCGGGCCGACAGGTTCAGGTAAAACTCTGCTTGCACAGACCCTTGCTAAAATGCTTGACGTGCCTTTTGCCGTTGCCGATGCAACTACTTTGACGGAGGCAGGCTATGTGGGTGATGACGTTGAAAATATTTTGTTAAGACTTTATCAGAACGCTGAATTTGACGCTTCAAAAGCCGAACGCGGTATTATTTATATTGATGAAATTGATAAAATTTCAAGAAAATCCGAAAATACTTCAATAACCCGTGATGTATCGGGTGAAGGTGTTCAGCAGGCTTTATTGAAGATGATAGAAGGTACTGTTGCGCATGTTCCTCCGCAAGGCGGCAGAAAGCATCCGCATCAGGAATTTATTGAAATCGACACAAGCAATATCTTGTTTATTGTAGGCGGTGCGTTCGTAGGTCTTGAAAAAATTGTTGAACGCAGAGCCGGTGAAGGCAATACAGTAGGTTTTGGCGCAAAACCTCCGATGTCGCAGGCTGAAAAAGAAGCTAACGCGAATAAACTTTTGAAAAAATTGCAGCCCGAAGATCTTTTGAAATTCGGTTTGATTCCTGAATTTATCGGACGTATCCCGACTTACGCAGTTCTTGATCAGTTGAACGAAAAGACATTGAAGATGATTTTAACCGAGCCTAAAAATGCTATTGTTAAACAGTATCAGTGTCTGTTGAAAATGGACGGGGTAGATTTGGAATTTGAGCCCGAAGCAATTGATTTGATTGCGCAGGAAGCTATGAAACGTAAAACCGGTGCCCGTGCTTTGAGATCTATTGTTGAAGAAATTATGCTTGATGTAATGTATGATGTTCCGACAAAAGAAAATATGGAAAAATACGTTGTTACGGCAGACGCTGTCAGAAACAGAAATTCAGCGGAATTAATTCAGCTTCCTACAAAAAGGAATGACGGTACCGAAGAAATTATTGCATAACGTTTTTTGGGATTGTGTATGGGAAAAGGAAAAACTTTATTACTTGTTGACGGTCATGCTCTGGCATTCAGGCAGTTCTATGCTCTTGAGCGTACAAATATGAAAACATCTTCCGGAACTCCGACCTGGGCGGTTTTCGGTTTTTTTAAGGCACTTTTTGATTTATTGAAAAATAAAAAAGTTCATCCGGATGCTATCGGTGTTGCGTTTGATGTAAGCCGCAAAACTTTCAGGGTTGATATGTATCCTGAATATAAAGCGAACCGTGATGATATGCCGGACAGTCTGCGCTCTCAAATGTCGCTCATTTTTGAGGGATTGAATGCATTTAACATTCCTATTTATACAAAGGCCGGTTTTGAGGCGGACGATGTTATCGGCACAATTTCTAAACGCGCCTGTGAAATGGGGCATAAAGTTTTGATATTAACTGGTGATCAGGACTCTTTTCAGCTTGTTGATAAAGAAGGGTGTGTTAAGGTTATTATTCCTTCAAAAGGTGAATTAAAAGAATACGGCTGGAATGAAGTTCACGAAAAATTGGGTGTTTATCCCGGTCAGGTAATAGATTATAAAGGTTTGTGCGGAGATTCTTCTGATAATATTCCGGGTGTAAAAGGTGTGGGGTGCAAGACTGCCGTCAGATTACTCGAGCGTTTCGGCACTTTGCAGAATGTTCTTGATAATATCGACAGCGTGCATAACAAAAGTGTAAGGCTCTCGCTGGAGCGTGATGCGGATATTGCAAGATTGAGTTACAAACTTGCAACAATTATTCGTGATGTGAACATAGATTTTGATTTTTCGGGTGCAGACCTTACTTTGCCGGATCCGGCAAAAGTTTCTGCTTTTTTGAAAGAGGTTCAGTTTTTCAGTTTTTTGAAAAATATTGATGTGATTATGGCTTCATTCAGGAACGACGGTAAAATTTTACCTGAAAAAAATAATGTTCCGGATATGGCAATTCCGCTTGCGGGACAGCAGCAGCTCGGATTATTTTCCGATGCAGTGAGGGCTGAAATTAATAAAGTCGATTTTAAATATGATGCAAAGCTCATTACGGATTCAACCGACCTTGAGGCTCTTGCGGATGTTTTAAAAACAAAAACTCTTTTTGCGTTTCGCAGCGAATGTGACGTCACAAGTGCGATAAGCGGTACTTTGTACGGACTTGCAATAGGATTTAACGATGATTTTTCGGCTGATGATAAGGTGCATTTTAAAGAATCGGGCGGTTCAGTGACAAAAACGTTTTATATTCCGGTAGGGCATTTTATAGAGAATCAGCTTCCGCAGGATGTTGTTATAAATGCATTGAAGCCTGTTTTTGAGAATCCGGATATTAAAAAAATTACTCATGAAGCAAAGACCGAACACAATTTTTTGCGTTCTCTCGGCGTTGATTTGCAGGGAATTGTTTTTGACACTCTGCTTGCAAGTTACGTAAAAGATCCGAGCCGTACGCACAGCATTGAGGTACAGGCAATTGAAAATGTTGATCATATAATGAATGAAATTGTTCCGTATTCAAGAGCTTCAAAAACTAATGTTTCTATAATCAATGTTTCTGTTGAAAATGCGCTGGTGTATACTTCGGATATCTTGACCACAATTTTTGAACTTACAAAATTCTGGATTAAGACACTTGATGATAAAGAGCTTAAAATTCTTTATGAGATGGAAATGCCTTTGACAATTATTCTTGCGAATATGGAGTACGAGGGTGTTTCTGTTGATGTCAAATATTTACGCAACTTGTCAAAAACCATAGGCGACGAGATACGCAGTATTGAATTTCAGGTTTATAAAATTGCGGGTGAAGCATTCAATATTGCCTCGCCAAAACAGGTTGCGGATGTTCTTTTTGATAAACTAAAGATTCCGCCGTTAAAAAAACGTCCGAAAACCAGATATTCCACAAATGCGGAAGTTTTGGAAGAGCTTTCGGGCGAACATGAAATTGCAAGGCTTATTTTGTTGTTCAGAAAATATTCAAAACTGAAATCAACATACACTGATGCTTTGCCGAAATTGATTGATTCAATAGACGGCCGTATTCATACAACATATAATCAGACAACTACAGCTACGGGCCGTTTGTCATCTTCAAATCCCAATTTGCAGAATATTCCGGTAAGAACTGATGAAGGCAACAAAATAAGAAAAGCGTTTGTGCCGGCAAACAGGTCAACATCGGTTATTTTCTCGGCGGATTATTCACAGATTGAATTGAGGCTTCTGGCGCACGTATCAGGTGATGAAAACTTGATTGAAGCCTTCAAGTCAGGTGTTGATATCCATACAATTACCGCCTCAAAAGTTTTTGATGTGCCTTTGTCGGAGGTTACCAGAAAAATGCGTTATAAAGCAAAAGCGGTAAATTTCGGTATTGTTTACGGCCAAAGTAAATACGGGCTTGCCAAAGCGCTCAATATTTCGTTTGACGAGGCAGAAAACTTTATAGACAGATATTTTGCAACTTATCCAAAAGTCAAGGAATATATGCAAAATATGGTCAACCTTGCCGAAGAAAGAGGGTATGTTGAAACAATATTCGGAAGAAAACGTTATCTTGGTGCAGCCTTAACAAGTTCCAATTCAAATGTACGGGATTTCGGCAAACGTGCTGCAATAAATCATCCGATGCAGGGTGCGGCTGCTGATTTAATAAAACTTGCGATGGTTGATCTGGATAAAAAATTAAAAAGCAGCAATCTGCAGTCAAAATTGATTATGCAGGTGCATGATGAACTTGTTTTGGAAGCCTTAAAATCTGAGGTGCCTTTGTTGAAAGAGGTTGTGACAGAGGCTATGGAACTCGGTCAGCCGCTTGCTGTTCCGCTTGTGGTAGATATTAACGTAGGTGCTACATGGCAAGAATTATAAGAGTTTTATTAGTTTCAGCATGTTTTATATTTACTGTTTGCAGGGTTAATTGCGAACCGGTTAATTTAAGCACTCTTGTTACCGTCCAGAATGTTCCGTTTGAACAGTGTACCAAAATATTTAATATAGATGCGGAAAATCTTTTTTACTTAACGATTGCCGGTATTAATGCAAACCGATTTCAAATAGACGAAATTCAATCCAAAACCGGATATATTTTGTTTAATGCGGTAAACAAAGAATTTTTGGCATCTGTTGTTAAACTTGATTCAAAAAATTCTTTGCTGAGAGTAACTCCGGCCAACAATGTTTATTATTTCCAGCCGGGGATAGTTTTGAATCTTTTTAAATATATTGAGCTTAACGGCAGCGTAAAACCTGTTGTTCTTCCGGTGAAGTAGTTTAATTTAGTTTTTCAAACGCCTGATTTACTGTTTGGGTTATGTCATAAGGTTGGCTTGTGTTTTCGGTCGAAAGCCATACAAGGTATTCAATATTTCCCGAGGGACCTTTTATTGAGGAATAGGTTAAACCCTTTATTGCATATCCCAGCTCAAGCGCACAATTGATTACATTTTCTATGACTGATTGGTGTGTTGATTTGTCTTTTACAACTCCGCCTTTTTCGACTTTGTCTTTGCCGGCTTCAAACTGCGGTTTTATAAGACATATCATTTCGTGAAACTCCGGATTAAGCAGTTTTTTCAGATTTTCAAGCACTCTTGTCAGCGAAATAAATGACAAATCACTTACCAGCAGGTCAGCTATTTCATCTTTTTCGTCATAAATATCTTTAAAATCGCAATTTTTCAGATTAGTTCTCTCAATTGTTTTAACGCGATTGTCCGAGCGGACTTTCCAGTCAAGCTGGCCGTAACCGACATCAACTGCGTAAACGAATTTTGCCCCGTGCTGCAAGAGGCAATCTGTAAATCCGCCTGTCGAGGCGCCGGCATCAAAGCATACGCGCTCTTTTACATTTACATCAAATGTGTCAAGTGCTTTTTGGAGTTTGAAGCCGCCGCGGGAAACGTACGGCATTGATTTTACTTCTATTTGGTATTCTTTGTCAGGATTGATTTGGAAGCCGGCTTTTGTAATGTATTCGTCGTTAATTTTGACATGTCCCGCAATAATTGCTGCCGAGGCTTTGCTTTTTGTCTCAAAATATCCAAGATCTGTCAGGTATTTGTCAAGCCGTTCTTTTTTCATATATTAAACACCTTTTCTGCGTTTTGTGCGGTTATTTGAGCTATAAATTCAATATCCAGATTTCTGATTTTTGCGATTTCTTCGGCAACATATTTCACGTAAGCCGGCCGGTTTTCTTTTCCTCTGAACGGAACAGGTGTGAGATACGGGCTGTCGGTTTCAAGCAAAAGGTTTTCAAGCGGTATTTCCGCGGCAACTTCTTTCATTTTTACGGCGTTTTTAAATGTTACAACACCTCCGAGAGCAAGGTACCAGCCTTTTTTAACGCATTCTTTTGCAAATTCTGCGCTGCCTGAGAAACAGTGCATTACAACGGTTGAACCTTGATTGAATTCTGATAATATATCAAAAGTATCTTTGTGTGCTTCTCTGTCATGAACACATATCGGGAGGTTAAGCTCGTTCGCAAGTTTTATTTGTTTTATAAAGACCTCTTTTTGAATATCGTTGAAACTCTTGTCCCAGTAATAATCTAGTCCGATTTCGCCAATTCCTTTAATTTTCGGGTGTTTTGCAAGTTCTTTTATTTCGCAGGCTAAATCGTCGCTCCAGTCTTTTGCTTCCGAGGGGTGAACACCTAAAAGAGCGTAAACATTACCGTATGTTAAGGCAATATCGTAAATTTTTTTAATGTCTTTGGGGTATGCACAGGGCAGAATTATTTTTTTTACGCCGTTATCATAGGCTTCTTGCACTGCATTTTCCGTATTTTCGAGCATATCTATGTGGGCATGTGTATCAATCAGGTAATTTTTCATACAAAAAATTATAACACGGTTGCATAACTTTGCAAAATTTGATATAATAAACATGTTACGAAGGAGGCTGAATGGCTGGAATAGAGAGTATTACAGGTTTCTCGGGGGGGGGCGTTATACAACCCTCTCCAGGCAAGGGTTTACGGTCGCTGAGCTGGTCGCAGCCCTTGTTATCATTGCGGTTATCGTGGTTGTGACTTTGCCGGTTACAATAAAGAAATTTAAAAAAGTCGATTATGCATCACAATATATGGGGTATGAATTTATGCGGAATATTTCCGCAAATGTTATTCCGGGGTTTTTTAAGGATGAAGAAGAAGATGAAGAGGCAGATTGTGCAATTGAATTAAGTGACGGAACATGTTTCACTGCTCCGTTTTATCCAACAGCAATGAGTTTATCTGATTGTGAAGCACAAAAAGGAGAACTCGGAATAAGTGAATGTTACTACGGTAGTGACTACTGGGCAGGTGCAGTAAAAGCATGCCATGATATGGGGGGCACTTTACCTAGTCAGCAACAGTTAGACCAATTGGCAAGAGTTTTGTACCCCGGCACAACCATAAGTACAAGCTACGGAGTATCAGTTGATGGCCTAAGAGATAACGACATGGCAATATCGATGGGATTTATCAACTCACCCAGTCCCGCGTTTGGGCTGTGGTCGAGTATGGAATACGACAAGAACGATGCATATCACCGCGAATTCGGCGGCTCTTACACGGTCTGGTACAAATTTGGTCGTGTCTACGCCACCACTCAGGCGGTGTGCATAGATGATGGCGCCCCTGAGGAAATAGATTACACGACATTATTCTGCCAAAAATTGGAACAGACTTTTAATAAATACAAAAGCGATTGCAGTGTGCCTGTCGCAACCGTTCAAGCAGCAGTACCGGGCGGTAATTTTAAGAATTTGACGCCTCATATAGAACTTGCAAACGGCTTGAAATTATATATCGGCTCAGATTATGAGGATATTGAGATATTATCGGATGCTGAACAAGAAGACGACCGCTCGGGCTTTTTAATCTATATAGATACCGACGGAAATTCCGGCAAAGGAAAACTGAATGATGATGTGGTTCCTTATTATCTTTTAAAATCAGGGAAAATACTGCCGGCGGAAACTTTCGCACCATCGGGTGAACAGTTAAAGGTAAACGTCATGTATGATGTGTTCACGGGCAGCAGACGAGAGATAAAACTTCTTTTGACAGATAGCGGCTACAAAACAGCCGCCTGCAAAACAGGTTATATAAAATCAGTCAAATACTGCGGTACAACAGTTCAGGACGATATATGCAAAGAAGTTGTAAATGACTGTCGGATGAAAATAAAAGAACCCATAAAAATATTCTGATTTAAGTCGATTCGCGGCGCTTGTAGTTGCAACATAGCTGCCGCTTGCCTGTCGAATTTACTAATCCGACAAAACACTGAAATTTTGATTAAGGCGAAAGAATTTAACTGCTTTTTTTGTTATATAATTAAGCTATGGAAGAGAAGAATTTAAAAATTTCCATAGCGCATTTTTATCCTAAATTGCTGAATCTTTACGGTGATATCGGCAATGTGATTACTCTTGTCCGACGTTGTGAATGGCGCGGAATTCAGGTCGAATTTTGCGAGATTAATTCAGGCGATAAAATTCAGGACTGTGATTTGTATTTTATCGGCGGCGGTCAGGACAAGCAGCAGGCGGAAGTTGCGGCAGAACTTTTTAAAAACAAAGAATATTTGCACGATTTGCGCGATAAAGGTGCTGTTTTTCTTGGAATTTGCGGCGGCTATCAGCTTTTCGGACATTATTATCAACCGCACGACAAAGAAAGATTGAACGGGGTTTCATTGCTTGATGCTTATACCGTTGCCGGCAAAAAAAGATTTATCGGTAACGTTACAGCAGAAACTGAACTTGTAAAACCTTCTACGCTTGTCGGGTTTGAAAACCACAGCGGTCTTACATTCTTGCAAGGTGATACAAAGCCGCTTGCCGTCGTTTCAACAGGAAACGGCAACAACGGCAAAGATAAAACCGAAGGCGCGCATTTTAAGAACGTTTTCGGTACTTATCTGCACGGCTCTTTTCTTCCGAAAAATCCGCATTTTGCGGATTATCTGCTTGAACTTGCGCTTGAAAAACGCTACGGTGAAAAAATTAAATTGTCAAAACTTGATGATACAATTGAATTAAATGCGCACAACTTACTCGTAGGCAAGGCTTATTGATGAAATTCAGGGACTTATACGATTTCTGGTTTAAAATTGACGACAAGATAAGATATTTGATTATCGGCAGCTGTAATGCAGCAATTTCGTATATTATCTTTGCCCTTGCATTGTTTATTATAGGCGAAGAATATTATCAAATTTGCGTTGCTTTGCAGTGGGCAATTTCGTCGGTATTTTCTTATTTTAACCAGAAAATTTTTGTTTTCCGCACAAAAGGTAATTACTTTAAAGAATATATAAAGTGCTGTTCAAGCTGGTTTGTCGGATATTTGCTGAATGTGCTTATTATTGAAGTTCTGGTAAAATTTATGAATACATATGCGGCACAATTTATTGCAATCGGACTTGTGTCCGTGATTACATACATTTTGTTTAAGTATTTTGCGTTTAAACCGCACAAATAATTATTTTATGGTTTTTACGATTTCAATAATGTCATTTACGGCTTTTTCCGGAGTAACCGTGGTAAGCTCGCCGGTTTCTCTGACTTTATATTCAACAAGTCCGTCGGTTATTGTTCTGCCGACCGTAATTCTGTAAGGAAATCCGATTAAATCAGCGTCTTTGAATTTGACGCCGGCTCTTTCGTCACGGTCATCAAGAACAACTTCAACACCGGCTTTTTGCAAATCTTCATAGATTTTTTGCGCCGTTGACATTTGCAGTTCGTCGTTTGTGCTGACCGGAATTACGATAACATGATAAGGCGCAATGGCAAGCGGCCATTTTATGCCGTGCTCATCATAGTGCGCTTCAACAGCAGCAGCAGCCGTTCTTGAAATTCCTATCCCGTAGCAGCCCATTATGTAAGGGTGTGTCTGCCCGTTTTCGTCGGTAAATACCGCGTTCATCGGTTTTGAATATTTTGTTCCGAGTTTGAAAATATTTCCGACTTCTATTCCTTTTGTTACAAAAAGCGGTCTGCCGCATTCGGGGCAGATGTCTCCTGCTTCCACAAGTCTTATGTCACGGTAATTTAATTCGTTAAGTCCGAGATCATCAAGATTTGCGCCAACCATGTGTTTGTCGGTTTGATTTATTCCGACAACGAAATTTTTCATGCCGCGTACGGTTTCATCAATTATCACCGGAATGTTTTTAAGCCCCTTAGGCCCGATAAATCCCGGAACTGCGCTGAAGCCGTTATTTTGCATTAATTCTTCTATTTCCGCACCCGATGCAATTCTTATTTCTATTCCGCCTGCGGCATTCAGTAATTTTGTTTCTTCAACCGTTCTGTCGCCGCGTATGAGCGCAAGAACAGGTTTTTTGTCAACTATATAGACGAGGGTTTTTAAAATAAGTGTCGAAGGTATTTTTAAAAATGCGCTCAATTCTTCTATAGAATGTGTTCCCGGGGTGTCGAGGATTTCAGTTTTGTTAAAGTATTCACTGCCGTCAGTGACCGCATCTGCAAGTTTTGAAACCGCATGGTTTGAATTTGCAGCGTAATCACAGTCGTTGCAATAGAAAACATCATTTTCTCCTGCATCAGTGTCGGTGATTACCATAAATTCGTGCGAAACCGAGCCGCCGATTGCACCGGAATCCGATTGAACCATTTTTGTTGCAAGTCCGCAGCGGTCAAAAATTCTTTTGTATGCACGGGCCATATTTTCGTATTCTCTGTCCAGCCCCGCTTCGTCAATATCAAAGCTGTAAGCGTCTTTCATTATAAATTCGCGGCCTCTCAAAAGTCCGTATCTGGGTCTGACTTCGTCACGAAATTTTGACTGAATCTGGTATAAATTAACAGGAAGCTGTTTGTATGATTTTAATCCGTCACGTGCAATTGAGGTTATAACTTCTTCATGCGTCGGGCCGAGGCACATAATTCTGTCATGGCGGTCTTTAAGCCGCATAAGTTCTTTTCCGTAGGCATCCCATCTGCCTGATTCTTCCCAGAGTTCTTTTGGCTGTACAAACGGCATTAAAAGTTCCTGTGCACCTGCCGAATCCATTTCTTCGCGAACTATGGTTTCTATTTTTTTCAATACTCTCCACATTAAAGGCAAAAAGTTGTATACGCCTGATGTGAGTTTTCTTATATAACCCGCGCGTGCAAGCATTTTATGAGAAATTACCTCGGCATCAGAGGGAAATTCTCTCTGGGTTTGCACAAATAGTTTTGACATTTTCATAAAAATTTTTCCTCGTTATCTGTATTTCACCCTATTTTACCATGCTGAAAATTATTGTGCTAAAAATTTATCAAGTTCATTCTTTACAATTTTCGGGGCAACAGATAAAGTGTCATTGTTTTCAAGTGCTTTGTTAAGATAATTTGCGTAGGCGTCGTAATCTTTCAGGTGTTTTTTAATCTGTGCGTAAATGTAAAACAGATCTCCGTTTGCGCCGCAGTTTTTGAGTGCGGTTTTGACAAGGTCATTTGCGGTTTGAAAATCGCCGGTTTTTGCGATTATTTTTATATAAATTTTATACGCGTCAACATCTTTAGGGTTTAAGTCAATTGTGTTTTCAAGATTTTCAAGCGCGCCTTGAATATTGCCTGCTTCATAATCAATTACGCCGAGATTGTAATATGCCCAGCTGTAATCCGGTGAGATAGCAAGCACTTTGCGAAATTCATCCGCTGCTGAATCATTATCGCCGAATTCTTTGTATATGTTGCCGATATAAAAGTGTGCGTAAATATCGTCATCGTTTAAATCAACCGTGCGTTGAAAGTTGTCCATCGCTTCTATAAGATCGCCTTTTTTAAAGTTTGCTATTCCGATATTAAAGTAAGAGTTTGAATCCTTTTCATCGGTTTCCAGAACTCTGTTAAAAAAGTAAATTGCCTTGTCGTATTCTTTCAATTCAATATAAACAAGCCCGAGGTTATACGCTGCATCAACTTCTTCCGGTGAGTATTCTATAGCTTTTAAGTAGGCTTCTTCAGCTTTTTTGTATTCTTTTAATTTTTCATATACAATCCCGAGGTTGTAAAAAATTCCGCTGTCCTCTTTAAAAATCTGTGAAAGATATAAAAAATGCTGCAAAGATTCTTCCGCAAATCCGGTATCCAGCAAAAGCACCGCAAGCTGCCTTCTGATCTGGAAATTAGAAGGGTCATCTTTTAAAATATTTTGTAATTCTTCTATTTTATCGAGTTTTGACATAATTTATATCACGGGAACATCAATAGGCTCAACAAGAATTACGTTAAGAATTGTACCCTTGCTGAGTTCGACGTCTTTTCCTTTTCTTATCATATCGGCGATAACGTCATATACGAAATATCCTGCAGTTCCGAGACCTGCGCCGATTATTCCGACAGGAACGGTTAAAATCTGCATATACCCGCCCCAGTAATCTTCTCCGACATCAAATCCCCATTGAGTTGATTCGCGGGCAATTTCACCGGATTTTTGGCAGGTTTGCTTAAAGGCATCACCGTATCCTTTTGTTGTAGTAATTCCGCCGTCATAGGTTAAATCTGTTCTGCCGACGATGTTTAATGTCAGCGGAAGCTGTCTGCCGTTAGGGGTTACAATATGATCAAAGTCCATATATACAATTGCACCTTTTGACATTCTTTTTGACGGAACAATTTTGCTGATTGTTCCGCGTACTACCGAACCCATCGGAAGAATTACATCCGAATCCGATGTCTGATCAGTTATGAGCATCGCCGAAAACTCAGCGCCTTCAGTGCTGGTTATTGTCGAAACCGGTGTCAAAAGTTTCATTTCAAATTTTGTGCCGGCAGGTATTCTTTTGGTTTTTGCGTTCGCGTTAAAAGGTGCCGCAAATGTAATTTGTGCCGCAAAAATTATTGCTAAAAGTGCTGAAAGTATTTTGATTTTCATAAAAACCTCTTTTCTTAATTTACCTGATTTCTGCCGTTGTTTTTGGATTGATATAACCTTTTGTCCGCAGCGTCAATAATTTCGGACGGGGTTTGACCGTCTTGCGGGAAACTTGACACCCCGAGGCTTATCGTAACGTTACTTTCCTGATAGTTATTCAGTCTGAAACGTTTTGCCGCAACCCTTTTACAGATTTTTTCCGCTGTTGAAACGGAAATTTCCTTGGAAGTGTTGGGCAGAATTATGCTCATTTCTTCTCCGCCGTATCTGCATACTATATCAGTTGCACGGACACTCTGTTTTAAAAGCTGCGCAACCTGTCTTAAAACAGCGTCGCCCGCCTGATGTCCGAATGTGTCGTTGAATTTTTTGAAAAAGTCAATGTCAATAATTATCAATGAAAACGGCGTTTCATAACGTTTTGATTGTTCAACCTGCATTTTCATCTGTTCCTGAAAATATCTGTGGTTATACAGTTCAGTAAGCCCGTCGGTTGTTGCAAGCAAATACTGCTGCTCAAAGTCGCGTGATTTGATTATGTATTTTACGACAAAAGCCGAGATGAATATTATTATCCCGAGCATTACAGGATAAACAATTCCAATCCACAGGTTGTGGTATTTCATGATGAAATAGGCAAACATTATGTATACGGAATACATGGACACAAATGACAGTGTTACAATTGCGGCCGAGGCAATATTTATTACAAGATATCCCGTTATTGCGGCCAATATTATACCTGCAAGCACCGTAATCCATTTATCAACTTTTGCGATAAAATTGTTATCCAGAAGGTTATTTACGTATGTGGCCTGAACTTCAACTCCCGGATAAACTTTTGCAACCGGTGTGGTTTTTATGTCAAAAAGACTCGCTGCGGTTGTTCCGAAATAAACAATTTTGTTTTTGAAATTGTACGGTGCGGACTCTTTGTTTTCTACAGCCCTGATTAGCCGGTACATCGGAATCTGCTGGTAAGTCCCGGTGGGGCCGTACCAGTTTAAGATGGCGCTTCCGTCTTCGTCTATAAATATTTTTCTGTTATGCAAAAGCAGGTTTGAATTTTTGTCGATTATAAATTCCGGCGGATTGTAGCCTTCGTCTTCATGAATTAAGCCCATGCCGAGTTTGAAAGCTAACTGCGGATAGTATTTGCCCTGATATTTTACGAATATCGGCATTTTCCTTATTATACCGTCTTCGGCGCGCGATACGTTTATCATACCGATGTTATCGGTTGAGTTTATTATTTCGGGAAGTATTGTTCTGCAGTTCAAAAATGAAAGTGAATCAAAATCAATGTCCTGTGAATAATTTTTTACGTTAACGCTCAATGACGCCGGAAGTTCCGCGGGTATTCTTAATTCTGCGGATTGGTTATCCAGATTCATTGCGGTGTATACATTATCATATTTTTTAAATGCGTCGGCAAGTTTTTGATCCGCACCGGGTTTTGATTTGATTGATTTTACAAACATTAAATCAAATGCGATGCTTTTCGGATGCTGTGCTTCAATGTAATCTATCAGTTTTGCGTACATATCACGCGGAAGCGGCCATTCTCCGTATTTGTCAAGAATATATTCGTAGCTTGCGTCATCTATAGCTATAATGACAATATCCTTGTTTGCTTTTTTATATTCGGATTTGACAATGACACTCTGCCGCAAATCAAAGGTTTTGTTTTCAACCGCGTCAAGAAAAGTATTAAAATTTGTACTCTTTGCCGTATAGATTATAAATAGCAGAAACACTGCTATCCAGAGTGTATATAAGATTTTTTTCAGCATGTCCCAAACCTATTTTATATCATCAGTATAGCTGATTGTCATAGATTTGGCAACAAAATTTTTCATTAAAAAACGTTTTTCAAGTATATAATTGTTTAATTTTAATATTTCGGTCGAATATGATAAATCATCAGGGTATTTTAAATATCTTAATAAACATTCTTCGTGCAGATTCATTATTTTTTTTCCTATAAAACGGGTTACCTGTACATTATTTCAAATCCCGCTGAAAATTACATCAACCTTTTAAATAATGCTGCATGATTTTTCTCATGCGTTTGCATGAACTTTTTTGAAATTATTTTTAAAAAACACTTGCTTTTATGGATTTAGCGAAATAGAATATTGTTAGTCGAAATATTCAAGTTTGGAATCTTGATAAAAAGAAATGAGGTAGAAAATGAAAGACGGAATACATCCTGATTATAAGAAAACAACAATCAAATGTGTTTGCGGTAACGAAATTGAAACAGGCTCGGTTGTAGATAACATTACAGTTGAAATCTGCAACAAGTGCCATCCGTTCTATACGGGTCAGCAGAAAATCCTTGACTCTGAAGGCAGAGTTGAAAGATTTAACAAACGTTACGGCAGCAAAAAGGCTTAAATATAGCCGGCAAAAAAATTACATTGCAGCCCCGTTAAAAACTGTGGGCTGCATTTTTTGTATAAAAGGAGATTAAGAAATGGGAGAAAATAATAAACCGGTAGTTAATTTGATTTCAAAACCAGAAAATATGCTCAAGACTGTTTATACAGCTTGCAGAACCTGCTATAGCGCAGACTATCCGATAAATATTTATAACGGCGCGGATGACGAAGCGAAAATGCTTAAGCTCATAGAAAGAGTTATATCTTCCGGTCACTATTCGACAATTGAGCATATACAGGTTACATTTGCCATTTCAAATGTTTCCCGCGCCTGCACGCACCAGCTTGTAAGACACAGACACATGTCTTTTTCACAGAAATCTCAAAGATATGTTAAAGAAAAAGGCCAGTTTGATTACATAATCCCGCCGACAATTGAGCGTGATGAAAATTTAAAATCGAAATTTGTTGATTTTATGAATAAAATCTCGGAACAGTATCAGGAATTTGTAGAAGCCGGAATTCCCGCTGAAGACGCAAGATTTGTTTTGCCGAACGCAGCCGCAAGTTCGCTTGTTGCAAGTTTAAATTTAAGAGAAATGATTCACCTTGCAAATTTAAGGCTCTGTACGCGTGCACAATACGAAATCCGCACTATGGTTAAAATGATGTGTGACGCGCTGGTTGCGGAAGAACCGTGGCTTAAGCCTTATCTTGTGCCCAAATGTGAACGGCTCGGATTTTGCGACGAGGACAAATCCTGCGGACGGGTTAAAACCAGAGAACAGTTAGGTTTTTAGCGGTCTTTGAATTTGTTTGCCGTTGCTTGAACTATTAATTTAAGCATATCAAAATTAGGAAGCGCGTTGCTGTTTTGACGTTTGACTAAATCTTCAACAAGACCGTTCAGGTAAATTTCAAGATTCGTATAACCTGATTTTGTCATGCTTTTGCCGTCGCCGCCGTCATAAGGATTCAAGTTGTGATTAAATTCCCAGTCGTCCGGAATTCCGTCGCCGTCAGAATCAACAAGCGGCACATCGCTGCGGTATTCAGGATAGCCTTCAACTTCATTCGGTGAGGTGATTAAACCTTTGCTGTTGGCGGTGCCCGAAATATAAGTTTCAACGGCCAGAGCAATTCTGTTATCTATAAAGTCGCGTTTATCGGAGGCACCGGCAAATTGAAGTACATTTTTGTAAGCTCTTGCGGCACTCTGGGTTAAAACCGGTTCATGGCTGAATTCCGCACGTGTCAGGACAGGATTTTTGGAAGTTTTAATATAGTCCATATTCGGGTAAACTCCCATCCAGTTGTCGTTTGTTTGAAGCGGATTTGTATGGACGTAGTTGCCGCTTACGTATACTATGCCGCTTTTTGTTACACTCGGAATTTCAATAATCTGGCTTCTGGAGGCAATTTGAGTTGCGGGGCCGAATTTGTAGTAATTGTTTACTATGTTATAAGTTCCCGAATCAGAGCCGTTTATTGATGAAGTTCCCCAGTTGTAAAGCACGTTGTTTCTGAAATCTATTGTTTCAAGATATAATTTGTTTGTGTGGGTGCTTTTGTAGAAAGTGGGGTTGCTGTCGCGGTTGCTGGCGAACAAATTGTGATGATAACTTGCGCTGTATCCGCCTAATGTTGCACCGAGCCCCTGGCTGCGCAAGCCTTTATTCAGAGCTTCGCTTATTATGCACCATTGCATTGTCATTTTCAGGTTTTCGTATAATGCAACGTTATCCTGTGATGCCCAGCTCATCGAACAGTGGTCGATAATTATGTCGTGTCTGTTTTTTACGATAAGTGAACTTCCGTCAGTTTTATCGCCGAGTCTGAAACGCATAAATCTTATAATAATGTTGTCCGCATCTATGATTACCGGAAAATCTTTTATACAGATTCCGTCGCCCGGAGCGGTTTGACCTGCAATTGTAAGGTCATTATTTTTTATTACAAGCGGAGATTTGAGTTCAATAATTCCTGATACGTCAAAAACGATTGTCCGCGGGCCTTTCTGGTTTATTGCATATCGCAGAGAACCGAGTTTGTCGTTATCTTCAAGTGTTCTGACATGATATACGACACCGGATCTGCCGCCCGAGGTGAACGCTCCGTAGCCCTGTGCGGACGGAAATGCATAGGTTTGTTTCGGTGTTTGCAGCACCAGAATTACAAACCCGAATACGGCGATTATTAGTGCGCTGATTATAATACTTGTAAGACCGATATTTTTTACTGCATTCAAAATTCTTAAAAACATAACTCCAAACTCCTGTTAACTTTTTGCCCGACGCGGCAGATATTTAAAACTATAGGGCCCGGCGGGAGTCGAACCCGCGATCTCCGGTTTAGGAAACCGTTGCTCTATCCTACTGAGCTACGAACCCCTATGCCTGACGGGATTCAAACCCGTGACCTTCGGCTTCGGAGACCGACGCTCTATTCGACTGAGCTACAGGCACTTATTCATGCTTTTATTCTAACATATTTTACGGGTTTTGTCTATTTATTATTGACCTGTTAAAATAATTGTAAAATCGGTATCCGCACAGTAATAATTAACAGGATCGTACACAAACTGCCGGAAATTTACTGTCGGAACTTTTTTCCTCAGCCAGTTGTAAAATTCCGGTGTAACTTCTTTTGTATGTGCAATAAACTGCGCATGTGTCGCATTTGAGGTTCCGGTGCATTTTACGTCTATGTTAAGGGCCTCCAGTTGGTCTATAAGTGTTTTGCTGTCGTATTCTCTGTCGTTTGAGTACATTACGCTTGCCGCATATTGTGTTTTGTCGCTTTTTACACGTTCCCTGTATATTAATCTGTTTACGACTTCCTGAGTTTTTTCAGGATCCAAAATCCAGTAGCTTGTGTATCCTTTTTTATTAGGTGCTCCCGGAAGGGTTGCAATTTCAATGTTATTCAGGTCAAAGTGTTTTGCGAGCGCGGCATACTGTGACATTTCATAAAGCGACATGTCGGTTTTTACGTATTTTTTAGCAACCGCAAGAATATCCGGAATTTTTGCAATGGTTTCGGGTTTTTGCATCTCTTGCAATAATCCTCTTAAAAACCATTGCTGGCGCTGTGTTCTGCCTATATCACCCATTGCGTCATGGCGGAATCTGAGATATCCGACAACTTCATCCGCATTAAGGTGATGTCTGCCTTTTGTTAAATTTATATGAAGGTTGCCGCTGTAGTCGTTGTAGTGCATATTCTTTTCAACGTAAATATCCACACCGCCCAGTGCTTCAACAATTTTTTTAACGGCTTCATCGTGAACCATTAGGTATTTGTCAATTCTTATTCCGAGGGTGTCTTCTATTGTTCTTATTGTCATTTTAATACCGCCTATTGCATGTGCGGCATTAATCTTTTGTATCCCGTTGTTTCCCGGAAGATATACTTTGCTGTCGCGCGGAATTGATATTGCGTTAAGCGATTTGCTTTTCGGGTCAATGTTTAAAACAACGATTGTATCCGTTCTGGTGCCTTCCCAGATGTCTGAATCTTCACCGTTTGAATCAACTCCCAACAGCAGGATGTTCTGTTTTCTCGGGCCGAACGGCAGAGAAAATTCCGCTTTTTCTTTGTTTGTATTGCTTTGAGTTAATCTTACAAACAGTTTGGTTATAAAAGAATCCTGTCCGAATTGATTTTCCAAAAATTCCCGGTTGTCCGCAAATAAAAATATTGCAAATACCCCGCCGATGAAAATTATTATTATCAAAGCGAGTATTTTTACAAATGCGGATTGCTCTTTTCTGCTTTTTTCTTCTTCTTTTAAATAATTATCAATAGGGTTTTTCTCTGTATTTTCTTCCTGTGTTAAATTTGTCATGTTTTTTTTACCTTATTACGTTCAATAAAAAAGTCGAAACCAGCGTAAAATAAACCGCCAGTCCGATAACATCTATTGTTGTTGCAATAACAGGGCCTGAGGCCACTGCGGGGTCTATATTAACCGTTTTCAGCGCAAACGGAGTAAAAGTTCCGATAACCGTTGCCATTGTCATATTAATTGCCATTGCAATTCCGACAACAACTCCGAGTTCTACATTATGCTGCCAGCCCCATGTTACAAGTGTTGTCACGGTGCCGAAAAATATTCCGATACAAAGTCCGATAAGCATTTCTCTGAAAATATGATACATTGCGGAACTCAATGTAACCTGTCCTGTCGAAAGCCCGCGCACCATAAGCGTAATGCTCTGGGTTCCGATGTTGCCGCCGAGTCCTGCAAGAAGCGGCATAAATATCGCGATAACCGGCAGCGCAGAAAGTGTTGAATCAAAATGATGCGCAACATTTACCGCAATAAATTCACCGATTAAAGTTATGAAAAGCCACGGTGTACGGGCTTTTATTGCATTTAATATATTGCCGGATAAGATTTCATCTTCGTCCGCAAGTTCGGTTGAAATACCTGATGACTGGTAAATCGTTTCGGTAGTTTCTTCTTCAACAATGTCTTGAACATCATCCCAGGTTATCATCCCTTTCAGTCTGTTGTATAAATCAACCACAGGCAAGGCGTTGTACTGGTATTTCATAAATACGTCAGCTATATAATCCTGATAATCATCAACATGAAGTTTTACTATATCCGAAATCATTATGTCCTCAACTTTTTTGTTGATAGGGGATGTCATAAGACTTCTTAAAGATACAACACCCAGAAGATGGCTTTGTTTATCAACAACATAGACATAGTAAAGTTCCATGTTATCCTGCTCGGCTTTAATTCTAATGTAGTTCAAAACATCCTGAACCGTCATATCGCAATTTACGGTCAAAACAGACGGGTTCATAATACCGCCTGCGGTATCCTCATTGTATGTTAAAAGTTCTCTGACTTCTGCCGAAAATTTATGCGGAAGTTTGTCTAAGTATGTTTCGCTCTCGTCATCTTCCATGTCACCCAGAACGTCGGCTGCGGCGTCATGCGGAAGCATTGTAATAATTTTTGATGCAACTTCTTCATCTATGTCGCCCAATAATTCAACCTGAAGCTGCGGTGTTAAATATTCCATTAAGTCGGCTGCTTTTTCCAAATCAAGCAGCTTAAAACACTGAAGACGTTCTTCAGGTTTTAATTCCTGAAATATATCGGCCAAATCCGCGCTGTGATAGCTGTTTAATTCTTCCTTCAGCTGATCCTGCGTTTCATCTTCCATTATTTCACGGAGTCTGTCAACTATGTTTGAAATATTTATCATACAAATATTATATTACAAACAAATTATCTATTCCCATTTAATTTTGTAATCCAGAACTTGTGCGATAAGTTTTGCATCCGCATATCTCAAAGAACCGCGGGCAAGTTTGTTGTTAATGCTTTGTGCGGTGCATTTCAATCCGAAACGCTTGTTCAAAAGCTCTGACAGTGATTGATATGTATGACCTCTTGCGACCATATAGGAGCGGATTTCATTTCTGATGTCGTTAAAAAATTCGTTGTTCAATTCCTCTGACATAATACCTAATTTTAATATATTGCATCAAGAATTGTAAACGATATCAGGTGAATGTAAACGAATATACTTGCTTTTTATATAAAAACATGTATAATATACATGTTTTTGAAATTATTTATTACGAACGGAGGATTTATGGAAATTAACAAAAGAGCGTTTACACTTGCAGAAGTATTGATTACGCTTGCGGTTATCGGGGTTGTTGCTGTTTTGACGGTGCCGGTTTTAATATCAAATTATAATAAAAAATCGGTTGAAACAAAACTTGCGCAGTTTAATTCAATGATTAATGAGGTTGTCAGGCTGTCTGAGATTGAGAACGGAAGTAAGTCAGGGTGGAGTTATAATAACGCCGAAGACTTTTTTAATAAATATCTTTCTTCATATTTAAAAGTTGTCAAAACAGAAAAGGTTAGTGATTTAATGTATAATATTTATCTTGTAAACGGAACAATGTTTTCTGTATATCAGCCGGAAGCAACAACTGACACAATTCATTTGTGTTTTTATACCGATGCGAAAAAGTATCTTGATGATACAACGCTTATAGGTAAAGATGCATTTATATTTTTATTCTACAAATTGCCGGGCGATAAACTCTCCAAAGAAAGATTTTGCAATTCTCCGTATTTAGGCGAAGGAACCGGCTTTGTGCCGTACTTTTTCTATATGAGTGATAAAAAAGATTATTGGGATACCGAAAAGAATTGCCGTCAGATTGTTTATCCCGAAAATGATGAGGAATTGACGGATACATTACTTAATGATCCATTGTACGGATGCGGTAAGTCCGAAGGTAATGCTTACTGCACAAAGATTATCCAATTGAACGGGTGGAAAATTCCCGATGATTATCCGATAAAATTCTAGCTCGTATGTTTGTAATATAATTATTTTATAGAATTATATTACGGAGAAAGCTAAATGATAAAAGATTATTTTTTAAATAAAGTCGAAAGTGCGGTTGAAAAAGCAATTGAGGCCGGAAAACTCGGGCAGATGACTGAATATACAAAAGGCACTCTTGTTGCGGAAAGGCCTAAAAACCTTGATTTCGGTGATTATGCCGTGAATGTTTCCTCCCTTGCCCGCAGTGCCAAAATCGCACCGCCTTTGATTGCGCAGGCAATTGTTGAATTTATAGACAAAGAAGACAATGATTATACGGTTATTGCAGGGTTTATCAACTTCAAGGCGGGAGAAACTCTTCTGGTAAACCTGATTGATGAAATATTCGCTAAAAAATCACTGTTCGGCAAGCCTGAAAAAATCGACAAAGAAAAAATAATTCTTGAATATGTTTCAGCTAACCCGACAGGCCCGTTCCATATCGGGCATGGCCGCTGGGCCGCTATGGGGTCTGTGCTTGCTAACCTTTTGAAATTCTACGGGCATGAAGTTTATCAGGAATTTTACATAAACGACGCAGGCTCACAAATTCAAAAACTCGGCAATTCGCTTGCCATACGTATCAGACAGGAACTCGGCGAGGATGTGGATTTCCCTTCTGATGAAATTGAAAGAAAAAATTATTATCCGGGTGATTATTTAATTCCTGTTGCAAAAAAATTCATTGCTGATAACAGCGGGCTTTTAATTCAGGTCAAAAATGATGTCAGTTTGATACCTTTGCAAACTTTATGCGATTATGCAAAAGATTATGAGGAAAAGGTTCAGCGTGATCTTCTTGAAAAATTCAGAGTTCATTTTGATAACTTTTATTCTGAGCTTACGCTGCATAACTCAGGCAAAGTTGATGAGTGTGTTAATAAACTCAAAGCCAGCGGAAAAATTTACAAGAAAGACGGTGCCGACTGGTTTAAATCATCTGATTACGGAGATGATCAAGACAGAGTAATTAAAAAGGCTGACGGCTCAAATACTTATCTTACCGCCGACATCGCGTACCACATTGACAAGTTGCAGCGCGGATTTGACAGAATGATTAATATCTGGGGCGCTGACCATCACGGTTATGTTGCGCGTGTCAAAGCCTCAATTGAGGCGCTCGGTTATGATCCCGATAAACTTGAAATTCTTCTCGGACAGCTTGTTAATCTCGTCGTCAACGGTGAAGAAGTCCGTATGGGCAAACGTAAAAACATGGTTACACTCGAGGATTTGGTTGACGAGGTCGGTGTCGATGCCACAAGGTTCTGGATGTCAATGAGAAATATTGACACTACTCTTGATTTTGATATTGAACTAGCTAAAACAAATTCGGATGAGAACCCTGTATTTTATGTCCAATACGCTCATGCAAGAGCCTGCTCAATTATCAGAAATGTTACACAGGAAAAAGTTGACACGGAAACAGGAAAAACAGTTCCTCCGATTCTTTCGGAAGAAGAATATAAAAATCTGGTGGAAAACTTCAATAAATCACTTTTAAACGGTAATATTCAAGACGGAAGAAAACTCGTTTTGAAACTTGAAGAATACAAATCAATGATTGAAAATTCCGCAAAAACAAGACAGGTCTACACTATATGCCGTTATGTTCAGGAACTGGCTTCTGAATTCCATTCATTCTACAATTCAGTCAGGGTAATAAATGACGATAAGGAACTCACAAAAGCGCGTCTTGCTCTTGTTTACTCGGTTAAGACAGTTTTAAACAATGCTCTTGATTTGCTTGCGGTTAATGCACCTGAGCGGATGTAAGATTTTCCAGAGTCTGTATGATTTTGTCGTAATCTTCTTCAAGCACCAGCTGTGTGCGCAAAACTTTAGCGTTTTTGAAACCGGAAAGATAATACGGATAAAATTTCCTCATGAATTTTATTCCGACATTTTCGCCGCGGAGTTTGATTTCTTCATCAATATGATATTTCAAAAGCGCTATACGCTCTTCAATCAAAGGCGGCGGAAGTTTTTCTCCCGTTTTCAGATAATGTTCAATCCTTTTTATAAGTGTC
Organism: Candidatus Gastranaerophilales bacterium; assembly: GCA_944323995.1. Classification (GTDB taxonomy): domain Bacteria; phylum Cyanobacteriota; class Vampirovibrionia; order Gastranaerophilales; family Gastranaerophilaceae; genus SIG32. The sequence continues at coordinate 132,957 of CALUUN010000001.1, read as the reverse complement.
GGGTCTCCGAGCATTCCACGGCCTATTGCAACACCGTCAGCGCTTGATTCTTCAAGTGCCTGAACGGCAGTTTCAATTGATACTATATCTCCGTTTACAAAAACCGGAATATCAACATTTTCTTTTAATTTTTTCACAAGTTTCCAGTCTGCTTTGCCCGAATACATTTGAGAACGCGTTCTGGCATGGATTGTTATAAATTCGGCACCGGAGTTTTGCATTTTTTGTCCGTATTCAACAAAATTCAATTCATCCATTGTGTAGCCGAGTCTAAATTTTACACTCACCGGTTTATCGGTTCCGTCTTTTACGGCTTTAACCAGATCAGATGCAAGTTTCGGATTGCGCATTAATGAGCATCCGTCCTGTCCGCCGACAACTTTTTTAACCGGACAGCCCATGTTTATGTCTATCATATCCGCAAGCGGCGACAGGGTTTGCGCTGCTAATTTCATCAAGTCGGGTTTATGTCCGCTTATTTGATATGATATAGGGCTGTGGTTTTCATCGCGTTTCAGAATTTCGGTTCCGCTTCTGCCTTTTAGAGTCTGCGCAAGAAATTCCGAACTTATCATTTCTGTTGTAATCAGTGAATCGGTCGAATATTTTCTGACAAGACTTCTCAGAACATAATCGGTTATCCCGGCCATAGGCGCAAGCGAAACACCTGTTTTTATAAGCTCTTTAACTTTATTGGTCTGCATTTTGTTTTAATTCGTTTGCTCTGTCTTTTGCGTACTGTTTGTATTCATCATCGGCGGCATTTGAATTTGCGTAAATTTCATAGTATTTTAACGCTTCTTTTGTGTTACCGAGAGCATCGTAATCTATTGCTATCATGTAATTTAAAATTTCAAATTCTTTATTCAATGAATACGCTTTTAAAAAGTCATTTATTGCTTCCTGCCGTTTTTCTTTTACGTCGTAAATCATTCCGCGATAATAGTATGCGTAAGCATTTGCGGCATCTTTTGCAAGAACTTCATTCAGAATTTTCAAGCTCTGGTCGTATTTTTCCGATTCGTAAAGCGTAATTGCTTTGTTAAGTGTTTGCAAATTCATCTGTTCGTTTACGCTCTGCATAAAGTCAACGGCTTTGTCGTTATTTTTGTTTATTGCAAGTGATTTGTTAAGATAGGCTTTTGCATTTTCCCAGTCTTGTTTTTCTGCGTAAAGTACGGCAATGTAGTATGCAATATCAGAATCAACGGGTTTTAATTGCAGTGCTTTTTGATAGTACATAATTGCATTGTCTGTGTCGCCCATTGCCTGATAGCTTGATGCTGCGCCCAGCATTGAATCTGCCGTAGCAGGGGTGATTTTTAAATATTCTGCCGCGGCTGTTTTGTAATCCTGTATATCATAGTATGATGCCGCTTTTGCAAGTTTGCTGTTTACAAGGTCTTTGCTTACGGAATTTAAAGCATCTTTAATTTGAGTATTTGAGGGGAATTTTGCTGATGCGGTTTTAAGTGTTTCTATGGCAGCATCGGGTGTACCGGCTTGATTTTGCGCTATTGCAAGGTTAATGAAAATCTCGGGATTGTTTTGATTTAATTTAAGAGCTTCATTATAGATGATTATTGCATCTGCCAGTTTGTTTTGTTTATGTAAATCAAGTGCATAACTGTAGAAGAGTTCGGCAGGATTTGAAGCCGCCATATTGCGTTTTACGTAGGTTATGAACTCATTAATAGTCATTGAGCCTTTGATTACTTCAAGCATTTGCGCCTGTGCCTGTGAGTTGGCAGGGTCAAGCGACATAACCTTTTGGAAACCTGAAATCGCGGCTTTTGTGTCGCCAAGCGCAGCATTTGCCTGCGCTTTATATAAATTCGCATTAACATTATCAGGATAAAGGATTAAAACAGAATCATAGGCCTTTATGGCTGTTCTGTAATCGCCTTTTTGCTGGTATAAAGTTCCGACATTTAAGCGGGTATTGATATTTGACGGGTTAAGATATTCAGATTTTTGGTAATACATTAATGCTTCATCAAAGTTGCCCTGTTTTTGCATTATCGCACCTAAATTTGCCGTAATATCAGGATCGCTCGGGGAATTTTCCAGTTTCTTTTTATAGATTCTTTCAAGCGCGTACAGAACCTCTTTGTTGTCGTTTACTTTGCTTAAAATATAGTTATATTCAACAACGGCCGCATCTTCATTGCCAAGGCTGTCCAGCATTTTTGCGTAAGATAATCTGAGATCAATATCATTCGGTGAAACGGCAATGGCTTTTCTGTAGTATTCTGCGGCTTTTTGATTGTTGCCGAGGAGTTTCATTATATCGCCGACCTGTTCAAAACTTTCTTTTTGCAGATTTCTGTCAGCAAGTGTCTGGTTAAATTCATACCCTGCCGCTGCAAAATTTCCTTCAGCTCTTAGCTGTTTTGCCGTTTCAAAACGGTTGGCAGGTGAGGTGTCAAATCCTATTGCATTCAAGCATCTGTTTAAGTTTCCGGTAACCTGAGGCGCTGCTTGTGTTGAGGTGAGTTTTGCCGGATAATAGACCATGTAAAAAAGTGCGCTTCTATAATCATCTGCGGCTTTTTTATAATCTCTTTCTTCTTTGCCGTAATAGGTTCCGCGGGCAAGGTAAGAGTTTATAAGCCCTATTCTTGCGGAATTGTCCATATAATTTATGCGTAAAGCGTTTTTAAATTCGGTTATGGCGCCTGAATACTGGTAATTTGCCAGATATTCCTGCCCCAGATCATAGTGTTCCTTGAATCCGGCATGCGCGCAATTTGCCAGCAAAACGGTTATAAGTACGGCTTTTATAATTTTTCCTAAACTTTTACACATAAAAAATCCCTCATTTTGTTTCTATTTTAATACAAGAATGAGGATATGTATATAGCCTTTTGCAATAAAAAAGGATAAACCGAAGTTTATCCTTTTAGTCGTTCAGGTTTTAACTTTACTCAAAGCTGGCAGTTGAAATAAAGTTAAGACATTCGTCAAACAATTTTTGTATCGGTAACGACATGTCAATCTCTTCTGTGCTCATCCCTAACAATTCAGCTTGTGCTTCAATCATCATACTTAATACTCCTATATTGTTCGTTTGACATATTCTTTATCGGTTTAATTTTTTGAAAACTTTAATGATTTTTTTGCCGAATTTTTAAAAACCCTGTCATTACGGGGTTTTGAGTGGTTAAATTTGTTTTTACATTTTGTTACATAAATCTTTTAGCTTAATATATAGCAAATTTTGACATGTTGTGCTATTATAAGCAGGTACTACAAGTTAAAAGGAGACAGGACAATAGCAAACGATAACAGACACAATAAGGATCAGGCAATTATGAACGAACGAATTCGTTCAAAAGAAGTGAGATTAATTGATGATAAAGGCGAAAACAGAGGAGTTGTGCCGACTTCCAGAGCTTTACAAATGGCTTACGATGCCGATCTGGATCTGGTTTTAATAAGTCCTAATCAGGAACCTCCGGTAGCTAAAATTTTAAATTACGGCAAATATAAGTACGAATTGGAAAAACGTGCAAAAGAAGCTAAGAAAAAGCAGCATGTTGTTGAAATAAAAGAAGTCAAAGTCAGATATAAAATTGATACCCATGACTATCAGGTCAGGATTAACAATATCAAAAAATTTATCGGTCAGGGGAATAAAGTCAAAATCGTTATAATGCTCAGAGGCCGTGAAATGCAGCACAGTGAGCTTGCGTTCGATCTTGCAAACAGATTTATTGAAGATTTGAAAGAGGAACCCTTGCAAATAGAGAAAAAGCCTATGCTAGAAGGCAGAAACGTCACTTTATATCTCGGACCTCAATAAAAGTTCTTGACGTTTCAAATTCAGCAGATACAATTATTTATGTGGCTCATGCCGCAAGTGAATGCTTAGAATAATTTAATTGCCGCAATAGCTCAGTTGGTAGAGCAAGGGACTGAAAATCCCTGTGTCCTTGGTTCAATTCCGAGTTGCGGCAATTTTTTTGTGATTGATTGCAGCAGTTAACCGATCAGAAAAAAGTTTTCTTCTGTTTCTTCTATATCAAGCGGCGGCGCTTCAACTTCGTTTTTGGGCGGATAGATTGTTTTTTGATTTGTCACTTTTCCGTTTATATAAACAGTTCGTGTTGATTGATTGTTATTATGTATAACAGTTTCCGTATACTCATTGCCGTCGGCGTAATATTTTTTTGTGTGTCCGATGTATTGGCCGTTTGCCCCGTAGTGATAAATATTATCCTTTATTAGTTGTCCTCTAAGCAGTGTTTTTTCTTCGATTATTTGTCCGAATTTGCCGTAATGAGTTTCTTTTAATGTACCGTCTTTGCAGCGGCTGATTTCTTTGTTTGGGATTTTTTGACCTTTGAATGCTCCTAAACTGATTCTGTGCACAAACATAAATTTATCTCCTGATTACATTCATTTTAGAGCGTAAAAATATTTATCAAAGTGTTTCTTAATTCCCTTTTTACATTTGTTAATAAATTGCAGCAGCAAGTTTTTCCATTTTTGGCTGTTCTGATTTTTTCGTCATCAGCCCCGGCAGACTTCATAATGCCTGCTACTTCGTCAATAAGTTTACGCTTATCGACTTTTTCGTTTTCAATTTTTTCTTTGTTGTCGTCCATATCTTCTCCTTTGTCGTTTTCGACCTTAGTAATCAGTTTTTTAAGTTCGTCTAATAGTGCCATGTCCTGCTCCTTATCATTTTGTACATTATTCTTAATATCAGGGTTGAAATTTTCTCGGTTATCGGTTATAATGTTATTGACAGCGGCATTCTTTTGAGTGCCGGCTGCCTTTTTATATAGGATATTACCTTTATTTATTTGTTTTATAAAATAGTTTGAACCCTTATCAGAGGGCATTGCTGTATAAACAAAATCACCGTTTTCATCTTTATGGATTGAAACAATTTGATTTTTATTTTTATTTTCACCCTTGAATACCTTGTAATACCCTTTATTACCATTGTCATAACCGACAATTATATTTGGTCTTTCTAAAGTTGCAAGCATTTTATTAATACATTTGTAACGTGTTTTATCCGGCAAATGTCCGTCACCGCCACCGTTTATGATGTGTTCAATCCTATCTGCCCTTAATTCAACTTCTTCAATAGGTGTCTTAATTATTTTCGGTTGATTTTCAGAAACGCCTAAATCTTTCTTAACTTCTTCTACATCGCTGATTTTATAATCTTCTGGTACATCTTCTATATAATCAGAAAATTCATTAACAAAATCATTATAAGAAGCATAATGAGCTTTATTACTACCGCAAAACTGCCCGCCATTCGGATTGCCTTTTGGTACTCTCGGTTGATTTTGATTGTAATTTTGTATTACAGTTTTTGAATTAAAAACGATATTTGCTCGCTCATAACGCGGATTGATTTTTACACATCTTCATTCAGTTCAAAATCTTCGTCATTGGTTTCTCTCAAGAAATTTGTCCAGCTGTTGTAGTATTCGCTCAAGGCATAGGTGTAGCCGACTATAATTGATTTATATGCCTGTTTCATTACAATGAGCGCAGTAATATCCGATTTGCCGTGTTCATAGCTGTCCATTGATATATCTATCATTTTTTCCGAACTTTTTAGAATTTTGTCTTCGTAGTAGTTAAGATTTTCGACAGCGGTCAGAAATTTTTCGTAGGCTGCACTGACATCTTTAATTGCTTTATTTTTTGCCGAAGTATATTTCAATTCAGCCTGTCGCACTTTATATGCTGCATTTTGAATTTCAGGGGAGTAGTTGTAAAATAACGGGATGTTAACAAGGCTTGCGCCGGCATAGGCTCCGTTATTAAAATTGCCGCTGTCAGAGTATCTGCCGAGCTGGTAAGCATATCCTCCGGTTATTGATATGTCCGGAATCCGCTGTCTTGCAACAACGGTCAAATTCTTTTCCGCAAGGTCTATTTCCTGTTTTGCAATTTTTATGTCATACCTGTTTTCAAGTGCCCTTTCAATAATTGTATTGAATGGCGGGAACTTGTATGTAGGCGGCGGCGTAAGCATTTCCGCAAAGTTGTTTTCTTCCGAAAAAAGTTTATCTTTACTGTCGTAAACTACTTTATTAGGGTCGTTAATTATTTTATTGAAGTCGGCAAGTGCTGTATTCACGTTTACTCTGGCCGTATTAACCTGTGTGATTAATTGGTTAAGAGCAATTTCGGCCTGAATAACATCAATTTCGGGAACTTCTTTTTGTTTTACCCTGTTTTCCGCGATTTCCAGAAGTTCTTCCTGAAGTGATTTTTGCTGTTCAAGAGTATCAAGAACTGACTTTGCGGCTACAAGGTTTATATATGCTTCTCTTACATCCATTTTAAGGTCAAATTTGGTGTAAGCAACATTTTTTTCAACAAGTTCCAGATTAGATTTTGCAAGATTTTTTCTGGCTCCGCGTTTTGCGATTTCAATATCTTCGCTTATTCCTATTTGTTTTGGCTCTCCTCTGCCTGCGGCACCCAGAAAATAAAACGCTCCGACAGAAGGGTTTTGGAGCCTGTTTGCGGTCTTTATTTTGTTCTGTGCAATATTCACTTCAAGTTGTGCCGCCTGAAGATCAAGATTGTTTTTCAAAGCTGCGTCAATGGCTTCGGTAAGGTATACCTTTTTTACATCACTAATGCCCAGAACTGTGCCCGGGCATGTGATGATTAATATTAAAATAATTAATAACCTTTTCATACTCTAAATATTATAGCATGAATCAATCAATAATTTTTGCAACATCTTCGGTTATTAATTCTTTTTTCAGTCTGTAGCGTTTGTAAAGCTCATCAAGCGGAACTCTGTCAGTGAATTCTTTTTTGCCGCCGTAGTTAAGAACCTTCATATTTGACGGGCCAAAGTAACGTGCGATTTTTTCGCCGAAGCCTCCGTCCAATACGCCGTTTTCCAGTGTTATTACTATTTCGTGATCTTTTTTTAAGCTATCCAGTAGTTCTGTATCAACTCCTGTTAAAAATCTCGGATTAATCAGGGTTGAGTTGATGTTAAGTCTGTTTTTGATTTCCAGCTTAACTTCTTTTGCTGGTTCCAAAAAGTCTCCGACTCCGATTATCGCAATTTTTTCTCCTTTTTCTTCAACTTTGAATTTGTTTAAAATTGAATAATCCGTATTGTCTTTGATTCCGGTTGATACAAGCGGGCCGAAAGGAACTCTTATGGCTGTTGAGTAATCGTTTTGTTTTACCGACCAGTCGAGCATTGCAAGATATTCTTCTTTATTTGCCGGTGCAAGATAAACCATGTTCGGAATGTTACTTATCAGCGGAATGTCAAAAGTTTGCAGATGTGTCATATCCGCATTGGAAATTCCGCCCCAGTAAACAAGAATGGTTGCGGGTGAATTATTGAGCGCAAGATCCTGCGAAAGCTGGTCATAAGCCCTTTGTACAAATGAACTTAATACGCCGAGAACAGCTTTCCCGCCGTTTTTTGCAATACCTGAAGCGTAGCCGACCGCATGCTGTTCTGCAATCCCGACATCGGTAAAATGTTTGCCCAGAGATTTTCTGTAATCTTTGCTGTATTCGGTTGCTCCCGGTGTCGCAGGTGTTATTGAAACAATCGGCATGCCTTCTTTTTGTTTTTGAAGTATATAATCAGTTGTGATTGAATTGTAAGATTCAACGGCTTGCGATGCGTTTTCGGATTTATTTAAAAATCCCGGAAGCTGCCAGTGATAAGTTTCTTTATCTTCCTCGGCAGGTTTGTAGCCTTTGCCTTTGAGAGTGTGAATATGTACAACTACAGGGTGCTGAATGTCTTTTACTTCATTTAATGTTTCTATTAATTTTTCGACGTTATTGCCTTCTTCAACATAGTAGTAGTCAAATCCCATTGCGGTAAAGATATTGTTTTCGGCAGTTCCGTTTGTTTCTCTCAAAAGTGCGAGATTTTTATATAACCCGCCTTGATTTTCGGCAATTGACATTTCATTGTCGTTTACGATTATGATAATATTGCTGTTTAAAACAGCTGCATTATTAAAACCTTCAAATGCTTCTCCGCCGCTTAAAGAACCGTCGCCGATAAGTGCTATGATGTTTGATTTTTCACCTTTCAGGTCACGTGCTTTTGCCATGCCTGTTGCAAGTGTTACCGAAGTTGAAGTGTGACCGATTACAAAGTGATCATGTGCGCTTTCTTTAGGGTTTGAGTAGCCTGAAATTTCAGGGTGTTCAAGCGGGTTTGTAAAGCCCTGTTTTCTTCCCGTAAGAATTTTGTGCGGGTAGCACTGGTGTGAAATATCAAAGATGAATTTATCTTTCGGGGAATTAAACACGTAATGCATTGCGATTGTCGCTTCAACAATGCCGAGGTCGGGGCCGAGGTGGCCGCCTATAGTGTTTACTCTGTTTATAATAGCTTCACGAATTTCTTCCGCGAGTTTATTCATTTCATCAACAGAAAGTTGTTTTACATCTTGCGGGGTGTTTACTTTATCTAATATTTTCATTGTCTTTTCTCCTTCTTATACATTTTTGCCGGCTTCAAAGGCTTCTTTTATGTGCGGAGTGTTTAATACATCACCTTTTTGCCATACGCCCGTGCCGTAAATTATTCCTTTTTCTTTTGCGCCGGAAAGGCAGTCCAGAGTGAATCCTCTGAAACCTTCTATTGCGCGCTGCATGTTGTTTATTTCTGTGTCCGCTGCAGTAATTATATAATAAAATTCTTTGTCGGTTAATTCTGTATAGCGCGGAACAGTTCTGTCTATAAGTGTTTTTAACTGTGCATCCATTGCGTAAAAGTATACGGGCGTTGCAAGAACAATTACATCAGCGTCGAGCATTTTGTCGAGGACTTCTGCCATGTCATCATTTTGTACGCATTTATGTGTATTGTTGCAGACTCCGCAGCCCATGCAATAATTAATCTTTTTATCGCGAAGAAAAATTTTTTCGCAGATGTTTCCGGAACTTGTTGCACCCTTAATAAATTCGTCGCATAATGTGTCTGAATTGCCGCCTTTTCTGGGACTTGCAGATAATACTAATACTTTTTTATTCATATTTCCCTCTCTTTCGGTTTCAAGTTTACAATTTAGAGTGCACTCCAAGTCAAGATGTATATTATTTTCTTAACATTACGTAACTTTTTTGTCAAATGTTTCCTTTGTTGACATACCCCGTAAAAAATGCTAATTTTAATATAGATTGGAGATTTTTATGAGAAAAAATGCTTTTACGATGTCAGAGGTGCTGCTTTCGCTTCTTGTAATCGGAATTATATTGATTTTGACCGTTCCTAACGTTGTTGTAAATGTTGAAAAAAGAACATATGCGGCTCAACTCGGTACTGTGTTTAAGTCGGTTGATACTGCCGTAACTAATATGATGCTTGATGAGCGCGTGAGCAGTCTTTCAAATTCTTCTCTGTTCAGCGAAGACAACTACAACTTCTTTAATACATATTTGAACGCGTCAAGAGTTTGCGGAACATCTTTTGACGGCTGTTTTGCGGAAAATTATTCTTCAATTTCGGGTGAAGATGTTGATGTTTCGGATTTTCTGCTGTCGGATGAAAATTTTTCTTACTATATAACTTTGCCGAGCGGCGCGTCTTTAGGATTTTTTAAGCCTGATGCGGCTGATGAAGGTGTTTTTATTGTTGACGTAAATAATACGGATGCACCGAATATTATTGGCGAGGACTTTTTTGCCTTTAAAATTGACAATGAAGGTACGGCCGGATTTGAAACATACGGCGAATACGACAGCGATGAGGACAGAATTACCGATTGTAAAGACGGCGTAAATTACGGTATACCGTGCTTTTCGCAAATTAAATCAGATAATTGGGAAATTCAATATTAAACTTCAATAAATAATCTCTGACCGACAATATTTTGTCTGCCGTTGTAATATCCCGCAAAATATCCGCCTCTTACCGGATTGTTTTTGGCATAGGTGTTTGCATGATAGCCGTTATAATTTACAAACGGATTTCTCCCGGTCATTGAAGCTGCTGTGCTTCTGACAGCCGGTGCCGCGGATACGTTTTGTCCTGATAATACCTGTGTTAACAAATTTACAATACTTGCCATAAAACCCTCTCTGAAGGATATTTAATTATTTTTTTTCTTCTGTCATTATTATATCACTAATCGGTTTAAAATTTTAAAATTTCTTAATAAAATCATCTCTTTTATGTAGTATAATTTTTTGTATGAAGAAAATATTGTTGGCAGGTAATTCATATGCTCTTGCAAAACGTCTTTCAAAGGATGCGGAAAAGGTTTTTGCTGCACCCGGCGGCCCGATGTTTGATGATTTTTGTGAAAGTGTTGATATTAGAGAAGATGATACCGAAGCGCTTTTAAAATTTGCGGTGGAAAATGATGTTGATTTGACGGTAGCGGTTTCTGAAAAGGCGATAGCAGCTGATATTGCCTCAATGTTTTCGGAAAACGGAAAGGCTGTTTTTGCACCGTCTGCAAAGAGTGCAAATTTTGCGTTGAGTAAATCTCAAGGCAAAAGATTTTTGTATAAACTTCATGCTCCGACACCGAGATTCGGTATATATGAAAAACTTCCGCTTGCGTTGGACTATCTCACTAACGCAGCATACCCTCTCGTCGTAAGATGTGATAATAACGGAAATAATCTCGACAGACTTTGTTGTACTTCTTTTGAAAATGCAAAATTATTTGCGGAAGAACTTTTTTTGCGCGGTGAAGAAAGAGTTGTTATTGAAGAATATGTTTACGGGCATGAGTTTTCCATGTATGTTGTGACTGACGGCTATCATGCCATTCCTTTGACAACGGTTGCAAATTATAAATTTACTGAATCAGGTGACGGAGGACTTTTGACATCAGGTGTCGGCGGATATGCTCCTGATTATAAAATTCCTGATGAAATCCTGACAAAATTATTCAAAAACGTTATTTTAAATGCGCTTTCTTCCCTTGAAAAAAGAGGAATGCCTTATGTTGGAATTCTCGGTGTTGATGCGGTTTTGACATCTGAGGACAGCTATTCGGTTCTTGAATTTAAGCCGTTTTTACAGAATTTTGATGCGCAGGCCGTGCTTAATCTTGTTGATGAAAATCTGACAGAACTGTTTGAGGCATGCGCTAACGGATTTTTTGCGGATGAATATGAAGATATTCTTATAAACGATAATTTTTCGGTTTCATGTCTTATAAAATCGCGTCAGGAAGAAAAAATTATTCCGAATCTTGATATTGTTGACTCTGAAGTTTCTTTTATCAATACGACGAAAAATAAATACTTTGAATATCTTTCCTCTAAAGGCGACAATTTTGTTTTGACTTCATGTGCAAAAACGCTTTCCAGAGCAAAAAAGAACCTTGCGGAGGATATTGATTTGATAAAATTTGACGGCATGAAATACCGCAGTGATATTTGCAGTTGAATTTTTTTAAATTATTGTTAATATAGAGATATGAATTTTTATGAGATTTTAGGAGTTACACCTGACAGTGATCCGGCGGAAATAAAGTCCGCCTACCGCAGGCTTGCAAGAAAATATCATCCTGATGTGAATCCTTCGGGTGCTAAAAAATTTAAAGAAATTTCAAGGGCCTATGATACGCTTTCAGATGAATCAAAGCGGAAGCAGTATGATATATTGAACGGATTTTTTAAATCAGCCGGCAGCAAAGCATCTTCCGCCGCAGAAAGTCCGAAGCCGAAACAGGAAAAAACTAAAACATCAAAAGATAAAAAATCCGAAAATAAATCAACGGACGATAAAAACTTTTCGCAGTTTTTCGGCTCAATTTTTGAAAATACGGCTAAATCCAAAAAAACAGAAAAAAACATGCCGCAAAACGGTGAAAATATTACCACAGATGTTACAATAACCTTGCAGGAAGCCGTAAAAGGCACATCAAGAACGATTAACGTTGTGCATTCCGAACTTTGTCCAAGATGCCGCGGAAGAAAGTTTATTAACGGTGCAAAATGCAATGTCTGCAGCGGATCAGGTGAATATTCCCAGCACAAAAGAATTACCGTAAAAATTCCGGCCGGTGTCAAAAATGGTTCAAAACTGCGGATTAAAGGAGAAGGTGCAGAGGGCAGATTTGGCGGCAAAAACGGCGATTTGTTCTTAAATATTCATGTGGAAAGTAACAAAAGAGTAAAATACGACGGTGCGGATATACTCTGCAATGTTCCTATTACTCCTTTTGAGGCCGTTCTCGGCGGAGAGATATCTATAAAAACTTTTGACGGAAGCGTTAAATTGAAACTTCCTGCAGGAACTTCTTCCGGTCAAAAATTCAGATTATCAGGTCAGGGACTTAAAAAGAACGGAAAAACAGGTGACATGATAGTAACTGTAACTATTGAAATTCCGAAGCATTTGTCGGATGATGAAATCAAGCTGTACGAAAAACTTAAAAAATTATCAGCGCATGATATCAGAGAGAATTTATTAAATGAATAAAGTCCGTATAAAAGAAATTTTCGCTTCAATTCAAGGGGAAGGCCCTTATATAGGTTATAAACAGATTTTTATAAGATTTTGCAACTGTAACTTAAAATGTAACTATTGCGACACTGAATTTGCGCCTGATGAGTATTTTGAGGAGTTTGATGCGCAGGAACTCGCGGATTACATAAAGAAATTTGACCTTTCGACAGTGCATTCTATATCTTTGACAGGCGGTGAACCGCTTCTTGCCGTTGATTTTTTGAAGGAATTTTTGCCGCTTACCGGCAATGTTAAAATTTATCTTGAAACCAATGCAACTCTTGCGGACAGACTCAAAGAAATTATTGATTTTGTTGATATTATCGCTGCCGATATAAAAATAGAAAGCGCCTCGGGTATACCTGATGCTTACAAATTTCATGATAAATTCTTTGAAATTGCAAAACAAAAAAACTGCTTTGCAAAGATAGTTTTTAACAAAAATATTAAGGATTTTGAAATTCAAAGCTGCTGTGAGCTTGCAAATAAATATAATCTGGAACTTGTGCTGCAGCCGGAAATGACTGATAACGCTCTTTTTATGGAACCGGATTTTTTGGAAGAAATTCTTGAAAAATTTTTGAAATTTCATCCCGCAACAAGACTTATTCCGCAGGTGCATAAATTTTTAAGCGTCCGCTAAGGTTTGCAAAAGCGTATAATTTATTGTATAATCTCATTACAGAGGTATTTATGGCAATTAAGAAAGTTTTAAGATACGGCGAAAAATCGCTGCGGGAACCGTCAAAAGAAGTTCATAAAGTTTCAAGAAAAATTACCGATCTTGTTAACGATCTTTTTGATACAATGTATGCGCAAAACGGTGTCGGACTTGCGGCGCCTCAAATCGGCGTGAATTACAGGGTTTTTGTAATTGATGTTTCTACGGGAAATGAGCCTTTGAATCCGCTTGTGTTTATTAACCCTAAAATTATTAAAAAATCAGGCGCCGTAATAAGTAACGAAGGCTGCTTGAGTTTTCCGGAAGCATACACTGATGTCAGACGTTATAAAAACATTATGGTCAAAGCAACGGATATACACGGCAGATCGTTTACGCTGGAAGCAAAAGACGGATGCCTTCTGGCAAGAGCCATCCAGCATGAATTTGACCATCTTGACGGTATTTTATTTATTGACCATTGTATAAACCGTTTTGAAACCGAAAATATTTTGAAAAAGTTTCATCTGCCTCAATTAGAGCCGGACAAACTGCTTTCGGAACCGGAACTGGAAAAGGAATTAAATGATTAAAATTGTTTTTTTCGGTACTCCGAAAATTGCGTTGAAGTCTTTGGAGTACCTTTATAATTCAAATAAAACAGAAGTGCTTGCGGTTGTTACTCAGCCGGACAAACCGGCCGGCAGAGGACATAAAATTTCCATGTCACCTGTTAAAGAATTTGCACTGGAACATAATTTACCTGTTTTTCAACCGAAATCTATCCGCAAAGAACCTGAAATTATCGAACAATTAAAAAAATTGGAACCTGATTTTTTTGTGACATTTGCGTTCGGCCAGATTTTGTCGCAGGAAGTTTTGGATATCCCGAAATTTGAAACAATTAACCTTCATGCCTCTCTTTTGCCCAAATACCGCGGTGCAAACCCTATTCAGCGTGCTATTATTAACGGTGATAAAGAAACCGGCATCTGTACCATGATTACAGAACTGGGGCTTGATTGCGGTGATGTCTGTCTGCGCGAAGTTATAAAAATTTCTGATGATATGAATTGCATGGACTTGTTTGAAAAAATCAGCGATATGTCGCCCGAACTTCTTGAAAAAACAATTGTTGATTTGTATAACGGTAATTTAACACCTTCTCCGCAGTGTGAACAAGGTGTTTGCATGGCAAATAAACTCACAAAAGAAGAAACATGCATTGACTGGTCAAAATCCGCATCCGAGATTAATAACCTCATCCGCGGGATTTATAAATGTCCGTCAGCTTATTTTATTCATGATAATAAAATTATAAAAGTTCTTGAAGCTCGTGTTGTCGAAGATTGCGGCGCATGCGGCGAATTTTTAAAGGTTACAAAAGAAGGTATTCTGGTCGGCTGCGGCAAGGATTGTCTTTTGCTTTTGCGGGTAAAACCGGAAGGCAAAGGCGAAATGTCCGCGCGCGACTGGTATAACGGGTTAAAAAGATGATTACAAAAGGTATAAGAGGCGCTATCACCGTTGATTATAATTTTGAAAGTTCCATTAAGGATGCTGTGCTGGAACTTTTAAATTCAATGGTTGAGCAGAACAACATAAAAAAAGAAGATATTTCGCATGTGATTTTTACGCTGACAAGCGACTTAAATGCGGCGTTTCCTGCTAAATTTGCAAGAATAAATCTCGGCTGGGACGATGTTGCGATGATGTGTTTCAACGAACTTGACGTGCCGGATTCTCTCAGAATGTGTCTGCGCGTTCTTATTGTCGTAAATTGCGCCGAAGACTTTTCTCCGCGTTTTGTATATTTGAAAGGCGCTGAAAATTTAAGAAAATAATTATATCTTTTCTATTCCCGAAATTGCCGGATCAAGCAGGCGCCGTCCGATATTTTCAAACGAGATTGAGCAAAGAGTTTTGTTTCCGTATTTGATTAATTTTTCAATAACGCCTTTTCCGTATTTTGGATGTGAAACCATATCTCCCTGTTCAAATTGCGGAGCATCATCCGAAAGCACCGGCTCATCCGACGGATAAACGGGCACGACCGGAGGCTGCGGCTCATCAAGATTCAGGTCGTCATCAGCGTTGTTTTCCACTTCATAGTCTGACGGAAAATCTTCCTGAACAGGTTCTTCGGTGATTATTTCTTCTTCCGTTATCAGTTCGGGCTGCTCATCAAAAGAGTTTTCGTTATTTTCAGAAATTTCAAATTGTTCTTGTTCTTCTGCCGGCTGTTCAACAGCAAGGTCGTCTATAAAGTCAAGGTCATCTTCGGTTAATTTGTCGGGTTCTGTTATTTCTTCTATAGTGGGAAGTTCTTCCTGTTTTGTGTAAAATACTTCATCGACATCTTTTGCAACCTGTTCAACAAGTTCGTCATGTGTCGACGGATTTTCTTGAATTTCAGGTGTTTCATCAGCAGGTGTTTCTTCTTCTTCTTCTTCTGTTTCAATTACGTCAAAATCAAACTGTCCTGATTCATCTGCCGGAATTTCAGGAATTTCATCCTGTTCATCAGTTTGGACATCAACAGGAATATCCTCCGAGATTCCGTCAAATACGTCGTCGAGAAGTTCTTCAGGTTTCTGCACCGCATCTTCTGTGCTTTCTTCAACAGGCTCTTCTTCAGGTTCTGCGGGCAAAACAGGTGCCGGAATTTCTGCGGCTTCATCTTCTTTTTCTTCAAATGTTCCGTCTTGAGAGATTTCTGACAGTTCGACAACAAAAGGAACATTCTGCGTCAGTGCGCCGTATACTATAAACTCATTCGGGTTTAGCTTATTCAAAAGTGTATTATAGCTTGCAAAATCGTGCTGTAAGGTTTGCGGAGCAAAGAATATAAGGTTTTCGGCGCGCTGTTTTAATTCCGGCAGGTATTTATAACCGTGGCTGCATATTATTACGGTAAATACGTGCTCATTATCAATAAGCTGCCGCAAAAGTTTTTTGTCCGCATTGTTGTTTGTAAGTTTTACAAAAACGTAAGTGTAGCTCGGAGCTGCGTCTGTAACTTTGTGGATATATCCGATAAGTTCTTTTTGCATCGCATCGGAAACTTCTGCGATATCAATATATGTAAGTTGTTTTGATTCAATAGCATTTTTTAACCCGTCAATATCTTCCTTTGTTTCGGCAAAAATATTTTCTTCGCCGTATTTTAAAAGTTTGCTTTTTAAAAGTGCAAGTTCTGGAATTCCCGTTTGTTTGTATTGTTCAGATACAACATTCAGAAAACTTGTGAACGGGATGAATTTGTCGGGAATTGTTTTTGTGTACTGTTGAACTTCGTAAAAAATATCCTGAATGACGGCTTTACTTGCAGCCTCTACCCCTTCAAGATCGTTTTCGTAAATAAAATCTATCATTTCTGCGTTCAGCGGAAGTTTAAAATCGCGTCTGAATCTTACGGGCTGAACTTCACCGAATGTGTGATCGGTGTCAATTATAACAGTTTTTTCGCCGTAATTGATTAATTGCAGCGTGAAATTGTTTATTATTGTTGCAATATTTTCAAATTTTTCTGCGCATATTGTAAGATTTTTTTCAAACAATGTTTCGTCAACTTTTAAAACCGCATTCTGCTGAGCCAGATGTCCTATTGCGACCGGTCTTTCAACAGGCAGAAGGCTCAAAATTTGTTGAGAACTAAGTTTTGACAGTTCAGCTTTTATTGAGGGAATTGAGCCGTCATAATTGTCAACTATGCCGTCCTGATTAAATATAAAAATCAATTTAGCTATTGCGTAATTTGACGTCACGTCAGCTTTAAGGTTTACTATTTGTCCGACGTAGGAATTGTTGTTGTCAACAAGTGTTACAAATTCCGCAAGAGCAAGTTTGTCGGTTTCATCATAGGCAATCTTAGCAAGATTATTCTTAATCTCCAGTAATTTCATAGTCAGGTTCCCTCTCTATGGATTTATTCTATCACGAAAATGCGATATTTTCCCCTTATTTATTAACATTCTTTACTATTTGTTAAGAAGTTCGTTGTATATTTCTATTGTCAGCGGACAGATTTTTAATCCGCGTTTTACAAGACTTTTTATTGTTTCCTGATAACATCTCAAAAGTGCTTTATCAAGTCCGTTTTCTTCTTTTAAAATCTCCAGTATTTCCTCTCTGTAGCCGGCATCTCTTGTGTTCGGTTCAATTTTATCAGCAAGGAAAATTATTTTGTCAAAAGTTGTCATCTTTTTACATCCGAGAGTATGCCATCTGATTGCGGTTAAAATCTCATCGTCGCAGACCCCGAAATCTTTTTTTGCGCAATATGCGCTTACCGGTGCGTGAAGAGTTTTGTAATTCATCATCTCGTTTTCATCTATTTTGAGATTGTTTTTTATTATTTCAAGCAGTTTTTTATTATCAAAACATTTGGCGCAATCGTGTAAAAGTCCTGCTATGTATGCTTTTTCTTCGTCCTCGCCGAATTGTTTTGCAAGTTCTTTTGCGCATTCGGCTGTTCCAAGGCTGTGAAGGTAGCGTTCTTCGGTCAGATTTTCCTTAAGCCATTTTAAAATCTCTTTTTGGTCAGTTTTTGTATAATCCATTTTTTTCTATATATCCTTTTACTTTGTCAGTCACAAGATTTGTGATGTCTTTGCGCAGCTTTATGTCCTGTCTTATCCCTGTTGACGATATGTCCTCAAAATTCATCCGCGCAAAGGTAAAATTGTATCCTTTTTTTCTTAATTCTTCATATTTGTTGAGATCCGGCATCTGTTTTTCCCGAACAAATACTATAAATTCCACAAGATTTTTCAATTTATCCGTTTCATACCAGCTTTCAATTTGTTCAAAAGCATCGGTTCCGATTATGAAACTTATTTTACCCTCAATGTCGTATTTTTTGTAAAGTTCAAGGATTGTGAGATATGTGTATGAATTTCTTTCGTTCCGGTATTCAATGTCAGAAACGTTAAATTTCGGATTTGTGAGTGCGGCAAGTTTTACCATTTCCAGCCTGTGAAAAGTCAGCGCGGGATCGTAGTTTTTGTGCGGCGGTCTGTATGCCGGTATAAAAACTATTTTGTCAAAGTCGTAATTTTTCAGCACATAATCTGCCATCTTTAAATGGGCATTATGTATCGGATTAAATGTACCTTGAAATACACACAGCTTCATACCGCTATTTTAGCACGAATTTTAATAAAAAAAACCTGATTTTTTCAAATCAGGTGCAAAATTTGTAGGGGAAAAATTAATTGGAGTTAGTTAAAAATTTGTAGTAGGAATATAGGATATTAGATTAAATGTAAAGCCTGTTTATTGTATATTGCGATGAAGTTCATTTGCTCAAATAATAAATCGGATCGGTCTACAAAGGACTGTGCGTTGTTTGCGGTTGTTGTGACCTGTTCGTTATACATGTCTTTCAACTTCTCGTCTATTTTTTTCAAATTAGCTACTGCCATTGTTTAAGCCTCTCTCTCAACTCTTACATATATATAAAGTATATACTTATCTTTGAATTTCAAACTTGCTTAAACTTGTTACATTTGTTTACATTTGGATTTAAAAGGCAATTATGACGGGGCTTTTGTTTTTATAATATTATAGGGAAAATAGTAGGTTTATGGTTAGTAACAATGTAAATTACAAATATAATGTGCCGGTAACGGGGCAGGCTTACGGAACAAATCCTTCCATGCAGGCGGGAATTGATCCGCAGGCGGTAAAGCAATCTGTCGATAATTCTTATCTTGCAAATCGTGTTAAAGCCTCGGAAGAAGCAAACCCTAATTTGACGCTGGGGCTTTCGCTTGCATCATGGTACGGTCTTGCACAGGCGATGGATAAATTCGGGCCCAAGTGCGCCGGAAAATATGAAGAGTCAGTTCTCGGAAGATTAGGCAACTGGGGTGACAAAGTTCAGAATAAATTTACAAATACTACAGTCGGTAAAGGAGTTCAAAAGGCCTGGCATGGAGTTGAAAAAGGCTGGAATTGGCTTACGGGCAAAAGCAAGCTGGCTTATGCAGTAACCAATACTCCGACGCAGGCCGAATGGAACTGGGCAAAAAATACCGGTGCCGGTCTTAAGGGCTTTTTAGCCATGGATACCGAGCAATTGTTCGGTTATTTCATGAAGCCGATAGATGACGTTCAAAAGCTCGAACAGTTCGGTTACACAAAAGAGCAAATTGACAATGTCGCTAAAACATTAAAAGGATTGAATAAAGCAGATAAAGCCTCTGTGCTTGCTAAAGAAGAATTAAAGGCGCTCGGGGTAAAATCTTCAAGTATTGATAAGATTTTCGGTAAAAAGGGGATAAACGGCCTTAATGAATATGCAAAACATATTAAAGCCCGCAAACTCGGGTTCAGAAATCTCGGCGAATTTGAAAAAGTTTCCAAAGGCGGACTTGAAAATATTGATAAAATCTATCAGGCTCTGCTCAAAGCCGATGACAAAATGTCGATTGCAGTTACCAGAAAATACGGTACTTTAGGTAAAGTAAAAGCGCATCTGTTCGGCAGAAAAGTTACAATACCGGAATTAAGAAATAAATTTATCGCAACTTTAGGTAAAGGAAACAAAACAAAACTCGGCAGACTTTTGCCCAAAGCGTTCGGATATTTCTTGGAAGGTACAACAAACAGATTCGCCGGCGGTAAACTGGCAGTGTTTATGCAGGCCTTTATCTTCGGTGATATGCTGGCTAATTCATTCATCGCGCCCAAGGGTGAAAAATTCAAAACATTTATGGAAAGGTTTGTGAACGACTTTTCTTACTTTATGGCTTTGCCGTTTGCATATCTTGCAATGCACAAAGCCGGCGGTATGAAATATGCCGGTCTTGATAAAAAAGGCGTTGAAGCATATAGAGCAGCCTTAAAAACTTTCAACGAAAAAGCAAAGGCAGGCGCCTTCGCTACAAAAGCTGAATATAAAGCAGCTAAAAAAGCATTGTCTGATATGTTAAAAGCCGATGTTAAAAATCCGATTACCCGCATGTTTAAAGGTATCGGCAGACTTATAAACGTCGGTAACGAAACCCGTGCAGCGTACAAATCCGCTTCAAAAATGAATTTGAACTTCCTGAGAAAAGTTCCGAATTTCTTGAAAAACTGTGCCGGTGTTCCGTTAAGATTATTGATTCCGACAGCTTTGCTTGTGCCGATTGTAGCAAAGGTATTTACAAAAGCTGAAAACAAAGTGTTCGGCAAACCGACAAAATCAGTTCTTGATGAAGAAAAAGAACCTGAAATGACTCCGGAACAGTTGCAGGAATTGCAAAATCAGTTAAATAATCCGCAGAATAATCCGTTCAGCAACCGGCCGACGGTTATTCCGAATTCTCCTTCAAATCTTTTAAATATGTATCAGAACGGACAAAAATATCAGCCGCCGCGTTCTACGGTTACAAATAATGTGAACAATACAACCATAATCAACGGTGAGCCGCAAAAAGATGACGGCAAGGTATTGGAACCGGTAAGAACTTATATCCCGTCACCTGTGGGAGTACAGGTTAAAGGTGAAGATCCGACAGCTGCAAATGCTGCACTTGCAAGAGCCGATATTGCGGAAAAAATGGCCATGGAAACTCTTGCTATGAAATGGTAGGCTATTGAAAACCTTAAAAGTATATGTTAACATGTTAATGCTCCGGACGGGTGTTAATTTTGTTCCTACATTTACTTAAAAGGGAGAGTTGACTCTGTCAGGCATTGCAGTATACCCGCCGATTAATCATCGCCAGCGGGAAACGGATTTGCCGAGGCGCTCACCCACCTGCGAGACCGGCAGGTAACAAAATCGCGCTTGTTCGGGGCTTTTATTTTTTTTATTATTGATAGATTTAAAAAAATGTGCTAATATTAGGGTATGCAGAATAAGGTTTCATCAATTATTTTATCCGATAATCCGCAGACTCAAAATTTGTTGAGATTGTATCTGTCCGAATCGGAGCTGTTTATGCCGGTTGAAGGTTCGGTTGATTATTTTGAGGTTTATGACATTCTTTTGTCTTTTGATAAATCGTTTCTTGTTGTGGATATTTCGGACAACTGTGATGAAAAACTGGAATTTGTGCTCAGAGTTTCGCAAAATATTCAAAACTGCCGCGTGCTGGTTTTGTCGGATAATCCTTCGGTAGATTTAATAGTGAGAGTTATGCGTGCCGGAGCAAAAGAGTTTTTGCCGCTTCCGCTTATTAAATCGGAATTTTGCGATGTTTTGAATAAAATCCACAATTCTCTTTTTTGTGTTGCCAAAAAAGATTCCAAATGCAGAATTATTTCAGTGTTTTCAAACAAAGGCGGGATAGGAAAAACTTCAATCGCGTCTAATCTTGCGCTGGAACTTGCCAAAATTTCAAAAGAAAAAGTTGCGCTGATTGATTTGAATTTTCAACTCGGTGATATAACGACTTTTATGGATTTGAAACCTTCGTTTAATATCTCTTATATGCTTCAAAACCTTGACCGTATGAACGAAGATTTTCTGTTAAGCACTCTTGAACAGTATAAAAGAACAAGTCTTTATGTGCTTGCGGATCCTCCGTTTTTCAAGCAGGCTGACGATATTACGCCTAATCAGATTACAAAACTTTTTACTATGCTCAAAGATACTTTTTCTTATATAATAGTTGATGCAGAGGCCAGTTTTGACGCGAAAAATATTGCGGCGCTGACCGAGTCTGATTTGATTTTCCTTGTTACGGTGGCAAATCTTCCGGCGCTGAGAAATTCGCAGCGTTGCCTTGAATTGTTTGAACGCCTCGGGTTTGACAGCGACAAGACGCAGATTATACTAAACCGCTATATGGAAAATGATGAAATCAGCGAACAGGACGTTGAAAGTGTTATGGGTAAGAAAATTTACTGGAAAATTCCGAATAACTACTTTACTATGATGTCCTCAATTAACAAAGGTATTCCGGTAAGTGACATCAATCCCGATTCAAATGTTGCATTAAGTTACAAAAATCTTGCGCTGCATTTGACGGATTCGGTTTACAGAAACGATTTAATAAAAAAGTATGAAAATATTTTATAACAGGAGGTCTTGTGGGTTTAAGCGACAGATTTAAAGAGGAAAAGAAAAAAAGTTCATCTAAAAAAGTCGAAAAGAAATCGGCATATCCTTCGCATGTTCAGGCTGATCTTGAAATGCTTGAGGATATTGAATGCATGGTGCTGAACAAAATTGCATACACTCCGGTATGGTTTGAATTTACGGGAGACGAGCAAAAAAAACTCATCAGAGATTATTTAAACGCACGTCTTGCTTTGCCGGAAAATGCGGCGTTGATTTTGACCGAAGATGAAAAAGACGCTTTTGTCACCAAAATTCTTGCCTCTGTATAGTGGAAATAAAACTTTATTTGTAATAAGTTTTTGTTATGCAGTATAAAAAATTCAAAATAGTTTCCAACCACAAACCCGCAGGTGATCAGCCAAAAGCTATTGATGCTCTGGTTGACGGGCTTAACAGCGGTGATGATGCGCAGACCCTTCTTGGTATAACAGGTTCCGGTAAAACTTTTACCATTGCAAACGTTATTGAAAGGGTTCAAAAACCCACTCTTATTATTGCGCACAATAAAACGCTTGCCGCGCAGTTGTATAATGAATTTAAAGAACTTTTTCCGGAAAATGCGGTAGAATATTTTATAAGTTATTACGATTATTATCAGCCGGAAGCGTATATTCCCCGTACTGACACATATATTGAAAAAACTGCATCAATTAATGAAGAGATAGACAGGCTCCGCCATAATGCAACACGTTGTTTGAATGAAAGAAATGACGTAATAATTGTGGCATCTGTCAGTTGTATCTATGGTTTGGGTTTGCCGGAAAATTATTTTCGCGGTTCTGTTGAACTTAATGTCGGCGATGCAATTGACCGTGATGATTTGTTGCGGCATCTTGTTAACGTTCAATATAAACGTAATGACCTTGTTCTTGAGCGTTCAACTTTTCGTGCAAGAGGCGATATTGTGGAAATCATGCCTGCTTACGAAAAAATTGTGACCAGAATTTATTTCTTTGGTGATGAAATTGAAAAAATTATGCGTATAGACAATGTCTCCGGTGAAATTATTGAAACTCCTGAGAGCGTTGTTATTTATCCGGCGGTTCACTATCTTTCTTATGATGATAATGTTGATGAAACAATGGACATGATTAATGCGGAGTTGAGGGCAAGGTTAAATGAGCTTAACAGCCGGAATAAACTCGTTGAAGCACAACGGCTTGAACAGCGGGTTAAATACGATATGGAAATGATAAAAGAAATGGGTTACTGCTCGGGAATTGAAAACTATTCAAGAATAATTGAACGCAGACCGCCGGGTTCTCCGCCTGCCACACTTCTTGATTATTTTAAAGGTGATTTTTTAACCGTTATTGATGAATCCCATGTCACCCTGCCCCAACTAAAAGGGATGAGCCACGGTGACGCTTCAAGAAAAGATGTTTTAATAGAATACGGTTTCAGATTACCCTGTGCGAAAGATAACAGGCCTCTGACTTCAAAAGAATTTTTTGAGAAGGTAGGACAAAAAATTTATATCTCGGCAACTCCGGGTGAATTTGAACGTAATACATCCGATCAGCTTGTTGAACAGATTATCAGACCGACAGGACTTGTTGATCCCAAAATTTCGGTTCGTCCGATTGACACGCAGATTAATGACTTGAAAAAAGAGATTAATAAGCGTGCGGAAAAAAATGAGCGTGTTTTAATTACCACTCTTACAAAAAAGATGGCCGAAGATTTGACCGACTTTTTTATTCAGGAAGGTATCCGCGTAAGATATTTGCACAGTGAAATCCAATCCCTTGAACGTGTTGAAATTCTCCGTGATTTAAGACTGGGTGAATTTGATGTTCTGATCGGTGTGAACCTTTTGCGCGAAGGACTTGATATTCCGGAAGTTTCGCTTGTTGCTATTATGGATGCCGATAAAGAAGGTTTTTTGCGCTCTGAAACAAGTTTGATTCAAACAATAGGCCGTGCTGCCCGTAATGCGTGCGGCGAGGTTATTATGTATGCCGATAAAATTACGGATTCTATGCGCAGTGCTATTGATGAAACCGAAAGACGCAGAAAAATCCAGATGGAATATAACAAAAAATACGGTATTATCCCGCAGACTATTAAAAAACCGATAGAAAACAATCTTCTCTCTCTTGTTGCAAGCTACCGCGATTTTGAGGATGTTGTTGCGGAAGAAATGGTCGATCTCGGTATTGAAACAAAAGATTTGCCGAAACTTATTGAAAAACTTGAAAAAGATATGCATAAAGCCGCCAAAATCCTTGATTTTGAGCGTGCTGCGGAAATAAGAGATAAACTTAAAAAACTGCGGGAAATGCTCTAATTGTTTTCTTCTCTCGGAACAATTTCGTAATCAAGCTGTGCAAAATAATTTCCGGTGACCGATATGTTCATAATAAGTGCCATGCAGCAAAGATATATGAATACCGGATTGTTCAGCCCTACGGTTATCGCAAATATATAAGCCGCTGCTCCGACAATTATAACGTTAACGAGTGCAAGCTGCGGTAGGTAAAATATTATTGCAACCAGTATATCAATACATGTGTTCGAAATAAGTCCGAAGTTATAAGCGTCTTTTATGTGTTCTGTTTTGGCGTATATTATAAGCGAAGTTATTATTATGGAACCTATTATAAGCCATACGATTATTGCATAAATAAGCTGTATATTTGCAATCGGTATGGGGATTTTTATCTGCGTAACCAGGTTGCCGAGAAGCAGACCTATACCAAGTATCGGGCCAACCGCAAATATCGCTTTAAATGCGGTTGCGCCGAATTTGAATATGTTAAATGTCGGCAAAACATAATTCTGGCCGTTGCGGACATTATTAATACAGCTTATTAAAATACTTATGAGCATCAGGCCCGTTAAAAATCCCAGAAAGTAAAACAGCCCCATATTACCCTGCGCAAAAAGCAAATAGCATATAAATACAGGTATTGCAAACAAAAAGTATTTTACTATTGCATAATCGTCAGATATAGACTCTTCAACAGCGTCTTTAATGGATGCCATTCTTGTCCTCCTAAATATATTGTTCATATCCATTTTATCATATTTTTATATAAAAAACAACCCTCAGGGTAATTTGACGGTGAATACGGAACCTTTTTGGGGCGTGCTTTCGACCTCTATGCTGCCGTTATGGAGTTTTACGAGTTCTTTTGTTATTGTTAAGCCGAGTCCGTTTGAATTTTTGAGGTGTTCAATCTGCATAAATTTTTCGAATATTTTTTTGTGAAATTTTTTGTCAATTCCTATCCCGTTATCTTTTACTTTAATTTCAATGAATTTCTTTTTGCGTTCTGCGAAAATTTCCACTCTGCCGCCTTCTGGAGTGTATTTGACAGCATTTGTTATAAGGTTGAATAAAATCTGTTGAATTTTTGTATAGTCGGCAAAAAGTTCGCAGTTTCCCGTGCATTTTTTTATAATTTCAATTTTCTTTTTTTCCGCAAGCGGTTTGATTATATTGCAGACCTCGTCAACAGCTCTTGAAATCTCAAATTCGGTTTTATTCAGTTTCATTGAATGGTTCTCAAGTTTTGTCATATCAAGGATATCGTTAATCATTCCGAGCAGATGCAGTCCGGAAATCCTTATATCATTAACATATTCAAGCTGTTTTTCATTGAGGGTTCCGAATATCTCACCCGATAACAATTCGGACGAACTGATTATCGCGGTTAACGGTGTTCTGAGTTCGTGCGAAAAATTTGAGAGAATATCATTTTTGTTTTTTTCGGTTTTGTAGGCTTTATTTTTTTCAAGTATTCCTTCCTGTAAAGCCTGAACCTGTATGTTAATTATTTTTGACAGTTCAATATCTTTTATCAGGTTTGCAATAATTGAGGCGCAGGTTTTGAATACTGTTTTTTCATCTTCGGTAAATTTTTTATTGCGTTGAATTGTTATGTTTCCGAACGGTGAATTTTGAATTGCCAAATTTTCGGTAATGGTTTCCCGGCATTCAGATTCCGCGTTATATTTGTATGTAATTTCACCGGAAAGAGTTATAAATCCGCTGTCAAAAGGTATTATATTTTTTAGCACGCAAAAAATATCTTCGGGTGATTTTTGAAGATTTGTGCCGTAAAAATCGGTTATTTTGACAAAAGCATCTTTATACAATTTGCGCTGCCTTATTTTGAATATCCTATGTATCGTAAGTTCCTGTAAAATCCTTCGTAATCAAGTCCGTAGCCCGCAACAAATTTGTCATCAATTTCAAATCCGTAGTAATCGGGTTCTATGTCTGTTACGCGTGAAATTTTTTTATCCAGAAGCGAACAGAATTTTGTTGATTTTGTCTTGAAGTTGTTGTTTATAAAGTCGAGCAGGAATTTCGCCGTATGGCCCGTGTCTATTATATCCTCAATAATCAAAACGTTTTTGTCATTCAAATCAGGAAGCGATATATCAACCGCGTGAACTTTACCCGAGGAAACTTTGTCATTTCCGTAGCTGGAAAGCCGTATAAATTCCATCTGTACAGGCATGTTAACATTTTTCAGCAAATCAACCGCAAACATAACAGCACCTTTTAAAACACATATTGCAATTATGTCTTCGCCCTTGTAAAAATCGTTTATTTCTTTTGCAAGTTCTTTAATCTTATTTTGTATCCGTTCTTCTGTGAAAAGGACTTTAAAATCTTCAGGCTTTTTCATTTCCATAAGTTTTACCTCTCTTCTAATTTTATCACATGTGTCGGTTTTGTTACAACTTTTATTTTGTCGCTCAACCCGATTCCGGGTGCCCACAATATTTCGTTATCTTTACATAAAAAAATCATTTTGTCTTTTTCGTGTTTTGGAATTTTTTTCTCATTCAAATATTTTTTTAACTTCTGCGTGCCGCCAAGCCCGAGCGGGGTTATAATGTCGCCGTCTTTCCGGCCGCGCAGTGTGAAATTTATGTCAGAGATCTGTATGTATGCCGTGCATGAACTGTCGTCAGGGAATTTGTCGGGTATTTCATCAATTTTTTCTATTGAAAAAACTTTATCATTCCAGCAGCAGCGGCCTTCTTTGAGTATTCTTATTTCAGGCAGCGTCAGTGCCGATTTTTTTACAACTTCAAATTTTTTGTTACCCGCAAAAAGCCATAAATCTGTTGTGAGTGAAAGCGTTTTTCCTGATTTGGAGGCTTTATTTTGTTCTATAAATTCCATAATCCGTGTGATTTTCTTTTTATCATAGTCAAGTCCGAGATTTCGTACAAATTTATGGATTACTGTTGATTTATAAAACTCATCAAGAGCGCAGAACTCTTGCGGTGAATATTCTTCAAGATTTTTTGTGTTTTTTTCAATAATAGAAGATGCAATGCCGGCGTTTTTAGAAAGCTGATTTAATTTTTCTTCAAAATCCGGTATTGTTTCTCTTATTTTCGGAAAAATTTCGTATCTGATTTTGTTTCTTGCAAATTCCGTGTTGAAATTTGAACTGTCAATGTTAGGTGTGAGATTTTTGTCGGTGCAGTATTTTTCGATATCCGCGCGGTAAATATTCAAAAGCGGTCTGTAATAAATTCCGCGGGTTTCGTTTATTCCTTCAAGCCCTGTTATGCCGGTTCCGCGCGTAATTCTGTAGAATACGGTTTCTGCGTTGTCGTTTGCGTTGTGCGCGGTTAAGATAATATTTGAATTAAATTTTTTTGCGCATTTTTCAAAAAATTTATAGCGGGCTTCGCGTGCGGCTGTTTCGGTGTGCGGGATATCCGGAGAAAGTTTTTCACTGTAAAAATTTATATCGCTGCAAAAATTTTTGCAGTTTTCTTCTTCTTTATCGCTTTCTTCGCCTCGCCAGCCGTGGTTCAGGTGTACGGCGCAAAGGTTTAAATCGTATTTTGCGGCTAACTCTTTCATTACATCAAGCAGACACATAGAGTCGTAACCGCCTGAAAACGCCACAATGATATTATTTTTAGGTTTTAGTAAATTATATTTTTCTAAAAATAACTCAACTGCGTCAATAATCATGTATGTTTTTTGATACCCTCTTTAATTTCCACCGCATCTACACCAAGCATTTCAAGAGCCTTCATGGCAAGTGATGTAGGTTCGGTTGTAATCGCAAGCAGCATGTGCGCCGATTCAATGCGGTCTTTGTTTTCTTTTTTTGCGAATTCCCAGGCTTTTTCAAGAACTCTTTTGGCGCGTTTTGTAAATACGATTTCTTTGTCAAAGTATTCGTTTCCGAAACCTATAAGTTTTTCAACAACATCGCGTGCATCTTTTATATTAATTTCAAGTTCGGAAAGTACAATGGCACCTGTTCCGGTGGCTTCGCCTATTATGCCGAGCAAAAACATTTCGGTTCCGACAACCGATCGGCCGAGCCTTCTTGCCTCTTGTTTTGCAAGCCGGAGTATTGTAAGGGTTTCGGGCATCTGTTTTTCAATCGGTTTTATAATACTGTGTGCAAGGTCGTCATCATTTATCCGTAATTCTTTTAAAATATCGTATGCAATGCCTTTTTTGGTTTTCAAAAGTCCGAGAACAATGTGCTCGGGCAAAACAACGGAAGAGCCCAGTTCTTTTGCGGTTTGGAGCGCAAGGTGCATTGTTCTGAAGGCGTTAGGTGTAAAAATTATCTGTCTGCCTTCGTACTCGGATTGACGGGATTGTATGTTTGCAAGTTTTTCTTCAAAATTTTCGGCTGTTATGCCGTACTGCGCAAATATTTTTGTCAAATCCGAATCTTTATCTTCAAGTATTGAAGAAATTATCTGTTCCGTGCCCAGAATTTCATAGTTTGATGCGGATAGTTTTGAAACTGCACGCTCAAATACTTTTGCGGATTCTTTGCTGTCAAAAAGAGAATCTGTTTCCTGCGAAAGGTTAATTTCAGGTTCTTTTTGCTCGTCTATTTCCGGATGATAAAGTTTTTTTGTTTTTCTCTGGACAAGTTTTTCAAGAAGCTGTTTGGACGCCTGAATATCAAACCCCAGACGTTCAAGAGTTTTGTAATTGTTTGAATACTTATCATTGATTACGGCAAGAAATAAATGCTCATAAAGCACGGTTGCATTGCCTGATTTGGTTGCAAGATCAAGAGTCTGCCTTAACAAAACCTTTAAATCGTTGCTGAAGGCAAGCGCCGGAAGTTCTCTGTCGGTGGTTTCGACTTTTATCTCTTTAAAAAGCTCTTTTTCAAGCTCCTCAAAATTTATATTGTAGGATTTAAAGATTTTTAAAGATATTCCTTTTGCGTCTTTAACAAGCGCCAGAAGCAGATGCTCGGGCAGAACGCACACCGAATGCTGTGCTATGGCCGTATTTTGTGCTTCGGTTACTACATTTATTGCTTTTTCCGTAAATTTCTCAAACAAATTATTCTTCCTCTATATCCATACTTTCTATGTATTCAGCTACTTTGTCAAATTCTTCATCGTCGTCTATACTTTCAAAGATATAGTCTTCGCCTTCTTTTGTCAACCTCATAAGTACAACTTCTTCCTCTTCATCGCTTTCTTCTGCGTCTGCTGGAAGTAAAAGAGCGTATTCCTGATTTTCAACTTCGACAATATCAAAGAGTTCAAAATTGATTACGTTGCCGTTTTCGTCCACTGTTTCAATAAGTTGTTTTTCGTCCATTTTATTTTCCTTTCGTTCTTGACAGGTACTGTTCCAGTATAATACAAGCACTTTCTATATCAACCAGTCCTTTATCTTTTTTAAAGTCTATTTTACGATTTCTTAAATTTTCTTCGGCCTGGTTTGATGTCAGTCTTTCGTCCTCAAAAATTATTTCATAGCCCTGAATTTTGTCTGCAAAATCCTTGCAGTCCCGCGCCTGAAATCCTTCTGAGTCATCCATATTCAAGGGTAAGCCGATAACTATTTTTTTTACATTGTTTTGATTGGCTATTTTATAAATTTCATCAAGCGCTTTTTCTTCGGGATTTCTTGAAATATAGCAATGTCCGTTCGCAAGCATTAAAAGATAATCGCTCAGGGCAATTCCGATACGTTTTGTTCCTATATCAAGCGCCATTACTTTGTACATACCCACAAACCCTCAATTTTTGAAATTATTTCGTCAAGCTGTTTGAGCGAATATCTTCCGTTATTCAGTTCTGTGTTAAATTTCATGCTCACGTAGTATTCGTATATACTCTTTTTTAGAATAGTTTTGAAAAATTCCTGCTGCAAATTTTTATCCAAATAGAGTCCGTAAAGCAGTTCGGCATCTTCATTTTTATTTTGAGAAAGTTTGAGATATGCCGCAGACAAAAGTCTTTCACTCCACACCTGCTTTTCTTCAGGATAAAAAACTTTATCTGTGTTTTCTGATACGAGTTTTTCAAAATCATCCGTATCTGATGCTGTAATTTCTTCAAATTCGTCGCTGTAATTTGCATCCAGAAACCATTTGTCCGTAAAATCCATTTCAAAAATTTTGTTCAAATCTGTTTCATATAGCTGTTTTTGCTCCAACTTTGAGGCCAGAATGTCTTTATATGCTCTGTTATCACCTTCAATATCTGCGAGAAGATTTTTCCAGCAGACGTATTCATAAGGTATAAGCCAGTTTTGAGTTTTTTGTTTTGAAAGAAGTTCTGCTTGTATAAGTATTGTTTTTAAAGTTTGCGGTGAAACTTCAACTTCTTTTTCATTTTTATAAAATCGTTCAATAATTTTGTCGCATTCAAATTCCGAAATCTCGTAAAATCCGAAACAGTCCCTGATTCCGTGGTAATCATCAATTACTGCCGCTGTAAATCGGACTTTGCCGTTTTTGGTTTTTCTTGTGAATATCAAAGCCTGATTGCCGTGTCCGTCGGGATATGTTGCGCAAAACCGGTAAGGTTCCGAATCCGACAGGATTTCTTTATAAAATTGGTGTGTATTATCCTGTCGAATACCTGCAATTTTGAGTGTGGAAATGCTTTTTTTCAAAACAGGTTTTATTTTTTCATCAACAAAATCAATTGACGAATTGAGCGCGTGATATGCAAGCTGTGACTTGGATTCGCCGAGAATCTTTAATGCTTCAAGTCCTGCTTCGCTGTCGGGCTGCGATAAAAATACCGGAATTAATATATTTGCAAGAGCATCTTGCGTATAATCATTTGCAAGCGATCTTATCAGCGTGATTTTATCATTTGAGCTTAGTGATGTCAGAAAATCAAGAAAATCAATCTGCACTTCCGGATTTACAATTGCATTATCAAGAAGTTTTTTTGTATCCGCATCAATTATTTCCGCATTTAAGATTTCATCTCCGCTGTCAAGCTCCCAGTCAGTATCAAGTCCCCTTAAAAAATTCACCGCAACTATTTTGAGATTGTTCGGCGAAAGCGGATTTTTTAAAAGCTCCCATAATTTTTTTGTCAGTTCATTTTTGTCAGCGTATCGTTCAAGCAAAAAGCATATAATCGTTCCGTCGTCAGTTTTTAGATTATAAAGCTCTTTGAAAAGGATTTTCACAATAGTTTTTTTGTCATTTTGCGCATCAAGCAGTTTAATATCATTGATACAATCTGATATATCATTAACATCTTTTGAAACAAGATTGATAATTTCAGCCTTAATTTCAAACGGATTGAGTTGTCTGATATCACTTTTGCTCATTACTTTTTAGCTTTCCCCCAAAAAGCGTCAAGAATCTGCTGTGCTTCGGCTGACGGCATTCTGTCGTTCAGGATAAGGTATTGCACGGCAATCATTGCACATTCGGAACATATATTAACTCCCGGCCCTTGTACCATTTTTAATACCTGTGTGTTGGGACGGTGGCAGAAACTGCAGTATACGAGTTCTTTCTCTTCGTCATGATGACCTTCTTTTTTTGCCCCTAACTTTACGACTTTAGCCATGTACATATTCTCCTTTTGCTTTAATTGTAACTTAAATTAATAAAATTTGCCATATTTTTCTTTTTCGCTTATAATTACTTTACAACGTTTTAAGAGGGGATGTAATGAAAAAAGCGCTTCTACTTGTAAGTATATTATTTGTTTCGGTATTTTCAACTGCCTGCATTAATAATTTTGCCGTGCAGGAACTCAATTCAAAAGCAAAATCATATCTTGAAGAAGGCGATTATAATGCGGCTATTGAACGCTTAAAGTCGAGTATTGATCTTGATGATACTATATTTGAAACCCATTATAATCTTGCCGTAGCTTATACTCAGGCAGATGACTATATGAATGCCATGAGTGAATATAAAAAAGCGCTTGAGCTTAATCCTGATGTTCCGGATTCATATTACTCTCTTGCAGTGGCGCAGGAAAATCTAGCGGTTGACCTTATGCGCGGCACAGTAAGACTTGATGAAAACGGCCGGATGTATCATTTTGATTCATCATCTGTTGAAGAAGAACAGCCATACGCCGCGGATGAAAATGTTATTGCGCTTGTTGAAGAATTGAAGGCTGATGCGGCTGTAAATTATGGTGTTTATCTTGAAAAATCTCCGGATGCTTCTGATGCGGAAGATGTCAGGCAAAAGTTAGAATCTTTGAAATCTGTTCCGGATGTAAATGAATGATTATCGTATCTCCGGGTGAAACAGCGTTTTCAGTTTTCGGTTTTTCCGTATTCTGGTACGGAATTATACTTGCTGTTGCTATTTTGTGCGGTGTTTTTTGTGCGGAATTTCTCGGAAAAAAATATTCCGCTATTCCGTCAGGGTTCTTTATTGACAATTCTCCGGCTGTAATTGTTGCCGGCATAATCGGCGCGCGGCTTTATTATTGCCTTGTGAATTTTTCTTATTATACTGCCAAACCGCTTGAAATATTTGATATACGCCAGGGCGGGCTTTCAATTCACGGCATGATTATTGCGGGAATTATAACGGTATTTTTTCTGGCTGAAAAATATAAAATTCATGTGTTTGAACTTTTTGATGTTCTTGCCTGTTCTGTTGCTTTATCTCAAAGTATAGGAAGATGGGGGAATTTTTTCAATTCCGAAGCCTTCGGACTTCCGACAAATTCAGGCTGGGGGCTTTTTATTCCGGTATCACACAGGCCTGTTGAGTATTTGAATTATGAACTTTTTCATCCGGCTTTTTTGTATGAGTCGCTGGCGGATTTTATTATATTTTTGATTTTGCTTTTGATTTTCAAAAAATTTAAGCGCGGTTATGTGTTTTTTGCGTATTTGATTTTATATTCGGCAGCGAGATTTGCGATTGAGAGCATAAGAATTGACAGTGTGCTTTATATATCAGGCATGCCGGTTGCTAAATTTGTTTCAATTATTACCATCATAGCCGCGTTCGGCGGACTTGGATTTTTAATATACCATGATTACAATTCTAATTGATTTTTAATCATGTTTTTAAAATAATGTCATTATGTGTGAAAAAAATTTAAAATTACCTCAGATTTGGCTTGGCGGTTCGCATTTTGTAAACGATATTTATACCGGTTTTTTGAATCCGATTATGCCGTTTATTGCTGCTAAAATCGGAATATCTATGGCAATTGCAACGATTATTTTAAGTATGTCGCACATTTTTTCTTCGCTTTTGCAGCCGGTATTCGGATTTTTTGCGGACAGTATTTACAAACGTGCATTTATTTTCTGGGGATTGTTAATGACCTCGGTTTTCATTCCGCTTGCTCCGGCATCGACTGCTATTTTTAGCATGGTGATTTTTATTGTTCTCGGAAGTCTCGGCTCAAGCCTTTTTCACCCTCAGGCTCTCGGACTTGCCAATAAATTTTCAGGTTCGGATACGGCAAAATTTATGGGAATTTTTCTCGGTATGGGTACTCTCGGGTATTCGGTGGGCCCCTTGATGTCTGCTTACGTTGCGCAATTCTGGGGATTAAACCATATGCCGGTTCTTTCCTTAATCGGGCTGTGCTGGGCTTTTTTGATGTTTAAATTTGTGCCTAAAATGTCTGATAAAATTACGGTTAAGCCGCATTATAATTTGAAATCGGCATTCAAAGCAATACTCTCCGACAGAAAATTGAATATTTTAAATGTTATATCCATGCTTAAGTCTTTGATTTCTACCTCTTGTTTTATTTTTCTTCCTTTTTTATGGAAGGATATGGGATATTCTCCGTTTTTTATCGGCGCGGCGTTGTTTGTATTTATTTTTGTCGGCGGAATCGGTTCCATGATGAGCAGAAAATTTGAAAAACTTGTCGGAACCCGTAATGTTTTTTACTTTTCCATGATTTCGACTCTGCCGTTAATGTTATTATTTGTTCTGACTTATAAAACCATGCCGGTGTTGGCTTTTGCGGTTTATTTTGTGATGGGATTTGTTACAATGCTTGCAGTTCCGGTTACTATGAATATGGCTCAGAGCATAATCCCTGAATACAAGAGCATTATAGGCGGTTTTATAAACGGTTTCTCCTGGGGAATTGTTGCGCTTATTATGTCTTTAAACGGTTTTGCGGCGCAAAATTTCGGAATAACAAAAGTTCTCCTCGTTGTTTCGGTTATTCCGGCAGTGTTTTCTGTGTTTGTAAAATATCTGTTTGATGATAATCTAGGCAAAGTAAGATAAATTTGTTTTTGACGCGGTATTATTATGCGTTTTGTCAGAATTATTCAATACGCCTGAATTTATATCACCATGCAGTTTGTTTTGTTCGGAAATGTTTTTTTCTCCGTTAAATGTATTTGTTCCGTTATGTGTACGTTTTGTTCTGTAAAATTTCCCGATTGCTGATACTAGCATTTCTTAACCCCAAAATTGTTATTCATAAGTGATACTTTCTTATTGTACTTTAAACACTTTTAATTGGCAAATTTTTTCATTAACTTTTGTAACAGAATTTCTTATTTTTGAAATCGGCTTAAAAGTATATACTTTATATATACAAGAGAACATTAATCAATACGAGAGATGTTAAGAGAGAGATTATTTCCGTTTAAGTAAAGAGAGACGAATTTCCTATTCCTATTTCCTAGAAAAAATTTAAGCCCCTTTTCAGGGGCTTTTTTTTAATCTGTTTCGTTAATCACGTGAATTTTAATGAAGTTGGTGCCGCCTTTTAGAACATTCGGAACCGAGCCGGTTATGATTACTGTATCTTTGCTGTTAAAGTTGAGCATCTTCATTAAAAATTTATCCATTCTGTCGAGCGAGGATCTGTCGATTTTGCCTTCAAATTTAAGGTTTATCGGAAAAACAGCTCTGTAGAGTTTAATTGTTCTGCATATTGAAATATCAGGACAGCATGCCAGAATAGGCACTGATGGTTTGCTTTCGGATAAAAATACCGGTGTGAAGCCGCTTGCTGTGAGAGCTACAATGGCTTTGATATTCGGAACCTTTCTTATCATATCTGAAAGTGCCATGCCTATTGCCATTGCCTGTGTATTATTTTGTTCAATCATGCGTTTTGGGAAACTGTTGTGGTGTAAAAATATGCTGTTTTCTGCATTTTCCGCAATAAGCCGCATCATTTTGACGGCTTCTACGGGGTATTTTCCTGCAGCTGTTTCGCCGGAAAGCATAATTGCATCTGTTCCGTCAAGAATGGCATTTGCAACGTCAGAGGCTTCCGCACGGGTCGGAATCGGATTTTCTATCATGCTTTCAAGCATCTGGGTCGCAACGATTACCGCTTTGCATTTAAGGTTTGCTTTTTTGATTATTGTTTTTTGTACTATAGGAACTTTTTCGGTAGAAATTTCAATCCCCAAATCCCCGCGGGCAACCATTATGCCGTCAGATAATTCTATAATGGCGTCAATGTTATCGACTGCCTGCGGTTTTTCTATTTTTGAAATTATCTTGATATTGCTGTTTTTGGAATTTAAAATTTCTCTGAGCTGTTTGACGTCATCGGCATTACGGACAAAAGAGAGTCCGAGGTAGTCAATATGATTTTGTACGGCAAAATCAATAAATATTTTGTCGCGTTCCGTCAAAACGTCTATGCTGCCTGTTGAACCCGGAATGTTTATGCCTTTGCGTTGTTTCAAAAGACCGTCTGTTAATACTTCGGCGTATACAATATCGTTTTCGGTTTTTGTAACCTTAAGCTGAATTTTGCCGTCGTCAATTAATATTTTTTCACCTTCTGAAACATCTTTTGCGATTCCTGCATAGTCAACGGGTATGATATCGTCAATCATTTTGTCATGATGACGGAATTTCACGGTTTCGCCTTTTTTGAGTTCAATCGGGTTTTCAAGGTTTCCTATACGGATTTTAGGCCCCTGCAAATCCAAAAGCACGGGTATTAAATTTTTTTCTTCTTTTTCAACACTGCGTATCATATCAAGTGTTTTTTTGTGAACTTCGGGAGTTTCGTGTGATGAGTTCAGTCTGAACATGGTTACTCCCGCTTTTAAAAGACTCCGGATTACCTCTTTTGAATTGCTTGCGGGCCCCAGAGTCGCAACTATCTTAGTCATTGTGCAATCATTCATATTTTTCCCTTCCGTAAATGTATATTAAAATTATAATACTCTTTACAAATCTTTTAATTTACGATATACTATACAATGAAAAAAGTTTGTTTACAAGTTGTAAAAGAAGGAAGACGATTATGAAAAAACTTTTAGCTGGCTTCATGGCCTTCATGATGATGGCTTGGTATGCAACTCCGGCACTTGCTTCCGGCACAAAAATTATGGATGTGTCAAAAGATTACTGGGCAAGACCGGAAATTGTTGATGTTGTTTCTAACAACATTATGACAGTTGATGATTCAGGTAATTTCTACCCTGAAGATACTGTTACAAGAGTTGAATTTGTTAAGGCTTTATTAAAAGTTTTATCAAATGACAATTTGAACGTAAACATCAAAAACATCTTCACAGATGTTTCTGCTTCAAATCCGGATTATTCGGATATTTTGCGTTCACAACAGTTAGGATTGGTTTACGGCTATCCCGACAGAACATTCAAACCTGATCAGGTTATGTTGAGAGCTGAAACTCAATCTGTTATCAGCCACATTACAAAAGACGGTTCTGCTGACGTATCAGTATTGAATTACTTTGAAGATGCTGCAGAAGTTCCGGCATGGGCAAAACGCGTTTATGCAAAATCTCTTGCTTACGGTATTTATGTAAATTATCCGAATGCAAAAGAATTACGCCCGATGGATCCTTTGACAAGAGCTGAAGCTGCTGTTCTTCTTGCTAAACTCAGAGACAAAATCGGTCTGGTTAAAGAAGAATATGTCGGCCCGGATCTTGAAAAAGTTATCGCTATTGAGCATTTGAATATTAAGAAAAATGCTCCTAACCATTCGGTTAAAATTACTAACAAACGCAGCATCGTATTGAGCGGTAACGTTCTTGAAGTTGCTTTCTCTGACAGATTCAAATCAGAAGCTGCTGCAGAAGGTGATGTTGTTAAATTCACCAACCCGCAGGATATCTGCACTGACGAAGGTACTTTGCTTATCCCTGCAAATTCAATCTTCTCAGGTAAAGTGTTGGAAATCAGAAAACAAAGATGGTTCAACAAAAACGCACGTGTATATATTCAGTTGACTGAAATTTGCATGCCTGACGGAAAAACAGTTGACCTCAATGCTAAACCGTTCTACAGAGATTATGCATTGAAAGAAGGTCCCTGGATGACTGCAGGTAAAATTGCTTTATACACAGTAGGCCTTGGTGCTGTTGGTACCGGTGCCGGTGTAGGTTTCGCATTCATTCCGGATCCTGCTAAAATCGGTACTGGTGTTGCAATCGGTGCTCCTATCGGCGCAGGTGTCGGTTTGATTACCGGTCTTGTAACTCCGGGTCTTAAATATCACGCAAAACAAGGTGAACAAATTTATGTTATCCTTTGCGATGATGCAAGTATTGTGAAATAGAATTCACGATTATTTAAAAAGCGGTTCTTTTCCAAAGGGCCGCTTTTTTTAATACTTTTTTCGCACTGCCTTTGTATATAACGGCTTAACCTTTCAGGTATCGTAAGATAAAAAATATCCCTTAAAATAGATATGTGGCTAATCAAGCTGCAGGAAATATTAAGGAGTATTTTTATGAAAAAAACAATTGTATCACTTTCACTGTTTGCATTCTTTCTTTTACCCGCTCAGGGGGCTTTTGCCTGGACGTATGACGGCATTGGCAGTTTAAATCCTTTTACCGGATTCAGAAACTGTAATAAGTGTGAAAAAGTCGAGAAACAAAAGTGCCACAAAGTTGAAAAATGTAATTCGTGTGCACAAATTCGTATCCAGCCCCGCTGCAATGAGTGCACAAAAGCATTCAATACAGAAGAAACCTGCCCCTGTCAAAAAGTCCGTTAGGACGTTAAAAAAGGCACATTTTGTGCCTTTTTTTAGTAATCAATATTTTTTAATGCGTTGAATATCTTATCGGTAATTTGCTGAATATATTCCTGACTTACCATTCCGTTTATGACGGCATCAGCTATTTGATAATTTGGTCGGATGTATTCCTGCGCGGTTTTGTTTACGTCTTGAAACTGTAAATCCGCCGCTTCACCGGTTTTGCCGCGTAATGCTGCACGTTTATACCAGCGGTCTTTAATTACTTCAAGCGGAGTAAATACGTATACCTTAACATCCATTATATCCGCAAGTCCGTTATTCAAAACGTAAAGACCTTCAGTCAAAACAACTTTTGCCGGCGCTTTGATATCACCGTTCGGATCCGATACGCAGGTTACAAAATCGTATTTCGGAGATGTTACGGTGTTTCCGGCTTTTAGCTGTAAAAGGTGTTCTTTCATTAAATCAAGATCAATAGCATCCGGTGTGTCAAAACTGAAACCGGTTTTAAATAATGCTTCGTAACTTCCGGCTTCAATGAGCTCTTTTGATGTGTCTTTGTAATAATCGTCGCACCTGATTACGGTATAAATGCCTTCTTTTTTGTCTTTTACACAGGCTTTTATCGTATTGTCAACAAAAACTGTCTTGCCGGAAGCACTTTCGCCGGTAATTCCGATTAAGAAAGTTCTTTTTTTCTCCTGCACGACTTTTCTTGCTATATTTAAGATAAGATTTTCAGATGTCTTTAAAAACAGCGGCTGCACCGCGTGTTTGTCTTCTTCAAGAATTTGTTTAAGCGATTCGACGATTTGCGATATAATTTCCATATCACGTCTGCTTGAATAATAATTGTAGCTTGTAAGTTGAAAATCTTTCATTTGTACCCTCGTTATTACTATTTTACTTTAAAGTTTTTGTTTTTTCCCGTAATAATAAATTTTGTTACAATATTGTTTAAAAAATTAAAGTTTCCGGGAAAAAAATACGTAGATATACATGTGAAGATAGATAGGAGTACACTCATGTATCAGGACGAAATTTTTTCAAACGCGATTACGGATGCAAAGAAAGAAGGTTATGATTCTTTGACAAGAGAAATTAAAGGTATGGAAGCCGCTATTGAACGCTTCTTTTCAAAAATATTTGAAACCACGGCTTCGGTATCGGAACGCGATTTCAATGTTTCTTCATTTTAATAAAAGAGCCCTTTCGGGCTCTTTTTATGCCGCTAAACTGTTGTTTATCATAAAAGGATTGAAATAGTTTGTCATAAACGGGTTTATGAATGAATTATTAAACATAAACTGATTGTTCATAAACGGGTTCATCATCATCGGATTGAAAGCCATTGTATTGAACGCCATCGGATTGAATATGCCGCTCATAAACGGGTTTGATGTGTAAAGTTTATCACCTGCAAGTCCGTACAGAGCCTGTAAACCTTTATCTGTTGTAATAGGTGAGGGTTTTTCTTCTGTTTTAGCTGCAGATGCGGAACCTGTTTCATCTGCGGCTGCCGATGTTGTTTCTTCTCCTGCAAAGTCACCCTGTTCAATATATTTTGCCAGACTTTCCGCTGCAGTTTTCCCGTCCTCGCTGAGTTCTTCGCCTTCGCTTTCGAGTCCTTCGTATACGGCTACTGCAAGTTCCTGCTGAAGTTCAGGGTCATTTTGTGCTGCAAGTGCCAACTCTTCAGCTTGTTTTTCCTGTGCAATTTCAAGTTCATCCTTGCCTACAATAGCTCTTGATGCTTTACCGAAGAGCCAGCTGCCCAAAAGTCCGCATGCAACGCCGACTACTGCGCCGATTGCAGTTCCCACTACCGGTACAGCCGAACCTATTGCGGCTCCCAGTGCTGCTCCGGCTTTTGCGCCGACTACCCACCCTGCGGTTTCTGCTGCAACATTGACTGCTGATTTCGCAAGTTGTCTGTTTCCGGCTTTTTTGCCTAATGTTTTATATGTTTGATATACATTCGGCGCTTCAATTGCTGCTGAAATTATTGCCATACCGCCGCCGCCTTTTACAAATTTTGCGGCTGTTCTGTATGTTGCATTTTTTGCAAGCGCCTGCTTATTTAATAATGAAAGTCTTGATAAACCTGTTTTGTCTTTTATTGCTTTAACGCCTTTGCCGACTTTTGTTTTCGGCACTGCTGCCTGTTTTGCAAGTGTTACATTATAATCTGCGATTGCTTTTTGTTCTTCAAGCATTTTTAATTTTGAAAAATCACCGGTTTTGATTGCTTTTTGTGCTTCTGCTCTGATTGCTTTATAGGCATCTGTTTTGGGTAATTTTTTCTCAAAATTTATTAATTCTTCTTTTGCTGCAAGTTTTTTGGTGCCTTCAAAAATGTTTTTTGAAGATTTCATTATCTTTTTGTTTTCGGCAGTTTCTTTTGCCATATTTTGAAAACCGCCTTTGAGGTCTTTACGGTTTGCCAAAAGCCATGCTCCGCCCTGAAATCCTGCAAGTGCTCCGACAGCTCCCATCGGCGGTGCATCTGTGTGGTTAATCGTTGCACCTGTCGCATACTTTGCAAGATTTGTCCAGTCATTTAATGTTATGTTTTGAACGCTGCCTGACATTATATCCCCTAAAAATTTATTCCCCGTATTTATATAAAGTTTTTTCTTTTTATAAAATTGCTTTTTATGTTAAAAAATGTTAAGCCCGATTTTTTCGGGCTTAACTCTATGCTTGAATATTGAATTGGGGTTGTTTGTTTATTGCGTTGTACATAAAATCATCATCGTAACCGCCGTAGAGCATTTGCTGGTACATTGCCGGATTAAAACCTTGCGTTTGATATCCGTACGGTGATGTTACCGGTGCCGTTGTTTGAACAGCCTGCTGCGCTGTTTGTTCGGCTAATTTTTGTTTTTCATCGTATTTTCTTTCCGAGTAACTTTTGCCTACTATTTTGCTTGTTACCCAGTCACCGAGTATGAAGCCTACGATACCGCCTATCGGGCCGCCTATTGCCGTGCCGATTGCACCGAGTAATGTACCGCCTGCAAGTCTTGCACCTGCTTTGACCGTTTCTGCGGCGCCCTGTACAAGTCCTTCATTGAGTGTTGCTTTAATTATATTCGGTAATTCAAAACCAAGTATCATCAATGAACCGATAACCGGCATTCTTGTTCCGATACCTTTAAATATACCTTTTATGTTACCCCAAAGGACATTTTTGCCTGCTTTTGCAGCTTTATATCCGCCGACTTTCCAGCCCTGTGCAATTTTTTTAGGAATTGTTTTGATACCTTCAATTGAACTTTTCCAGAAACTGCCGTGCCTTTTTTGCGCTGCAAGTGCATGTTTTTCCGCTGCCTTGCCGGCTTCTTTTGTGCCGGTCCAAACATCCTGCCAGAATTGACCTTTAAAAGGGTTTTTTGTTGTGATGGCACCTTTATATGCTTTTGCCATTACTTCCTGTCCGGTTCCGAAAACTGTCGGTGCATAAATTTTTGCACCGCGCTGTGCGTAGTTAAATACTTTTGAAACCACTTTCCCGATTCCGCTCATTACTAACCTGCCTTTATCTAACCTACCTTACTTTTATAAAAAAATTGTGCGGAAATTTATTGCTTTTATTCGGGATTTTTTGTTAATATTTCTTTACAATTGCAAGGGTAAATTAATCTAAAAGCGTTCAGACAGCTGAACTTATCAGCTTTTATAATTTGAATCTTATAACGGCGTTTGAGCCTTGAGAGGAAACAAAAAGTGTTCCGTTTGAAATATAAAGTCCGTAAGGTTTTTGAACACCTTCCAATAAAACCGAAACATATCCGGTTGTATCAACTTTTAGCACGTTATCGGCATTATAGTTTGCTATATATAAGTTTCCTTTTTCATCGCTAATCAAACCGATAGGGCCGTTAAGTTTTTTATCTTTAAGGTAGATTACACGGTTGCCTTCGGGTGTAATTTTAAAAATAATATTGTCAGAAAAGCCCGCAACAAATAAATTTCCGGAATTATCAGCTGTTATGCCGGTAGGGCTCGGAATATTTTCGTAAACGCCGTTTGTCTGCGGTTGTGAAGGTTGTTGTTCTGTTATCTGCTGTTCATGTTTTATTGTTTGTAAATCTGTATTCAATTCCAGTGCAAGCTGCTGCGCTTTCGGGTTTACGTAGGAATCCTGAGGAATAATAGACAGAAACGATTTTGCTTTATCAATCTGTCCGAGTTTTTTGCTCAATTCAGCGGCTTTGTATACTGAATCATAGTCATCGGGTTTTCTTACAACAATCTGCTTGAATACCGTAAGAGCAGCCTCATCCTGTCCGAGATAGTCCAGAATTGAACCGAGATTATAATAGGCATCTATATAATCAGGATCAAGCTCAATGGCTTTTCGGAATGCTTCCATAGACCTGTCGTACTGTCCGATTTTGTAGAAATCAATGCCTTTGTTATATTGAAGTTTTGCCTCTGTCATATTATCGGCAATTGACGGTGCTGCCGATAAAAAACAGGATATTAAAGCTAAAATTATGACAAGTTTATATTTCACTTAATTCCTCAATTAATTTGGCATTCTTTGCTGCAAAATCTTTTCCTCTTGAGATTATAGCCTGTTTTAATATTTCCGGCAAATCAATAGTGCTGAGTTCATTGAAGTTATCCGGAAGTCTGAGGCTCCAGTTTTGATCTCCCGAGGTTCCGGGTCTGTTGTAGACATCTTCTATTTGGAAAAAGTCGGTGAAGAACATCTGGATGTTTTCGGCTTTTGATGCAAAGATTTCAGCAAGTTTTGTTTGTTTTAAAAATTCTGCATCGGTTGTCAGCCTTTGTATTATGTCATCTTTATTGTCAGAATCAGCGAACAAGTCATCCGCAAGATTTTTTGCGTGCAAATAACCTTCATGGGTATTTATCATAGATTTAGCCCACATTGAAATCGGTTCGTTGTCGTGTGTGCCGACCATAGCCCAGCAATGTTCGTCAATATTGCGGCAGCGGTACGGGTGTTCGGGTTTTTCGGGAACAACAAACTGTGTTAATCTCATACCCTGAAGCCCGTATTTTTTCATTACGGCTGCAACCGGATTGGTTAAGGTTCCAAGGTCTTCGCACACAATGGCATCTTTTGTCAGACCTTCTTCTTCAGCGGCTGCAATTACA
The DNA here is from genome assembly GCA_944323995.1 of Candidatus Gastranaerophilales bacterium. Classification (GTDB taxonomy): domain Bacteria; phylum Cyanobacteriota; class Vampirovibrionia; order Gastranaerophilales; family Gastranaerophilaceae; genus SIG32. The sequence goes on along the minus strand of CALUUN010000001.1, from coordinate 89,484 downwards.
ATTTTTTCAATGAGCGCGCCGTATCCGGCAATTTGTTCATCAGTAAGTGTTTTTACGCGTTTTTCTTTATCCGCTTCAACTTCAGTATTCAAATCGTCAAGTTTTGCGATTGCAAATTTAGAAAGAAATTCGTGTTCCGGCGATGAGTAAAGTCTTCCTGCGCCTTCTTCAATTTTTGGCTTGCAGCCTGATTTATAAACCCACGGATCAATCAGACCTACAATGTGGTCGATTCTTACGCCGCCCGGATTTTCGCGGAACATCTTTTTATAGAGGTTTTTAAGCAGTGCACCGCCTTTATCAAGTGTGCCGTCCGCTTTATACATTCTCTCAGGATCAAGAACGGGGAATCCCCATGCCTGACCGTCTTTTGAAAAATAATCCGGAGGACAGCCGAGCATCCAGCCGTCAAGAAAATACGCTTTATACGCCCAGATGTCACGGTCAGAAAAGGCTACCTGCCGGTCGGCAATCATTTTAAGGCCTTTTGAGTTTGCGTATTCGCGAGTTTCGGCATTTTGTTTATAAAGTACAAATTGAATAAACTTGTATTTATCTATGTCGTATGCGTACTTTTTGGAAACTTCAACCAGTCTTTTGCCGTGTTCCAGCCGTTCTTCGATTGATTTCGGGGCAAACAGGTTTTTATCAATGTCTGACTTCCACAGCGGCCAGTAGTCGTTTTGATGTTCAATACTTAACGCTTCATAGATACTGTCCCTGTCAAGCCAGCGGTTGTGCAGATGTTTAAAATCCATAAATTCTTTTTTCAGGCCGGCTTCTCCGCGTCTTGCAAAGTTTCTGTATGCCTCGTCAAGCGCGTCTGCGTATTTGTTATAAGCATAAGAGTAAGCTGTTTTATTTCCGTCTTTTTGCGGATTGTTATTAACGATATCGTTAAAAGTGGCTTCTGAAAGCACTTTGCTCCATCTGCCCGTTGTAAGTTCTTTCAAGTCAACAAACAGCGGGTTTGTTGAAAAAATTGTTCCTGTATAAGGCGAAGCGTCGCAGCTTTTGGTTTTTCCCGCAGGGCCCAGTTGTATTGCGTTGAAAATTCCGGAAGCAAAATCAATAAGTTGTTTGCCGCCGTTTGTGTTCATTGAGCCGAAGCCTGTGTTTTCCCCTTGTGCTGACGGAAAACTCCCGCCGTGAATAATCAGGGCAAAATTCTTTTTGCCTAAAATTTCCAGTGCTTTGTGTATTGTTTTTGTACTGTTTTCGTCAAAAGCCATGTTTACTCCTCTTCTAAAAATTTGGGCCCGGTGGGACTCGAACCCACGACCAATTGATTAAGAGTCAACTGCTCTACCAGCTGAGCTACAAGCCCTGATATACTCTTTTTAAGTCTGCATATTTTGCAGATATTCTATATCCTAATTATATCAGATTATTTTTTTTTGACAATAATTAAAATTTCTATAATAATAGAGTTTATGAGTAATATAACATTCAAAACAGTGCAGCCTGACGGGTTCGGGCAAATATATGCGGATATGCAAATGCAGTTTCCGCCTGAAGAACTCAAGCCGTTCAATGTTTTTGTTAAACTTTTATCAGAAGGAAAACTTGAATGTCTTGGAGCTTATGACAATCTTACGCAGGTCGGGTATCTTATTTTTGCAAAGGCTGATGAATTTATCTGGCTGGATTATATTGCGGTTAAAAAAGAATTCCATTCAAAAGGTTACGGAAGAAAAATTCTGGCATGTTTTAAGAATATGTTTCTTGAGGTTGAAAAGCCCTGCATTGAAAATCCCGATACTTTAAGGCGGATTAAATTTTACGAATCTCTCGGCGCCAAAAAACTCGGCTTTGAATATCTGTATCCGAATAATTCAGGCGGTCTGGAGATGGATTTGTATTTTTTAGGGGATAACATGCCGGATAATGACAAAATTTTTTCGGTTGTAAAATCGGTCTTTAAAAATATTCATGCTGATGTTAATGAATTGGATAAATTTATTGATAAAATTTATAAAGCTATGCACAGTATTTAATTGAATATTACTTTTTATCATGTAGGATATAGATATGGAGAGAAAGATATTAAAAGCAATGGTCATGTCAGCGGGCATGGGGTCACGACTGGAACCTCTGACATTACAGGTTCCAAAGCCGTTAGTGCCTGTTTGCAACCGTCCGGTTATGGATATTTTGTTTGAACACCTTGCGCAAACAGGTATAAAAGATGTTATCTGCAATACCTATTACCTTTCTCAACAAATTATAGACCGGTATAAAAACAACGATTTCGGGGTAAATTTCAACTATATTAAAGAAGAAACTTTATCAGGCACAGCGGGCGGATTAAAAAAATGCCAGTTTTTCTTTGAAGAAGGCGAAGATTTTGTTGTGCTTTCTGCTGACGGACTTTCAGACGCTGATATATTAAAAGGCATTAAAATCCACCAAAATTCCGGAGCGATTGCAACAATCGGAGTCAAAAGGGTTAAGCATGACGAGGTTTCGCATTTCGGCGTAGTTGTGACCGACAGCGACGGATTTATTACCGAGTTTCAGGAAAAACCTCCGCTCAGCGAGGCCAAAAGCGATTGTATCAACACAGGTATTTATATTTTCAACTACAGAATTTTTGACTATATTCCGGAGAATACTTTTTGTGATTTTGCAAAAAATGTTTTCCCGAAACTTCTTGCCGAAAGAGAGATAAATACATTTGTAATTGACGAATACTGGAGTGATATAGGAACTCTTGATCAGTACAAAATTTCTACGCTGGATGTTTTTGAAGGTAAATGTGTTTTCAGGCATGACGGCAGCATTAAAACATCTCAGGGCGAATATATTTCGGATTCTGTAATCCCTGAAAGCGCACTTTTTATCGGAAAATCAGTTATCGGTAAAAATTGCGTTATAGGTGAGAATGTCCGTATAGAAAACTGTATTATCTGGGATAATGTGAAAATTTCCGATAACGTCAGTCTGAAAAATTGTATTGCAGCGTCCGGACAGGTTATTGAAGCTGATGCCGAAAATATGGTTTTCGGCGGAAGCAATCTCGTTTCTGCATGAAAAACGTTGAGATTATGCAGTCTGTGCTTTCAGACATACAACAAATCAGAGCTTAATTTGAGTTTGAATTTTTCACATTGCTTTCTTTTCAGTGCCGTAATTGAACGGAATTATATTAGACAAATCCGCCTTTTGTTCAGCGGCGAGTAATTCAAAATTGTTTTGCAGTCGCAGAAAATACCCTTTAGAAAGTCCGAAATATTTTGTCAATCTTAAATCAGTATCGGCAGTGATTGACCTTTGCCCTCTGATTATGGCATTAATCCTGTTTGACGGTACGCCGATTGCATTTGCAAGCGCGTTTTGAGAAAGCCCCAACGGCTCCAGAAATTCTTCCTGCAAGACTTCTCCTATATGCGGTATTTCTATGTATTGCAGCATTTTTACGCTCCTTAACGCTAATTAACGCAACTTAACATCTATTTACATTATGTACTACGTACAACGTAAAAGCAACCCCTCTTAAGAATTATTTTTCAAAACTTAATAAGTTTAGTGATAATCGACTATCTCGACATCAAAAGCATTATTGTCATTCCACACAAAACAAATCCGGTACTGCTGATTAATCCGGATTGAATAGAGACCGGCTCTGTCGCCTTGTAGTTGTTCTAAAAAATTCGCAGGCGGTATCCGAAGGTCTGAAACATTTTCCGCAGCATCAATCATATGCAGTTTTATCAAAGCGCGGCGCCGCAGCTCGGGCGGTAACTTCTTAGAAACTTTACCCTGAAAAATCTTTTTCGTTTCTTTGCACTTAAATGTTTTTATCATAAAGTAATTATAACATATAAATACTTGCCGAATTTCAAAATAATTAATATAAAGTTGACGGGATTGAATATGATTTTGTATATACCGTAGACAATATAGAAAATTTTGTTCACATAAAAGAAGAACCCGTCTTAACAGTAAAAAGTGATGATTTAGGTTTAGATTACATAATTACCAAAAGGCAATTAGAGGGAATAACATTTGAACCTAATGGAAATATTTTATACAAGGAAAAATATAACAGTTAGCCCTGCTTAAACTACCCTTGCAGTGTCTCTGATTTTATATTGTAAGGCAAATGTCGCGGCGCAGATGCCTGTGAAATAAGCACGAAAAAACTGGGCCCGGAGGGATTCGAACCCACGACCAAAGGATTATGAGTCCTCTGCGCTACCGCTGCGCCACAAGCCCAGAAATTTTGAAGTTTTAAAGTTGTTCTGTCAACTGATATTAAGTTTTGAATGAGTCTGCGCTACCCCTCTCCTCGAACGATACTCAATCGTTCTCGTCGGCAGAGTGCCGCAAGCCAGAAATTTTGAAGTTGTTCTGTCAACTGCAATACGATTGCGATATCTAAATTAGCATTAAAATTTATTAAAGTCAAGAGCGGGAATAGACATTTTGTCTGTTCCCGCATTTGTGTAAGTCGAGTTATTCTTCTTTGACAAATTTGATTTCGTCATTGTCTACGTCGATTATAAGTTTGTCGCCGCGTTTGAATTTTTGTTCAAGAATTTGTTTGGAAAGCGGATTTTCGACAAGTTGTCTTATAACTCTTTTTAGCGGTCTTGCGCCGTATACCGGATTGAATCCGCGGGTTGCCAGAAATTCTTTGGCTTCTTCGGTTATATCAAGCGAGATTTCCTGATCGGCAAGCAGTTTTCTTAAGTAATCCGTTTGGATATCTACGATTGCGCTCAATTGCTGCAGCGTCAGAGCTTTGAAGAATATAATCTCGTCTATTCTGTTCAAAAATTCAGGTTTGAATTTTGTTCTCAAAAGCGCAAGAACTTCTTCTTTTGTCTTGTCAAAATCGCTCTGATTCAGCATTGAATCAAGTGTTTTTTCAAGAATAATGTCGCTTCCGAGGTTGCTTGTCATGATTATTAGTGTGTTTTTGAAATCAACAACTCTGCCCTTTGAATCTGTTAAACGTCCGTCATCAAAGATTTGCAGCATTATGTTGAATACATCCGGATGGGCTTTTTCTATTTCGTCAAAAAGCACAACCGAATATGGTTTTCTTCTGACGGCTTCGGTTAGCTGACCGCCTTCTTCATAGCCGACATATCCCGGAGGTGCGCCGACAAGCCTTGCAACATTGTGTTTTTCCATGTATTCGGACATATCTATACGTATAAGCGCATCTTCATCATTGAACATGAATTCGGCAAGCGCCTTTGCAAGTTCGGTTTTGCCGACTCCTGTCGGGCCTAAGAACAAGAAGGTTCCGATAGGTCTTTTCGGGTCTTTTAAGCCGGAGCGCGCTCTGCGGATTGCGTCCGAAACAGTTGTGACGGCTTCATCCTGTCCGATTAGACGTTTGTGAAGGATTTCTTCCATGTCTATAAGTTTTTGCATTTCGCTTTCTACAAGTTTTGTAACAGGAATTCCCGTCCATTTGCTTACAACTTCGGCTATATCACCTTCGTCAATTTGTTCTTTCAAAAGCTGATTATCTTTTTTGTCGCGGTTTTCGCATGCTTTCAGCTGTTTTTCCAGATCAAGAAGTCTGCCGTATTTGAGTTCTGCCGCAAGCTGCAAGTCTGTATTGCGTTCTGCTTCTTCAATTTGTTTTTTTACCTTGTCGATTTCATCTTTAATTGCGGCCTCGCCGATTATTGAAGATTTTTCCTGTTCCCATTGAACTTTCATCTTGCTGATTTTTTCTTCAAGTTCGTTAATTTGTTTGGTCAAATCTTCAACCTTGGCTTTTGCTTCGTCGCTGTCCTCTTTTTTCAAGGCTTCACGTTCAATTTCAAGCTGGATTTTCTGACGCATCATTGAATCAATTTCTTCCGGCATTGAATCTATTTCAATACGCAAAGACGATGCCGCTTCATCAATCAGGTCAATTGCTTTGTCGGGTAAAAATCTGTCCGTAATGTATCTGTCTGAAAGTTTTGCTGCGGCAATCAGCGCGCTGTCTAGAATTCTTACTCCGTGGTGGACTTCGTATTTTTCTTTCAAGCCTCTTAAGATACTTATTGTATCTTCGACGCTCGGTTCATCAACCATAACGGGCTGGAAACGGCGTTCAAGCGCGGGGTCTTTTTCAATGTATTTTCTGTATTCATTAATAGTTGTAGCGCCGATTGTTCTCAAAACTCCTCTTGCAAGCATAGGTTTTAAGAGGTTTCCGGCATCCATTGACCCTTCTGTTGCGCCTGCACCGACAACTGTGTGAAGTTCGTCGATAAACATTACGATATCGCCGTTTGAATCTTCAACTTCTTTCAAAACCGCTTTCAAACGTTCTTCAAATTCACCTCTGTATTTTGCGCCGGCAACAAGTGCGCCCATATCAAGAGAAATCAGTTTTACTTCTTTCAGGCTTTCTGGAACATCGCCTCTTACAATACGCTGTGCGAGGCCTTCAACAATGGCGGTTTTGCCGACACCGGGTTCACCTATGAGCACGGGGTTGTTTTTTGTTCGTCTGTTCAAAACCTGTATAATCCGTCTGACTTCTTCGTCACGGCCGATTACGGGGTCCAGTTTTCCTTTTCTTGCAAGCGCTGTCAAATCTGTTGAATATTTTTCGAGCGCTTTCATATTTTCTTCAGCGTTTTTGTTATCCACTTTTTTATTACCTCTTATCTTTTTCATTGCGTTTAAAACCGTGTTTTGGGTTACTCTGAAATCACTCAGAATTTTTTGGATGTTTGAATTATCAAGCCTTGTCATTGCAAGAAGAATTTCTTCCACGCTTATAAATTCGTCCTTGAGTTCGTCGGCAATTTCACAGGACAAATCAAGCAGTCTGTTTGTTTCTTGCGAAAGAAAAAGCTGCTGCGAATTTTGCAGGCCGGATATTGTCGGGAATGACTTGACTGATGCTACAACTCTGTCTATAAAAGATTGCGTCAAGAGTTTCAGTTCGGTCAGATAATCCTTTATTATCCCGTTATCTTTTATCATTGCAAGCATAATATGCTCGGGCTGCATTTCGGTGTTTTTGTAGGAATTTACAAGCGTGTTTGCACTTGACAAAAGCTCCTGTGAATAGTTTGTAAATCTGTTTATATCTACCATTAAAAATCAACTCCTTTTTGTGTACTCCATTTATTTTTATTTTAACGGTAAATTTTACAAAGTCAGAAATTTTTAATGATTAATTAATTTTTTCTTTTCTCAATGATTAAATCGTAACCCATTATGTCGCAGATTTGACGCAATTCTTTATATGTCAGATGCTCGCGTTTCAGCTTGCATGAAAAATTTGATTGCTTTGTAGATTTGCCGTTTTTCGCGTTTAATTTTTCAGATAATTCGCGCTGCAGCATGTACTCTTTTGTCAGCATAAATTTGACGAGCTGATAGTCGTTCAAGTCATTAATAATCATATAGGAATTATATATTTCTTGACTTATAGTATCAAATATGTCATGATACATGATAAATAATCAATATATATTGATTATTAATAAAATTTTTGTTAATAAATATAAAAAAGAGAAGGAGAAAAATATGAAGAAAAATTTTACGGTGCCTGAAACAGAACAACATAACGGGCTTTGGCCTAAAGGCTTTACACTTGCCGAGGTTTTAATCACTCTTGCAATAATCGGCATTGTTGCAGCATTAACAATCCCGACATTAATTCAGAATTATCAAGAACGAGCATGGGGCACAGCATCACAAGTATTCCAGAGAAAACTCGGTGAAGCATTAAGGGTAATGAATGTTCAAGGAACTTTAGCAGGCTATACAACAACGGAAGCATTTGTTGATGAATTGTCTAAACATATTAAGATAACAAGAATATGCGATAACGATGATATTACAACATGTTTTGCTGATAAAGTTACATGGGACGGAGAAGAAGTAGAGATGTCTAAAATCAAGACATCCAAAAACTTCGGTAAAGATGATTGGAATACAAACACTGTAGCCGTACAGTTTGCTAATGGTGTGAACGGCGTAATAGCATACAATCCCGATTGCAGACAAAACCAATTTAGTAATGATGTAATAACAGTAGGCGAAACCGGTATAGGTACAAACTGTCTTGCAATGCTGTATGACGTAGACGGATTTAAGAATCCGAATACAGCAGATAAAGATATTAATAATTTGAATGTTGACAAATTGGCAAATTTATTAAAATGTTCAATAGAACTAAGTGACGGGACATGTTTCACCGCACCGTTTTATCCAACAGCAGTGACAGAAGCAGAATGCGAGCAATTAGTAGCGGGCGGTTATTCGATAAAAGAGTGTAGTTACAGGGATGATGATTACTGGGTAGGCGCAGTAAAAGCATGCCATGATATGGGATCAAGTTTACCGAGTCAGGAACAGTTAGACCAATTAGCAAGAGACTTGTATCCGGGCACAGAAATAAGCTCCACATTAAACGAACGCAGCAACGGCACAAGAGCTAATGACCTTGCAGTATCAATGGGATTTATCACCTCTCCCAGATCCCCGTTTTGGCTGTGGTCGAGTGAGGAGGGCAGCATACACGGCGCGTACTTCCGCGGCTTCCACTCCACGTACACGGTCCGGCTCGACACCAACCGTATCAACGGCGGCTATAAGGCGGTGTGCTTAGCGGAATAGCATGTGTGCCGCAAGGCTGGGAAGATATATTTAATAAGCGGTATTTGTGGCATTTCACAAGTACCGCTTTTTAACAATAGAACAGCCTCTCCCCTTGTGGGAGAGGCCGAATTTCAACACGAGGAACGAGTGTAAGAAATTCAGGTGAGGGGTAATTTGAGAATTTCATGCATATTTAGACCCCTCACCCGCATTTGTAGTTCACTGCGTTCACACAACTGCGGCCTCTCACCTTCACTTTGTTACGGAAGCAGGCTCACACAACTCGTTCCTCGTTGGTTCGCTTTGCTCCTCAAGGGGCGAGGCTATTCTGCCGTAAAATTTGTCGTGCTGAACTTGTTTCAGCATCTTGCAACCGTTATAGAATTGTAGGTCGGATTTACTAATCCGACAACTTTTCATCTGAATTTCTAACTTGCGGAAACCCGCCATATCACGGTTAAAGCCCCCTACCCCAGTTCCTCAAAGGCTGAGAGGATTTCGGGCGCGTCATTTAACATAATTGTAAAACTTTTGTAAGGATATTTATTTTTGCATGTTTTAATGCTAATATATTATTCAGATATTGGAGATTTAAATTCTATGTGCGGAATAGTAGGATATACAGGATTCAGACCGGTTGTAGATATATTGCTTGACGGATTGGAGCAGCTTGAATACAGAGGCTACGATTCATCGGGTATTGCAGTAAAACGCGAGAGCGATATCAAGGTTTACAAAGCTATCGGCAAGCTCGTTAACCTTAGAGAGGAAATGAAAAAACATTCGGGCGAGTTTGAAAAATCCACCACCGGAATCGGCCACATCCGCTGGGCTACACACGGTGCGCCGACAGTTCTTAATGCACATCCGCACACCTGCAATCACGGAAACCTTGTACTTGTTCATAACGGTATCATTGAAAATTACAAAGAATTAAAAGCCATGCTTGAAAAAGAAGGCTGTATTTTTAAATCTCAGACTGATACCGAAGTCGTTGCGCATTTTATCGCAAAAAAATATGATGAAGTGAAAGATTTAACCAAGGCTGTCCGGCTTGCTACAAAAGAAATTGAAGGGGCTTATGCATTATGTGTTATGCATAACGACTATAAAAACACAATCGTTGCAACCAAGCGCAATGCACCGCTTCTTGTCGGGTTTGGCGAAGGCGAGTTTTTAATCGCATCTGATGTTCCGGCGATTATTAAATATACAAAAAAAGCCATGTATCTTTCTGATAACCAGATTGTAACGGTTACGCCCGATTCTATAAAACTTATTGACAAAGATGGTGTTGAGCTTCCGCAAAAAGTTGAACTTCTTCCGTGGGAGCCGGTTGCTTTGAGTAAAATGGGCTATAAGCACTTCATGCTCAAAGAAATTCACGAACAGCCCGATGTTATAAGAAATAATCTCGTCGGCAAGCTCCATACTGCCTCAGAACCTATTGTGCTGAATGAGGTTAAACTGACAAAAGACCATTTGAAAAAACTCAACAGAATTCAAATTATTGCGTGCGGAACTTCTTTGCATGCCGCAATGGTCGGAAAATATTTGATTGAAACCTTCTGCGGTATTCCGGTTGATGTTGAAGCGTCGAGTGAATATATTTACAGACGCACAACAACTGATTCGCATACACTTGTTATAGGTGTTTCTCAATCCGGTGAAACCGCTGACACTTTAACTGCTATCAAGCAGGCTAAATCAAAAGGTTCTCATATCCTTATTATTACGAACCGTCCGGATTCATCAATGGCGCGTGAAGCTGACAGCCTTATTTCGGTTAATGCGGGTATTGAAGTTTCTGTGGCTGCTACAAAATCTTATATCGCCCAGTTAATGGCGTTTTATCTTCTGTCTTTGTATATGGCTGAAATTAAAGAAAGCCTTGACGTTTCAGTTATTCAGTCCATTAAAAACGAGCTTATGCTCATCCCGCAGAAGATTGAACAAATTCTTGCAAGCACTGACGAAATCCAAAAATGCGCCAGAAAGTATTCCGGTACAAAAGATTTTATCTATATTGCAAGAGGGATTAACCTTCCGACTGCGCTTGAAGGTGCCCTTAAACTCAAAGAAATCAGCTATATAAATGCAACAGGCTATGCAGCAGGTGAACTCAAGCACGGCCCGATTGCCATGCTGGATGATACACTGCCGGTTCTATCAATTTTGATGAAAGGTACGGTGTACGAAAAACTCCTCTCTAACAGTGAGGAAGCTAAAGCGCGGAATGCCAGAATGATTGCTCTGACAAATTCACTTGACCCGAAACTTGATGACCTTTTTGAATGTATTATTCGGGTTCCGGATGTGCAGGAATTTTTGTCACCGATTATTGCTGTGATTCCTCTGCAGTTAATCGCTTATTACATTGCGGAATTTCTCGGAAAAGACGTCGATCAGCCAAGAAACCTCGCAAAATCGGTTACTGTTGAATAGAACATTGATAAAATTGCCGATATAGCTCAGTTGGTAGAGCAACGCATTCGTAATGCGTAGGTCGCGAGTTCAAGTCTCGCTATCGGCTTTTTGCTCTTATTAAAAATTTTGTGTTATAAGGAGTTAGTGTATTATGAAAAATTTTTTGAAAGTATTTTTTCTTTTAGTTGTATTTATTTCAAGTATGTGTGTTTCTTTTGCCAACAGTTTTTTAACGGATTACAGGGCCGGATATGACGCATATACTCAAAAAGATTACAAAAAAGCGGTGAAAATTTTTGAAAATTTATTAGCACAAAATTACGATGATTATAACGTTTATTGTCTGCTCGGTATGAGTTACGGCGGTCTGGGACAGGGCAAGCAGGCTGAAGCTATGTTTATGGCGGCAATAAAGAAAAATCCGGATAACTTTCCGGCATATACATTCTTGGGCGATATGCGCAGAACTCAGCGCCGTTACCCCGAGGCAATAGGGTATTATCAAAAAGCCCTCAAACTTTCTTCAATGTCTGCTGAAGGCAAAGAGTATTACAGCAATCTTATAAATGAGGTCATTGAAGAGCAAAAAGAATTTGACAAAACTCAGGCAAATTACAAGCCGGATATTACGGTTAATCTTGATATGAGTATCTGGGAACTTGCCTATTCTAAAGGTGATGACTCTAACTGGATTGTTGAATACGGCTTGATAGGTGAGGACGTTATTAATTACAAGTGGACTAAACTTGTTACGGTTAACTTTTTTGACAAAAATATATTTAAATTTGATTTGAACGGTTATTATAATAATTTCGTAAGTAGTCTGCAAGATCATGCAAAAGGTATTAACTCAAACTTGAAACTGGAAGTTTTGAGTAAAACCGGCAGCGAAATATATTTTGTCTGGTCAATTGCAGGCAGAAATGAGTTTGAATTTTGCAGAATATTTATGACTCCAAAAGGCTTATATTTCGGTCACTATGCAGAGAAGAAAAACAGTTACACTGCGGCTGAAAAAGAAAATATTCTCGCTATCCTGAAAAGTATAAAGGCGCCTCAAAAATGATGATTACCTCGGACATTGTCAGAATAAAAAAACTTGATGATAATATTCAAATAGAAAACGAATTAAAAAAAATCGGTATTGAACCTTTACGCTGGGCGGTTGTAAAGGTTCTTGACGATGAGCTTTTGATAAGTGTTTCTTATGTTAAGTAATTCTCCCGTATTGATTTTATTTTTTCCCTGAATTATAATATTGCTTAATGGAGCGGCCGGGTTGGAATTAAAAGACTTACCGGCGGTAAAACAATTAAGGAGAATTTGAAAATGACACCAAGAAATTTTTTGTTCACTTCCGAATCAGTTACGGAAGGACACCCCGACAAAGTTTGCGATCAGATTTCTGACGCAATTCTGGATGAATTTTTGACTAAATATCCGCAGTCAAGAGTTGCTGCAGAAACTACGGTTACAACCGGTATGGCGCTTGTTTGCGGTGAAATTACGGCGGATTGTTACGTTGATATTCCGTCTGTTGTTCGTAATACCATCAAAAACATCGGTTACTCAGGAAGCGAGGGCGGCGGGTTTGATTACAAGACCTGCGCTGTTTTAACAAGTATTGATGAGCAGTCATGTGATATTGCAGGCGGCGTTAATAAAGCACTCGAAACCCGTTCAGACAACGCTGATACTTCAGTTTCAGAAACCGAAAATATCGGTGCGGGAGATCAGGGTATTATGTTCGGTTATGCTTGCAATGAAACACCTGAATTGATGCCTTTGCCTATAAGTCTTGCGCATAAATTATCATATAGACTTGCACAGGTCAGAAAGCAGGGTATTTTAGATTACTTAAGACCGGACGGCAAATCTCAGGTTACAGTTGAATACGTTGACGGAAAACCTTCAAGAATTGATACTGTCTTGATATCTACACAGCATGATCCGGAAATTAACGGAGTATCTGACAATCAAAAAGTTCAGGAAATAATCAGACGCGATATTATCGCTTATGTTATAGATGAAGTTTTTGCACACGAAACAGTTAAACTCGACAGCAGAACTAAAATTCTTGTGAACCCTTCAGGACGTTTTGTTGTAGGCGGTCCGCAGGGTGATGCTGGTTTAACGGGCCGTAAAATTATCGTTGATACTTACGGCGGATATTCAAGACACGGCGGCGGTGCTTTCTCCGGAAAAGATCCCACAAAAGTTGACAGATCAGCCGCTTATGCTGCCAGATATGTTGCAAAAAATATTGTTGCCGCAGGATTGGCGGATAAATGTGAAATTGAGCTTGCTTATGCAATCGGTGTTGCTGAACCTGTTTCAATCATGGTTGATACTTTCGGCACAGGCAAAATTTCTGACGATGAAATTTCCGGCCTTGTTGCAAAAAACTTTGACTTAAGACCGGCCGCAATTATAAGCCAATTTGATTTGCGCGGTTTGCCGGCCAAAAACGGCGGTAAATTCTACCAGCTTCTCGCAGCTTACGGCCATATGGGAAGATCAGATATATTTGTTCCCTGGGAGCAGACGGACAAAGCCGATACATTAAAATCTCAGGCTTTCAGCTGTGCAAGCTGCTAAGAAAATAATATTCAAACAAGCAAAACGGGCGCATATAACGCCCGTTTTTTTAACTTTTAAATTCAAAATCTTCTTTTTTATTTTTAATTAAATACGCGCTTATAATCGCAGTCACAGGTACGCAAACAAGGATTGCGATACTTCCTGTTAAAGCGGAGGTTATTTCAGTTGCGACCTGATTCAAGTTGAAAAATTTGTTTAAGTCAATGTTGCTTGATAAAAGAACAAGCGGTAATGCACTTCCGAGATAAACAAGGATTAATGTATTGGACATTGTCCCTATAATATCCCGTCCTACATTCATTCCTGATTGAAAAAGTTCTTTTATTGAAAGTGAACTGTCGGTGTTAAAAATTTCATTTACCGTACTTGCGATGGAAACGCTTGTGTCCATAACAGCGCCGAGTGCCGCAAGCATCATTGATGCGGCAAGTATTCCCGTGAAATCAAGATCCGGACGAGCCGTGTACAAAAACATCGGCTCTTCACCTGCAAAGCCTGTGAGTGTTGCAAGTTTTATGGATAATATTGATAAAACCGCGGCAAAGCCGACACTCATAATCGTTCCCAAAATTGCAGATGAACTTTTTCTGTTAAATCCTCCGACCAGATATATTGTTATAACTGTAGCAAGCACACAGACTATTAGTGAGGCAAGAACCGGAGGAACTTCATGTAAAATCATCGGAGTCAGCGCAAAAAATATTAATGCAACGGTGGCTATGATTGATACAAAGCTCAGGATGCCTTTTTTCTTTCCTATAGCAAGCAGCAGCAGGAAAAATATTGCGGTAAAAATATAGATTGCATCAACCCTTTCAATGTCGGATATAAAAAAGTCAACGTCATCAATCTCCTCTATAAATTCAACCCGCGGTTCCAGATGAAGAATTACTCTGTCTCCTTTTGAAAGCATAATATCATATGCAGGATTACCGGTAAGCATATTGTCAAGTTCAACTTTTTGGCCTTTGAATTTTCCGGAGAGAATTTTAACCGTAACCTCTTGCTTTACCTGATTTTGTTCGGCGCCGGAAATATTATCCATATCAATATATTTGATATTTTCCACTGCCCCTCTTTCTGCAGGCAAAACAGCGGCACCTTCAGAATATGCCGGAAGCACAAGCCCGAAAAGCATGCATATCAAGACGAATATTTTTTTCATATTTTTCTCCTTAGAATAAATTTTTCTGTTCGCATGATACCGGAATTTTATATCCCAGATGTCTGTAAGTTTCAGGTGAAACCTTGCGGCCTCTGGGGGTTCTTTGCAGCAAACCAGCCTGTAACAAAAACGGTTCACAGACATCTTCTATTGTTCTTACATCTTCTCCGATTGCTGCTGCAATTGTTTCAATACCGACCGGCCCGCCGTCGTATTTTTCAATTATTAACCTTAAAAGTGTTCTGTCAGTGGTATCAAGCCCGAATTCATCTATTTTTAAAGTATCAAGCGACTCATTTGCGATGTCTTCAGTAATTTTGCCGTCGTGTTTTACGAGTGCAAAGTCGCTTACACGTTTAACGAGCCTGTTTGCAATACGCGGGGTGCCTCTTGAGCGTCGTGCAATTGCATGCGCACCTTTTGAATCAATTTCTATATTAAGAATTTCCGCTGTGCGTTTTATGACTTTTGCAAGTTCATCTTCGGTGTAAAATTCCAGCCTGTGAATTATTCCGAACCTGTCGCGCAGCGGGCCTGAAAGCTCGCCGGCTTTTGTTGTTGCGCCTATCAGTGTGAATTTTGGGAGCGGAATGCGCATGGTTTTGACAGTCTGGCTTTTTCCGGTTGTCATATCAAGTATAAAATCTTCCATTGCAGGATACAGAATTTCTTCGGCAACTTTGTTGAGTCTGTGAATTTCATCAATAAAGAGAATTTCACCACCTTTTAACGACATCAAAATTCCGATAATATCTCTCGGACGTTCAAGTGAGGGAGCAGAGGTTATTTTTATGTCGACACCCATTTGTTCCGCGATTACGCCCGCAAGTGTTGTTTTGCCGAGTCCCGGCGGCCCGTAAAAAAGTAAATGATCAAGCGGCTGTTCGCGTTTTTTTGCGGCGGCTATTGAAATTTTGAGAGTTTCCTTAAGCGCGGTCTGGCCGATATAGGTATCAAAAGTTTTCGGTCTGATTGTGTTTTCAAAGTTTTTGTCAAACTCAATTGTTTCAGCTTTTATAACCGGATTACGGCCGGATTTTTCTCTCTTAAAATCATTATCATCCGCAATAATACTCATATATTTATGATAGCATAAATTATTTTTCCGGAAAAGTTTGTAAAGCTAAAATTTAGTTATTGTTTATTATGTTTTAACATGTTATAATTCTGTTATGGAATGTCCAAAATGCGGTTTAGAAATAGATGATAAAACCATTGTCTGCCCTAACTGTAAAAAGGTGCTCAAAGTTGTTTGTCCTATTTGTAAAACCATAAATGAGAGCAATACATGTAAAAAGTGCGGCTACGTTATCGTAACCAAGTGCCACAACTGCGGAAAAATCAATCCGACTGCCAATAAAAAGTGCGCTAAATGTAAATTCCCGCTGGAAAAAAGTGTCATTTTGAACGAGGCAAATACGGATGATGATTTTGTAATGCTTACAATTGATTTTCCGAACCTTTCGGAGATGAAAGATCTTCTGGGTTCCGCCAAACTTTTTAATAAATTCAAACTTAATCTTGATAAGGTTATTGCGGATTATGTAAAATCAATAGGTTTAAGACGCCAGATTATCGACAAAACCTATGTTATTCGTTTTTACAAAGATTACACGTTCAACGGTTCCGTGAATTCAGCCGTAAATGCCGCTATTGAAATTTTGAACCTTATTACGCGTCTTAACTGCAAGCTCACCAAGCGTAAAAATACTTCGGTAAGATGCAACATGTTTTTGCTCAAAAAAAGTGTTAACGGTGATCCGAACGATTATAAATCGGGCTTCAACATTAACATGATTTATCAAAAGGCAAAAGATGAGCAGCGTGTTTTGAATTCGTTCCAGATTATTACGGACACTCCGCTTTTTGAAGCTCTTGAAAAAAATTACAAACTTTCTCCGCTCAATTCAGTTATGATTGACGGTCAAATGCAGATGTTTTATGAACTTGATGTGAAAGACCTTATTGTAATTGATCCTTCTCTGTTTGAAGATGAAGAAGACGAGAATGAGGTTAAAGTCCCGAATTTTGTTCAAAATATGCTTATTGAACAAGATAAAACAGACGGCGAAATACTTTTGAAAGCTGAAACTCCGTATGATCCGGATGCGATTTATGATATTGAAACGATTAACTTTAACGAAATTAACTGTGACTTTATAAGAACCGAAAATATCGACGTATTTTATCATATTGTCAACAAATTGCAATCTGTGCCGCGCGGTATTCTTGCGATTAAAACTGCGCAGATGTATGTCCCGTATTCACTTAAAATTATCAACGAAATCGAAGAACTCGGTATCTATAACAATATTATTTCAATTACCTGTTATGACGAGATGAAATATTCGCCCTATGCGTTTTTCCGCGACCTTGTTTCGGCGATTTTTGAGTATACGGTATCGCAAAAACTCTTTAATCAGAATGATTTTTCAGCGTTTTCGACTATTGATCCGCAGAATATGATAAGAGATCTTATTACGCTTTCGGAGCGCGAAATTACTAATGCAATAGATACGCGTAATGAGTTTTTTGATATTTTTCTCACTCTGTTAAAAGTTATTCCGAATACACTTATATTTATCGAAAATTTCGACAAAATTGATTCAAGTTCTTATGATGTTTTGAAATATTTATTTGAAGCGTTTGATCAGCTTCAAATAAGTTATTTGATATCTTATGACAAAGATTTTTCACTGCACAAGCAGTCACATTTCCTCTTGACGCGGCCTTATTACACGGAAATTACTCTCAAACCGACTCCGTTTGAAAAAATCATTGAGGATAACAAGAATTTCTACCGCAACATTATGAACGATTTTTATTTCCACAGGATTGCAAAATATTCCTGCGGAAGTATTCTGTTTTTGGACATTGCAATTCAGTATTTGATTGAGTCGGGCGTATACCAGTATACCGAGGACAGCGTGGAAATGGTTAACCCGAAAACAATCATTATTCCGTCAAATCTCAACAGGTTAATGCGCAGACGTTTGAATTTGTTAAAAGATGATCCGCCGGCTATGAGATTTCTGGCATCAGTTCTGCTTCTTGGCACAAGAATTGATGTTGCCACTATCGACAGTCTTGAATTTGAAAATACCGAAGAAATTATCAACAAACTTTCGGAAATGGGTTATGTATATTTCTATAACAACTGTATGTATTTCCCGAACTATAACCTTTTGAGAGAAAATCTTCTTGAGGTTATGAATAAGATTGATTTGCAGAAAATTGCAAGCGAACTTTTCTCAAAAGTGTTTGTCGATAATATGCCGAGTCCGGTTAAATCTTATCTCTATACTCTGCTTTCTGATGAAAGCAATGCATTTTTGGAATGGGAAAAACTTGCAAAAGTTAACCTTTCGCTCGGTGACTTTAGTTCTTATCTGAACTGTTCGACGGAAATTCTTAAGCTGCTTGAAAGCAATAAAGCGCCTGAAAATTTTGAAGAAGATGTCGAAACCTATAAACTCAATCTTTATGAACATATTTCGGAAAATTTGTATGAATATGTTCCTGAAAAAACTCAGGATATTGCTGAATTGACACTTAAAAATCTTGAAAAATCTACTGATATTGATAAAATTATTCTTCTGTGCAGCAAAATGATTCACGGTGCGCTTGCTTCTGCAAGATACACCCATGCACTTTGTCTGACGCATAAGGTTCTCTCTTTAATTCCTAATGCTTCAATTGACCCGGAAGAACCTAATTTCAATATTTATTTCTTCTTGATGTCGCTTATTCATGTTGAAATTCTCTTCAATATCGGAGCGATGGAAGATTGTATTGATATCGGTTATAAAGTTTTGAACGTAATTTCTGATGAAAATATTGCAAAACTCAAACCTGATTATATGGCAGAAGAGCAATTCAAAGATATGATTGTAACCTGTACGGGTTATGTTGCACTGGCTAACGTAATTCAGATGAAAGGTAATGTCGGCGAATTTTTGAATATAATTTACACATCGCTCAGTTTTATACCAAAATCATACGATTTAATTTTGCAGCTTCAGGAATTAATAGCGGGCAGAGAAGTTATTATTTCGCAGGATATGATAGGCAATGATAAATTTTCGGCAATTGTGTACCATATACTCAATGCGTTTGTAAATTCAAAGGATACACCGGAACAATTTGCGGAAGATGTTTATCAGGCAAAACTTGCAGCTCGCAAAAATAACCTTGCGCAAATTGAAATTTTCTGCGATTTGCTTATCGGTTATACTTATGTAAATCTTGAATCTTACAAAAAAGCGGCATCAATTATTTATAAGATTATTAAATCGGTTAAAAATCAGGGCATGTATCTGCTGCAGCATCTCGGGTGGTATTTCTTAAGCGAAATGAATTTGCGCCAGAAAAAATTTGATGTTGCTTACGGAATGCTTAACAACTCAATAATACAGCTTGAACGTTACGGCAAAGCAAGTGATTTTATTATTCTTTTGTTTAAATATAACATGTTTAAAGTAATGATGTTTTTGGGACATGTTGATAAAGCGCAATTGTGTTTAAATCAGGCGCATTACATTACACAAAAATACGGAATCAAGTTTGAATTTGACGTAAATCCGGAACACTATATGGTTGACGGCAAATTCCCGGCTCAAGAACCTCTCCCGGAAAGCGATAATACAGCAGATAGCGAAGGACAGGAAGGTCAGGAAACTCCGGAGGACGAAACAACAGTTTCTGAGGCCGCGGCTGAGCAGGAAGGTTTGCAAAATCCGGCACCGGAGGCTGACGGCGGTTCAGCCGATGTTTCAGAAAGAGAGGTATAATGAAAATTTTATTTGCTGCTGCGGAAGTTGCACCGTTTTCCAAGGCGGGAGGGCTTGCGGATGTTGTCGGCAGTCTGCCGAAATATATTGAAGATGATGCGGAAATAGCGATTTTTACCCCTCTTCACGGACTTATTGATGTCGATAAATACGGAATTAAAGAGCTGGAAAATTCCGAAATGTGGCTTACATTCGGAAATCAAGGACATAAATTCAGACTTTTTATGTGTAAATTGCCTGACACAAATATTAACGTATTTTTTGTTCATAATGACTGGTATTTTACATGTTTTAAAGAAGTTTACCCGAAATGGCTTGATACAAGGTATGAACATGAAAGATATATTGCCTTTTCGCTTGCAGTTCTTGAATATGCAAAAGCGCTGAATTTCAAGGCTGATATTATTCATTCAAATGACTGGCACACTGCAATGATTCCTGTATATCTCCACAGCAACTACAGATATGATGATTTTTGGAAAAATACAAAGTCTGTTTTTGAAATTCATAATCTTGCATATCAGGGTGTATGGTTTGAAGATGTGCTTGATTTTGCAAATATGCGCAAAGATATTGTTTACAATGAATGGGGTGTTGAACATTACGGCAAAGTCAACTGGATGAAAGGCGCAATAAATTATTCGGATAAAATTATTGCGGTTTCACCAAACTACGCCCGCGAAATTTTAACCGGCGAATACGGCGAAGGTATGGACTACACTCTGCGCATGAATCAAAATAAACTTGTCGGAATAGTTAACGGTATTGATTATTCTACCTTTAATCCCAAAACTGATAAGTGTCTTGCCGCAAATTACACATACAGAACTATTGATAAAAAAGAAGAAAATAAAAAAGCTGTCTGCGAATATTTCGGACTTAAATATAATCCGGAGCGGCCGCTTATAGCTTTGATATCAAGGTTAGTGGAGCAAAAGGGAATTGATTTAATCCGTGGTGCCGAAAATATGATGAAAAATTCCGATGCGGATTACGTATTTTTAGGCAGCGGAAACAGCGATTATGAAAATCTTTTCATCTGGCTTTCCAATAATACACCCAATATTCGAACATACGTCGGGTATAAAGCTGACCTTGCAAATCTGATTTATGCCGGAAGCGACTTTTTCCTTATGCCGTCTAAATTTGAACCTTGCGGCTTAAGCCAGCTTATTGCGATGCATTACGGTTCATTGCCAATTGTCAGAGCAACAGGCGGGCTTGAAGATACGGTTGTCGGGTATCCCTTGAACGATTCAACGGGATTCAAATTCTGGCGTTATGACAGCCGGGATATGATGCAGGCTGTAAATTGCGCATTAAATGTGTACAAAGAAAAACCAACGCTTGAGGCTATGAGAAAAACAGCCATGAAATCAGATTTTTCATGGGATGTTAGCGCCGAAAAATATCTGCAAATTTATAATGAGCTTGCAGGCCGTCCTGTCAATTCATAAAAGACGGATTAGTTGTAAATTTTTCTGTTCAAATCTGCTTTTCTTATGCGGACATTTTCAGGTGTAATTTCAACAAGCTCGTCATCGCCAATATATTCAAGACATTCTTCAAGCGCCATTTGTTTATGAGCCTGAAGCGTAACCATAACGTCTGCGGTTGCGCTGCGCATATTTGTTAATTTTTTTGTTTTGCAGATATTAACTACAATATCCTGCGGCTTGTTGCATTCACCGATAATCATTCCGCGGTAAACTTTTGTTTTCGGGGTTATGAAAAATACGCCGCGATCCTCGTACTGCGCAAGTGCATAAGGAATTGCCTCACCTTGCTCGTGAGCGATTATTGAACCGTTTCTCTGACGCGGAATATCGCCTGCGTAAGGTCTGTAGTCCAAAAACGTATGATACATTATTCCTTCGCCGCGTGTCATTCTTATAAATTCGCTCCTGAAACCTATAAGACCGCGTGCGGGAATGTGGAAGGTCATTGTTGTTCTGCCTTTTGCATTATTCATTTCCTGCATTTCGCCTTTGCGGTTTGAAAGTCTTTCAATACAAGAGCCGGCATAGCTTTCAGGAACATCAACGATAAGGTTTTCAAAAGGTTCACATCTTACGCCGTCTATATCTTTATAAATAACTTCCGGCTTTGAAACCGCAAATTCATAACCTTCGCGGCGCATTGTTTCGATTAAAATTCCAAGATGCAGTTCACCTCTGCCTGAAACTCTGAAAACATCGGTTGACTCTGTATCTTCAACGCGCAGGCTGACATTTTTTTCAAGTTCGTTGTAAAGTCTTTTTCTTAACTGTCTTGAAGTTACGAATTTACCTTCTGTTCCTGCAAACGGGCTGTCATTTACCGAAAAATTCATTTGCAATGTTGGCTCATCAATATGAATCAATGGCAGCGGTTCCGGGTTATTCAAATCGCAGATACTTTCGCCGATTTGAATATCCGAAAATCCTGCGATACCGATTATATCGCCTGCTGAGGCCTCTTCAATTTCAACTCTGCCCAGATCCTTAAATCCGAAAAGTTTTGATATTTTACCGCGTTCCTGCGAACCGTCGGCGTGGACAACACAAACCTGTTCCTGAGATTTTATTTTTCCGTTTGCAATACGGCCGATAACAATTCTTCCCACGTATTCGTTGTAATCCAGCGATGCTGCTCTGAATTGGAACGGAAGATTTTCATCACCTTCGGGCGGTTTAATGTTCTCCATTATGCAATCAAGAAGAGGAATCATATCTTTGCGTTCATCGTCCAAATCTTTCACGGCAAACCCGTTCAGGCTGCTTGAAAAAATAAACGGAAAGTCAATCAAATCTTCTCTGTCGGTTAATTCGGTAAACAGGTCAAAAACTTTGTCAAGTGCTGTCAAAGGTTCTGCCGCAGGTTTGTCGATTTTATTAATCACAACAATTATTTTAAGTCCCAGCTCAAGTGCTTTTGAAAGCACAAAGCGGGTTTGCGGCATAGGGCCTTCAGCTGCATCTACGATTAACAGTGCTCCGTCAACCATACCCAGAACACGTTCAACTTCACCGCCGAAATCTGCGTGGCCGGGAGTGTCTACAACATTAATTTTGCAGCCTTTGTAGTTGATTGAAATATTTTTTGAAAGTATCGTAATTCCGCGTTCTCTTTCCAGATCGTTGCTGTCAAGAACCCGTTCTTCCACGTGCTGATTTTCTCTGAAAACTCCGGACTGTTTTAATAAGCAGTCAACAAGAGTTGTTTTGCCGTGGTCTACGTGAGCAATAATTGCTATATTTCTGATATTTTTATTTGATGACATAATCTTTTCCGTGGGTGTAAACTGTACAACTTTATAATAAATCGCTGATAAAAATTTTTCAATAACAGAAATAGAGCTATTAATTTTATTCGATCCGGAATGGATTCGTCAATTCCGGTCACTGTTACGGAATAAAAACTCATTCAAAAGCACCGGTAAATATTTTGAATCCAGAGCGCTGAAGTCAAACACAAATTCATTGACGCCTGCGTCAGCAAGTTCTTTCACGCAGGAAAAATCCTGCATAACGGTATCTTCAAACATGTGCATTCTGCAAAATCCGTCGCATGTGAACGGGAAAATCTTTTTCAGCGAAGGATCTTTGAGTGCAAATCCGCCCTGATGACACGGAGCTTTGCATGACAGGCGCGAGATTATTGCGCTGTCGTTGTTCAGCGGGCACAGCCCCATGCTCGGAACTTTTTTATTACCGGCGATTGTGTATTTTTTATTCGGAATATCGTTTTTAATTTTTTTAATTGTTTTTATAGCGCTTTCCATATCCTTAAAAGACGTAAAATCAATTGTGTCAATCGGGGCAAGATTATTGAGACATTTGATAGAGAGGCTGTTAAGCAGATTAATCCCCTGCCCGATTTCTATCGGAATGTGGTTAATATCCTGATCATTTATGAACGCCCAGAAATAGCCTATATTGTTTATTATTAAAGAATCCGGCGCAGGATCAGTCAGCAGAAGCTGTTTTACATACTCATAAACTCTGTCAAAATCGCGTTCAATGAGAATTTTGGGCGTTGAAAGCTGAAATTTTATATCATTTTTGTAACAGAATTTTCTGACTTTAGTAATAAGTTCACTGAAACTGCTGTTTACAAGGTCGCATGTTGAAAGGATTTCGCCGTATTCAATCGAGTAAATCGGGTTTGTACTAATTTTTTTGATATATTTTTCAAGTTCTTTGACCTGAGCAAGAGCCGAAAGTCTCAAATTCAGCCTGTAATCGTTTTTATATACAACATCTTTCGGAGTTCGGGTTCTTTTTACATCCCATTCAAATTTGTGAATATTTCTGCTGAATTTGAAGTCTTTGCCTTGAGCGCTGACCATTTCGCCCGAAAAATGGTTTGTCTGATAAATACTTTTTCTTACATGCTTAAACGGGAGTTTCTGATTTTTAAAGAGTTTCGGTTTTTCAAGAATTTTTTGAACAAGTTCAATCCCCTCAAGAATTTCTTCCGAATTTGCAAATTTGCCTTTTATTACAACGTTATCAATTGCCTTAATCTTTTTTATATCCTCGGCGCACCACGGCAGATTATCAGAATCAATCGCAAGCGGAAGTTTTGTGTATTTTTTTATTTTTGCGATATTTTTCATATAAATTTCTTCGGTAATAATTATTCCGTCAACTTTGTGAAAGCTGTTTATAAAGTCAATTCCGGCAAGGTTATGGATATCAAAATATGAATCAACAATAACTTTGAAAGGCAGATTAAATACCTTAATAGCCTCCAAAATTGCAAAACTGTTTATGAAAATTCCGTCAATCCCCGCTGTTTTTAAAAATTTCAGCATTCTTTTTATTTCAGGAAGATTTTCTTCTGTAATATCGTGTTTAAAATTAATGAAAATATTGCATTTACAGCGTTTTGCGGTATCAACAAACTCTTTTACGTAATCAAAATTATTGTCCAGAAACTTTTTGTAATACACGTAATAATCGCGGCAATCGGTCTGGCTGCTGAAAACTTCAATGTCTTCAGGTTTTTTAACAGGTGCAGTAATAACAATCTCTTTCATAAAACCATTATATCATGATTTTATGTTAACAAATGTAAATCTGATTTTGTGAATTTTGGCAATTTTTCGGGAAAGATATACTTAATATATATAACAGGAATATTAAGGATTTATTTTTCTAGGATAATCGGGAGGATCTCATGGCAATAGGCGCAGAGGACTACATCGACCAGCTATTGGTCAAAAAGTACGCAGAGGAACGCGTAGACAATCATGACAATATGGAATCAATGGTTGACCCGCAAAAGATGCTCGGGGCAATGAATGATTATGCAAGCATGCATAAAAACATGATGCTGTTGAAACAGCGTCTGAATATCGCATGCTACGCCATAAACGCGCGTTCGGCAAGATATAACAAAACTGTACAGCAGTATCAATAAAAAGTTTTTTGTTCATTTTGTGATAAAATGTACTGTAAAATGACTGCAGGCATTTTGAAAGTACATAACAGCAAAAAGGAACAGGGAATGGGAAAAATGATCCTGGCATCTTCATCTCCCAGAAGAGCCGAAATATTGAAGGATTACAAATTGGAAATTATTCCGTCTCCGTATGTTGAAAACCACACGAAGGCGGCTTTTTCTTACGATTATGCGGAAAATCTTGCCTGTAATAAGGCAAAAGCCGTTGCGGTTATAATAAACGAACCGGCGCTTGTTGTCGGGGCGGATACGGTTGTAGTGCTTGGGGATGAGGTTCTGGAAAAGCCAAAAGACGCTCAAGAGGCTTTTTTAATGCTTAAAAAACTTTCGGGAAAAACTCACAAAGTTGTAACATCAATTGCCGTTATTGATTCAAAAAGCGGCGTTTGCAAAAAAAATTCCACGACAAGCTATGTAACTTTTGAATCCTTAACTGATGAAATGATAAAAGATTACATCAAAAATTACAAACCGTTTGACAAGGCGGGTTCATACGGGATACAGGAGCTTCCGGAAGGGTTTGTAAAATCAATTAACGGTGATTTTGAAAACATAGTCGGAATTTCTTCTGCCGCGTTTAAGGCGCTGATTTGTGAATTTACAGCCTGAAAAATGAGTTTATTTTTTAAACTGCAGCACCGCAGCATTTTTTGTATTTTTTGCCGCTGCCGCACGGGCACGGGTCATTTCTTCCGATTTTACGGTCGATTTCAATTTTAGGTTTGTTTTCTTCTTCCTCAATCAGCCCGAGCGTGTTAGAGAAGGCTTTTGAGCGGTAAAGAACCGTAGTTGATGAAATAATTTTATTTTCAAGGTATCTTGATTTGAATTTTTCAAGAAGTTCGTCGAGCGTGTATTTTGTACCGAGAACTTCGTTAACTGTTTTCATAAAATTGTCATGTTTTTCGGCGACTTTTTTGATAAGATTTGCCGAAAATTTGTCATTTGAAAGAAAATAATTTATGCATTTGTCGTAATTAAGAACTTTTGTGTAATCTTTTGCTTCAAAAATTTTGTTGAAGGTTCCGTAAAACGGTATTGCATACATGCCGAGTTCTTCATCAAACAGAACGCCTACGTCGTATTCTTCGTTATGAGAGGAAAAACCGCCCAGTGAATTTTCAAGGAAATTTTCATACGAATTATTAAATTCGCTCACATTGAAAAACTTCAATTCCTCCGGCAGGTGAACTTTGTCCGAATAGTCGGTTTTTTCTCCGCCTTCTGCAAAGTCGTTGAACATTCCGATTAAGTCATCAGCGTATTTGTTTGTGGTTATAACTTCGTCAGAGCCGAAATATTCGACGAATTTTTTATGAATTTTTTTGATGTCTTTTTCAAGTTCTTTTAATTTTTCGGGGTTGTCCTGATAAACAAGTTCTGGGTTTTCAATAATTTTTGCAACAGCAAACCTCAAGGCATCGTCTTTTCTGCTTGCGGAAAGCACGCCGGAAATTTCAAGCAGATAATAGACTTTTTTGTATTCAAAAATCCGCGCGATAACGTACTGACCGCCGCCCACACCTCTGAATGATGTCATCTTGACAAGTGATGTTACGTCATAAAGCCTTTCGTTAATTACATTGTAGAGTTCAAACCCGTTTTTGAGTATTTTTTTTACTTCAAAAATGGTTGAAAGCGAATGAGAGAGCGCTTCTGCAATCTTTTTATCCGATGCGGAAAGTTTCTTTGTGTTTTCAACATAAAGCTCAGGAATTGATTTGTGTTTTTCGCCCAGTCTGCGTTCAAAAATGTAGTTGAAACATGCGGCCTGAATGTTCATTGATGTGCCGACCGTTTTTAAATACTCCTCAAAATCCGGTTTGACTGTTTCATTTTGCTGGATAAATGATGCCAGATTTTTTACGACTTCGTTAATTTCTTTTAATTCTTCGTGCATAAGCTCTCCCCTTTATACAAAAAGGATATATTAAAAACAATAAAAACTCAATACCGACGAAAGGGTAAATTTAGAAAAGTGCGCGCGATAAATGCAGATTTAAAACTCCGGTGAGGCGTTGTCGGATTAGTAAATCCGACCTACAATTCTATAACGGTTGCAAGATGCTGAAACAAGTTCAGCATGACAAGTTTTACAGCAAACCAGCCTCTCCCCTTGAGGGAGAGGCCATTTTGCTGTTAAAAAGCGGCACTTGTGGAATGTCATAAATACCGCTTATTAAATATATCTTCTCATGCCTTGCGGCACACATGCTATTCCGCTAAGCACGCCGCCTGAAAGTGGCTGTTGTGGCGGCTGCTGCCGTACCGGATCGTGCGCGTGGAGTAGAAGATGCGGCTGTACGCGTTGTACTCGCTGCACTCCTCACTGGACCAAACATAAAACTCGCCGGTCGATGCAGAGCTTAGAAAGCCCATCTCAAAGGCAAGGTCGTTATCTCTTGTGCCGTTGCTGTTTTCGACTGTGGAGCTTATTTCTGTGCCGGGGTACAAGTCTCTCGCTAATTGGTCTAACTGTTCCTGACTCGGTAATGTTGAACCCATATCTTTACATGCTTTTACTGCACCTGCCCAGTAGTCATCATCGTAATAACATTCACTTATTCCTAGTTCACCCTTTTGTGCTTCGCAATCAGATAAACTCTTTGCTGTTGGATAGAATGGTGCTGTAAAACATGTTCCGTCACTTAACTCTATTGCACAGTTGCTGCCTCCTAAACTTGTTACGTTTAGATTCTTTAAATCTTTACCTTCGGTATTCGGATTCTTAAATCCGTCTACATCATACAGTATTGCAAGACAGGTTGTACCTATACCGGTTTCGCCTACTGTTATTACATCATTACTGAATTGGTTCTGTCTGCAATCGGGATTGTATGCTATTACTCCGTTCACTCCGTTTGCAAACTGTACTGCCACCGTATTTGTATCCCAATCTTCCTGTCCGAAGTTTTTAGCTTTTTTAACTTTAGACATGTCAACTTCTTCATCACCCCAGGTTACGGTATCAGAAAAGCATGTTGTAATATCATCGTTATCACATATTCTTGTTATCTTAATATGCTTAGATAATTCATCAACAAACGCTTCTGTTGTTGTATAACCCGCTAAAGTTCCCTGAACATTCATAACTCTCAATGCTTCACCGAGTTTTCTCTGAAATACCTGTGATGCAGTGTTCCATGCTTTTGTTTGATAATTTTGCACTAAAGTCGGGATTGTTAATGCCGCAACTATGCCGATAATCGCTAATGTTATCAGCACTTCTGCTAAAGTGAAAGCTGATTTAACTTTTGGGGTTATTAAACTGCTGTGTTCAGCGCGTGAAGCTGATTTACAGCCCCCCCCCCACTCAAGGAGGTGATGTAGTCTGCGTTTTTGGTCATTTGTTTTTCCTCCGTTTTCTTTTTCATAAAATTTATTATACCAGCTTTTCAAATTGTTGGCAAGAAAAATTTACAGCAGACCAAGATCGCGCAAAAACTTTTGATTATTCGCAAGGTCGGCAAGTTTTTCATCTACAAACGGGTCTGCAACTCCTTCTTCAAATAATTTGTTAACCAGATTGTTGTGGGATGTGTTTTCGGGATCCGAAAGCACGAGTTTTGAAAAATTGTTTATGTCGGTTTGTTTTTCGTAAAGCTCAACAGCTTTTTTGGAAAGGTTTTTTAAAAACTCGTTTTTAGGCGTTACAAATTCTTCACCGAACGGAAGTGAAACCGTTTTGTATTCGCTTTTTTCGTTTGCTGCCCTCAATTGTTGTGCGAGTTTTTTGAACATGACATATCCCTCATCATATATTATCAATATTTTATAACAAATGCACATCAATCTTTGGATTGATATTTTAGTTATTCTTCTCTTGATTATAACTTATATTTAAATTAAAATTAGCCTGTAAAGAGAAAGAGGTTTAAAAATGCTTGATATTAAATTAATCAGAGAAAATCCCGAAAAAATTAACGAACTTTTAAAACGCAGAAATCCTGATTTGTCAGTGGATGAAGTTATTGAAATAGACGTAGAACGCAGAAAAATTCAGGCGCGTGCAGATGAATTGCGTGCTAAACGTAAGGCAGAATCGCAAAAAATCGGTGAATTGAAGAAAAAAGGCGAAAATACAGACGCAATTCAGGAAGATGTCCGCAAAATCGGTGATGATATCAAGCAGCTGGAAGATGAGCAATCGGTTCTTGATGAAAGACAGCGTGATTTGCTTTTGCATATCCCGAATATTCCTGATGAAACTACCCCCATCGGTACATCTGAAGATGACAATCAGGAGGTTTACAAATGGGGTGAGCCGAGAAAATTTGATTTTGAATTTAAACCTCACTGGGATATTTGCGAAGAAAAAGGCCTTGTGGATTTTGAACGGGGTGTTAAACTTTCGCAGAGCAGATTTACTCTTTACCGCGGGCTCGGTGCAAAATTGGAACGCGCTATAATAAACTTTTTCCTTGATTATCATACATCTGAACAGGGTTATGAAGAAGTTTTGCCGCCGTTTATGGCAAACGCGGCAACCATGACCGGTACGGGCCAGCTGCCGAAATTCGCCGAGGACATGTACAAATGCGTTGATGAAGATTTATATTTAATCCCGACTGCGGAAGTTCCTGTTACAAATATTTACGCAGGCGAAATCCTTTCTGAAGATCAGCTTCCGATGTATATGACGGCTTACACTCCGTGCTTTCGCCGTGAAGCGGGTTCTGCCGGTAAAGATACAAGAGGGCTTATCAGAGTTCACCAGTTTAACAAAGTCGAACTTGTCAAGCTCTGTACTCCCGAATCAAGTCCTGCAGAACATGAAAAATTAACCGAAGATGCCGAAAAAATGCTTCAACTCCTCGGCTTGCCGTATCGCCGTGAGGCTCTCTGTACGGCCGATATCGGATTTTCCGCTAACAAATGCTGGGATTTGGAAGTTTGGATGCCGTCTTACGGTACTTACAAAGAAATTTCAAGCTGTTCTAATTACGGCGATTATCAGGCTCGCCGCGCTAATATAAGATACCGCGACAAACAAACCGGCAAAACCAGATTTGTCCATACGATTAACGGTTCCGGTCTTGCTGTCGGCAGAACTTTCGCCGCTATTATAGAAAATTATCAGCAGGCTGACGGCTCAATTGTTATTCCCGAAGTGTTAAGAAAATACACAGGATTTGACGTGATTAAGTAAATACGGGTAAAATAAAGCTGTAATGTATGAATTTCCGTTTGAACTTGATGATTTTCAAAAAGATGCCTGCAGGTATATAGATGAAGGCAAAAGCGTTGTTGTCTGCGCGCCCACCGGTGCCGGCAAAACTGTCATAGCACAGCATGCCATACACAGAGCACTTGAAGAAGGCAAACGGATATTTTACACAACACCTTTAAAAGCGCTTTCTAACCAGAAATATTACGATTTCGGCGAAAAATACGGGCAGGATAAGGTCGGGCTTTTAACAGGCGATACCTCAATTAACCGCTCGGCTCAGATTGTTGTCATGACTACTGAAGTTTTCCGAAACATGCTCTACGGTACAAATTTCGGGGCGGTTGCGGATAATCTGAAAGATGTGAAATACGTTGTTCTTGACGAAGTTCACTACATGAACGATGAGCAGCGCGGAACGGTCTGGGAAGAAAGTATTATCTACTGTCCGACCAATGTTCAAATAATTGCGCTTTCCGCTACGGTTGCAAATGCTGATGAGTTAACCGATTGGATTAATACTGTTCATTCAAAAACAGAGCTTGTGAATACTGATTTCAGGCCGGTTCCTCTGAGATTTTATTACTTTGACAGTTCCCAGCCGGATAAACTTCTGCCGCTGTTGACTCCGAGCGGGCAGCTTAATAAGAAAATCAAGCCCGAAAAACGCCAATGGGGCAAGCATGGTAAAAATAAGCAAAAATCTCCGGTAAGAAATGTTGTGCGCAACCTTGCTGCGCAGGACATGCTCCCCGCCATATATTTTACTTTCTCCCGCAAAAAATGTGATGAACAAATGGAAAAATGCTCCTCGTTAGAACTGGTTACACCTTATGAACAGGCGAGAATAAGACAGTTTATTGATGATTATATTGCCGAAAACCCTCACCTTTACGGTAACAAACATATTGAATACCTTTTGCAGGGTGTTGCCTCTCACCATGCCGGACTTTTACCTGCATGGAAAAATCTTGTGGAAAAACTCTTTCAACAAGGTCTGATAAAAGTTGTATTTGCTACCGAAACACTTGCTGCCGGTATTAACATGCCTGCACGTTCAACCGTCATAAGTTCAATAAGCAAACGTACGGATTCCGGGCACAGAAAACTTACTGCAAGTGAGTTTTTGCAAATGTCAGGCCGCGCAGGCCGCAGAGGCATGGATGAAATCGGTTATGTAACCATTGTCGGTTCTGCTTTTGATACTCCGGAAGATGTCGCAGAACTCGTTTTGAGTGATGCAAATCCGCTTGAAAGCCGCTTTTCGCCGAGTTATTCAATGGTTTTGAATTTGCTTCAAAGATTTTCGCTTGAAGAATCAAAAGAACTTATTTTGAAAAGTTTCGGCTATTTTTCCGCTGGTTCGCGTCTGCAGCCGATTTTGAAACTGTATGAGGCTAATGAAAATGAAAAAGAGCAAAGAGTTTTCATCTGTCAGCACAAAATTTCCGATGAAGATTTTTTGAAATATGATAAGCTCCGTCATCTGTATGTTCAAAACAGAATTACCTACAAAAAAATATGCAAGCAGGAACAGGCTAAAAAACGGCCTTTGTCTCCTGAGGTTATTGCATTTAAAAATTCAAACAAAGAGTTACTTGAAAAATTGCACTCCTACCCTTGTGATAACTGCAACCGCTATAAAAAACACGCAAAAAATCTCGAAGTCCTTGCGCGTATTGAGGTTCGGCAGGCTAAACTTGAAAAAGAAATGGAGCGTCAGCGTGATATTTATTGGAATAAATTTCTTGCGCACAGAAGTGTTCTGTATGATTTCGGGTATTTAAAAGAGGACTATCCGACACCGCACGGTGTTACTACCTCTCAAATCCGCTCTGAAAATGAACTCTTTATCGCGGAAATTATTTTTTCTAACGTTCTTGAAGGACTTTCACCCTCCCAGCTTGCGGCTGTGATTTGTGCGGTTACAACAGAAGATTTGCGAATTGACATCCCTTATCTTCCGTTCTCGCAAACTGTCAGGAAAACTCTTAATTTAATAAGAAATATCCGCCGCAAAGTTGAAAAAGTTCAAAACAGGTATCAGGTTGAATCCCCCTGCTATATTAACCCGTATTTTTCTTCTCTTATAGAACTCTGGGTTGAAGGTGCCGAATGGGAAACGATTACCGAACAGATTGACATGGGCGAAGGCGATATCGTAAGAGCATTCAAACGCACGGTTGATGTTCTGCGCCAGTTTACGACAATTGATAACGTGCCGGAATCTTTGGTCTTTACAGCGCGCGAGGCTATTGAAAAAATTCTGCGCGAGCCGGTTGATGTAGACTAAATTAAGTGTATGTTTGCCTCTATTTAGTTTTGTAAATTCATGATTCAAAACCTGTTAAATCTGTTATATAAGCGGGTTTTCAGGGAATAATAATAGTACCAGAGAGTGTTATTCCCCACCCCACTCTATAAACAAAAAGGTATCCTGTTACTCCAATCTATGAGGTAAAGCTATGGATACTATGTTGTTGTGCCCTGAAAAGCGGTTATTGAGCGTTATTGGGATAGTTGTGAATTTTGCCGTTGCAGGCGCATTCTTATTTACACAGGCGGTGTTTGTTCCGATTTTTGCAAATGATTATGTGGCTAAAATCCCGGCACCGATTACAAATGAGGCATCAATTCAGATTATCAGCGAGGTTTCTTCAAAAGCTGAAATCAAAAATTTTGATGAGGCTGTTAAGAAGAAATTTCCGGGCGCGGCAATTGTTGATATAGACGACGGTATAAAGCATATAAAACTTACAAAATACTATGACGGCAGACCTGTCAGAATTAATGTTGTTGAGATAAACCCGCGAATTGCAAAAGATTATACTCTGACTCCGGTTTTAGCTTCTGATACCCTTGCAAACAAAAGTTCAATTTCCACGATGGCAAAAGATTCTAATTCTGTCATTGCGCTCAACGGTACGTTTTTCAAACCGCAGACCGGTGTTCCGCTCGGAACTTTAATGATAAATGAAAAATTATTGACCGGCCCGATTTATGACAGGGTTGCAATGGGAATTTTTGATGACGGATATGATATTGCAAGAGTTCAGCTGAATGCCCGCATTAAATCAGGTAAAAATACCGTTAAAGTTGATAATATTAACCAGCCCAGAATGCTTTCGACATACGTTTTGGCTTATACCCCCGACTGGGGCACAATCGCACCTCCGTCACCTAAGTACGGCCTGCAATTTGCCGTAAATGACAAAAACAAAATTACGCAAATTTCAACCTCTGCACTCAAAATTCCGCAAAACGGATTTGTAATTGCAGGCCCTGCTTCTCTTTTAAATGTTTTCAAAACCGGTGACAAAGTTGACCTTGAGTTGAACACAATTCCTGAATGGAAAAACGTAAAACACATAATCAGCGGCGGCCCGTATCTCGTAAAAAATAATGAAGTTTTTGTTGATATGACAGCGCAAAAATTGGGTTCAATCGGCGGCAAAAACCCCAGAAGCGCAATCGGCTACACTGAAGATAATAACCTTATCCTTGTCGCTGTCGACGGCCGCGAAGGAAGTTCAGTCGGCATGACGCTTATGCAGCTTGCAAACTTTATGAAATCCGCAGGCTGTGTTAACGCAATGAACCTTGACGGCGGCGGTTCCACAGTTATGTACGTTGACGGAAAAGTTGTTAATAATCCGCAGGTTAAAGGCGGAATTGCACTTTCAAACGCAATCGTACTTTCTAAAAAAAGTTAACGGCCGACATTCCGGTCAATTATGTCCGATATCCACGGAAATCTGCTGTATTGCCCCATAAATGAGGTTACGGCAAGATAGATTATAATTGCATAGATTACTGTTTGTATAAGCGAGTACGGCCCGAATACAGGCGCGTTTAAATAAAACGTCAGCTGTGCAACAATTCTGTTTATAAAAGGTACAAAACTCAGTATATTAAGCACAAAACCTAAAAGTGTTGCAAGAAGAAAATATGCAATAGATATAAAAATCGACTGGAAAATATGATATTGCATAAAAGGCCTCAGACGGGCTTTAGTGAAGAGTCCGAGAATAAGCCATATAAAACCTGCAAATCCCATGGTAAAGTAGCTTAATGCGGCTACTATACGCTCTATCATATACGGTTTTGCATCATATTCGCTCATCAGGCTTCTTTAATTTCTCCGCTGCGTTTTTTGTCGATATATTCTTCCAGAACCTGATTGTATACAAGTCTGTATTCATCATTTTCCGGTTGGATGCTTATTGAAGATCTGTATGACGCTATTGCCTTTTCAATATCACCGTCAAGGTAATGTGCGTTCCCCAGAAGCATATATGTTTCTGCATCGTTCGGTTTTACGCGGAGAGCTTCTTTGTACATGTTCATTGCCAGATCAATACGGTTGTAGTTTGTGTACAGGTTTGCAAGCAGTACATAAGCGTTTTTCTCCTGCGGATTAACTTTCATTGCACGTTTGTACATTTCTTCAGCCATATTGTATTCTTTAAATTCGGAAAGTGCAATTGCATAACAGATATAAGCCTTATAGTTATCACCTTCCATTTGAAGCGCTTTTTCAAACCAGTTGTATGCCTGTTCGCGTTCTTTCATCAATGTAAGGGTGTTGCCTATACATATCGCAACAACTTTGTTGTCAGGATTTAAGACGAACACTCGCTTATAAAGATCAAGTGCGGTTTCATAGTCGTAAAGTTTAAAGCAAACATTACCCATATCAACAAGGGCCGTGATATTTTCAGGATCAAGTGAAAGTGCTTTTTCGTAATATGCTTTAGATTCAATATAATCTTCAAAATCAGCGTACAAAAGTGCGATTGCATTGTAGATTTCCGGATTAACCGAATTTAAGTCAATTGCACGGTTGTAGTAGAAAAGCGCTTTGGGAAAATTCTTCCATTCTGCAAAAACGTTACCTATATTGAAATAAATAAGGTAGTTTTTCGGATTAATTTCAAGAGCTTTATTATAGTAAGAAAGAGATTTTCTGAAATCTTTTTCATAAAACCACATTGTACCCATGCCGACCAGTGCCTGAATATCATCAGGATGAATTGACAGCAGACTCTCAAGAACCGACATTACTTTGTCATAATTTTCCTGCTGCATGTAAAGGTTTGCAAGTTTGTGGTAACC
Source organism: Candidatus Gastranaerophilales bacterium (assembly GCA_944323995.1). GTDB lineage: Bacteria > Cyanobacteriota > Vampirovibrionia > Gastranaerophilales > Gastranaerophilaceae > SIG32. The sequence goes on along the minus strand of CALUUN010000001.1, from coordinate 54,197 downwards.
TTCCGCATTTTGCGGATCTTTGGCCATTTCCATTATGGCGTCGTTTATTTGTTGATCTATATTTTCCATGCTTCTATTTTAGCGTATTTATTCCGTTTTGTAAAATTGTATAGAAAAGTTAAGGAAAGGGAATAAGTAAATAAGTAAATAAGGGAATGAGTTGTATATTAGTTTTAATCTGAGCACATATTCCAATAATACTTTAATGATAACACTTATTCCCTTATTACCTTATTCCCCTATTCCCTTATACTCGCTATACCCTTCAGATTCAGCCATCCAGATTTCTTCCGGAATACTGAACGCGTGGTTCCAGAATTTTTCAATAGCGTAGGTTTCGCGCTCATCACGATGCAGTATGTGCACAATAACGTCGCCGTAGTCCAGAAGATTCCAGCGGTTTTTTAAATCGTTTTCCATCCGTACGGGTGAACGTCCGAAATGTTTTTTTATCATTTCTTTAACACTCATCATCAAAGATTTTACCTGCGTCGGAGAATCCGCCGATGCAATAACAAAATAATCCCCGAGTGAAGATACGCTGCTTATGTTTAAGATTGTTATATTGTTTGCCAGCTTGTCATCAAGTACGCGCGCAATGACGCATGCCAGTTTCTTAGAATCAACTTCTTCCAAATTTTACCTCTATTCTATTTTGTCCACTCTGCGTTTGTGGCGTCCGCCTTCAAACCCTGCCTTGAGCCATACGTCAACTATATCAAGCGCAAGGTGTTCGCCTATTACACGTTCGCCCAGACAAAGTATGTTTGCGTTGTTGTGTGCTCTTGAAACCCTTGCCGAATACGTATCTCCGCATAATGCCGCTCTCACGCCGCGGATTTTGTTTGCGGCAATTGACATGCCGATTCCCGTTCCGCAAACAAGTATGCCTCTGTTCACCTGACCCGATACAACAAGTTCCGCAACATTACGCGCTATATCAGGATAGTCGCATGCTTCAAGTGTGTGTGTGCCGACGTCAATGTATTCTATGTTTCTCGCTTTTAAATAATCAATAATCTTCTCTTTGTAATTAAATCCGCCGTGATCGCTTCCGATTGCTATTTTTAAATGATCCATTCCCGCTCCTTTACGTTAAAAAATCTGTATATTGATTATACAGATTTTTTTCGGTTTTGTAAAGGCTTATATTATTCCGCTCCAGCCGCCTGAGATTGCTTTAGGTTGGATGTCCGGTTGCACTGCCGGCGGATCATTTTTTTTAGTTTCTGTTTTTAAATATTTTTCCGGATTGTTGAGGAAGGTTTCAAGATAAATTTCCTGCTCGTCATTTATCTGTACTCGAATTCTTCCGTCCTCGTCGCGTCTTGCCGGAATTGTTTGGCCGGTTGCATGGTTTCTGATTTTTTCAATCGGATGTCTTTCGTAATCTGTTGTGATTGCGCCGTCTTCAATTTTTAATTTGCTGAAGTTTAAGTAAGCGCCGTCATCACAGACAAGTTTGTATATTGTTCCGTTGGCACCTTTCATATATGTGTCGCCGCTGAACCAGCCCGGTGATTCATATACCTGCCATTTTTGTTCTTCAAAGCCGAGTGTGGTCAGATAATCCATATTCGGTAAATCAAGTTTTGACCAATCAGCATCTGCTTTTACGTTTCCGTTTTCATCAAAAACGCTTTTGTTATTTGCAATCAGCAGTTTTTTCAATTCTGCAGTGTCTGTGCCCGGATTTATACCCATTTTGCGCAAATATGCGTTCATGACTTCATCTGCTGTTGACATTTCTTTATATTCAGCTGCATCTGTTCTTGTCCATTTTGAACGGAAATCAGCGCTGCCTGTTTCTCCGGCGCCTTTATCTTCCGGAGTGACTTTTGCAGGGTCTGTCTGCGGGTCTGTATCGCCTTCGGTAGTTACGTCAGTATGTTTGCCGTCTGTTCGTGTTGCAGGGTCGTTTCCGTCACCAATTGTCGGGTCATTGTCTTCGCCCTCATTGCCGCGTTCCGCTTCAAGTCGTTCGGCTGCTAAAGCATCGGCTTCTCTTTTGGCTTTGTCGCTTATTTCAGGATCTCCGCCGAGTGCGTGAAGCATGTCATTGAAGTTGTCAGCAACAATAGGTTCACCCTTGCCGTCTTTTGCAGTTGCGATAAACTGTCCGTTACGTTCACTTATTGTATATTTATCACCAAAGTGTTTTTCAAGAATCTGTAAATCAGGGTTTGTTTGCGTTGTCATGCCAGCCGGTGAGTTGCCGTTATTGTTCAAAAAAGCATACGGATTTGAATAGCCGCCCATCATAGGCATTCCCATATAACCGCCCATTAAAGGCATGCCAGTCTGCATTCCGCCAAAACCAAACAGTCCGCTAAACAGTCCGCCTCGGCCGAACATTGCTCCGCCAAACAGACCGCCTAAAAATCCGCCCCAAAAACCGCTTCCGCCTGAATGATGGCAGTGCGGCTGCTGCACTATAACTGTTCTGTTAAAAAATGTAGGTCCCGGGCTTCTCATCCAGGGTCTGTACAATCCGTGTACCATTTTTATACCTCTCTGTATTTATACTTATATATATAAAGTATATATTGAGTATTTAATTGTCAGGGAATAACTTATTTTTTACATTTGTTTACATTTATTCATCATTGCTTGCAGCCAGTGCAGCTGCTTCTGCTTCTTTTGATGCTTTTAAGGTTTCGGCTTGTTCTTTTGTTAAATCAGAGCCAATGAGTGTAGTATTTCCGTCTTTTGTTTCAAATACGGAATATGTACTTCCGTTACTGATTGCTCTGTATCTTGTATCTGTTGTGCCTTTTTCACCGATAAGTCCAAGAGCGTCACGTTCTGCTGCGCCCATTAAGCTGTATGTTTTGCCGCCGATGGTTATTTCTTTTGGTAAGACTCTAAGGCTTCTGTCGCCGTCAACTTCGCCCATTTCGGTTTTAAGACTGTTCATAATTGCACTGAACTCTGCCGAGCCTATTTGCAATTGTTTGCCGTTTTCATCTGTGTAATATTGTGCATAATGCCAGGGACCGCCGTATTTGATGGTTTTTACGGTTTCTGTTGTTTTTGCATCTTCTTTAATTGAATATTCCGGCAATGGTTCCTGCCCGCCAAGACCGTCATCTTTATTTTCATCAACTTTTGCCGGGTCTGTTTCGGGTTCCGGATTCGTTTTAGTTTCCGGTTCAATTTCAGGATTATTTTGTACCGTCGGTTCAAGCGGTTCTTTTTGCTGCATCTGGTTAAGTAAATCGTATTCGTTTCTTGCGCCTTTGAATAAGTCCGGATTTTCCGCAAGTCCGTTAAGTGTGCCGATTAAAAGTCCGGCAAGTCCTGCGCCCCAAAATGCAGAGTTGTTTGCTTTCGGTGCCTGTTGCTGTTGAACAACGTATGTTCGGTTAAATACTGCAGCTCTTTGCGTTCTTTGTGGAAATACGTGTACATTTCTGAGCGCCATATACTTCTCCCATATAATTATCGTTATATATATAAAGTATATATTAATTATATAATTGCTTTATTTTAATTTTGCTGTGTAATATTTCTTAACAATTATACTGTTGTACTTATATTATTCCCTGAAAATCAGATATCTAATCCTGTAAAAAGTTCAAGCGAGGTTGCGTTTTTCAGGGCAGGATAGTCATTAATGTTGTTGTTTTGAAGAAAATCAATAGCTTCACTGCGGGCAAGTTCCAGAATTTTAGCATCACGGACAATATCGGAAATTATAAGATCGGGCAGGCCGCTCTGGCGTGTTCCAAGAAATTCTCCGGGCCCGCGGAGCTGAAGGTCTTTTTCTGCGATAACAAATCCGTCATTTGTCTGCGTCATTATATTAAGGCGCTCTTTAGTTTCTTGAGAGCGCGAACCGCTTACCAGAATGCAATATGATTGCAGGCTGCTTCTGCCGACACGGCCGCGAAGCTGGTGCAGCTGCGACAGTCCGAAACGTTCAGCGTTTTCAATTACCATAACGGTTGCATTCGGAACATCAACACCGACTTCGACAACTGTTGTTGAAACAAGTATATCGTATTTTTTATTTTTAAAATCCTGCATGACCCGCTCTTTTTCGTCATTTTTAAGTTTGCCGTGCAAAAGTCCGACTTTGAAATCGGGGAAAATTTCCGATTGCAGTTTTTCAGCTTCAATAGTTGCGGCTTTTGCCGAAAGGGTTTCGCTTTCTTCAATGAGCGGGTAAACGACATAGGCCTGCCTGCCGTAATTTAATTCTCTGCGCACAAGCTCCCAGACCCCTCTGTGAGAATTTGTAAGAGATGTTTTAATGGGAAGTCTGCCTTTGGGAAGTTCGTTTATAACGGTTAAATCAAGGTCACCGTGAACGGTCAGAGCAAGGGTTCTCGGAATTGGAGTTGCGGTCATTGTAAGCATTTGCGGGTTTTGAGATTTTTTCTTTAAAACATTGCGCTGTTTTACGCCGAACCTGTGCTGTTCATCCACTACAATAGCTCCGAGGTTTGCAAATTCTATGTTTTCCTGAATGAGGGCGTGAGTTCCGACAGCGATATTCATTTGACCGTTTCTGAGTGATGTTTCAAATTGAGAGCGGATTTTTTTGCCGTGGCTTCCCAAAAACAGCCCGACGCTTAAACCGAGCGGTGTAAGCCATTGTATCATGTTGTTGTAGTGCTGCTGCGCAAGAATTTCGGTCGGCGCCATAATCGCTCCCTGATACCCGTTTTCAACTGCCGCCAGAAGCATAATTGTTGCGACAACCGTTTTGCCGCTTCCTACATCCCCTTGCAAAAGCCTTTGCATCGGCTTTTCGGAGTGTAAGTCGTTTAGAATTTCATTCACCGCATCTTTTTGTCCTTTTGTCAATTCAAACGGGAGGCTTTTTATGAATTTTTGCACAAGTCCGTCCTTTTGAATTTCAAGTGCAACTGATGAAATGTTTTTTGCAGTGTTTTCGCGGAGCCGGATTAATTTTAGCTGGACAAGAAAAAGTTCTTCAAACACAAGTGAAAATCTTGCTTTTTCAAGCAAATTCATATCGTCAGGGAAATGAATCTGTTCGACCGCTGTTTTTTTGTCTAAAAGCCCGAGCCTTGTTCTTATTTCATCAGGGACAATGTTAATTATTTCCTCCTTATAAAGCTGTATTGCGTTATAAATTGCTTTGCGAAGGGTTTTTATACTTAAATCTTCGCATACGGTATAAACAGGTACAATTCTTGCAAGATTGAGGTTTTTGTTTGTTCCTTCCAAAAATTCACCGGTCATAATCGAGTATGTCGGTTTGTCAATAGTTAATTTATGGCTGTAATTGTTCATTTTAACCGTTCCGGAAACCATTATTCCGGCGTTATGCGGAAACTGTGCTTTGGTTCTTTCAAGCATAAATCTGTTGCTTTTTGACTGGAAAAAACTTAGTTCAAATTTTCCGCTTTCGTCGGCTATTGTGACCTTTACCACGGAAAGATTATTTCTCGTATTAAATGCGGATACTGATTTTATGTAGCCGAAAACGGTTGTCGATGTACCTTCTTTTAAATCTCTTATCAAAGTACGCGATGAGTAGTCAACATGTTTTTTGGGAAAATACATTATCAAATCCTGCGCAGTATATATTCCGAGTTTATTCAATTTGTAGGCTACTTTTGGGCCTACGCCTTTAATATACATAACATCAGTTTGATTTGCCGGCTTTTTTATAACCGGTGTGTCAGGTTTTTCCTCAGTATTTTTCTGAATTTCAGATTTGATAACTTTGATAAGTCTTTCAATGGCGCGGCGTCTTTCGGGAACCGAGGCAAAAGGATAGTGTTCAAAAGTTTCAATCATTACAGCCCATTTGGGATTTTTTTTTGAAAGTTTATAATTTTTTTCAGCTTCTTTTTTTATAAAACTTGAGAACGCCTGTTTTCTGCCGTGTATATCAATATAACGGTATTTCATTTCAACTTCTATGGCAAGTTTTATCTTCTCAAGATTCTCCACTTAAGTAAGCCTCAAAACTTCATAAATATCCATTTTTTTAGATTTGCCGCGAATGGTTACTTCACTGATTTTTATTACGTCTGCAATATTGCTTACGTAGGAATATGTAGAACTGCTTATTAAAAAGTTAGTTTTATAAACCTTGTTGTAGCTTTCAATACGGCTTGCAAGGTTTACCATATCGCCTATAACGGTATATTCAAGACGTTTTTCCGAACCTATATTGCCGACAAATGCTTCGCCGGTATTTATTCCTATCCCGATTTCGATTTTCGGTTTGCCTTCAAAAAGCCACTTGTCGCGCAGTTTGTCTACTGTTTTCAGCATTTCGTTTGCGCATAAAACAGCGTTTCGGGCATGGTTTATATCTTGAATCGGTTCTCCGAAAATTGCCATTACCGCGTCACCTATGAATTTATTTATAACTCCGTTGTATTTTGTAATTATCGGCTCTATTTCTGTGAAGTACTCGTTTAAAATTACAGAAACTTCTTCTGCGCTTAGTTTTTCGCTTATGCTGGTAAACCCTCTTATATCGGCAAACAAAACGGTTACGGTCGCTTTTTTCCCGCCGAGTTTGATATCGTCGATGTTTTTTACAACATTTTGCATAATATCCTGCGAAAGGTATTTGCCCATTGCCTGTTTGATTTTTTCTTTGTTTCTGCCTTCAAGAATAAATCTGTAAGAATAGCCGAAAATCATTGTTACAAGCTGAATTGCAAGCGGTGTAATTACATTGGGCGCGATTCCGTGCATAAAACACAACGCTGCAAAAACGCTGTACGCTGCCGCAAGAAGTATAAGTATTCCGAGTGATTTGAAAAACGAGAGTCTTGCAATAAGTATAAATGTAATCAAGGTCAGCATGACAATAATAAAGATATCCTGCTTGATTGTTGTTTGTTTTACAAACTCGCCGTTAAGCAGGTTATCCAGATTTGTGGCTTGAATATCAACTCCCGGATGTTTTTGAAGCATCGGAGTCGGCAGTGCATCTTCAAGTCCGAGTGCTGCAGCTTTTGCGTTAGCGCCGACCAGTACTATTTTATTCTCAAATTCCGCCGGATTTATTATCGGAGCTTTACCATTTTTTATGTTATCAAGTGAATTTATAAGATCTGAAGCTGAGTATTTTTTGTGCGAGTATTCGGTATTTTCGCGGATTTTATAGTAGTGAAGAAAACTCTGGACTCCGTCAAATGTCATTATTGTCGGGATTTGCAGATTTGTTTCGTCTACCGTGATGTTATTTTTATTCAGGGTCAGGCTCTCTGTATTGTTTAAAAACATGTACATTCGCAAAGCAAATGACGGATAATTTTTGCCAAGAACGCTTACAATCTGGTCACTTGTTGTTATATAACCGTTTGTGTATTGGGTTGTATTCACTGAACCCGTGTACTTGATTGCATTAAAATAAGGTTCCGGAAAACGCGAAACACTTTTGTATTTGTCGTGGATTTTTATGCCGGATTTGTTATCAATATTTACCGCAAATTTTTTATCAAATTTGTTTAAATATGAAGTGTCGTTTTGCGGAAAATCCTGTATCAACGGACTGAATCCCGCAATGAAATTGTCTATTTTGCCGACCGTTTGAAATAACTGCCTGTCAGCTTCAGGATTATCTTTATCAAGACTTGACAATATAGCATCAAATCCTATAACTTTCGGTTTGGAATATGTGTTTAAATATTCAAAAATTTTGGCATACAAATCCCGCGGCCATGGCCAGCGGTGCTGCTCAATTGATTTGTCATCAATGACTACCAGAACTATTTCATCCGAGCCTGTTGTCTGTGCCGTGAAAAACCTGTGCATGAAATTGTATGCGGCAGGTTCAAAAAATTGCCAGGATACCAGTACTACAAATACGGACAAAAATATATGTATCAAAGCAGACTTTATAAAAAATGATTTTGAGTTTAATTTTTTCATGCAAATTCCTTATCCCTGATTTTATGATATAATAAATTTAGAAAAAGGGATAGTTTATGAACGAAAATTTAATTAAATCTTTGTCCGAGCAAAAAATATTTCCGATTATAAGAAGCAGCAATCCGCAGGTTGTCGTTGATACGGCAGATGCGCTTTTGAAAGCCGGACTTGATATTATGGAAGTTAATGTTGAAAATCCGTCTATTTATGAAGCTATTTATGAAGTTTCTAAAAGAGCAAAAATTTGCGCAGGCGGTATTATCACCTCAATGCAGGCTCAAGCAGCTATTATGTCCGGTGCGAAATGCTTTTCATCGCCTATTTTTCATATGAACCTCGTTAAACTTTCAAAAGATAAGAAAATACCTTATATTGCCGGTACTTCGACAGCTAATGAGGCTTATGAAGCATGGAAAGCCAGAATTCCTCTGGTAAAAATTTATCCGATAACGGCAATAGGCGGGCCTTTGTATCTTGAAGATCTTTTAAGACCCATGCCTTTTTTGAATATTATGCCGCAGGGAAATGTTAAATTATCCGAGGTTAAGCAGTATATTGATGCCGGTGCTTATGCTGTCGGTGTCGGCAGAGACCTTTATGAAGGATACTCTTATTCAGAGATAACCGACAGAGCTAAAGATGCAATCTCAAGATTATAAGAGGATTTATGGAAGATAAATTAGATATAATTACAATAGGCGAAAGTCTTGTAGAATTGTCAGCGGAAGAAAAATTGAAAGACGCCGAATATTTATATAAATATTACGGCGGTGATGCCCTTGCAACTGCGGTCGCAGCAGTAAGACTCGGTTCCAAAGTTGGATTTGTTACTAAACTGGGCAACGATGCTTTTAAGGAGTTTTTACTCGACGGCTGGAAATCCGAAGGCCTTGATATCTCAAGAGTTACAATGGCTGACGAAAGAAACGGATTGTATTTAATTGCAAGACCGTGTTATCAGCAGAAAGAATTTGCTTTCTACAGAAAAAAAACTGCTGCGGCTAAACTTTCGGTTGATGATATTTCTGTCGATTATATTCAAAATTCAAAAGTGATTTATACTACAGGAGTTACGCAATCTCTTTCAATTTCCGCACGCGAAACTGTTAAAAAGAGCTTTGAAATCGCAAAAGAAATGAAAATTTTGACGGCTTATGACCCGAATTTTAATCCTGCTGTTTTTACTGTTGATGATGCGCGTGAATATTTTGATGAAATATCTTCTTCTGTTGATATTTTGTTTATGAGTGCGCGGCATGACCTTCCTATTCTCGGCATAGAATCTGTTGATGCGGCAATTAAATACCTCTGGGATAAGGGTATCGGTATTGTTGTTATAAAATCTTCCGCTGATAACGGATACTTCACGGGGTATAACGGCTCAATTGTGTTTACTGAATTTTTTACGGGTGATGTGTGTGATACAACCTGCTCAGGTGATGCCTTCAACGGCGGTTTTCTGCACGGTATAACACACGGCTGCACGCCGTTTGAAGCTGCAAGGCTCGCTTCCGTTGTCGCAGGATTACAGGCAAAAGGCGTGGGTGCCATAAAATCTATTCCCTATCATGATGAAGTTTATACCATTTTTGAGGGGGCATAAATGCACAAACGCATTGTAATCTCAGGCTATTACGGATTCGATAATTTCGGTGATGAAGCTATTTTATCTGTTCTTGTTAATCGTTTGAAAAATTTCGGATTTGAAATAGTTGTTTTGTCCTCTAATCCGAGAAAAACCTCAATGAATTATTTTGTGAATTCTATTAAGTCGTTTGACTTTTTTCAGGTTGCAGGCTTATTAAAACAGTCAAATATTCTGATTTCCGGCGGAGGAAGCCTTTTGCAGGATGTGACAAGTCTTAAATCGCTTGTTTATTATCTCTGGGTTATTGCAACCGCATTAAGATATAAGAAAAAAGTTATTATCTTTGCGCAGGGTATAGGCCCGATAAAGAATAAAATTGCGGAATTTTTTACGCTGAAAATTCTTAAAAAATGCGACTATGTTTCTGTTCGCGACCAAAAAAGCTGCGAATTTTTGAAAAATGCAGGTGTTAATGCGCATCTGCTTTGTGATCCGATATTTTCTTCCGATTTGGAATTGTCGGATTCAAAAGGTGTTATCGGCGTTCAATTAAGAGATTTTAGCACTATGAATGACACTTTGCTTTTAAAACTTGCAAGGCAGATTATTAAAGATTTCTTTGATAAAAAGATAGAAATATACTCTCTGCAGGATTCTGCGGATCTTTCGGTTTGTGTTAAATTTGAAAAAATATTGAAGTCCTTAAAACCCGATATAAATGCCGAAGTTATGCACGGCCTAACGGTAGAACAGGTTATATCAAGTATATCTTCACTAGAATACATGATTGCAATGCGCTTTCATGCCCTTGTTACAGCAATGAAGGCCGGTGTTAAATCTGTTGCGGTGAATTATGATATTAAGGTTGAAAAACTAGCAAATGAAGCGGGTATTCCTCTTATTTCAATGGATGCTTCTGAAGATTTTGATATTGTGTTTGACGAATTAAAACAACTGAACGGTTCCAAATTGAAGGAATTTGCCGACAGCAAAAAGTTTGACTGGTCAGGTATTGACGAAGTTTTAAAATCGAATTAAGGCATGAAAAAAGGAGGTTTTAAAACCTCCTTATATATAGTCTGCTCCAGGCCAGACTTGAACTGGCACCGGGCTATTCACCCGATTGGATTTTAAGTCCAACGCGTCTACCGATTCCGCCACTGGAGCTTTTGACTATTATTCCTGTAAAGCGCCATTGCAAATGAAGTTCGGGGTTGCTTGGATGTGTATTCATCTGCGATGACGTCTTTTATATTAATTTAAACATATTGAATTGTCAAACGGAAAATTTGACTATATAAGATTCCAGCTCGTAAATTCGTTCATTTGTTCGGGCAATTATTTGTGACAGTGTGCTTTTAACAAGATCTGAATTTTTAAGTTTAGCTTTGCCGAACAACGCAGGATATTTGAAATTAGCATTAAATATTTTATTAAATTCTTTTATTCCTTCCGTTATATCAGGATCTATAAATTCTTTCATTTCGTACAAATCTACAAACATTTCGCAAATAGTATTTTTTCCTTTAACAATCTGCTTATTTTCTATGTATTTGTTAATTTTTCTGAGAAATTTATCTATTGTGTAATATTTATCAAGAAGCTGCTGTTTTTTTACCGGCAGAACCTTTGTGAAATATTCCATAGTTTGATTGTAGCCGCTGTTGATTAAATCTTCACGTTTTTCTCTCGGATAGTTAAAATCAACCACAATAACATCGCCTGTGTTGATTACAACGTAGTCATATTTATCCCTGCAGCCGTAGGTGTCGGAAATAAAAGAGGTTGCAATTGAGGTAATGCAGCTGTATATCGTATTAACATAGTCAAGGGCATTTCTGTCTGAGCCCTCAAAGTCGCCTTCCAGTCTGAATTCAAGTATTCTTGAATCTTTATCCGCAAGGTGTTTTGACAACTTCCACATAGGAACACTTTTTTGCAAATCGCCGTCAACAAGCAGTGTGTTATTGTATTCTACAGGTTTCATCAAGCCGGGCATGCTGCATGAAATTCTTACTGCCGTTGCTATCTCAAAATCAGGAGTTTCAAATTTCGAAAATTCTTTGCATTCAAAATTTGAAAGATCAGTTGTTATTATGATAAGATTTTTTTCAATATCTTTAAAAGTTACCGAGCGGTTTTTACCTTTTTGATAACTGTCCCCGTAAAATTTTTTCTCAATAAGTTCGCGTATCCAGTCTAAAAAGAGTTCGCCTTTGCTCAGTGCAAATTGCGGGCCGAGTCCGAATTGAAAATCGCGGAAGAGTGCAAAATTCACATCAAGAAATATTTCCCTTAATTCGCTTGCGCTGTAGCCAAGCGCCACAAGTGCCGCAACAATCGAGCCGACCGAGGAACCTGCAATATTAACCGGATTTATACCGATTTCTTCAAGCGCTTTTACTGCACCTGCGTATGCGGCACCCCTTATTGCGCCGCCTCCGAAAAGACATGTGTAATTTAACGACTTATTTCTCATAGATTCATATTAACATAAAAAAAGCCGGCTTTTGCCGGCTTATTGTAAAAGTATTTAAAACTAAATTATGCTGCTTTTGAACCTTGAATTTCTCTGATAAGGTATTCAGCAACCCATTCAAAGTCTTTGTTGTCTTCCGCTGCTTTTTTCAAATATTTAACGGAAGCATTACCGATTCTGATAAGAGTCATGGCAACAACACCGCGTTTAATGCCGCGTACAACCTGCAATTGATCTACCAGCTGCGGTACTGCTGATGTGCCGAAGTTAACAAGAATATTTTCCAATTCATTTTTAGTTGAATTATCAGCTGTTTCTAATTTTGTAAGAATCTCATTTACTGTTTGCATTTCAATCTCCAATTTTTCTAACCTATGTTATTATTATAATTCAAAATTTGTTTCAATACGGATTTCCTTACATAATCTTTATATCGTTATAAAGATATTAAAAAACGGAGTTTGAGCTCCGTTTTTTATGAATAAATTTTGAATGATCTTTCAATATTTTTATCAATAACCGATTTCACCGAATCGTATTCTGTTTGCAATGAATTGTGTTCAGTATCTATATTTTTAAGTTCCATATCGTAGCGTTTATCTTTGTTTTCAATGCTGTTCATTGCCTGCTGGTATTCTGCCTCTGCACGCGCAACTGCAACGTCGTCTGCTACTTCGGTTATATCGCTGCAGCTTGTATATGTCATTGATGTCCACTGATTTGATTTGTCGACTTGTTCCATAGTTACAAGACCGCTTTCAAGTGCAAATTGAATCCATTCGTTACTTGATGCAAGCCCGTCTTCAATTACTTTATAGCCCTCAAGCATGCGGTTATAGAGGTTTGTGTACCATTGAGCTTTTGCATCGGCATTTTCAAGGCCTGTAGAGTCGTTTTCGTCAACCCAGCCCCATGCCGGTTCACCGTATGTATTGAACAATGTATCCATTATATAAATATCTTTGATTACAGCATAATTCGTTGTTGTGGTTAAGCCGTTTTCTTTTATAATCTGATTAGTCAGACCGATATCATTAAAGTATTGTGCGTTAGATTCAATAACTTCAGCATTAGCCCGCCAGCCTGTACCAAACATAAAAGTTGCAAGATTTTCTAATGCGGTATTGTAATTTTGCTGAGCTTTTTGTGCGTCAGAACCGCCTTCTTGTACGTATGGATCTTTGTTTACGTTGTTAGCAATACTTGCTTTAAAATCCAGAAACAGGTCTGTTACCATTGATGCAATAACAGTAGGCTCACTAGTTGTAAATTTTGTTGTCGCTGTTTTATCACCTGTATTATATGTATATTGATATGTTGCACTGTTTGGGTACTCTGTACCGTTTTCATCTACTATTGTTTCCTTAATCGTATAATTTAAATTGTAGCTGGACGGTGGAGATGACATTGATTCATTCACTGTAGTCGGTGTTACTGAATATTGTACTTTGTATCCGTCATCAGAGGCATCATTGTCATTTGTTTTACCGCAAGATATTTCTGATTTATATCCTATGATAACTGTTTCCATAATAGGATTGCCATCATCATCATACTTACCGCTTTCTTTTTGCGTATAAATAGGTACTCTTGTTTTAATAATTATATCCGGACTATTCGGATCATCGCCAATCTTGTATGTATTTCCGTTCTGAGTTACGGTAGTTGTACCGATAACCGTACAATTACTTCCGCTAAAGTTGAAGGAATTATTGATTGCATTCATTAATTCCTGATACAGAGCATTTTGTTCTGAAATCTTTCCTTCATTTTTCAATCCGGTTAACTTGTTTTTAAGATAATTCAGACCGGTCTTGACTTCATTCATTGTTGAAGCACCTTGAATTGCTTGATATGCATTTTCCCAGTCTGTATCAAATACATCGTTGTTAATTGCTTCACTGATTTCCATGTTCAATAATTCTTCAGCGATTACAAACTGCTCATAGTAATCTGAATACTGAACATATTCAGCTGACTGCAGGGCCTTATCATATCCCATATGGCCATTGTTGCCTTCATAGATATCTTTTAAATCCTGAATGCCGTAAGTTTCATCAAGGTTTTCAAAGTATACGCTGTCGCCGCCAAACGTACCCTCTTCAAAGTAAGTTGATTTGTATACAAGGCCGTATTCTTCAAGGAATTCATCAAGTCCGCCGTCAGCGTCTTGAACTTTCCTGAATATATTTGCATCGGCTTCGGATACAAGTAATTTGCCGTTTGCGTTTACAAGTCCGTACTGGTTGTTGTGCGCACTGTACATTGTAAGTGCGTTAAAGCTCAATTTTTGATACTGATCATTTCCCTGTGCATCGTAATTTGAAATCATCATTGTGGCAGAATTCAATGCATTGACGTACTCTTCGCTTACGCGAGAGCTTTCAGTTGCAAGGCGCATCTTCGAATTGTTGATAATCTGGGCTCTCAGCTCGTTATCAGACATACGAGATGTTATTGATAATAATCTAGCCTGTGAAGCTGCCATTCCCATAGCCGGGTCTGTCCTTTCCTGTTTGTATCCTTACTACGGTTATCGGCTTTTATAGTCAGAAACTTTAATATTTAAGGCTGTTTATTAACAAATTGTTACAAATTTAACAATGCGTTTTTAAGTTTTTTTAATTTTTTATTATCTGTTCCGATTCCGCATAAAAGCATTGTAGATTTTTCGTTTGTTTTTTCATCTTCAATGTTGTAGTTGTCGAACAGAATTTCAGAAAGTTCTTCACCGGAAAGCTCAGGCACTTTCACAAGAATTTTTGTCAAATCGTCCCCGAAAAATTCACAGTGGGGGCATTCTTCACGCAGAAGTTCAAGTTCATCAAGAAGCTGCTCCAGCTTTCTTTTTCCCCACCAGCTGTTCAGATAATTTATATTTTCTTCAATTGACGCTAAAAGCGGATATGAAGGCGATGTTGTATTAATCATGTTAAGCGCTTTTTCAGGGTTCAGATTACATGATGAATGTAAAAGTGCTGTCGGGTTCAGACCGCCTGCTGTTTTGTGCAAAGATTGTATTGTGAAATCCGCAATATTTACGGCACTTTCAGGCAGTCTGTCAGAAAAAGGGTACAATGCGCCGTGTGCTTCATCAACAATCAGGTATGCGTTATAGGTTTCACAAATTTTTTTGATTTTTCTTATATCTGATACAATACCTTCGTATGTGGGAGATGTAATAATAACTGTTTTAATTTCGTAGGCTTTAATGTATTTTTCAATTACCTCGGGCGGAGTTTCCGTCGGGATTCCCCATTCTTCATCTGTCTCAAGGTCATAAAATACCGGAATTGCGCCGGCAAGTCTCACGGCATTCAAATGACACGGATGCGCGTTGCGCCATATAAGAACTTTTTCGCCAGCATTTGTACAAGTTAATACAGCGGCAATTATACCGCTTGTAGAGCCATTAGTAAGAAAATGGGTTGAATTAGTCTTATATATTTTTCGGGCGCGCTCCTGAGCCTTTTGGAGGGCTTGCTGCGGGTTATGTGCGTCTGTTTCCGAAATATCAATTTTATACAAAGATTTTAGCGGTTTGTATATAAAAGATTTTTGTGAATGTGAAGGTGTTGTAAAAAGAATCTTATGATTTTTTTTCTTCAAAAGTTTTACAAGACTCATAATTATTTGTTCTTAATTTCAATGTTACGTTTTGCACAGTATTGAGTAAGTGTCATTTTGTCATGGCTTGAATTGTACTCAAATCTTCCGGATACTGTATAACCACCATCGTTATTTTTTTCAATACGAATGGGCGAAAACGTACAATTAATATTCTGTTCTTCAGAGAGCGGAAGGGTAATTGTGTAATCTTTTTCAATATTTACATTATCTTTTGTTTTTAATTTCATACCGCCTGCTGAAATATCGAGAGTGGTAATTTTAAGTGCATTATCGCCGTCAAACATATCAAGATCAAGAATATATTTGATACGCGTATATTGACGTCTTTGTAAAAATTTATGTTTTGCCGGGCTGGCAATTTTGAGAGTTTTTCCGTTAATTTCTTTTGCATAAGAATCAAAGTACAAAGTCCCGTGCGGAGTTTGGGTGTAGAATTCGCAGTAATTGCTCCTTAAAATTCCGTCCGGCTCGTAATCAAGTTCAAGCATGAAATAGTCCGGCGCAACTTCTGTAATTATACCTTTGTTTGCGAATTTAAAATCGTGCGGTACCATTATAATTCTTTGATCTTTAGAAATTAATTCTCTCATATTCTTATCCTTTCAAGCATGCTGTTAATATTGTATTTATTATAACCTATTTTTCAAAATTTGTCAGTAAGTTTACAAAAGAAAAGCCTCTCCAAAGAGAGGCAAAGCTGAGCAATCAGAAGAGTTGAGGATTTACATATTTATCATAAACTATTTTTAATCTTATTCATTGCCGGAATTATTAATTATTACAAACAAAAAAACAGCCCGATTTATCGAGCTGTTTTTAAAATATTACCGTAAAGTCTTATTCTTTCAAGAAAGATTCGTAATTTCTTGCCAGCAGGTGTGTTCTTACCTGATTAATCAAGTCAAGAGCAACACCGACCATAATGATTAATGACGTTGCACCGATACCTTGCAAAGTTTTAATGTTTGTAACATAACTTGCCAAAGACGGTACAAGCGCGATAATACCTAAGCCCATAGCACCGATAAACGTTGTTTTTGTCAGAATTTTATCGAGTGCTTCGGCAGTCGGTTTGCCGGGTTTTATGCCGGGAATTGACGAACCGTATTTTTTAAGGTTGTCGGCAATATCTTTCGGCTGCATATTCGGCATAATTGAAGCGTAGAAGAAAGTTAACGCAACAATCAATGCAAAATACAAGACGTAATATGTGATGCCGTCCGGACTTAGCCAGTGGTTAAGCGACATTACCACATTTTTTACGGCCTCAGACTTAAAGTTTGCCTGACCTACGAGGCTCAAAACGGTTGACGGGAAAAGCAAAATCGCAATCGCAAAGATAATCGGCATAACGCCGCCCGGATTGAGTTTGAAGGGTATAAAAGAATTCATACCGCCGTAAACTTTGTTTCCGACCTGTCTTTTCGGGTTTACGATAATAACTTTTCTGACAGCCTCCTGCATAATTACGATAAACACCATTGCCGCAAAGAAAATAGCGAGCAATGCCGCTAAACCGAGTTGGAGCGCTGTGCTGTTGGCAACCATTTGCGCCGTTCTTGAAGCGTATACAGGAATACCTGACAATATACCGACAAAGATTATCAATGAACCGCCGTTACCGATACCTTTTTCGGTAATAAGTTCGGAAAGCCACATAACAAGCACCGAACCTGCCGTTAACACAACGATTGAACTTACAAAAAACATCGCAGGATTAACATTCGGCAATACCGCACCCGGTAAATGGTGCAGATAAAGCATAAATATTAACGACTGGAATACTGCAAGGACAACCGTGAAAATTCTTGTATACTGTGATAGTTTTCTTCTGCCCGCTTCGCCTTCTTCTTTTTGTAATTTTTCCAGTGAAGGAATTACAACAGAAACAAGCTGAATAATAATTGATGCCGTAATAAAAGGTCCTATACCCAGTGCAAATATTGATACCGTACCCAGAGCACCGCCGGAAAATAAATCCAAAAATCCGATAATATTATTTCCTTGAGCGATGTTTGAAAATACCTGATTGTTAATACCGAATAACGGCATTTGAACACCAAGTCTGAAGGCGGCAATCATCAGGAATGTAAAAATAATTTTTTGTTTCAAACCCGATGCCTGCCACATTGACATCAAATCTTCAGTTGTAGGCATTTTAATACCTTGTGCCATTATACTAACTCAACCTTTCCGCCTGCGGCTTCAATTTTTTCTTTTGCTGAAGGTGTAACATAAGCAGCCTTAACCGTAACGGCTTTTTTGATTTCGCCGTTGCCGAGAACTCTCAAACCGTCGCATGAAGGATGTACTCTTTTTGCTTCTTTAAGCGACTCAAGAGAAACTTCTTTCACACCTAACTGTGCAATTCTGCCGACGTTAATTTCGGCGTAATGTAATTTGTTGATAATCTGGAAGCCTTTCAATTTCGGAAGTCTTCTGTAAGCCGGCATCTGGCCGCCTTCAAAACCTCTTTTAGCGCTGCTTCCGGAACGCTGTCCTTCACCGTTATGACCGCGGCAGGAAGTTTTACCGCGACCTGATGATCTTCCGCGGCCTACGCGTTTTGTTTTGTGTGTTGAACCTTCTGCAGGTCTTAAATCTTCTAATTTAATATTTGTCATTTTAATTTTCCTCATAAATTTTGCCGCTCGCTATTCACTGTCGTTACCCTAGTAACTGTACGCGGTCAGTGCTATTTTGTAACTTCCAGAAGGTGTGAAACTTTGTTCACCATACCCATAATGGAAGGAGTTTCGGAGTGTTCCACCACCTGATCTTTTTTAGAAAGACCGAGTGCTGCAACAACTTTGCGCTGCGCTTCAGATGCGCCGATTAAACTTCTTTTGAGTTTAATTTTTACTGTATTTGTTTTTGTTTTAGCCATAATTTTATATCCTTTTATTTAATAATAATATCTCAGTCAGTCAATTATATAACCGATTAATTTAACAATTCCGCCATGGTAAGTCCGCGTTTTTTAGCTACTTCATGGAACGGTGTGAGAGCTTTCAAAGCGTTAATAGTTGCATAAGCAGCGTTCAAAGGTGATTTTGAACCTAAAGATTTTGCAAGGATGTTTTCAATACCTGCAAGTTCAAGCACCGGACGAACAGCTCCGCCTGCAATAATACCTGTACCTTGAGAAGCAGGTCTTAACATAACTTCACCTGCGCCTGATTTCCCTGAAATCGGGTGCGGAATTGTTGTTTTGAAAATAGGTACTGTGATAAGATTTTTTCTGCCGTCAGCGATAGCTTTTTGAATAGCAATAATAACTTCTGCCGCTTTAGCACAGCCAATACCTACCTGACCTTTTTTGTTTCCGACAATAACGATTGCACGGAAGCTCAATTTTTTACCGCCTTTAACAACTTTTGTTACGCGGTTAATTTGAACAACCTGTTCTGTCCATTCACTCTGCGGCTTTTCTTCAATAGTTTCGATTTTCGGTTTTTTGCTTCCGCGGGATCTTCTTTTTGAAGGTTTGCCTTCTTCCGGTTGAAGTTCAACCTGTTCTTCGGCTTTAACTTCTTCTGCTTTTTCAGCTGTTTCTTCAGCGCTTGCTTCTTCAACAACTTCAGTTGTTTCTTTTGCGTCTGCAGCTGATTCAATGTTCAATTCTTCTTTGTTTTCTAAATCCATTGATTTTTACCTTTCATTCTTAGTGTAAATTCTTTATAGGGTTCGAATACATCAAAAACAAGCTATATGATAGCTATTGATAAAATATTCGTGAGTAACTTTTCTGACTTCTTAACTTTAGCACAGACAAAATTAAATTGCAAGAGGATTTTTAGTGTTGTTAAGTCCAAGTCGTTAAGATGATAACTTCGTTACTTTCGCTTCTCGCAAAAATATTTATTTTGTCATTACGAGGAGAATGCGCAGCATTCGACGTAGTAATCGCATTGTCATTGAATTTTACCAACCTTGCGATTGCGACGTCGCTCTGCTCGTATCGGATTATTCGGGGTGCAGGCGGAGTAATGTCCGACCGGCACCTATCGGGTTCGCTTCGCTCACACGGCGCCCTACCGAAAATTCTCCTCGCAATGACAGGACGCATTTGACCAATGTCCAATATGATGTCGTGCCTCTTGCACCTCTCAATGACATACAAAAAGCGGCACAAGTAGAAATTCCACAAATATTGGTTATTAAATATATCTTCTTCTGCTTTGCTGTATACATGTTATTCCGCTAAGCACACCACCTGACTGAAGTTATTGCTGCGGAGGTCGTAGACCCGTTGCGTGTTCGCGGAGTAGAAGTGGCGGCCGTACGTGTTGTTCTTGCTGCCCTCCTCACTGGACCAAATCCAAAACGACGAATCGGGTGAGGTTATGAATCCCATTGATACTGCAAGGTCGTTATCTCTTGTACCACTAACTGATACTCCGTTGCTTGTGCTTATTTCCGTACCCGGATACAAATCTCTTGCTAATTGATCTAGCTGTTCCTGACTCGGTAAACTTGAACCCATATCATGGCATGCTTTTACTGCGCCGCCCCAGAAATCATCGTTTAAATCACTACAATATGTTATGCCCAGTTCTGCTTGTCTTTCTATGCATTCTGCACGCGTTAACGGTGTTGGTTTAAAAGGTGCGGTGAAACATGTTCCGTCTGATAAACAAAATCCGCTTTTTACACCGGCAAGTGCTAATACGTTATTATTATTTCTTAAATCTTTTGATACAGTATTGGGATTCTTAAATCCGTCTACATCGTATAATATAGCAAGACAATTTTCTCCCGTTACCTGATTACTAAATTGGTTCTGAGTACAATCTGGGTTATACGCTATTACGGCATTTACACCGTTTGCAAATTGTACGGCTACAGTGTTTGTATCCCAGTCCTTTTGGCCAAAACTTTCCGATGTTTTTATTTCGAACATATCAACTTCTTCCGGCTCTTCACCTTCTTTACCCCAGTATACTTTATCAGCAAAACATGTTGTAATATCATCGTTGTTGCATATTCTTGTTATTTTAATATGTTTAGACAATTCATCAACAAACGCTTCTGTTGTTGTATAACCTGCCAAGGTTCCCTGAACATTCATTACCCTTAATGCTTCACCGAGTTTTCTCTGAAATACCTGTGATGCAGTGTTCCATGCTTTTGTTTGATAATTCTGTACAAGTGTCGGGATTGTCAGTGCTGCGACTATTCCTATAATCGCAAGAGTTATTAGCACTTCTGCAAGTGTAAAAGCCTTACGTTCTTTTGTTTGTAATTTCATTTTTTACTCCTATATATTCCCATGCCTATTGTATATTATACCATAAACTTTAAAAATACTCATAGTAATATGAAAATTTGTTGATATATCTATATATATGGCGAAAAAATTTAGTAAAGTATTCCATAAAAAATTTGGTCAGCATCTGCGGTATTTGAGGCTTGAACGCGGTTTAACGCAAGAAGAATTGAGCCTTGAGATAGGCACGGATAACTCTTATATTTCAAATATTGAAAATGCCAGAAACGATATTCCTCTCTCACGGATAAGGCTTATTGCAAAGGCGCTGGGTGTTGAGCCTTTTGAACTCCTCAAATTCTGATTTACTTTTCCGTCAGCATCCTTTTTAAAAGTTCCTGCGGTGTTTTTACTTCCACAAGATCTGTTCCGGCAAATTCCGCAAACTCTTTATCTCTCATTTTCATGTTATTTAATGTTGCCTGTACAAATTTTAAATGCAGCGGCAAATCTTCTCTGATATTTTTATTAGGATTAAGTGCAATTTTAAGTTTTTCAAAGAATGACATTTTCTTTGCGGCAGTATTTTTTATAAACTCGTTAAAACGCTCAACATCTTTGCGTGACGATATTACGTGAAGAACGCTGCTTGTCATATCGGATACATCAAGATTGTGGTTTTGTGCGTTCATTTTCAGCCATTCTGTTGATCCGCCTGCAAGTTCAGCTATCCTTTTGAACATTATGTCGCCTATAAATTTTGCGGGATTATTCCCCGGAAATGTTACTAAAGGCTCATGTCTTATATATGTGTACATAGGAACAATATGTTCCCTGAATTCTCTTAAGTTTTTTTCATTAAGAGGAAGTCTGTATATTCCGGTAAAATTCACGTCGTTTCTGATTTGCATGTTATAGTTAAAACTTATAAAAATATTTTTTGCTATTTGTTTAAAATATTTTTTAATTTTTCAATCATGCAGTTTTGAATATGTTCGCACTGTTCTTTTGTTTTAGCTTCAAATCTAAGCGTGAAAACCGGCTCGGTATTACTCTGCCTAATGAGCGCAAAACCGCCGTCAAACACTATCCGCATTCCGTCTAATGTTACAATGTCTTTAATTTCGCAGCCAAACATATCAGGATGTTTGTTAACATAATCTTTCAAAGTTTCCATTGTCTGCTTTTTCATCTCATTCGGGCAGGGAAAGCGCACTTCATCCGAGGTGTACACCGCATTAAAGGGTTCCAGCAAATCCTGAATTTTAAATGCCGGATTAATTTTTTTATTTTTTGCAATAATTTCAATAATCCTGCAGCCTGCATAAATCGCGTCGTCAAAGCCGAAGTATCTGTCTTTAAAAAACGTATGGCCGCTCATTTCACCCGCCAGAATTGCGCCGGTTTCTTTCATTTTTTCCTTAATATATCCGTGGCCGGTTTTGCACATAATCGCTTTTGCGCCCGTATTATTAATTGTATCGAATAATACCTGCGAGCATTTAACTTCGGACACTACGGCAGGTTTTATGTCACACTCTGAAATCAAATCAAGTGCATAAATTAATAATAATTTATCACCCGTAAGCGGTTTTCCTTCCGTATCAATAACCCCTATTCTGTCGCTGTCGCCGTCATAAGCTATTCCGACATCGGCTTTATTTTCAACAACAGACTTTTCAATATCTTTCAGTGTTTTTAAATCACTCGGATTCGGGTGATGGTTCGGAAATCTTCCGTCAGGTTCGGAGTAGAGTTCAACAACCTCACATCCCAGTTCTCTGTAAAGTTTCGGCCCGACAAGTCCGCCTGTTGCATTTGCGCTGTCTACAACAATTTTTAAGCCTTTGCCAGTATCTTTGAACCGTTTTTTCATATCTTCAATATAAACAGGAATTATGTCGTAATCTTTGACAAGAGATTTGCGTACAGGTTTTAAGTCTGATGTCCAGTTTGCAAAAGTAAGTTCTTTAACCTCTTTTATCCGGGCCTCATTGAGGGTTTGATGTTGGTATGTCATCTTGAGCCCGTTGTATTCGGACGGGTTGTGACTTGCCGTAATAATCATTGCTGAAATAACTTCCGGCATTGTAACTTCTGAATAATATCCGATAGGAGTCGGCGCAAGTCCCAAATCAATAACTTTTGCTCCGGCATTTGTTAGTCCCGATATTAATGCATCCGCAAGCGACGGTGAATGCAGTCTTGCATCGCGGCAGACAGTTAGTGTCATATCGGACTTGCCGGATTTTTTCTTTAACCACTCTACAAAACCGATTCCTATATTATAATATAATTCCTCTGTTATATCCTGATTGTAAATTCCTCTTATATCATTTTTACCGAAAGCATGTTCGTACTTTTGCATAATTCCTCTCCCTCATTGTATAATTATATCATGAAGTTAAGTCATGCATTTTTTAATGACAGTTCTTTTGCCGGCTGGCTCTTTATTTTGCCGGCGCTTGCCGGAACTTTTGTATTTATTATAATTCCGGTTATATGTTCATTCGGTCTTAGTTTTGTACATTGGGATCTTGTAAATCCCCTTACATTTGCCGGACTTGAAAATTACAAAAATATATTTTCCGAGGCGCTTTTTTATAAAATTCTCTTGAATACGGTTGTTTTTGCTGTATCAACTTCTGTTTTCGGAGTTATAATACCGCTTGTTCTTGCGGTTATTTTAAATAGCAAAATAAGAGGTTCTGAATTCTACAAAACAGCTTATTTCCTGCCGTTTATCACCCCTATGGTTGTTATAGGGGTTGTCTGGCAGTGGATTTTTGACCCTAATATAGGGATTTTGAACAATTTTTTACATCTTCACATCAACTGGCTCTATGACACTAATTTTGCTATGCCGGCACTGATAATTGTTTCGGTATGGAAATTAATCGGATACAACATGATTATTTTTTTATCCTCATTAAGTGCGATTAATCAGAATATGTTTGAAGCTGCAAAAATTGACGGCGCAAACGCGTTCCAGACCTTCAAAAATGTTACGGTACCGCTGTTGTCGCCTTCCATATTTTTTGTCGTGATTATTACCGCAATAAGTTCGTTTCAGATTTTTGACCTGATATATTTAATGACGCAGGGCGGGCCTTTGGACAGCACAAACGTGCTTGTGTATTCTATTTATAAAAATGCGTTTGAATACTTTAACGTAGGCAAAGCTTCAGCCATTGCCTACGTTTTATTCGTTATAATACTTATCCTTACCCTATTCCAGTGGAAACTGCGCAAAAAAGTCGTTTACTTGGAAGAAGGATAAAAAGTATCGTGTTTGTCGTAATATTTGTCTGAAATGTTCTTCAGAGTTTCGTTAATATCCGGTTTGTAAAAAAGCTGCTGGTAAGCGTCGCTTCTCGGATTATTTAAAACTGCAAGATCACGTGCATTGAAAGGTTCGTTTTCTTTGCTGATTGTTTTTCCGGTTGTTAAATTAGATATAATATATGTCGGCGGATAAGGTACGTTGCCTTTTTTGCATTCCGGAATGTATTCCATCAAAAGTTCGGCGTCTTTGTGGTGTCTGCTTAATCTGCCGAGTTCGGTAACCCATTTGTCACCGCCGTCTTCTGAATTTAAAATTTCCAATTTTGTAGTTTCCATTAGTGTAGGACTTTTAATAAATCGAGCCTGAAAATTAGGCTGATAACTGATTCTGTTTACCTGCATAATTACTCCTTTTCTTTAGATGCATTACTTATAATAGCTCTAAAAAAAAATTTTTGCCGATTTCTTAATATTTTTTTACAGTATTAACAAATGTAACAAAAAAACGCCTTTCTGAATATGCGTTATTTTAAATTACTTTATATAAATAAGAGAGGAGCAAATATATGTTAGCAATTACACAGGGTATGACAAGAGCATCACTCGGTTCTATGGATCAGTTGACGTTTGACAAATACGATAAGGACGGCGACGGAGTAATAAGTTATTCGGAATTTAACAACTTTATTGCCGTTTCCGGAATAAATAAGGTTCAAAACAAAAAGACGGAAAAGGCTGACAAAGGATTTGACGTTGAACAGTTCGATCCGCAGGGCAGTATTAATTTTGAAAGCAACGGAGGTTTTAACGCTAAGAAACTGAACATTCTTGCATAGTTTATTAAATTATGTAAAAAACTGAATATTTTAATTAAAGATTTTAAATACACATTCCGTAATTAATTCATGTAAATAGTTAATACGGGGTGTGTATTTTTATGAACGAAGATTTTAAAAAAGAGGACGTTATTGTAGAATTGAGAACACTGTTTGATACGGCAGATGAGTTTAAGTCTGAAATCGACGCGTATTGCGAATTTATGAAAGGCGTATTTTTGAATACCTCCGGCATAAATTAGCGGACTGTGGAATGCAAAAGGTTTGAATTTTGTCTAAATTTTAACTATGAAGATAGTTATTTTAGGCGGAGTTGCAGCGGGTGCCAAAGCCGCAGCAAAAGCAAGAAGGCTTTTGCCCGATGCAATAATTGATTTATATACTGATGACACCCACGTGTCATATTCAGCCTGCGGTCTTGCGTATTACATACAGGGAAATTTTACTGACTACAGAACCCTGCTGGTAAGATCGCCGGAAGAATTTGAAGCGCAGGGAATTCATATCCATCTGCTATCTAAAGCAATAAAAATTTTACCTGAATCTAATCAGGTCCTGATTCAGGATTTGAAAGAAAACAGTGCCTATCTTACAGAATACGATCAGCTCGTTATAGCGACCGGCGCAAGGCCTGTTATGCCGCCAATAGATAATATTAATCTCAAAAACGTATTTACCGTAAGACGTATTGAGGATGGGATTAAAATAAGAGAAAAGGCGCTTCAATCAAAACACGCAACCATTATCGGCAGCGGTTACATAGGAATGGAGCTTCTTGAAGCGTTTGTTGAATTGGGGCTTAAAGTTACTATAGTTGAATTCGCGCCGTTTGTTCTGCCGGTTTTTGATAATGATATTTCAAAGCTTATTCAGCAGCAGCTGTCAAGTATTAGCCGTACAAGATTTGAAATTCTCACGTCCGAACTTGTTACCGAACTTTTCTCAAATGAACAGGGCGAAGTCGTCGGATTCAAAACCGGTACAGGAAAAGAGTTTAATACTGATATGGTTGTAATTTGTACCGGTGTAAAACCAAATGTCGAATTTGCGCACGATGCCGGAATCGCGCTCGGTGAAACCGGCGCTATAAAGGTTAACAAGCACATGCGCACCAATATTCAAAATATATATGCATGCGGCGATTGCGCAGAAAAAACCCTTATAATTGACGGTTCAAAAGTTTGGATTCCGCTCGGCTCCACCGCTAATAAAGAAGGCAGAATTGCAGCAATAAATCTTTCCGGCGGTGATGAAGATTTTGACGGAGTTCTCGGCTCTGCAGTCGTCAGGTGTCTTTCGCTTACTATGTCAATGACAGGTTATACTGAAAGGAAAGCAAAAGCCGCCGGATTTCAGCCTGTGTCGGTGTCAGTTACCAAAAATGACCGCGTCGGGTATATGCCAGATGTAAATAATATCACGCTTAAACTTACTGCCGATAAAACAACGGGATTGCTGCTCGGCGGACAGGCTGTAGGTGCAGGTGACGCGGATAAAAGGATTAACAGCCTTACAGGCGCGCTTTTAGGAAGACTTACTGTAGAAGAATTTACAAAAAATGACCTGACTTACGCACCGCCGTTTTCTCCTGCTATTGACCCGCTTTTAAATGCGGCACAGCTTTTGCTGGAAAAAATTAAGAAAGATTAGACTTAATATGTTTTGCAACGGCTTCACCCATAGAAAAACAGCTTGCCTGAACTCTTAAAGCGCCCTGCGCCATATAATCAGCCGACAAACAGCGGCCTGCAACATATAAATTATCTATGTCAGCCGACATAAGGCTTTCTATCGGCAGTTCGTAATCCTGCACAATATCCAGCGTTGAACCGTCCTTTTTATCCGAATGCACGTCAACCGGATAGTTTGATCTGAGAACCGGATGTTCGAATTTTTTGCCTGATTTTAAATCATCTATCTTATAAACGTATTTGCCCTTAATTCGCCTTGAAACCCTTATGCCAAGCATATCTGCAATATTTGATATGTAGGCATTTTTAAATCCGGGAAAGTAAATTTTGCAGAAATTAGCGAGCCTGAATATGTTCTTTCGCGCTAACTGCAAGGCTTTTGACATATTAGCAACATCAAGAGTTTTAGTGTAGTCGATTATCCGCGGGCAGTTAAAAGCAATAGTAGAGGGCATTCCGGCCACTGTAAATATCTGAAAGTAGTTCCTGTCGTGGTCTTTCAGTATACCTTTTGCTACGGCATCGTCAAATAGCGGCTTTAAAGCCCAAGTTTTGTCCTTGTCCCACGTATATGCCGTCGATAGGTGTATAAACCCGTTTATATCCTCTACTGTCGTAACATTACGGTCTGTATCAAAAGCCTTTAGCCACTCTGCAAAGTACGGAACATCTACTCCGCCCATTAAAAACCGCAAACTTACCGGCTGATTTTCTGAATTTTCTTCTAAAAATTCGCAGCCGCAGAGTTTTCCGATTTCACAATTTCCTGTTGCGTCAATTATGTACTTCGCCGCGATAGATACCGATAACGCTTTATTTTGATTTTCTATCGTTTCGTTATATACCGATAACATTTCTTTTGAAATCACAATGGCTTCAATGTGCCTGTTTTTGCATATAACATCACGTATATGGGTGTCAAAATACACTTCCACATTGGCTTTTGCCATCAGATTGTCAAGAGCAATTTTTGTGAGTTCTGGATTAAACCATCCGGGATTGTTTTGATAAGTTGCCTGACCGCCAATGGCGCTCAATTCCGAAATTAAATCTACGTAAAAATCAGTATTAATCTGATGTTCACCGGATTTCATCGCCGGAACAACAAGCGCTGACGTAATTGTGCCGCCGAGATGAATATTTTTTTCAATTAACAAAGTCTTTAAGCCCAGTTTACCGGCCGTATAAGCCGCTGCACAACCGGCAGTTCCGCCCCCGATAACGATAACGTCAAACATTTTTAGCACCTCTGAATGTTTTTATAAACTTTGAACTTGACATAAGGCTGCTGTTTGCGACCTCTTTTTCATGAGCGGCGATAATAGCCCCGTTATCAAGCGTTAAATTTTCATCCCTATAAACAATACCCGCTTTTGTTTTTATAAGCCCTAAATCGTATTCTGAGAGGCCGTTTTTTATAAGCTCTAATTTTTTGGCCGCTACAGTTCCCATAAACTTGTCTGATTCTTTGTTATATATTTTTCCAACCCAAAAGCCGGCCTGAATAAATGCATTGCGTACTGCTGCGGAATTTGAATAAGTTAATATCATTCCGTTATCGTCAAGATGTTTGCGTAGCAGCTTGAAAAAATCGACAGTCCACAGGCAAGGACACTTTGCAGGGGTAAAAGCATCAAGAAAAATGTAATTATATATATTTTTGTCATACAAGAGTGTCCTGCGTGCATCGTCTATATTTACGTCAAAAATTAAATCGTTTATTTTAAGGTATTTGAGTGCCTTTTTATAGCTCTTAGATAGGTACCTATAATATATATTATGTAAGAAGGCCGATGAACGTCTTAAAAGGGTATTCTTACACCCTTGAATTTTATAAAATTCGTAAATGCGGCATATTTTTTGGTCTAAAAATCGACGGTATTTTTTGTCACGCAAAATTTTATTGAATTCTTCGTCCTCAAAAATTTCAGGGCAGGATTTTATTATTTTTTTCAAAAGTACAATATTTAAAAATCTATTGTATTTATATTTGCTTTTAATTTTTACGTTAAGCAATCTTGAAATTTTTTCGTTCTCAAATCCGATACGATTTTTGAATATAAATTTTTTATCAGTTCTGATAAATGGTGAAAGATAAATTAAATTTTTGTCTGTGTCTACAGCTTTAATATAAATTTTGCAAAATTTGTTATCGGTATCTATCGCGTCGATAGTAGTATTTATATCAGACAATTTTTTTTGAAAATTTTCGAAAAAATAATTTAAAAAACTTTTTGAATTATATCCGATACCGAAACAAATATCCAGAATTTTTATATCAGAATTAGTTTTAAAATATTTATCAAAATTTGCCGGCAGGATAAATTTTTCGTATGCTTCGGACAAAGCACCGTAGGTTGAATGGTATATATCATCGTCTTTTGGGCTATAGAGTCCGACAGAGCCGTCATTTGTAAAATAAGGATACAATTCGTACATATATTCATTATAGCCGGCTATCTGTAATATTCAAGTTCGTTAAAAAACTTAGCACATTTTTCATGTTTCTGGTACAATTAATATATAAAAACGAGGAAATTATGAAAGTAAGCGTAAAAGTGCCGGCTACAACGGCGAATATAGGCCCCGGATTTGATTGTTTAGGGATGGCATTGCCGATATATAACACTATAACTATAGAAGAGACTGTTTTACCCGGAACAGGCGTTGAAATAAACGTTATTTCCGAGGATGACGCGGTTGATGAAATGTCAATAGAGCATTTGTCATTGAACGAAAACAGCTTAATTTACAAGGCTGTAGAGCTTTTATATAACTCAATAGGCCAGACGCCGAGTGAATTAAAGATAAATGTACACTCTAATATTCCTATAGCAAGAGGCTTAGGCAGCAGTGCATCGGTTATTGTAGGCGGTTTGATAGCCGCAAACGAGCTTTTAGGAAGACCTGCTGATGAAGCGGCTCTTTTGTCAATAGCGACCGAAGTAGAGGGACATCCTGACAATATTACACCTGCAATTGTCGGCGGGCTTGTAATTTCTTCGCAGGAAGATGACTGCACAGTAGTTTACAGAAAGCTCAATTGGCCGGATGAATGGTCTATTACGGTTTGTATTCCGGATTATGAACTTTCAACAGATATTTCAAGGTCTGTATTACCGAAAGAAGTTCCGATGAGTGATGCTGTTTTCAATGCAAAGCGCATGGCAATGTTTGTTGAAGCTATCAACACAAAAGATGCTGAACTTATGAAACTTGCACTTCAGGACAAACTTCACCAGCCGTACAGAATGAAACTTGTTCCGGGGCTTGAAAAGATTATTGCCAATTTAAAACATGAAGACAATGTTATCGGTTGTGTTTTAAGCGGCGCCGGCCCTTCTATATTAATAATTTCGCAGAAAAATAATCTTGATAAAATTCATTCTATTGTGAAAGAAACCTGGGCTGATTTGAACGTCAAGGCGGTTATCAAGTCGCTTAATGTTGAAAACAACGGTGCACAGGTTGTTTCTTTAAGTGAATAAGATAAAGTGAATAAGTGAGTAAGTGAATAGGTGAATAAGTTATATATTGATTAATCTGAGCGCATGTCCAATACCGCTTTTTTATATAACTCTTATTCCCTTAAAATTACCCTTGACCTGTGTATTGCGGAGCTAAGGATTTAGAGCCTGATTTTTCCATTTCTTTGCAAGCCTCGTAATCCTGTTGTGCTAACTGAATTTGTGATTCAAGTGATTCTTTTTCCATCTGCAGATCTTCTTCAAGATCTTTCAGAGGTTCAAGCTGCATTTCTTTCATCATTTCAACATAGTTTTCAACCTGTTGCTGCTGCTGCATCATTGTTGTTTGCATCATTTGCTGCATTGAACTCATCTGGTTGTTAACTAAAGCTGCATTCATTTGATATTCAGAAATTGCATTAGAGTAAGATTTTTTCTGCTCATCAGTCATGTCATCAAATTTAATACCTGTCAAGCCGTGTTTATCAAAAATTGAAGCCTGCAAGTTTGCTAATTCTGTTTGATTATATGACTGCAAACCGAACATTTGCATAGAACCCATTGTACGTATGGTGTTTGTCATTTGTCGTTGCTGTGCATTAATCTGACGTTCCATATTTTCAATATCACGAGTGGCGCGTCTCAATTGAGATTGAACGCTCATCATACGGGCCTGGAGTTGTCGAACTCGCTTGCCGGCCATTAATTTTCCGTATGCGCCTAATAAGAAACCCATGTCTCGTCCTCGTGTTAGTCCTCGTTAATTATATAAAGTATATATATCATGCAATATTGCTGTTTTTGAGGTGTTTTGTTACAAAAGTTAATATAAGGGAATAAGTAAATAAGTGAATAGGTGAATAAGTTGTATCAGTTATTAATCTGAGCGGAATTATTCAATATCAATTTTTATATAACACTTATTCCCTTATTACCTTATTCACTTATTCACTATCTTATTGCCTTAAACTCATTTTTTAGATAAAATTAAAAAAGAGGTAAATATGCTTAAAGAATTTTGGACACCAAAAAATATAATTTTTCTGATACTTGTAATAATTGTTTTACTTTTTGTCCCGAAAATTATGGGAATATTGCTGCTGTTTTTTGCATCATACGTAATTGCTGCGGCACTTAATCCGTACGTAAACAGGCTGCAGAAAAAAATGAGCCGCGGACTTGCCGCCACAACGGTTGTAACAGGCGGAATTATCGCGGTTGTTGCGCTATTTCTGCCGATATTTGTAATAGCATACAAAGAAATCCGCGTATTTGTTACAATGCTGCCTGAAAAGCTGACTCTGCTTACCAAATTTTTACTTGCTCAAAAATTTAACGGACAAAATATTTCAGAACTGGTTGATTTGAATTCAATCCTCGGTTCTTCTTCCCAGCTGGCACAGAATATTTTCAGCCAATCCGTAAATATTACAGTCGGATTTACTCAGGTTATTGTTCTTGCTTTTGCAATCACTATGATTGTATTTTATCTGCTTGTTGATAAAACCTATATAAGAGCTAAATTTCTTGAATTTTTTCCGGCTGATATAAAAGATATGGCAAGCTGTATTCTGTCATCAATCACACTAAAAGTCGGCAGCTATGTCCGCGCACAAATCCTTTCGATGGTTGCTGTCGGAGTGCTTGTTATGCTTTCGTTAATGGTGCTCGGTGTTGATTATTCACTTCTGCTCGGTTTAATTTCAGGTATTTTGGATATTATCCCGCTTTTAGGGCCGACAATTGCACTTGCGCTCATAATACTTGTAACCGTACAGCTTGGCTGGATTAAGGTCATACTTGCAGTTGCTGCATTTTTAATCATTCAACAGATATCCAACTACATGATTCGTCCGTTTTTATTCGGAAAATTTATGGCTCTGCACCCGTTGATGGTGTTCTTCTCATTGTTTGTGGCACAACAGTTTCTGGGTGTCTGGGGTGTAATTCTTGCGCCTGCAATTGCTGCCACAATCTGCGTTTTGATTGATGAATTGTATTTAATTCCGATTAATCGAGGTAAAGATATTGTCGAAACTTCAGACTGATACAGACATTTATTTATACGACCGGAAACAGCATAAAAACACTGATTTTAATATGTGGATGGCATTTCCGGGGCCGGAATCTTTTGCGCTGTCGTCTCTGGGTTTCTTGTGGATGTTTAAATCCATTGATCAGACTGATGATATCAATATTGAAATGATTTTTCAAGATACCAAATCAACGCGAATTAGCCGTGAAAATCTTAATATGTTCGGGTTTTCATTCACATTTGACATGGATTTTTACAATATATTTTCAATGATTGAAAAATACGGATTTGCCTTGAAAAGTTCTGACAGAAATGAAAATGCCCCTATAATATTCGCGGGCGGCCCTGTCGTAACTGCTAATCCGGAGCCGTATTCGGATTTTTTTGATTTTTTTGTAATTGGCGACGGTGAAGATCTTAACCTTGAGGCTGTCAAACTCTGCAAAGAAAATTCAGACAAACCCAAATCCGAAGTTCTTAAACTTCTTTCAAATCTTGACGGGATATACGTTCCGTCTCTAAAACAAGACAAAGTGAAAAAGGTTACCAAACGTTTAACCGAGTGCATTTATACACCGATTATCAGCAAAAGAGCATTTTTTAAAAACACTTTTATACTTGAAGCAGAGCGCGGCTGTGCAAACAGATGCGGTTTTTGTCTGGCATCTTATCTGAACCTGCCTGTCAGGTTTGTTCCCTATGAAAAAATTATTTCGGCAATAGATTCAGCACTTAAATATACGGACAAAATAGCTTTGCTCGGGGCTCAAATTACGGCACACCCGCAATTTAAAGAGATTTGCAAATATATTTATGACAAAATTCAAAACGGACAAAAAATCAGCATGAGTATTTCTTCAATGCGTGTGGATGCATTTTGTCCGGAAATTGTTAAAACGCTTGTTGCTGCCGGACAGCGTAACACAACGCTTGCAATTGAAGCGGGCAGTGAACGCTTAAGACGGGTTATCAATAAAAACCTGACTGAAGAGCAAATATTTAACGCAATAGATATTGCCCGCCAAAACGGACTAAAAGGATTCAAATTCTACGGAATGATAGGCCTGCCGACCGAAACTTATGAAGATTTGGACGAAATGATTCTGCTTGCTAAAAAAATTAAAAATAAATACAAAGGATTTGATATCTCGTTCGGTTTTTCAAGTTTTGTACCCAAGCCGAATACGCCTTTTCAATGGTGCGGCAGAGAAAAAACAAATTTACTTGAGAAAAAGGCTGAATATTTGAAAAAAGAACTGCATAAACTCGGTGTAAAAGCACAGGTTGCAAGCATTAAATGGGATTATTATCAGGCAGTTTTATCAAGAGGAGATGATACATTCGGGGATTTTCTTCTTGATGTTTATAAAAATCATGCCTCACTCGGCGCCTTTAGATCCGCGGCTAAAGGCAAAATCAATACGGATTACTATGCACTTGCCGATTTTCCGTATGAAATTACACTGCCGTGGGATTTTATTGACACTAACCCCGGCAAAGATTTTCTGATATCGGAAAGCAAAAGACTGCTCTCAACAGTTTAAAAAATAGGAGTATGGTCTGAATAAA
Organism: Candidatus Gastranaerophilales bacterium; assembly: GCA_944323995.1. Taxonomy (GTDB): domain Bacteria; phylum Cyanobacteriota; class Vampirovibrionia; order Gastranaerophilales; family Gastranaerophilaceae; genus SIG32. The sequence goes on along the minus strand of CALUUN010000001.1, from coordinate 20,536 downwards.
CAAGACTTGCCCAGTTTTCGTAATAGCTTATCTGGGTGGCACTGCCTGTTTTTATAAATATTTTTGCAATTTTACCGTACGGAATTTCAAGTGCTGCGCATATAGCAGCCTGTATTACCTCGGGATGCGTTACAATTATTACTCTGTTGCCGATATTTTGTTCGACGACTTCATCAATAATTTTTTTAGTATGGTTTATAAAGTCGTTTATACTTTCGGCTTCAAGTTCGTCGTCATATTCTGTGTTGTTGAACCAGCTTTCAAGAAGGTGCGGGAATTTATTTTCAATCTGCTCAATGGTTAATCCGTTGAGTTTACCGCACTTTCTCGGCCTTAGACCTTCAAGAATAATGCTGTCTTTTTTGTAAAGTTTTTCAATCATTTTCGCTGTTTGAACAGTTCTCACGGATGGCGAAGTGTATATAACATCATTTTTAACCGCTCTTCTGCGCAGAAATTCACAAATTCTTTCGACTTCTTCCTGTCCGCCTTCACTTAGCTGCGGATAGTTTTCAACGTCCGAAAACCTGTATTCTTCGGAATAAATTGTTGCCCCGTGGCATATAAACGTTATTTTGCATTTTCTGTTAAAGTACATATCATAACCTCTCGTAATAATTATAGCACAAAATAAACAAATCAGATTGACATTTATTTATGCTTGTTGTTAGATATAAGTACACTCGGCCGAAATTTTCGTGCTGGATTTGACGACGGGTGGGCAGAAAGTGCCTGAGGAATTTTTTCCGTAAGGTTAAATAACCGGAATGAGTAAGGGTTTCAGGTTAATAAAAAATTTTCTGTCAAATGTATGTAACAAATAAAAAAGGAGAAAAAAATGCCTACAATTAACCAGCTAGTTCGCAGAGAACGTAAAAAGCTAACAGACAAAACAAAATCTCCTGCTTTGATGGATTGTCCTCAAAGACGCGGAGTATGTACAAGGGTTTATACAACAACCCCTAAAAAACCAAACTCAGCACTTAGAAAAGTTGCCAGAGTCAGATTAACAAACGGATTTGAAGTTACTTCATATATTCCGGGTATCGGCCACAACCTTCAAGAACACAGTGTTGTTCTGATTAGAGGCGGAAGGGTAAAAGATCTTCCGGGTGTAAGATATCACATCGTTAGAGGTACATTGGATACAGCAGGTGTTGCTAACAGAGCACAGAGCAGATCCAAATACGGTGCTAAAAAAGCAAAGGGAGGTAAGTAATGTCAAGACGTTCTAAACCCGCAAAAAGAGTTCCGCTGGCGGATCCGGTATATAACAGTGTTGATATTTCAAAATTTATCAACAGAATTATGCGCAGAGGCAAAAAGTCACTTGCTGAAAGAATTTTCTATTCAACAATGACTAAAATTGAAGAAAGAACCAATGAAAAAGCTATGGATTTGTTCCAGAAGGCTCTTTCTAACGCTACCCCGCTTTTGGAAGTAAAAGCAAGACGTATCGGCGGTTCTACTTATCAGGTGCCTATTGAAGTTAAAGCAGACAGAGGCTTTGCCCTTGCGTCTTCATGGCTTATTGAAGCTGCTAAAAAACGCAACGGTAAATCTTTTATAGACAAATTGACCAACGAGCTTATTGATGCTTCAAACGGTCAGGGCGCTGCTTGCAAAAAACGCGAAGACACCCATAAAATGGCTGAAGCTAACAAAGCATTCGCTCATTACAGATACTAATTTTTCTGTATATATTGATAAAAAGCTCTCCTGCGGGAGGGCTTTTTATTTGCTTTTTAAAGCTGCTATATCTGCTTGGGGATCCGGTGACATCGCCTTGATTGAATACAAATTCATAAATGTTTTCATGACAGCCGGATTTATAATTGTCGGCGGACAGGTTGAAAGATACATGTTTTTTGCACCCTGCTGTTTCAAATTTATCATTATCGAGAGAGTATTTGTGTCGCATTTTGTCAGAAAAATAACAAGTTTGTTGTTTTTGAGCGAAATTTTTTCAAATAACATTTCCAAAACAGCAAGCTGCTGCGGAAAATTGTTGGCAATATTTATGTGAATTAAGTTTTTTGAATTGTTTTTATACGAAAAACTTATCACGAATGTATCGTCCGGCGCCGTGCTTAAAAGTTTGTCAAAGTATTCCGCCTGCTCTTTTGAATAATTTGATATCCCGAACAGCAGCAAATTTTTAATTTTTTTGGATTTAAGTTTTTTTGACAGTGAATCAATTTTTTTCAAAAGTTCATCTGAGTTATATCCGACAGTCACACGGGGCTTATTTTTACCTTTTGAAAAGCCTTTTGCTTTATAAGCGGCCTTAAATACTCCGGAAAAATCATTATCTTTTATAAGAGTTACACCCTTTGGTGCCGGAGATTCCGTTGTAAAGAGTCTGCCGCGGATTAAATATTCAATATTTTGTGAAGAATGTCTGGTCAAAACAACAGGCCCTGGAAAAATTGCAAAATCAAGCACGCAATCATCACCTGTGCTCCCGAAATGGCCTTTTAAATTTTTAAATTTTTTAAATTTCTCAAACGCATGTGCAATCAACAAATCTCCGTGAGTATAGATATCAACGTTTTCCCCTTGCGCTGATTCAAGCAGCGAATACAAATCGGCAAGACTGGAGCCGGAAACAAGGATTGCTTTACCTTTTGAGGCTGAAAATGAAACATCTGTTTGAGAAATTTTTCCGAATGTTTTTAGCTGGGCATTTTTTCTCGTCATCCAGAGTTGAGAATCAATATCAGCAAGTTTTGCTATATAATTTTTATACTTCGGAATTGATATTCTGCCTGAATTATATAAATTCAGCGCCTCAATTATCAAATTTTGCGCAGAAGGCTCAAAAATTTCATAGTCAAAAAGTTTTACCAGACTCAACGAAACACTTTTTATGACAACGAGAAGAAGTTCTGAGTAACACTTCAGCTCTGTATTTAAGCCTTTATTTTTATCATTTATCATTCTCTGGCCTGCTCCCAGTATGCCCGAAAGCCCTGTATCAGATTTTAGCGTAAATGGAATTTTCGGATTTTTGGCCGGTATATTTTCTTTTTTGCAAGCTGCAATATAGCTGTGCTTGAGGTTTAAAAGCCGGCCGTAATTTTTAACAATCAAATCCAGAAGCTGTTCATCCGTATAAACAGTGCTTGTAATAAGGTTAGAGAGGGATTCAATCAAATTTTGTTTTACATCTGTGCAATCAATTTTCATTTGTTCAAGTTTTATGATGTAATACGCAATGATACGCAAGACTGTAATCATCACTTCCTGAAATGATGAAATATTCGGCGCAATTGAGCACATACCCCTGCCTGAGCACCCGTTATATTCAATATCAGTGTTTTTATAATACATACTACTCCGATTTTAAATAATCTATTATGTCGTCTGATTCGTACATTTTTATATTTTTGTCTTTGTCGTACAAAAAAGGCACCTGTGCAAATCCGCCAAGCGAAATCAGTTTATCAAGATTGCCGTTTAAGGCTATATCTTTTTTCTCAAAATCAAGATTACAGTGTTCAAGAAAATCAATAACTTTGCGGCAATAGGGACAAGTTTCCGAGATATAAAGTTCTATCAAAATTTTCCTCCTGTATTTTTAACTTTAAAAAACTTATGTATAATATTCAATTGCCTTATGTTCCTATATTGCATATTGGCGAATTTTATAATAAACTCTAGTTATGAAAAACATATTGGTGGTGTTCGGTACAAGACCGGAGGTAATAAAACTTGCTCCGCTTGTAATAGAGCTTAAAAAACATAAAAATTTGTATAACGTAATTATCTGCAACACAGAGCAGCAAAAAGAGCTTTCAAACCAGACGTTAAATTATTTCGGACTTAAATCAGATATCAATTTGGACTGTATGCGCGAAAATCAATCGCTGGTCGAAGTTCAGAGCAGAATTCTGACCTCGCTTGATAATGTTCTTGCAAATAATCAGGTTGATGCGGCAATTGTTCAGGGCGACACAATGACGGTATTGTGTGCGGCTCTTGCAAGTTATTACCGAAAAATTCCGGTGTTTCACGTTGAGGCCGGATTGCGCTCTTATGACATTTATGAACCGTTTCCGGAAGAGATTATGCGCCAGATGACAACAAGAGTTGCCGAACTTAATTTTGCCCCTACCGAAAAAAATAAGCAGGCGCTTTTAAAAGAAAATATTTCGCCGGATAAGATTTTTGTTACGGGGAATACAGTTATTGATGCCCTGTTTTGTCTTTCTGACAGCACACTTTCAAATGCCGAAAAGTTTTTTTCTGACAAAAATATACAAATTGATGACAAACTTGTTTTGATAACGGCACACAGACGTGAAAATCACGGTACAAGAATTGACAGGATAATTGACGCAATTGAATACCTTGCAAAAGAATATTCAGACCATACATTTGTAATTCCTGTTCACCCGAATCCGAATGTCCATGACAAAATTTATAAAAGACTTGCAGGATATTCGCATATAAAACTGCTTGAACCGCTTGAATATCCTAATCTTGTGTATTTAATGAAAAATGCAAAACTTATTCTGACGGATTCCGGCGGAATTCAGGAAGAGGCACCGTCTTTTGGATGTCCTGTGCTTGTTATGCGATATGAAACAGAACGTCAGGAAGGTATTGACGCGGGTGTTTCTCAGCTTGTGGGTGCTGATTATGACAAAATTATTGATTCTGCGGAGGAAATTCTTGCAAAAGATAAAAATTCATCGCGCCTGACCGTTAAAAATCCTTACGGTGACGGGAAATCCTCTCAAAAAATTGAAAGGATTATCCGGCAATACTTTTCAATGTAGCTTATCTTCTTATAAGCTCTTTGTAGTTTCTTCTTGAACGCGGCATAATGTTTGTTGCATAAGCATTTTTGATTTTGCAGTTGATATCAGGCATGCTCGCAAGCTCGCGCTGAAAGTTTCTGTAAAGCTCAATTTCCCTGTCTTTAATGTCTTTTTTAATTACCAGCGAATTTTCATAATCAGTTATAGCTTTTGCAGACTTAACAGCAAGCGCAAGGATTATTAAAACAGCAAACGTCCACAAAACTTTTTCTGCCGGAAAACGTTCACTCAATATTACCGGCGTATTGTCGGGCATTTGTGCCATAATTGTTGATCTTGCTATGTCCTTTGCCGCTATGTATATTTTAAGTTCGTTATCCGCAACGTTTTCGACAACAAGACTGTTTATATCAGCAGAACTTTTGTAAATAGCGTTTACGGCTGAAGAAACTGAAATGCCTTTTACATCAAGTATAAGATTATCGCTGCCTTTTAGTGTTTTTTTCACCTGCGGCAGGCTGTCAGATTTAAGTATGATATTATACCCGTCGTCCGTGCCTTCAAGTATAACCGTGTGTAAGTAATTATCCGCCGCAAAGGCTGACATGCCGAATAATAAAATTGATAATATTAAAATAATTCTTTTCACAACTATCCCCTTCTTTTACAATTATCATGATAATGGGGCACCGTGTATATAACATCAATCTTTAGGTTTATTTTGAGCTAAATCAGGGGTACGGGATTTTTTTGTTAACGAATGTAACAAAAAGAACACATGCTGAAATCGGGATTAATCAGGAAACTTTATATATATGTAAGCACGAGAGGAGTTAAGATGATTACATTATCACAACCGTCAAATTCAGAAAGAACATACGTTGCTGAAGCTCAAAAACCCGCAGAAGTTGTTGAAACAGCCGGATCGCTTGCAATGTTATTTCAAGACGGTCTTATGACAATGGGTCAATATGATGAATTTATAACAAATAATCCTTTTGCGGTTGATTACAGTATGTATGCGGCATACGAAGGCGCAGACACGATTGCCATGGGCGGATTTTTAAGCGATTTTGCAAACGCGGTGTCATCACTCGGCAGTTTTGGCGGCGGTTTTTCATCCGGAGGTTTTTCGGCAGGCAGCTGCTCAGGCGGTTCATGCGGCGGATTTTCTTCGGTATGTTAATAAAAAATACATTAAAGAGCGGTTATAATAACCGCTCTTATTTGTTTTAATTGTTTTAATGGATAAAAAATTTTATGTATATATTCTGTTAACCGAGCGCAATACCTACTATTGCGGATACACTGATGATGTGCAAAAACGTTTTAAAGCGCATCTTGAAGGGCACGGGGCAAAATATACGCGTGCGAACAAGCCCGTGAAGGTTGTATGGCAAAAAGAATTTTTAACCAAATCAGAAGCTATAAAAGAAGAATGCCGTATAAAAAATTTGCCGCGCATTGAAAAAGAAAAACTTATTACGGGTTAGATGTTTGAATTTTCTTTAATTCTTCGTCAAGTTTTTGCAGTTCTTTTAAGAGTTTTTGCTGCTCTTTTTCACCTTTTTCAATTTGTTTTTGCAGTTCTTTAATTTTTAATTCACGGAATTTAACGGGAGCTTCATTAAACGTTGTTGTACCGCCGATATTCTGTCTGCGCGTAAAGTCTTTTTTCTGTTCTTTGAATTTTTCATCCATCTCTTTGATTTTGGCTTTATATTCAAGCTCCATCTGTTTAAAATCGGCTTTTTCTTTTTCCTTTGCCGCTTTAGCTTCCTGCTTTTCTATTTTTTTCTGGGCTTTTTCTTCATTTTCAATAATAATCGGTCTGACAACGCCGTCTTGAATGATCTTGAAGCCGTTTACACTTAGTTCAATATCTTTTATGTCGAATGAAATTAAACGTGATTGTTCGCCGTGCGAATCAATACTCCATATACCAAGAAACACCGGAACTTTGCCCGTGTAGGCATAAGCGCAGGCCGCAACTCTGTCAGGTTCATCTTTTAAAAAACCGAGCGGATAAATGTCCCAGCGCAAATCGTCAAGATTCATCCCTTTATTTTCTTTCCAGTAATATATGATTGCATCACGCAATTCGACAAGATTGTAAGAATTTTTTGTTTCAAAATCGTAAACAATAGCGTTAGTTTTCCAGATACCGTCTTGAGAACTCCCGATTTTTTCCTTTAAAAGAAGTTTTGTGCTGTCGGCAGAAAAATCAATTGGTGTAAGAGTTCTGAATGCCGATAAATTATCGATGGATTTTTCGGTTGAAACAATCGGGTCAGGCAGACGTTTTGCGACATTAGCACGCATAATTTTGCTTAAAGAGGTGCCGTCATCTTCAAGCGGGATTACAAACAAATCGGAGGCCGTAGAGGCACTGTTTGGATAATAATATACAACCGGATATACCATCATCTTAAAATCAGGTGAGGCAATCCCCTGTCCGTTATACTGGCCGCGTTTGTAGAATTGCTTTGTGATATTTAACTCCGGACTACCCGGCGGATCATTATAACGTACAATTCTGTAAGTAGGTTCAGGAACATATTTCATATCCGATCTTTTTACCTGCTCCGGAATTTCATAATCCGTTGCAGCTTTGTCCTGATAGGTCGAAAGCGCCTCGTATTCTTCAACAGTCATGTACCCGGAGGGTTTGTAATTAAATTTTTTGCGTTCGTATTTCTCTTTTTCTTCTTCTTTTAAAACATTATGAACGTATTCAGCTTCGCGCTCTCTTGCGTCTTTTTTCTTAAATTCAAAAGCAAGAGTTGAAGCCGAATTAGTCAATATAACAAGGATTAAAAAAATTATACATCGCCGCAAAATCAGACAAGCCCCTCCTTCATTGCCGTTGCAACAGCTTTTGAACGGCTTTCCGCATAAAGTTTTTGGAGAATGCTGTGAACATGGGTTTTTGTTGTGGAAAGCGTTATCACAAGTTTTTCCGAAATCTGCGGGTTGCTCATACCGTCCACAATCAGAGCCAGAACTTCCATTTCCCGTTCAGTCAGCCCGTATAAATTTTTACCGAGTTTGTAATTAATTTCACCGCGTTTTCTTTCGGTATCAGAACTTTTACGAATATTGGTCAGTACGATTTTTGCAATTGCAGGATCAAGCCAGCCGGCACCTTCAGAAACCGCAGTAACTGCGGCAACTGTCTGGTCTGAGGTTGCACCTTTGGTAATATATCCGTCCGCGCCTGCTTTGAAAGAATCAAAAATATCGTCTTCCTCTTCTCTGGAAGTGTACATTAAAACTTTGATTGAGGGATTTGCTGCCTTAATTTTTCGCGTTGCTTCAATGCCGTCTATTGTCGGAAGCCCGATATCCATAATTACAACATCCGGTTTTGTTTTAAGCGCCTTTTCGACACCGTCAAGACCGTCCGCACACATATCAACTATATTTATGGAGGGATTTTTGGAAAGAATAACCGACAACCCCATTCTTGCCATGTCATGGTCTTCAACTATTAAAACTTTTATTTCAGCCATTAATAACCTGTCCTTCTTTACTTAATGAACCATCACTGCATACAGCCTCGGGCAGTAAAAAACTGAACTCGCTGCCTTTGTTTAATTTACTTTCAAGCCAGATTTTGCCGTTATGAGCTTCAACAATTTGTCTTGAAAGATAAAGTCCGAGGCCTGTTCCTGTTGAACGTTTTTTACTTGTCCCTTGAGAAAATCTGGTAAACAGATGCGGAATATCCTCTTTTGGTATACCGTTTCCGTTATCGGCAACCGAAAACATAAAGTCACCGTTTTCATGGATTTTGGAATATATATCAATTCTGCCGTTTTTGTTGGTATAATTCACTGCGTTGCCGCAAAGATTTATCATCACACGTTTTATTTCACTTTTGTCCGCGTAAATATAAACATCGTCCTCAATATCAGAATTCAAAACAAAATCAATATTTTTATTTTCGGCAAGAGGTTTTAATTCGTCGTAGCACTGATTAATCAAATCTCTTACTGCAAATTTGGTTTTGCAAAGTGACAATTTGCCGCTTTCAAATTTATAAACCTCAAGCAGTGCATTAACAAGCCCGAGAAGATCCTCGTTGCTTTGCAGCATTGTTGCAAGCAGAACACGCTGTTTGTCCTCAATTTCTCCCAGCGATCCGTCAAGAAAGAATTTAAGTGTTTGTATCGCCGCAAGCAAAGGAGTCCTTAAATCATGGGTTAATGTTGCGATAAAATCATCACGCAGTCTTTCGGTATCCTTTTGAAGGCTTACATCCCTTATAACTCCGACGTAACGCTCTTTATCCGAGGTTGAAATTGAGGCAAAGTTAATCTCAACGGGAATACTTTTACCGCTTAAGGAATTTCTTATGTAGCAATCTCTTATTAGAATCTGAGATTTATCCGGCCCGAGTCCGAAAATTGTATCGCGTGCGCGCGTGCATTTATTAAAGTCAACATTATCAGAAAAGGCGATTTCCTGCAGTTTCATATGGCACAGGGCAGTATCGGAAAGTCCGGTCATATTTTCACATGCGGGATTTACCTGCTCAATAATACCGTGTTTGTCAATAATTATAATACCGTCTGCACAGTGCGTAATAACTCCGCTTAATTTAAGGTTTGCGGCGGAAAGTTCAGCAGTGCGGGCGCTTACAATTTTTTCAAGGTTGCGTGAATAATCTTCAAGTTTAGCTTTTGCATCTTCAAGTTCAGATATTTTTTCGCGAAGATTTTTAAGCAGATTACTTCTTTCAATGCCGTTTTTTATGTTGAGGATTAAATCATCGTTATCCCAGGGTTTTTCAATATATTTGTAAAGTCCGATTTCGTTAATCGCGCGAATGGCATTTTCTTTATCGGCGTAACCTGTCAAAAGAATCATGCTGACTTCGGGATGCAATTTTTTTGCTGCAGTCAAAAACTCCAGACCGTTCATTTTCGGCATAATAAAGTCCGAAATGATTATGTCGGGAGTTTCCGATTTTAAGAATTTTAATGCTTCTTTAGGGTCATTGAAAAAGTATGCGTCCTCAAAGCCTTCTACTGTAAGCAAAGTTTTGAAGGCAGAGGTTACAATTTTTTCATCATCGACTACAACAATTTTTCCCATATCACTATAATAATAACTTATTATCGCTTACAGGACAAATTCTTTACAAATGTGAAATATTTAGTTATATTCGTGAGATTTGTATTCTCTTTTAGCAAGATCTTTATCAATCAGGTATAAAGATACCTTTTCATCGCCGAAAAGTTTTAGTTTTGCAATTATGTCGGAAGCATTTTTTTCTTCTTCAACCTGTTCTTTTAAGTACCAGTTAATAAAATTTCTTGTAGCAAGATCGCACTCATCCATTGAAAGATTTGCGATAGATTCAATTGAGGAAGTTACATAACGCTCATGTTTGAGAATTTTTTCAAACACTTGAATCGGCGAACTAAAATCGGTATCGGGCACGTCAATCTGTTTGAGATGAACCGCGCAATCTCTGTCATTCATATAATCAAAAATTATCATACCGTGATCGACTTCTTCTTTTGCCTGAACTTTTGTCCAGTTTGCAAATCCGTAGAGTCCTTTGTCGTCAAAATATGCCGACATTGCAAGATATAAATATGCGGAATAAAATTCTTTATTTATTTGTTCATTTAAAATTTCTTTAACTTTATCACTAATCATTTGTTCCCTCCCACAGTCCGTGAATATTACAAAATTCTCTTGCGGCAATATTTTTCAAATCAGTTACCATTTCCGGTTCATCCGCCGGATAGAGATACTTCAGATGAGTTTCGTTATTGTCTTTTGAAACGGCTTCAATAAACATTACATAATGTTCATTAACCATAGGATGCGGAATGCTTCCGACCCGGATTTTAGTTTTATTGTCCTGAATTTCGTCAAAAACCGGGACATGTTTTTCCAAACCCTCGCTGTCGTTATTGCGTGCATGAAGCAATGTCATCGGTTCGCCGCAGCAAACAAGTTCTCCGGCACCGTCAAGAATAACTTCAACAAGGTTGCCGCAAATTTCGCAGCGGTACATTTCTAATCGTTCTGTCATATTTACCTCCGGAATAAAAATAACTGCAACATGCAGGATTTACATCAGTGTGTCGGGCTAGCCAAAACTGCTTTAAAAAACTTAATAAAGTAGCAAAAAATCATATTAAGCGGTTTACAATAGTTATAATGAAAGTCGCGCGCATCTCTAACACTTACAGGCAGAATTTCAGATCTGAAGGGGTATCAAAAGAAATTGCAAACCCTTTTCTTTATACTGCAAACGAAAATTACAAGCCTAAATATATGCTCAAAGAGCATAAATACAGCTATCTTGCCGGAGTACTGGCCATAATAACCGCTGCTGCATGTCTGAAAAAATTTACCGGCCGCAATTCAATTCCGAAAGATGTTGTTGAACTTGCGGATAAAACACTCGGATTAAATAAATTAAAAAGCTGCGGCAGGACAGTGACACAGTTAAAAGAAAATATTCTCTACCCCATGAAATGTCTGCAGCTCGGCGACAAAAACATACTGAGAGAAGATTTCAAAACAGGTTTAATAATTGCGGATGAGAGTCCTGCAAAAGCAAGACAGGTTGTAAGCGCTCTGCTTGAACATGCCGAAAGTATCGGAATTCACTGCGAAAAACTGGCTTTTCCACAAAAGAAAAACCGTGTTAAAGAGGTTCATAAAGCAATAAACGCAGCTCTCAAATACCATCAGGAAACCGGCAAATGCGTTATAGTAAGCATCGGAGATCTTGCTCAGATGAGTAATTTAAAAGTCTGCAAAACCGAATACTGCTCAAATATAGAAAAGCGGCTTGCGGAAATGCCGAAAGGCGTGCTCTGGACTGCCTGGACAACAGCTTCCGACAATTTGCCGTATTTTTATAATAATCTGCCGACGCTTAGTGTAAGATTGATTGATTAAAATTTTGTGTTATAATAAAAATTAAGCCGTGCTCCACGGGGATTTGCGATCTCTCGACCCGAAGCGTACGCGGGGTGCAGAGCCTGTTGTGAGGGTTCTTAAGGTACTGTCAATATAAATAGAGTTGTTGACGTTTAAGAGCAATATGGCGCAAGCTGTCGAACCGTGTCAGGATGGAAACATAGCAGCACTAAGGCAATCCTTGCGGGTGTAGTGTTATTAAAAAGAGATTGTATTTATAAAGACTTTATTTTAATAATTCGATAGACAGTGGCACGGCTTTTATTTCAATTCGGTTTCTTTTATATATCTTGGTCGGCCTTTAACTTCTCTGTAGACCTGTCCTACGTATTCGCCGATTACGCCCAGACAGCAAATCTGAATACCGCCGAAAAAGCAAAGCAGAATAATATTTGTTGCCCAGCCGTTCGGTGTGTTATGGAAAAATATTTTTTCAAAAACCGTTTCAGCACCTATTATAAAACTTACAAACGCCATGATAAAACCGAGAACAGAAATTATTCTTAAAGGAACAACGCTGAATGAAGTTATACCGTTAAGTGCAAGCCCCATAAGTTTTACAAAGTTAAATTTTGATTCTCCGGCCATTCTCGGTTTTACATCAAAATTCACATAAACCGTTTTCAGTCCTACTTCGTTGAAAAATCCGCGCAGAAAGAGGTGCTTTTCAGGATATAATTCCATTATATCAAGCGCACGTTTGCTGATAAGTCTGTAGTCGGAATGATTCATGGGAATTTTCGCACCGAGCATATTCATAAGTTTGTAAAATAAAATTGCTGTTGATTTTTTGAATAAACTGTCTGTTTCCCTGCTGTTTCTGATGCCGGACACAATGTCCGCACCTTCAAGAAATTTATCCACAAATTTTTCTATAGCCCACTCATCTTGCTGCAAATCCGCATCAATAGACACGGCACAATCGCACCCGAGCGCGCGGACGCCTTCATAACCTGCAATAAGTGCCTTCTGGTTGCCAAAATTTCTGATAAATTTCAGCCCCTTCACATCTGAATACTTTTCATGCATTTGTACAACAAGATTCCAAGTATTGTCTGCAGAACCGTCGTCGACAAGATATATATAGCTTTTTTCGCTGATTTTATTTTTATCAACAAGAACCTGCTTAACTTCACGCAGTCTTTCAATTGTTGATACAACACAAAGTTCTTCATTAAAGCATGGAACGACTATAGCTAATATCGGTTTAAACTCACTCATCATTTTTATATTATAATAGTTGTATAATAATTGCAAGGAAAATTTTATGGGGAAAAGATTTATTTTAAACGCTGATGATTTCGGCATGACAAAAGAGTACAACAGGGCTGTTCTGGAGGGGTTTAACAACGGAATATTAACTTCTGCCAGTTTATGCGCAAACGGCAGTGCTTTTTCCGCAGCTGTAAATGATATACTTCCGGAATGCGCCGGTCTCGGGTTAGGTGTTCACCTGAACATAATTGAAGGCAAATCGCTTACCGGTTGTCATCTATTGACCGATAAAAACGGAAATTTTAACAAAGGGTATTTGTTTTATATTCTTAACTCAAATAATAAAAATGTACTTTCGCAGATTGAAAAAGAGTTTCGGGCTCAGATAGAAAAAGTTAAAAAGTATACAAACATCGACCATATTGATTCTCATGTGCACACACATGCTATCCCGCCGATTTTTGAACTGGTCTGTAAACTGGCCGAGGAGTATAATATTCCCTGTATAAGGACGCAGCATGAACATTTTTATACGGTAAGCAGTTTTAAAAAGCACATCGGATTATCTTATCCGCTGAATTTGATTAAAATTGTGCTGCTCAACCTTTTCACGGCCAAAAACAAAACTGTGCTCAAAAAATTCAACCTGAAAACAAATAACTATATAATCGGTGTCGGATATACCGGCATGATGGATTCGGACACGGTAAGAGCCGGCCTTGAAGCTCTGCCTGAAACTGATTGCATTGCCGAGGCGCTTATTCATCCGTGCTGTTATGTCGACAAAGTCATTAAAAACTCCCACACCCGCGAATTTAGTATTACGCTGGATAAGAAACTCAAGGATGATATTTACAGACTCGGATTTACGCTTACTAATTACAAAAACTTGCTTTGATGAAAAATTACTTTTTTGCATTTTTAATATTCATATTTTTTGCCTTGTTTGCTTTGTTTATTTATACTCAGCGGCAGGCAAATATCGTGCTTAATCTGATAACTCCGTCCGTTATCCAAATTGACATGAACAATAACGGTATTGCTGACATTAATGAAACAGTCTGCATTGAAAATATAGAAATTTTCAGCTCCGAATTGGGCAGCAAAGTTCCGGATTTTGCAAACGGACTGAACATTTCGGATACTGACGGGATTGCACTCGGTTACCTTACAAAAGAATTCGCAAGCAACTTGCTTCTTGATAAAAAAGTAAAAGTAAATTTTACCGGAAAATCATCCCACGATTGCAGATTTGCAGAAATTACGGTTGATAACGAAAATTATGCGGACAAACTCTTTGAATCAGGTTTGGCGGCTAAAAACGGAAAATTTCGGAAATATAATCTGCTTAAAAAACTTGAAGAGGCAAAGAAATTAAATCCTGTTATTCTCAACCGCAAAAGCTACAAATACCACAAACTCGACTGTAAATACGGAGTTTTGAGTTCCGATTATGTTATAATTCCGGCAAAACAACTTCCTAAAGAAGCAAAAGCCTGCAAATTCTGCCACGCAAAAAAGCCGTCTAAAAAAGCTGCACCGGCCAAACAACACGACAAATCACCCGATATCTTCGGCAAAACTTTTTCTCAAGGAGATTTAAAATTAATTCTCACCGATTTTACAACAACTCTCACCCCTAACAAAAATTGTAATGCAAAAGTCTGCACAGAAATAGTCAATGAAATCAATTCAGCAAATTCATCAATAGATATTGCTGCCTACGGACTGGATAAAATTCCGGCTTTTTATAATGCACTTTCAAATGCGTGCAAAAGAAATGTCAAAATCAGACTGGTTTACGACAAATCCTCAAACCCCGATAGAGATTACTACAAAGAAACAATTGAAACTGCAAAAATATCCGACAAATCAACAACTGATTATCTGCCCGATAATGCTGCTTACAGTAATCAACTTATGCACAATAAATTCATAATAATCGACCGCAAAACGGTAATTACAGGCTCTATGAATTTTACCGCAACGGGATTTTCGGGATTTAACGCAAATTCTGTCTTAATTATCAATTCTGCAGACGCAGCAGATTTGTACACGGCCGAATTTGAACAAATGCTTTCAGGGAAGTTTCACAATCTAAAACAAAAATGCAGAGGAAATAACAGGTTTATTCTGAATAACAGCAAAATAAAAATATTATTTTCACCTTATGACAAAGCCATGCAATATGTAATCCCGCTTATAAATGATGCTGAAAAATATGTTTATGTACCCGCTTTTCTCATTACACATAGTGATTTTGCTGATGCTTTAATAAAAGCTCATAAAAGAGGTGCAGACGTAAAAATAATTATTGACGCAAATTCAACTTCCACCAGAAACACAAAACACCAAGTTTTAAGACAAAACGGCATCCTGCTTAAAACTGAAAACTATGCCGGCAAAATGCACATGAAATCTATAATAATAGATGATAAATATTTTATAGCGGGCTCTATGAATTTTTCAAACAGCGGGGAAAATAAAAATGATGAGAACATGGTTATAGTCGAAAACCCTGCCCTTGCAAAAAAGTTTAAAGAATATTTTTTATACATCTGGCAAAAAATTCCGGATATATATTTGAAACAGAATGCCCGCGCCGAATCTCCGGAATCAATAGGATCATGTAATGACGGTGTTGATAATGATTTTGACGGACTTATTGACAGCGCAGACCCTGCGTGCAAATACTATTAATAATTGCTTATAATTTTTGCATCAACATCTTTTTTTGCGTTAATGCTGTTTGAAATACTTCTTGCAAGCTCAGCCGCCGTATTTGCCGTATAGAATTTGCCGCTTGTAACAAGCGCTGCACATTCAAGTTGTTCAAGATCATCTTCATTATCAATATTAAATGCTATTACATCAATATTGATGTCTTTTCTTGTCTTTACAAGTTCCATGGCATAAGTGCACGGGCTTTCGTCGCAATTCTCACCGCCGTCCGTCAAAAGTATTATTCTTTTTTTGCCGGAAAATCCGAGAAAATCATACTTAACCGCCTGCTTTAAAGAATAAGTAATAGGCGTCATTCCCCGCGGCTTTGTACGTGAAAGATTTTCGGCTATGCTGTACGTGTTGGAAGTTCCTAACGGCACAAGAAGTGATGAAGCCTTACACGCATCCATTGCAGTAAAACCTGATTTGTGTCCGTATACACGTAATCCGGCAATTGTATCGGGATTTATCCGCGGAAGAATTGACTTCATGGTTTCTATCATCAAATTTACTTTTCTCTGACCGTCCAGATATTCACTCATACTGTTTGAAAAATCCATTATAAATAAAATTTTTTCGGACGCATTATCATTAAATTTGTAATTTTCAGGCGAATAAACTCCGTAATCAGACCCGAATACCGGCAAACACAGCATTATAAATATTAAAAAAAGCCTCAACATAGGCTGATTATTCGGCTTTTATAAAGAAAATACCATTTACGAATTACCCAATCCGATTGACCTTTATTTTTTCTTGCAATATCATAAGTATATTATGAATAAAGATTTGATAAAACAGGCCGAAAAAGCCGTTCAAAAACAATTTGAAGAAATTGACGAAATAAGAGATTACAATCAGGAAAAAGTCCTGAACGCATTTATAGAAAACAAAGTTGCACCCGAACATTTTTATACTGTGTCAGGCTACGGGCATGATGATCTCGGCCGTGAAGTTCTGGACAGGGTGTTTGCCGATGTATTTAAAGCTGAAAAAGCGCTTGTGAGAATACATTTTGCCTCCGGAACACACACTCTTGCCTGTGTGCTTTTCGGCAACCTGCGGCCCGGTGACAAACTTATATCAGCTGCCGGAACCCCGTATGACACAATGCTTGAGGTTATCGGAACAGCCGGTGATGAAGAAACAAAACAGGATTCTTTGATTGCACACGGGGTTTCTTACGATGAAATACCCCTTAAAAACGGCTGCGAAGTCGATTTTGATTTACTTGAAAAGAAAATTGACAACACGGTTACCATGGTTTTAATCCAGCGCTCAAAAGGTTATTCAACCAGAAAATCGCTGACTGTTGAAGAAATAGGCAGGATTTGCAAGATTGTTAAGTCAAAAAATCCGGAATGTATTTGCTTTGTGGATAACTGTTACGGCGAATTTGTTGAAAAATTTGAACCTCTTGAAGCCGGCGCAGATATCATTGCAGGTTCTTTAATAAAAAACCCCGGCGGCGGAATTGTCGAAGCCGGCGGATATATTGCAGGCGGAGAAAAACTTGTAAATCGCGCCGCAAACCGTCTCACGGCGCCCGGAATAGGTACGGAAGGCGGTGCAATGTTTAATCAGCACAGACTTATTTTTCAGGGACTTTTTATGGCTCCGTCAATAGTTGCGGACGCGGTTAAAGGTGCCATTCTTGCAGCAAAAATATTTGAAGATATCGGATTTGATTCAGCGCCCAAATTCAATGAAAAACGCTCTGATATAATCCAGAACATAATTTTTAATGCTCCGGAACCGCTGGAACAGTTTTGCAGGACAATTCAATCACTGTCGCCCGTAAACGGTTACGTCACTCCGATTCCCGAATACGTCCCGGGCTACGAAGACAAAATCATTATGGCCGGCGGCACATTCATAGAAGGCTCTACCATTGAGTTATCAGCAGACGGGCCCCTCAGACCGCCTTATGTTGCCTATATGCAGGGCGGATTAAATTACGCACATGTGAAAATTGCGCTGGCTAAATTTCTTGAAAAATGTGAAACATCAGGCTATTGTTAAGTTTTATTAAGGGCAAAATAGCTATAAATAACTAATTCTCAAGGATTATATATAATTTATGCCGGCAATACTTTAACAATAAAAATTTTGTGGTATTCTGTTATTATATCCTAATTAGTTTTTAGACAATAAGAAAAGAGGAAAGGTTTAGTTTATGTCATTACCAAATGTAGCATATTTTTCGATGGAAATAGCAATGGATCAATCCTTGAGCACATATTCGGGCGGTCTTGGTTTTCTTGCAGGTTCGCACATGCTCTCTGCGGGATACTTACAACTCCCGATGGTCGGTGTTACAATGCTCTGGTCTTACGGTTATTATGACCAGCGTATTGACCACAAAGGACAGGTTGAAGTTGCTTATATCAGAAAATACTATGACTTTTTAACAGATATCGGCGTTACAACCGAAGTTGATATTTTCGGTGAAAAAGTCAAAGTAAAAGCATACAAAGTTGAACCGGAATTGTTCGGTACTTGCCCCGTATATCTTTTGACAACGGATATTGACGGCAACAGTGACTGGGCAAAAAGCATTTCTTACAAACTTTACGACGGAAATGAAAAAATCAGAATTGCACAGGAAACAGTTCTCGGTGTTGCCGGTGTAAGAATATTGCAGGCTGTCGGATACAATTTTGATGTAATTCACATGAACGAAGGCCACGCGCTTCCGGCTGCATTTGAACTTTTAAGACAGTACAACGGCAACCTTGATGAAGTTAAAAAGAAAACTGTATTTACAACCCACACACCTGTTGCTGCGGGAAATGAAGTTCACTGGGTTGATACATTGCTTGAAGGCGGTTTCTTTGCAGGCTGTTCAAGAGAAACTGCGGTTAACCTCGGCGGCGAAAACTTCTCGCTTACTGTTGCAGCATTAAGAATGAGCAGAATTGCAAACGCTGTTTCACAGCTTCACGGTCTTGTTGCAAACAAGATGTGGGAATGGGTTGAAGGCAGATGTCCTATCCGCGCAATTACCAACGCGGTAAACCTTCACTACTGGCAGGATGAGCGTATTAAAGAAGCTCACACTCCCGAACAGCTCCTCGCTGTTAAACGCGAAATGAAAAATGAACTGTTCAAATATGTTGCAAACGTTGCAGGTAAACGTTTTGACCCTGATGTATTGACAATTACATGGGCCAGAAGATTTGCAGATTACAAACGCGCATGGCTGATTTTGATGGACAAAGACAGAATCCAAAAGCTGCTTGATTCAAATAAAGTCCAAATCATTTTCGCAGGCAAATTCCATCCGGATGATGTTATGGGCAAAGAAATGTTTAATAAACTTCTTAACCAGTCACATACATTGAAAAATGTTGTCGTGCTTCCGGGATATGAATTGCAGTTGTCCGGAATGCTTAAACGCGGTTCTGATATCTGGCTTAACACACCGCTTCGTCCGTTTGAAGCGTCAGGTACTTCTGGTATGTCAGCCAACGCAAACGGCGCTCTGCATTTGTCTATTTATGACGGCTGGACTGTTGAAGGCACGTTTAACGGTATTAACGGATACACCGTCGAATATCCCGAACTTGATGATGAAATGCCGTGGGAAGAACGTCACTGGAAAGATCATGATTGCGTAATGAATATTATTGAAAATCAGATTATTCCGACATATTACGAAAATAAAACAGAATGGGCGCGTCTGATGCGTCAGGCTATCAGAACTTCCGAAGCATACTTCAACTCGGATCGTATGGTAATAGAATACTACAACAGATTGTACAAACCTATTGCACACGATGATTCCTGCTCAGGCACGGTTAAAAAGGAAATGAAAATTTCCGAAACTCCGACATTTGATGCCTGGACTTTCTCAAATATTAAGTAAAATGTTGACAAATTATAATATTTCATTAAAAAAGAGATTACATGTAGTAGTCTCTTTTTTCTTGTTATTAGTGGGTTACGGCAATTATTGTAACGAAATATTACAAAAAAGAAATCAAAAATTAAAGAAAAAAATAAAAATGCCGTAAACATGAACACAAGGAAAAAAATGAAAGGGAACAAGTCATGGGTATGGCAGCATCTCAGGCCAGATTCTTAGGTCTGACCGCAAGGAAAACAAACGTTGAATATGAAGGACAGCAGGTTAACCAGCAGAGAACAACTCTGGCAAACCAGTCCGCCAACTACTATAACCAGCTGCTTGGTATGACCGTACCGACTCCGCCTTCTACCGCGGATTATACTAAGACGGTTTATACCTTCGAAGACGGTAACCTCTCCAACTCTATTACCTCTTTGATTGCCCAGCAAGACGGTTCCTACCTTGTCAGCTATGTTTCTTCTTGGACTAACGATTTTGCTCCTGTTAGTGCAGGCAGCGCTATCGTTACTCAAGACGGAGCTGATTATTATGTAGGTTCTACACAATTGAGAGTTCTCGGTCAGGATTTGACTACGTTCAAAGACAAAGACCCGTATTTAAACACTTTGTCTGACGATCAAATTGCCAAATTACAGACTGAAGAAGAAGAATACATAAAAATGTTGAATGAAAAATACTACGGTGATGCAAACGGTAAACAGCAATGGTATGTGAGATACGTAAAAAATACTTCTACCGAAACCTGGTCACCTATATTCTACAGAAAAGATCAGGTTGATAACGCTATCTATTCTGACGAAGGTACTTCACAATCTAACATTAATGCCTACACTATGGGTTCAGCTCCCGAAGTTGAAGAAATCAAAGGCAGAACTGCAAGATTGGAAAAAGATGCTACAGGTCGTTACATCAATATCACTATCTATGATGAAAACGGTGCTAACCCTGTTACTTACGCTTTGACTACTAATACTTTGACTGATCAGGATGCTTACGACGATGCTATGAA